>NZ_FMBM01000001.1:628750-1257500 GCF_900094735.1 Saliniramus fredricksonii
TGTGGCATCTGCCGGCCTTCTTCCTTGCCGGCGTGGTCTTCGCCAACTGGAACTTCCTGCCCTTCTTCATCGGCAACGTCATACTCGCGGTTCTGATCACGCCGATCTTCAACCATATGCGGGGCAGCCTGCTCTGGCCGGTCCTGTTCCACTGGCAGCTGATCAACCCTTTCTGGCCCGATGCACAGCCCTGGGACACGTGGATCCTGGTCGGCGTGGCGGTGATCGTGGTCTGGTGGAACCGCAAGACCATGTTCAGCCGCGTTGGCGCGGTGACTGTGGTGATCCCGGAGACACGCGCAAGCGTATGAAACGGCCAGCCTGTCCACGCACCGATGCGGACGATCATGCCATTGAAATATCGGTATGATCTCGGGAACAAGGCCTGATCGGAGTGCGCGATTTTCTCTGGAGGCGGGGCGCGTTCAGTCAGGATCGGCCTGCCGGCTTCTTGCGCCTTCTGGCCATCTCCCGGTAGAGCGCTTCGCGGGTGACCCCGAGTTCCGCAGCCAGCTCCTGCAATCGACCGCGCTCGGGAAAGGCGTTGCCCTCCGCCAACCAGGCGTCGAGGCGATCCGCCAGACGCGGAAGTGAACGGATTTCCGCTTTCAAACGTGCGCCCTGAAGGGCATGCGCGAGGTCCATCGCAAACGCGTTTGCCAGCTCGGAATTGCGTGTCATTTCGGTCCGGAACCAGCGTCGGGGGATGACCGCGACTTCGGCATCGTCGAGCGCCTGCGCATCACAATGATAGGCCGGCGACCAGACCGACGCCTCCGCCAGCATCATGCCCGGGCCGGCAATGTGCAGGAAGAGCGGTGCGCCGCTCTCGCGATTTCGACGAACGAGAACAATCCGGCCCGCACGTACCAGGAAGATTGATTGCACCGGATCACCGGTAAGGAAAAGCCTCTGGCCGGCTGGAAGCGCCTGCGTCCGGGCTTCGGAGAAAACCTGGTCGAGAATGCGTGACATGATCCTGATCATACGCGTGAAAGTGCGCAAGGGATAGAACGCCATCAGATTGACCTGGAGGTACACCATGCTTCGCGTTGCGATTCTGCTCGGCGCCCTGGCCATTCCGTTTGCTGCATCGGCCCAGCACGGGGGGCATTCCCCTTATGCCGGGATGGAAACGCGGGAGATCAAGAGCCTGTCGGAAACCGATATCGAGGAATTGCGCCGCGGTGGAGGCTGGGGCCTGGCGCTCTCGGCGGAACTCAACGGGGTCCCCGGGCCGGCTCATCTGCTTGAGCTGCGCGACGAAATCGGCCTCTCGGGAGAACAGGTGACGGCAATCGAGGCGATCTTCGAGGCAATGCAGGCTGAAGCACGTCTTCTCGGTGAGCAACTGATCGACGCGGAGATGGCGATCGAGGATGCGTTTCGCAATGATGACCTTGATGAGGATACGTTGCGTGAATTGATCGAAAACGCCGAAACGGTCCGTGCCGAACTGCGTTTCGTGCATCTGTCGCGTCATTTGTCGACGCCGCCGCTTCTGACTGAAGAGCAGATTGCCACCTATAATCGCCTGCGCGGATATGGTTCGGATCCGTGTGCGCAGGTGCCGGAAGGCCATGATCCGCAGATGTGGCGTCGCCATAACAACTGCGATTGAGCCGGCGAGGCGGCAATGATCCGCGCAGGTCTTTCCCGCTGCCGCGTCAGATCTTCGTGCGGCGCATGAGCTGGGCGTTGATGGCGACGACGACCGTGCTGGCGCTCATGAACAGGGCACCGACGGCTGGTGACAGGACGATACCCCATGGTGCCAGGACGCCGGCAGCGGCGGGGAGGGCGAGGATGTTGTACCCGGCCGCCAGCCACAGGTTCTGTACCATCTTGCGGCGGTTGAGCCGGCTCAGGCGCAGGATCCGCACGACATCGAAGGGCTGGCTCCTGACGAGAATGATCCCGGCCGACTGAACCGCGACATCCGTTCCGCTGCCGATCGCGATGCCGACATCGGCACGGCTGAGGGCAGGGGCGTCGTTGATGCCGTCCCCGACCATCGCAACCTTGCGGCCCTGCTCCTGAAGCGCGCGAATCCGGTCATCCTTGTTTTCGGGCAGCACGCCGGCAAACCATTCCTCGATGCCCAGATCCTCCGCGACCGCACGGGCCACATCCTCGCTGTCGCCGGTCATCATCACGACGCTGATGCCTTCCTCGCGCAACCGCTGCACGGCTTCCCGGCTGTCCTCGCGGGGGCGATCGGCCATGGCGAATGCGGCGAGGACGGCCTCGTTCCGGACGAGATAGACGACCGTATGCCCCTTCTCGCCCTGGTCCTGCGCGAAGCTGTAAAGTGTCTCGCCTGGCTCCAGATCGAGCCCGTCCAGCATGTTGGGGCCGCCGACACGCCATTGGGTGCCATCGATTTCGGCGCGCACGCCGCGCCCCTTGCTCGCCTCGAAGCCCGAGGCGCGTGGCACGTCGCGTTCTTCCTCCTCGGCGGCGCGGCGCAAGGCGCGGGCGATCATGTGCTCGGAATCGCCCTCTACGGCCGCCGCCAGCGCGACAGCCCGGTTCCGATCCAGATCCTCGGCGGTTTCGATGGCGACCAGGGAATGCTCGCCTTCGGTCAGCGTGCCGGTCTTGTCGAAGACGATGGTGTCGAGCGTCCGCGCTTCCTCCAGCGCCATGCGGTCATGCACGAGGATGCCGGCCTTGGCGCCCATCGCGGTCGTGTTGGCGAGGACGAGCGGCACGGCCAGCCCCAGTGCATGCGGACAGGCGATGACAAGGACGGTGGCCACCCGCCGCAGGATCGAAATATCCCAGCCGAGCACGAACCACCAGGCGATCGCCGTCAGCACTGCGACGCCGATCGCGACATAGAACAAGGCTGCGGCGGCGCGATCGGCCAGCATCTGGCCGCGAGACTTGGCCTCTTGCGCTTCCTCCACGAGCTTCATGATCCCCGCCAGCGTCGTCTCGTCGCCGACGGCCCCCACTTCGATCCGCAAGCTGCCGTCCCCATTGACGGTTCCACCCACGACGTCATCGCCGGATTTCCTGGGAACGGGCCGGGATTCCCCCGTGATCATGGCCTCGTCGACCTCGGATTCCCCCTCGCTGATGGAGCCATCGACCGGAATACTGGCACCGGGGCGCACGAGCACCAAATCGCCTTCGCGCAGTTCGGAGACGGGGATCTCTTCGGTCTTGCCGTCTTCGCCCAGACGTTTCGCCTTGTCGGGGAGAAGCTGTGCCAGCTTGTCGAGCGCGCCCGATGCCTGGCGCACACTGCGCCTTTCGATCCAGTGCCCGAGCAGCATGACGTCGATCAGCGTCACCAGTTCCCAGAAGAAGGCCTCGCCCTTAAGCACGAACACGGTCGCCATGCTGAAAACGAACGCAACCGTGATCGCGAGCGAGATCAGCGCCATCATGCCGGGTTTGCGCGCGCGCAGCTCCGACCAGGCCATCTGGAGGAACGGCAACCCGCCAACGACGAAGACGATCGTCGAGAAAACCGGGCCGACCCAGCCGTCACCCGGGAATGGCGGCAGGCTGAAGCCGAGCCATCCCTGCAGCATCTCGCTGGTCAGGAGAACGGGAATCGACAGGGCGAGACTGATCCAGAACCTGCGCCGGAACATCTGCTCGTGTCCGGAATGATCATGAGAGCCATTGTCATGATCGCCACCATCATGGCCGGAATGACGTTGCGCGGGGCGATCGCTCTGCGAACGATTGCCGGCTTGCTCCTGCGCGGCCTGATCCTCTGCCGCAGGGACGCGATCATGCGTTTCGTCGTGGTTGTTCCGGCTCATCGGAATCCTGCCCGGTTGCTGTGCAATGCAAGTCGTGGCTTGCGCGTGAGCGACAGCCCATGCCCTGCCCGGCACCTGTCGGCATCGGGCGCGACGGGTCAGGGGATGTCATGCCGAACGGGCCAGTCTTTGCTGATCGAAGCGCCCGGAGCCCTTCACGATTCTGCGGCTGCCGTATTTCGCGGTATGACAACTCCCGAGTTTTCAGAAAGTTCTGCGGCTTCATCATACGAGGCTCCTGGACCTGACTCGCAACTCACAGCCCGTGCGCATACGAGGGTCGTTATGCCGGAAAGGCCGGCAAGGGGCTGGTGGCGCGAATCCACCATGGTGAAAGATTATCGAGCCACATCATGCAGGCCGCGCCTCGGTAGCCGGGAGGCTGGCGGCGAAGCTTTCGCAGGGAGAGACCGGACCGATCATCGCGCCGCGCAACCCGTGATGTGGCTTTCCACCCGCAAGTGACGACATGCGACGTTGTTCAACATGACGTGTGCCGTGCTTTGGCTGTGCGATCAGCTCGCCACGCATTCCTCGACCAGTGCGTCCACCGCGACCAGACCCTCGGCATCCGCGATCAGCGGGTTCATGTCGAGGGATCGAATGCGGCGATCCTGCATGATGGCGCCAGCGGCCATGACTGCTTCGACGACACTTTCCCGATCGATCCGGATGCGTCCGCGGATCTCTTCGAACATCGGCGCAAGGCGCAGCTTCGCGAGTTGCGCTGCCACTTCTTCGCGGGTGAAGGGCGGCAGCAGGAGGATGTTGTCGGGCATTGCCTCGACGAGTTCACCGCCATCGCCGACCATGACGACAGGGCCGAAATGCGGGTCGATATGGCCACCGATGACGAGTTCACGCTCGCCGCGCACCATTTCGCCGATCAGGATCCCGGAGATCTCCCAGCCGCCGGCTTTCACCCGGGCCGTAATATCGTCATAGGCGCGCGCGACATCCTCCTCGGTGGAGAGATGTGTCCTGACGAGGCCATGATCGCTCTTGTGGGGGATTTCGGCCGAGCAGGCCTTGAGCACGACCGGGCCGCCATTGCTGCGCAGAAATGCGAGCGCCTGATCGAGGTCCGAACACAGCCGCCTGCGCATGCAGGCAATACCGTATTCCTCCAGGATCGCGAGGGAGCGGCTTTCATCCAGAACACGGGACGCGCGATCGGGGAGCGCTTTCGGGACAAAAGCCTCACGCGATGCCGCAGCCGCGATCTGCTCATGGTGGCGCGTGAACCGGCCAAGCGCCGTGACCGCCTGCTCGTCTGTCGGGAAACAGGGTATGCCCAGTTCGGTGAATGCGGCGCGCACCTTCGGCTGGGGAATCGCCGCCACGAGGGGTATTGCGAACCGATCGACGAAATCGCGCGCATCCCGAGCGAAACGCGGATAATCATAACCCTCGCCGCTCACCGGAATGCCGACGATCAGGGCGTCGACGGCATCGTCCGCACCGAGCGCCGGCAGCACCTGGCCGAACAGCCCGCTATTGCTCAAAAGCGCTGCGGTGATATCGATGGGGTTCACGGTTGCGGCGAATTCGGGAAGGATCTCGCGAAGGTTCGCGACAGTCGCGTCACCCAGCCGCGCAAGCTGGAATCCCTCCCTCTCCGCAGCATCCGCCGAGAGGACGCAGGTCGCTCCCGAATTGCTGACGATCGCCAGATTGCGCCCGCGCGGCGGCGCGGCCTTCAGATAAAGTTCGGCGCAATCCACCAGATCTGCCGTTCCCGTGGCACGCCAGATGCCGATCTTCTCGAAGAACGTGTCCACCAGACGGTCGGAGGTGGCGATCGCGCCGGTATGGGATGCCGCGGCGCGGCGCCCGTCATCCGAACGCCCCGATTTCACGGCGATCAGGCGCACGCCGCGCGCATGCGCGAGACGCGCCGCCTCGGCCAGATTCGCTGGATCGGAAAGGCTTTCGAGATAGAGCAGGACGAGCCTGATATCGGGGTCCTGAACGACGGAAATCGCCAGCTCCGAAACGGTGACATCGACGTCGTTACCGGTCGAATGGACATGGCGGACACCGATCCCGCGCTCGCGCAGCAGGCCATAGGGAACGACGCTCATGGCGCCGCTCTGGCTGATGCAGGCGACCGGACCGTCGGCGGGCGCAGCCTCCAGGAACATCGTCGCGAAGGACAAAACCGCACCATTGCCGAAATTCGCAACGCCGAGGCTGTTGGGCCCGATAAGACGCATGCCGGCCTTGTGCGCGATGGCGCGCATCTCCTGTTCGAGCGCCTTGCCGGCAGCGCCGGTTTCGCCGAATCCGCTGGCCATGATCACCGCTGCGCCCACCCCCAGCTCGGCGCAGGCCGCCACGGCTTCCTTCACCGCAGCGCCGGCCACGGCGATGATCGCCGCATCCGGTGTCTGTGGCAGATCGGAAACGGATTTGTAGGCCTTGAGCCCCTGCACTTCCGTGCGGGCCGGATTGATCGGATAGATCTCACCCTGAAAGCCGAACATGCGCATGAAGCGAATGGGGCGTCCGCCGATCTTGTTGGGGTTGTCCGAGGCGCCGATGATCGCGACGGAGGCGGGGTTGAGCAGGCGGTCAATCGTCATCGGTCTTCATCTCCGGTTGCGGTGAATTGCAGAAGATAGGCCTCGCCGCGTTCCGCAAACGACAGTTCCACATGGTCACCGACTGCGATGCCAGGGCTGCAATTGCCCATCACACGCACGCCCTCCTCGAGATCGACGAGACAGATCCCGTACGGCACGCGCGCGCGGTATTGCGGGTCGGGGGCGATATGGGCCACGGTGATGGCAGCGACGACACCGCGCCCTCCGGCGCGCACCGTTGAAGGGTCCGGGGCGCCGCAGCGCGGGCAGAAATCGCGCGCGAACGCTTCCAGTGCCCCGCATTCCGAACATTTGAAAAGACGCAGCTCGCCCTTGCGGCAGCCTTCGCGATAGAGATCCTTGGCGGTGCCCATTCTCATTCTCCCTGCAAGACCAGACTGACGTGGGACGAGAGCACACCGCCATCGGCGTGAACGAAGCCGCGTGATTTTCCGGCAAGCTGCCGGTCACCCGCCTTGCCACCGATCTGACGCGCGATCTCGGCGATATGCGCCAATCCCCCCGCGACCCCGGAATGGCCGAAGGAGAGCAGCCCGCCATGCGGATTCAGCGGCAGGCCGCCGTCGCGTCCGTAGAGCCCGGCGCGCAGATCGGCGGCCGCCTTGCCGCGAAGCGAGAAACCGATCTCCTCGAGCAGGACGCAGAGCGTGATCGTGAAGGAATCGTAGATCCCCAGAATATCCACCTGATCCGGTCTGATCCCGGCCTGCGCGAAGGCCCGCTGCGCCGCATGGCGCGCGCCGTAATCCGACACATCCGTCGCAGCGCTGATATGCTGGTGCTGATGCGCCTGCCCTGCCCCGGCGATACGCACAGCGCCCTCCCCCGCCACCTTGCCGATGACCAGCGCCACGGCACCGTCGGAGATCGGGCAGCAATCGAGGAGCTTCAGGGGCGTCGCGATCGTTCTGGATGCCAGCACGTCCGCGACCGTCACCGGCTTCGTCAGATGCGCATCGGGATGCGTGGCGGCGTTGTCGCGCATGAGCACGGCAAATTCCGCCAGATCCTCTTCGCAAACGCCGTAGGCGGCCATGTATTGTGACGCAAGCAAGGCGTAATAGGCCGGAATGGTCGCGCCGTAAGGCACTTCATGGAGTGCATGCCCGACCTGCGCGAGCGTCGAGATCGCCCCTTCACGCCCGCCAGGTGCAGTGAGCCGGTTCTCGCCGGCGACGACCAGAACACGCTCCGCCGTTCCCGATTCGACGAGCATCCTGGCGAGCATGACCAGCGCCGCGCCGGTCGCACCACCGACCTGCACGCCATGGCAGTAAATGGGTCTGACACCGAAATGCTCCGCAAAGAGCGTGGCGAGCATCAAATGCGGCATCGCGGTCGAATAACCGGTCAGGACCGCATCGATCGCCGGGCGCGCGGTCCCGGCATCCCGGACAGCTGCCTCGGCAGCCTCGCTCATCAGGGACAGCGTATCCGTACCCTCGAGCCGTCCGAATCGTGTGCTGCCGATGCCCTGGATGAAGGCTGCGGGTCTTGCATCTGCCATACCGGATTTTCCCTTCGGACCAGGCTGCGTCCTGATTGAGGCGATCGGGCGAGGGCTCTGCGGACAAAGCCTCGAAGCTCAGCGCGGGATTTCGCCGTGTCTCACGTGCGCGCCTTCTCGAAGGCCGCCCACGCTTTTTCGAATGCGGAGAAGTCGAAATTCGGGGCGCGCGCCGGGCCGAGGACGATTTCCTCGGTTGCCTGCATCTTCGCGATGGCCTTCGGCAGTTCCGGCAGCACGTCGTCGGGAATGACGAGGGCGCCATGGCGGTCGGCGTGGATGAGCTCGCCCGGGTGGATGGTCAGGCCGAAGACCGTCACCGCGCCCCCGATTTCGCGAACATGGACGAAGGCGTGGCTGGGGCCCACGGAGCCGGCAATGACGGGAAAGCCGTCCGGCAGCGCGTCGAGGTCGCGCATCACGCCGTTCGTCAATGCGCCCCCAATGCCGAATCCCTTGTGGACCGTCGTATTCACCTCGCCCCAGAAAGCCCCGACGCATGCGGGATAATCCACATCCTCGACGACCGCGATGCCGGGGCGCGGCGCTTCGGCCATCATCCTGTAATACGCCATCCGGCGTTCCCTGATGACGCCCGGATCCTCGGCGGGAGGCGTGCGCCCCGCGATCCTCGCGGTGATCGCATGGCCGACGATCGGAGCCGCATTCGCGTGGGACGACAGAACCGTCCCGCGCGTATAACGGTCAAATCCCCGCTTGCCCTGCACGACTTCGATCGCGTTGCAGATTGACGGCGTATCGACGCTCTTCAATGCCGTCATGAGTTCCTGCTGCATTGCCTTGTCCCCCTGCTGCCGTTCCGGGTGCTGCCGGCGCCGCGCGCCGGTGCCCGGTGGTCGATTCATCGAATAGCGTCACCAGCGGTCGAGCGCCTGATGACGAGATCGTTCCTGATCTTTACTTTCGAGACTTCCGCCACCTCCGCGATCTGCGCGGTCAGAATCGCCACCGTCTTGTCGACCATCACCTCGATCGGCTGTCGGACGGTCGTCAGTTCGTAGCTCTTCCAGGATGCGATCGGCACATCGTCATAACCGGCGATAGCGACGTCTTCCGGGATACGAAGCCCAACCTCGAACCGGATGTAATCCATCACCGCGAAGGCCATGTAGTCACTCCCGACGAATATCGCGTCGGGCAGCGTCTTCTCCTGGAAGAGTGTGCGCGCCGCCGCGACGGCCTTGTCGCGCGCATAATCGCCGCCGAGGATTGCGAGCGGCGCGATGCCGGACTCTTCGAGGCCGGCGAGGAATCCGGCGGTTCGGTCGACACCGGTCGAGGCGCCCTGCCAGCCGGCGATATGCGCGATCCGGGAGCGCCCGGTCGAGGCCAGATGCCGCGCGACGTCGCAAGCGCCGCTGTAATTGTCGGAGGTGACCTCGGATACCCGCCTTCCCTGCTGGCTGCGGTTGAGCATAACGATCGGAATCCCCGCAGCCTCACAGCGCCGGGTGATCTTGTCGTCGAGCGATACCGAGGCGGTGACGATCGCATCGACCTGATAATCGAGGAACTCGTCGACAATCGAGCTGACCCTGGACATCGGCTTTTCGGCGAGAAAAACCAGAATATGCAGCCCCTTCTCCTGCAGACGCCGCGACAGGGTCTCGACGAGGATCGAGTAGAACGGGCTCTCCAGATAGGACACGACCAGGCCGATGATCTTGGTCTGGCCGGTATTGAAACTGCGCGCGATGATGTTGGGGCGGTATCCGAGCTTCTCTGCGGCCTCGCGCACACGCGCCGCTGTCGTCGCGGACACGGATGCGCCCTGCCGAAAGGTGCGGCTGACGGCGGACTGGCTGACACCGGCCAGTCTTGCGACATCGATCGAAGTAGCGCGTTTTCCGTTCACCATGCTCTCGGGCCCGAACTCGTTCAGATACATCGCATTTCTGGCAGATGAGCCGGATCGGGACCAGACTTCAGTCATGACGCTGGGTCACATTCCGGTTCCGACCCTTGTCTCGCGCCATCTGCAGCAGCGCGAGAATGATCGGCACGACGATGAGCGCAAGCGTGGCAATCAGCAGCGTCAGGCTGACGGGGCGCGTGACGAAGACATCATAGTCGCCGCGCGACAGGACCAGGGCCCGGCGGAAGTTCTCCTCCAGCATCGGCCCGAGAATGAAGCCGAGCATCAAGGGGGCCGGCTGGAAACCCAGCTTGAAGAGGAACCAGCCAAGCGCCCCGATTGCCGCGACGACATAGACGTCGAACGGGTTCATGCTCGCGCTCAGAGCACCGAATGCGATGAAGATCATGATGGCGGGAAACAGGTAGAGCCGCGGGATCGACAGCACCTTGATCCAGACCCCGATCAGCGGAATGTTGAGAATGACCAGAAAGATGTTGCCCACCACGAAGCTCATCACCAGGCCCCAGAACAGACCCGGTTCCTGGGCGATGAGCAATGGCCCTGGCGCGATACCATGGATGATGAGGGCGCCCAGCATCAGGGCCATGACCGCATCACCCGGAATCCCTAGGGTCAGCGTCGGGATGAAAGCCGTCTGAATGGCAGAGTTGTTGGCCGATTCCGATGCCGACATCCCCTCCAGGGCCCCATGCCCGAATTTCTCGGGATGGCGCGAGATGCGCTTCTCCACCGCATAGGAGATGAACGATGCGATCGTGCCGCCCACACCGGGCAGCGCGCCGAAGAAGCCGCCGATCCCGGCGCCGCGCAACATCGGCGCCGCGGTGGATCGCAGCTCCTTGCGTGTCGGGATCATCGAGCGCCACGTCACCGTGGGCAAGCCCTCCTGCGCGCCCTTCCCGGCTGAGGCGTTGATCACCTCGGTAATCCCGAACAGGCCCATCGCGATCGCGACGAGGCTGATCCCGTCGAGCAGCGAAGCATGCCCGAAGGCGAAGCGCGTGACGCCGGTATGCACATCGGTCCCGATGGTGCCGAGCAACAGGCCGATCACCACCATCACGATGCCCTTCACGCGCGAACCGGTCGACATCGTGCCGGCGGCGGTCAGCGCCAGAGCCATCATCATGACGTAATCGGCCGGCCCGAGCATCAAACCCAGCTGGGAAATGCCGGGTGCCAGGGCAGCAAGGAGCACGAAGCCGATCATCGAGCCGACGAACGAAGCAATCGTCGTGATGAAAAGGGCGAGCCCGCCTTTCCCCTGCTGCGAGAGCGGATACCCGTCGAGGCAGGCGACGGCGGCCGAGGGAACGCCGGGCAGGTTCAGGAGGATCGCCGCCGTCGAGCCGCCATAGACCGTTCCGTAATAGACCCCGGCCAGCATCACCAGCGAGGCCGTCGAATCGATGTAATAGGTCACCGGCAGCAGAAGCGATATCGCCGCGAGAGCGCCGAGGCCGGGTATCACGCCGACGAAGGTCCCCAGCGTCACGCCGGCCAGGCAGTAGAACAGGTTCTCCAGCGTCAATGCCGTCTGAAGACCCAGGGTCACATTGTCGATCAGGTTCATAGCAGACGCCCGAAGAGCCGGAGATTCATGCCGAGTGCGTAGACGAAGATCGCTGCGGCGATCGTTGCCACCGTCACCGACAGGCTGAGTCTTTGAAGAAGCGTGGCGTCACGATGCGCGAAGGAGGCAACGAGGGCCGCGATGAAACTCGCAGGGATCACACCTGCCGGGCGGATCAGGAGCGCGATGAGGATGACGCTCGCAATCGAGAAGACGAAGGCCCTCACTTCGGACCATGACAATGTCACGCCCCCCGCATCCTCGGCATCGGGCACGAAGAAGACCAGGATTCCCAACAGGACAAGCAGAGCCGAGAGCATCTGGGGGAAGAAACCCGGGCCGATCCGCGCAACCGTGCCGAAACCATAGCGCTGCGCGTATAGAAGGACCGCAGCGCCGATACAGGCGATGACCATCCCGGCCAGTCTGTTTTGTCTCAGGATCATGCATGAACTCCACGGTTCAGGGGAGCGGCGCGCTGGAGGACGCCCTCGCAGTGCAGCGCCTCCAGATGCGCCGTTCCCAGCAAGGCCATGTCCGTCAGGAGTTCCCGGCGAATGATGTCGATGACATGGTCGACACCACGCTGTCCGGCGACGGCGGCGCCGTAGAGGAAGGCGCGCCCCGCAAAGACAAATTGCGCGCCGAGTGCGAGCGCCATGAGGACATGCGTGCCGCGCGTAATCCCGCCATCGAAGAAGACCGCGATCCGGTCGCGCGCTGCAGCGATGACGGCTTCGAGGGCTGCGAGCGTCGAGATGGTGTAATCGAGCTGCCGCCCGCCATGGTTCGATACCACGATGGCGTCCATGCCGAGTGCGCAGGCCTCGAGGGCATCCTGCGGATGCAGGATGCCCTTCAGGATCAGCCTGCCGCGCCACCTGTCGCGCAGCCATGACATTGTGCGCCAGGACAGCCTGTCGCGACCGCCACGAAAACCCTGGGGCGGATCTTCGGTGATCCGCGTGCCGATCTCTTCATAGAGGTTGGCGAAACGCGGGATTCCGCGCGTGCGCAGGGTCGGCAGCAAGGTGCCGGCCATCCAGCGCGGATGCAACAGGCCGTCGAGCGCCAGCGAAGGCGTCATCCGGAACGGGATGTCGAAATCCCGTCGCTTGATATTCTCCCGATTGGCCGCCACCGGAACATCGACCGTCACGATCAGATTCGTGATGCCGCAGTTCTCGAGCCGCGTGCAGATGCGATCAATGCGCTCCCTGTCGTCGGGAAAATAGGCCTGATACCAGGCGCCGGGGGCGTGTTTGACCAGCTCCTCCATCGGAACGACCGACGAGGCGCTGATCACATACGGCAAGGCGTTCTCGTGGAACGCCTTTGCGATGAGGACGTCGCAATCATGGCGCATCATGCCGGCGAGACCGGTCGGGGCCATGCCCACGGGCAGGCTGTAGCGCGCACCGAAGAGTTCCGTGGCCATCGAGGGCGCGGACACGTCGCGCAGGATGCGGGAGGTGAATGCGAAGTCGTGGAATGCCGATCTGTTGCGATCGCGGCTGAGCATGTCTTCCGTACCGCCCTGCAGGTATTCCCAGACACAACGCGGAAGCAGCCGTCGCGCGGCCTGTTCATAATCGGAAACCGAGTACATCCGCGACATGACAGCAGCTTTCTCAGACGATGATGTCTTGTTCGAGCAGGGCGCCGTCGAAGAAGCGCACGATATTCGTGGCGGCGTGGACGGCCATGCGCCGGTTAGTTGTGTCGGAAAGCGCCGCGACATGGGGCGTCAGTACGCTTCGCCCATTGTCCGGCAATGACGGGCGCCCCTGCAGCGGCTCCTCTTCGAACACATCCAGACCGACGGCAGCGACATGCCCGGATTCGAGAGCCCGCGTCAGAGCCTGCTCATCAATGAGGCCGCCCCTCGCGGTATTGATGATGATAACACCCGGCTTGCAGGCGAACGGATCGACAAGATAGCGCGTGGCGGGCATCAGCGGCACATGCAAAGTGACGATATCGGCTTGCGCGAGGGCTTGTGGCAGGTCGCTCACGCGTGAGCCGAATTCCGGCTCGGGCGCGGCGACGAGCGCCGGGTCATGATATCCGACATCGCATGCGAACCCGGAAAGCCGCTGCATCACGCCCTGTCCGATCTTGCCGGCGCCGATGACCAGAACCCGCTTGCCGGCAAGATCGGAAATCGTCGGCAGATCGCCGTGCCATTTGCCCGCGCGCACGCTCGCATTCGCCCCGACCAGCCCCTTCAGCGTCGCAAGTATCAGTGCAACCGTATGCTCTGCCACCGCGACGGCATTGGCGCCATTGGTGATCGTCAGCCGGATCCCGCGCCGGCGCAGCGCATCGACATCGACACTGTCATATCCGACGCCATGCCGGGAGACGATCCCCAGACCGGGGGCATGCTCCAGATGATCCGCTGTGAGGGGCCGATACTTGAGAATCGCCCCGGATGCCGTTTGCAACTCTGTCGCGAACCTGTGCGCGTCATTCGATTCCACGACACGGACCTCGAAACGCGGCAGCAGGATATCCAGCCCGCTCTGGTCTATCGGGCCGCAGACAACGATTTTCTCCACGGTGCGCTCCTGGCTGCATCTCGGGAATGGATTGGCCGGCACCGCCTGATGCCGGCCTCGTATCCATCATGTGCCGGTCAGTCGGAGCCTGCCGCGCGTTCCAGCAGCGGGCCGAAGACATCCTCGGCTGTTGCGAGTCGCTCGACGACGGCCTCGTCATCGGTCACGTTCAGGAGAACACCCTGCTCGGCGAGCGCCGCGCGAAGCTCTTCATCCTGCCCGACCACTGCCATGGCCGACCGAAGGCGCTCGACCACATCGTCGGGCGTGCCGGCCGGGGTGACCAGTGTTTGCCAGAACACGGCCTCGAAGAAATCGAGATCCATCGCCTCTTCGACGGTCGGAAGCTCCGGCGCGGCATCGAGCCGGTCCCGTGTCGTGACGGCAATGCCGACCGTGCTCTCCGCCTCGAGGAGCGGAAGCACTTCGAGCGTCGCGGCAAACATCATGTCGATATTGCCGGCGAGCAGATCCTGGCGCGCGGGAGCGCCGCCCTGATAGTGAACGATGGCGAGATCAAGATCGCCGACATCCACCCAGAATTCCGTGGCGAGATGGTTCACGGCGCCGATGCCCGATGTGCCGATGGCATAGGTGTCCGGGTTCTCCCGAATCTTCGCGAGCAGTTCATCCATGGTCGATACTTCGAGCGACGGATGGACGTGCAGGATGAACGCGGAGTCGATCCAGCCGGAAATGTAGGTGAAGTCATCGAGCGTATAATTCACTTCATCCTGGATGAGGTGATTCAGCGCCATGGATACTGCAGCGGCGTAAATCGTATAGCCATCCGGCTCCTGCTCGGCGACCCAGTTGCTCGCCACCGTCGTTCCGGCGCCTGCGCGGTTCTCGATCACGACAGGCTGCCCGAGTTCTTCCGACAGACGCTCTCCGATCAATCGCCCGCTGGTATCGGTCAGGCCACCCGGCGAATAGGGGATGACCAGTGTCACTGGCTGTGTCGGATAATCCGTGGCCCATGCCGCCGTGCTGGCGAGAAGCGCCGAGGCTCCGAGTATGCTCGCGAAAATACGCATCGTTTCCTCCCTTTTTATTCGGCTTGCATGCCGATTGGGCGAAGGATTGACTACGTATGCAAGCAAGTCAATTGCGCAACGAAAGCCCTGTCCGGAGGATGCGACGCGGCGGTGGAGCCGCATCCCGTATCGGGTTCACACCACGCGTCGCAGCGCAGCATGGGCGGTTCCTGATTGTTCACAGGCGGTTTCGCTGCAACGATCGCTGCAATGCAAGGCGCAATCACGAGGGGTTTTGCGCAATATTATTTCGATTTTGGCCATATATGCGAATTCTCGGAATCGCGCATTGGGATCATTCACATATTCGGAGATGAAATTGCTTGAAAACGGCAAGAAAACGCCTTCTTGTGCCGGATTTCGGGTGGTCTCTATCAGTTGATCTGCTTTCCTCGGGTAAAGATCACTTCGAATCGCACCGGGCAGAAATCGCTCTGCTACCGATCTTTATCTGAATGACCTTCGATCCGGAATACCATGTTCGGATTGTGCCGCGTTGCTGCGAAACATATTGCATGGGGATACGCTCCGGATCTTGAGGCTGGAAAAATCCGGTAGCGTTTTGCGCGTGTCCAATGCGTATCTGCCTTGGCGGTCTTTGTGTTTGTTTCGCATAGGCGGTTTGGGCGGATGCGCCTTGGCTTCTGATTGGTCGGATGCATGCTGCTCGTCTTGCATGATTGATATTGGAGACGATGCGATGAGGCCGACGATCCTGAGCTGCGCCGTGACGGGGACGTTTCCGACGCGCGCGCACAACGAGAATCTCCCCGTCACACCGGAGGAAATCGCGGGCGCTTCCATCGACGCCGCGCGGGCCGGCGCCGCGATCTGCCATATTCACGTGCGCGACCCGCAGACGGGGCGCCCGAGCATGGAGCTTGAGTATTATCGCGAGGTCATGCGGCGGATCCGCGAGAGCGACGTGGACCTGATCGTCAACCTGACGACCGGACCGGGCGGGCGCTATGTGCCCGATCCCGAGGACCCGGCCAGGGCCGCGCCCGCCACCACGCTCACCAATGCCCGCATCCGCACCGAGCATGTGGTCGCGCTCAAGCCGGAAATGTGCACCCTCGATCTCAACACGATGTGGTTCGGCGGCGGCGCGGTGATCAACCACCCCGACAGCGTGCGCGAAATGGCGGGTCGGATCTATGCCGCAGGGGTGAAGCCGGAACTCGAGGTCTTCGATACCGGGGACATCAAGCTGGCGAAGGCGCTGATCGCCGACGGCACGCTGCGTCTGCCGGCCCTGTTCCAGCTGGTCATGGGCGTCGACTACGGCATGCCCGCAACGCCGCAGGCGCTGGCCTTCTTCCAGTCGATCCTGCCGCAGGAATGCGAATGGGCGGCCTTCGGTGCGAGCCGCATGGCTTATCCGATGCTCGCGCAGGCCTTCCTGCTTGGCGGCCATTGCCGCATCGGCATGGAGGACACGGTCTATCTTTCACGCGGCGTCAAGACGCCCGACAATGCCGCGCTCGTCGAAAAATCCGTCAAGCTGATCGACCTGCTCGGCGGACGCGTCGCGCGCGTCGCAGAGGCGCGCGAGATCTTGAAACTCGCCGGATGATGCCCGGAATTTGCTGCACTTTATCGCGCGAATGGTCTCTCGGTGCAGGCTCGGCGCCGGAGTGCCAGGTGGACCTTCCGATCGAACAGGGTCATTCGAAAACGCTTGAAGGCCGCTTTCGCATGATCACAGCCATGGTTTAACGGCTCGATGGCGATCTTGCGTTCCGACAAATCAGCCAATGCATTCATTCTCGCACAGATTCTGATCACAGGATTCGGGTTTGGCGCTTCTTGACAAGACAGGCGCGTCCGATGCGCCCCCAGACCCATGGATGACAATGGTGGGCAGATTGCCCCGCCGCAATGCGAAGGTTTTCCCGATCACAAGCACCGTTCGGGGCAAATACCCGTTGATCCGCTGGACTCTTTGAGCGATCTTGCGGCCAAGCTTCAGGACATTCGGGCCATCTTGGCCCAATCAACGGGACCAAGCAATGTTCATTAAGACACGCCGGCTTGCCCACTTGTTATGGCAAGCAACAATAGGACGATCCGGTTTTTTATTTCATGGAAACGACGAGCTATTCAAATCCCTGGCCAAGGATGCAAACGTTTACGGCGAGTATGGCGTTGGGAAATCAACGGTGTGGATTGCCAACAACACTTCCGCGAAAGTGATTGCTGTTGACACTTCAGAAAAATGGATTAATAAAGTAACAAAAAGAACTAAGCGGAGAAAAAATATTTATATACATCACTCTGATCTAGGCGATGTCGGCTTCATGGGGCGACCTAAGAACTATTCAAGGCGCGATTTTTTTTTTCGATTATACAAATTATCTGTGGGATCAAGAAGAAAAACCTGATCTTATCCTGATTGATGGTAGATTCAGAGTCTGTTGCTTCCTGACAAGCCTGAAATTTGCTGAGGAAGGCGCAAAAATCATATTCGATGATTATGTGAATCGACCCCACTATCACGTTGTTGAAAGGCATGTTGCGCGCACTGAAGAATGTGGAAGGCAAGCATTATTTGTTGTACCGCCAAAAGAATGTATTGACCTGCAGGAACTGGATAAGGACATAAATGATTTTCGCAATGTAATGGATTGATATCTGACAACATTCACAGGCAAATCTGGCCCCCAGGCGCACCGGCTCGGTGCCAAGCGGCATCAGACCGCATGGTCAACCTTCTGATCAAACGGAATCAGCCGATACCAGCGCTCATTTCCACACTCGCCGGGATGCCTGCCCTTCCCCACAAGGCAAGGCATCGATGCAACGCGCACCTTCGGAAATTTTTCCTGAACATGCCGGCAGAGAGTGAATGCCCCGCTTGCGCGAAACGGCGACACGGTCGATTGAGAGGGTTCACGCGGAATCAGGACATCTGCAGATAGTGTTCATGGCCGATCTCGATCAGGGGGTGGACGACCGGCGGGTCTCCGAGCGGGCGTACGGGACTGGGGATCTCGGAATGGTCCAGCGCACGTTCGCGCTGCCGCGTGGGGTCTGCGACCGGGACGGAGTCCAGCAATCGACGCGTATAGGCGTGCGCAGGATTGCGAAATACGGCCTCACGCGGACCGATTTCGACGATCTGGCCAAGATACATGACTGCGACACGGTGGCTGATACGCTCGACCACGGCCATGTCATGGCTGATGAAAATCAGCGCAATACCCAATTCGGCCTGAAGCTCGAGCAGCAGGTTCACCACCTGCGCCTGAATCGATACGTCGAGCGCGGAGACCGCCTCATCCGCGACGATGATGCGCGGGTTCAGCATCAGGGCCCGCGCAATCGCGATGCGCTGGCGCTGGCCGCCCGAAAACTCGTGCGGATAGCGTCGTCGGCTGCTGCGCGGCAGGCCCACCCGGTCCAGGAGCATATCGATCCGCGCCGCGCGTTCGACCGGCTTCAACGGCATCAACCGGCGATGGATCATCAGGGGTTCGAGCAGAATGTCTTCCACCGTCATGCGCGGATTCAGCGAGGCATAGGGATCCTGAAAGATCATCTGGATACGGCTGCGGAAGGGTAGCATGAGGTTCGGGCTCAGAGCCGTGACGTTCTGCCCTTCGATGATGATGTCCCCCGCCGTGGGTTCGACGAGTTTCATGATGGATCGTCCGCATGTGGACTTGCCGCAGCCGGACTCGCCGACGAGAGCCAGCGTTTCGCCCTCATGCAGGGAGAAGCTGACTTCCTCGACGGCGTGAACCATGCCGGTGATGTGCCGCAGGATTCCCTTGCGCACGGGAAATCGCGTCGTCAGCTTGTGCACCTCGAGCACCCGGGTGCGGCGCTTGTTGTGGGTTGCGGCCGGGAGCGCCCCAAGCGGGCGCGCGAGGCTCTGCGCATTCGCGGGATCGAGCACGGCGAAGGGCTCGGGTGCCGGCTTTCCGGCCATGCTGCCCAGCCGCGGGATCGCCGAAAGCAGGGCACGGGTATAGTTGTGGCGTGGCGCGGCAAACACCTCTTGCGTCGGGCCGTCCTCGACCTTGCGCCCGTGATACATGACGACCACGCGGTCTGCGACCTCCGCGACGACGCCCA
Source organism: Saliniramus fredricksonii (assembly GCF_900094735.1). Lineage (NCBI taxonomy): Bacteria > Pseudomonadati > Pseudomonadota > Alphaproteobacteria > Hyphomicrobiales > Salinarimonadaceae > Saliniramus > Saliniramus fredricksonii. Next base: position 647,797 of record NZ_FMBM01000001.1, read on the forward strand.
TATCATGCGTGATGAAGAGCACCGCCATGCCGATTTCGGCCTGCAGGGATCTGATCAGCTGCAGGATCTGCGCCTGAATGGTGACATCCAGAGCCGTGGTCGGCTCGTCTGCGATCAGCAAGGCCGGGCGGCAGGCAAGCGCGATGGCGATCATCACACGCTGGCGCATGCCGCCGGACAGCTCATGCGGGAACTGCGCAAGACGCTTTTCCGCTTCGGGAATCCGAACGAGCTTCAACGTCTTCAGCGCAATGCGCCGCGCTTCCTTCTCCCCGACGCCCTGATGAAGCCGGATCACCTCGGTAATCTGCTGCCCGATGCCGAGGACAGGATTGAGTGATGTCATCGGCTCCTGGAAAATCATGGAAACCATGTTGCCGCGAAGACGGCGCATCTGCGACTCGGGAAGGCCGACGAGATCGCGCGTTTGCCCGTCCACGCACAGCCGCACCTCGCCCTTGCGTATCTCGCCGCCCATGAAATCGATCAGCCGCATGATCGAGCGGGCGGTGACCGACTTGCCAGACCCGGATTCCCCGACCAACGCCACCGTCTCTCCAGGTCTGATCTGGAAGGACACGTCATCAACGGCGACGACATCACCATCGACACTGGGGAACACGGTCGTAAGGCTGCGAACGTCGAGCAGGGGGGCTGTGCCGATCTTGCGGTCCACATGGTTCATCGCTTGGTCTCCAATGTCATACGGGCCATAAGCACGGGGTTGCGGCGCCGTCGATTGCCGTGAACCATCGCAGCAAGGAGTATGCCAGGATGCACGCTTACCGGTCTCATCGCGTCGCGCCGGTCGACAGCCACCCTCTGGAGGATCAACATGGTGACGGGTAAAGCAGGGGTTTTCTCGACGGAACTGACGACGCGGGCGCTCGAGACGTTCCTGACGGTCTGCGAGACCGGGACCATGAGCGCAGCCGCAGGCGCCCTCGGCATCAGCCAGGCGGCGGTATCGCAACAGACGGCACGGATCGAGCGGATTCTCGATGTGCGCCTGTTCGAGCGGACCGGTGCCGTGCTGATCCTGACGCCGGCCGGCCTGCAGCTGCGCTACCATGCGATCCGGATCCTTGAAGCCGCCCATCAGGCAGAAGTCGCAATGCTGCGCTATCAGGGGGTGCTGGTGCCGCGCATCAGCATCGGATTGATGGAGACGATGGCCGATGTGCTGGAACTGCCGATCATCGAGACGCTCAAGCCATTGGCGGAGCAGATCACGATCGCCGCGTTGCCGCAGCCCAAATTCGAAGAAGCCCTGCTGGATGGTCGCCACGATATCGTCGTGCTCGCGCAGGACGGCATGGTCGAGGGGATGCGGTGGTTCGAACTGGTGACGGAGCCGGGCGTCCTGCTCGCACCCAAGGGCTTCTTTCGCGGCGAAGTCGCGATCGAAGCACTGGCCGAGAGGCTGCCCATGGTGCGCTTCAGTTCCCAGCGCAGGCTGGCGCGTCTGATCGACACCTACCTGCGGCGTATCACGCTGGGTGTTCCCCGGCGCTTCGAGTTCGACCGGGTATCGATGATCGCGCATACCGTGGCGGCGGGCGATGCCTGGGCGATCACGACGCCTTATGGGCTGCTGCAGGCCGGTGACAACCTCGAGCGGATCGACGTTCATCCCCTGCCGGCGCCGGGGCTGAGCCGAACGATCGTTCTCGGTGCGCGCGGCGCGGAGCTCCTGAACATTCCCGACAAACTCGCACAGCAATGTCGTCTGGCCTTGCGCCGCGCCCGCGACACCCGGATCTCTCGCTTCGCCCCGAGGACTGTTCAGGACATTCGAATTCCCGGAAGCTGACGCCCACCAGAGCAAAACAAGGCGATTCCATGGGCAGGGGGCATAATATGAACTTATGATCCAAATTAACTTATTGAATTAACTATCTTTATAGCTTTCCAGCCGCCTTTGCAACGGCGCTCTTCATGCCCATGAATCAATCAGACCGTCAGGCCCGCGCCATCGCCGGCGAGCCGGCGAGCGCGATGCCGTGCCCTCTGTCGGACGCGACCGGGGGATGGATTGGGCGCCAGGCCACAAATTCATATAAAATATCAATTAAAACAATGGCTTAAAATAAATAAAGATAAGTTGGCACGGCTTGTGCAATGCATCAATCGAGCGCGCTACCTTCCACAGCCCAACCTTATTCCGCAGCGGGCGGGCGAGGCGGCAGGCAGCAGAAACAGATGCAAACCACAGGAGGTTCTATAATGCCAGCTAAACGCAGCTTCGCGATCGCCCGCAGCCTCGGGGCCACAGCCATGCTCGGCGCAGCCGTGGGTCTTGCCGGCCCGGCCAGCGCCACAGACGACCCGGCGCCCACGCGTGTGACCGTCGCCGTGACCGAGACGATCGCGGGTCATAACCCCCATGCCGACAGCGTCTCGCTGATGAACGGCATCTGGTGCAAGGTCTATGGTTGCCTGGTCACCTATGATTTCGAGACCGGCACATTCGATTCCTACATGCTGGAAAGCTGGGGCCTCAAGGATCCCGACGAGCCGACCGTCTGGGCACTCGAGATCAAGGACGGTCTCATGCGTCACAACGGCGAGCAGCTGGTGGCCGCCGATATTGCCCATTCCATCGACCGCATTGCCAACGATCCGAACTCGCGACAGACGCAGAATGTGCGCCAGGTGGTCGAAGTGCGGGTCATCGACGATCTCAATCTGGAAGTCGTCACGGACCAGCCCATGGTGACGCTGCCGACATACATGCAGAACTGGATCGTCACGTCCAAGGCGCTCTACGACGAATACGGACCCGAAGTGGCGGATCGCGAGCATCCGCACGGTATCGGACCGTATCGCCTCGCGGATCTCAGCATCGGCAACTACCTCGTCCTGGAGAAAGTCCCCGATCATCCGCGTGCGCATCCCGACAATCCCGACGAGGTGATGCTGCGTATCATGCCCGAGCCGGAGCAGCGGGTGACGGCCCTGATGAACGGTGAAGTGCAGGTGGCCCAGTTCATACCGCCACAGCTGGTTCAGCGGGTCGATCAGGCGTCGCATCTGGATATCGCCTGGGTTGATGCCATGGAGATCATGTTCCTCGCCATGAATCCCGAGACCCCGCCCTGGGATGATGTTCGCGCCCGCCAGGCGGTCGCTCATGCCGTCAATCGCGACGCGCTGGTGCGGGCCCTTCTGGGCGGACAGGCGACGATCCTGAACGGGCCTGCCGGCCCCGGTGTCGTCGGTTACGACCCCGACATGCCCACTTTCTATGAATACGACCCCGAGAAGGCGCGTTCCTTGCTCGAAGAAGCCGGGCTGGTCGGCGTCGAGGTGGATTATTACGCGACGGTGGGTCGCTACATCGCGGATCGCCAGATCAGCGAAGCCATCGTGCCCATGCTGGAGGAAGTGGGCTTCAAGGTGAACTTCAATACGCCGGAATGGTCCACGCTCTGGGCCGATGTGCAGGATGGTGGCGTGCCGTTCTACTATATGGGTCGCGGCAGTGTCGTGGATCCGTCCGCCGCGCTGTCGCAGTATTTCGAGACCGGCGGATCGCCGCGCATCGCCTATTCGAACCCGGAGCTGGACGAATTGTTCCGGCTCGAGCGCGCCGAATTCGATCCCGATCAACGCAACACGCTGCTGCGGGAGGTCTTCACGCTGCTCGCCGAGGATGCGCCGGCCCATTTCCTGTGGCGCCACCGCATGGCCTGGGGCGTGTCGAAAGACATCGCATACGCACCACGCCCCGATGCCCGGCTCGAGGCCTGGGACATCTTCGTCCGCTGAACCCCGCTCCAGCCGCGCACCTGTGGGTGTGCGGCTGCCCCTTCAGCGCCGTTGACGGAGATCGCCCATGCTCGCCTATACCGCCAAGCGCCTGATCGGCACGGTACCGGTCCTGCTGCTCATCACCCTGCTGGTATTCGCCATGATGCACGCCGCGCCCGGTGACCCGGCCACGATGCTGGTCAACGAGGAGGCGACACCGGAGGAAATTGCCGAGGTCCGGGCACGATGGGGCCTCGACCAGCCGATGCTCGTGCAATACCTGCGCTTCATCGCCGCCGCACTGACGCTCGATTTCGGCGAGAGTTTTCGTTACGGCGTCCCGGTTGCCGAGCTGATTGCAGAGCGCTTTCCCGCAACGCTGGAACTGGCGGTCTATGCCACCCTGATCGCGGTGATCATCGCGGTGCCGCTCGGTGTCTGGGCCGGCTCGCGCCCCAATTCCTGGATCGACAGCGCTGGCTCGTTCTTCGGATTCTTCGGCATCTCGATGCCGAATTTCTGGATGGCCATCATGCTGATCCTGCTGGTGGCCGGAACCTTCAACCTGCTTCCGTCAAGCGGTCGCGCCACCTGGGGCATCGAGGTGCCCACCATGACCGGTTTTCGCACCGTGGACGCGTTGATCGCCGGCAACTGGCCCGCCTTTCGCGATGCCATGGCGCATCTGCTGCTGCCCGCCTTCGTGCTCGGCATCAACATGACCGGTATCCTGATGCGCATCACCCGGTCCTCGATCATGGAGCAGATGAACGAGGATTACATCATGACGGCGCGCGCCAAGGGCCTGAGCGGGCGGCTGGTGCTGTGGCGCCACGGGCTGCGCAATGCGCTGGTGACGATCATCACCATCGTCGGCCTCGAATTCGGCGCCCTGCTGTCGGGTTCGATCATCGTCGAGACCATCTTTGCATGGCCCGGCATCGGGGCGCTTCTCCTGCAAGGCCTCGGCGCGCGGGATTATCCCCTGATCACCGGCGTGGTGATGGTCTACACGCTCCTCTTCATCTTCGTGAACCTGTTGGTGGACATCCTCTATGCCTCAATCGATCCCCGCATCAACCTCGACCGCTGAAGCGGCAGGGGCAGAAGCTGCACGGCTGAAATCGGCGCGTCTGCGCGCCGTGCTGCGTCCCTGGCTGACGGTGAAGGCCGTATCCGCGATTGTCGTTCTGACGGTGTTCATCGCCTTTGCCCTGTTCGCGCCGTTTCTCGTGCCCTTCGACCCCAACCGTCAGAATCTCCTGATGGCCCTCACGCCACCGCAATATTTCGACGGGCCCCATTTTCTGGGCACCGATCACGTCGGCCGCGACATCCTGAGCCGCATCATCTACGGCGCGCGCATATCCCTGCTCATCGCGGTCGCGGTGGTCGTCTTCTCCGGGATCGTCGGTATCGTTCTGGGGCTGGTCTCCGGCTATTTCGGCGGCTGGGTGGATTTCGCCATCCAGAAGCTGCTCGAAGTCTTCTGGGCCTTTCCGCCGCTGCTTCTGGCCATCACCATCGTCGCGTTCTTCGGCCAGGGGCTGGCGGTGCTGATCGTCGCGCTCGCGATACAGCGATGGATTCCCTATTGCCGCGTGGCGCGCGCCAACACGCTCAGCCTGAAGGAGCATGAATTCGTCATGGCCGCCCGCTCGCTCGGCGCCGGGCATACACGCATCGTCGCGCGGCATATCGCGCCCAACCTGATGCAATCGGCCCTGATCATCGGCACTTTTGCCATGGCCACGGCGATCCTGGCCGAGGCCGCTCTCAGCTTCCTCGGCCTCGGCGTGCCGCCCCACATTCCCACCTGGGGCGCGATGCTGTCCGATGCGCGCTCCTATATCTCGACATCGTGGTGGATGTCGCTGTTTCCGGGCCTGTGCATCTTCCTGACCGTGCTGGCCATCAACCTGCTGGGCGATGCGCTGCGCGACAATCTCGACCCGCGCCTGCGCCGGTCGGGCAAGGCCTGATCCCGTGGAAGCGCCCCTCCCCGATGCGATCAGGGCTGCCCGGGGCTGGCGCGGCGTCCTGCGCGATGTGCCGGGCCTGCCTTTCATCATGGTCACCGTCGCGTTGCACATGATGATGTTCGGCATGCTGACGCCGGTCATGGCGCTGTACGCGCAGGGTTTCGGTATCGGCGAATGGCAGATCGGGCTGATGATCACCGTCTTCGCCATCGGTCGTCTGGCCGCCGACATTCCCGCCGGTCACGCCGCCGCGCGCATCGGGCTGGCCCCGCTTCTGTGGGGTGGCCCATTGCTGTGTGGTCTTGGATCGGTGATCGGGGCGCTCGGTCCGGATTACACGGTGGTCCTTGCGGGTCGCATGCTGCAGGGCGTCGGATCGGGTATCTACATGACCGCCGCCACCATATTCTGCGCCCGCGCCAGTTCACCCGCAAACCGTGGTCGGGTCATGGCCCTGTTCCAGGGAGCGTTGCTCTCGGGAGCGGCCGCCGGCCCGGCTCTGGGCGGGTTTGCGGCGGGGCTGATGGGACTGAACGGGCCGTTCTGGGTGGCCGGGGCGATCGGGCTCGTCACCGCGCTCTATGCCTTCTTCGCCTTCAGGCGCAGCGATGAAACCGGCGCACCGGGCCGGGTCAGGCACGGGCTGCGCGGCGCATCAGCCTTGCTGCTGATGCTGCCGTTCCTGTGCGTGCTGCTCGTCAATCTGGCGATCTTTCTGACGCGCACGGCGGCACAATGGCAGATGATCCCGCTGATGGCCGCCGATCGCTTCGGCATGGGGGCGGATGCGATCGGACTGGCCCTGACGCTGTCCGCGCTGACGAATCTCGCCGTCCTGCCGCTGGCCGGCATCCTCGTCGATACCGTGCCGCGCGGGCGCATCATCGTCGTCTCGCTGCTGGCTGCCGCAGCGGCCCTGGTCCTGATCGTATGGGCCGATTCCACCGTGGCTTTCTATCTGGGCATGATCGGGATGGGGGCAGCAACCGGACTCGGCGGCCCCGCCGTCGCCGCGCATGCGGTCGATGTCGTGCCCGAGGAAGCCATCGGCCCGGCCATGGGAATGTTACGTTTCGCCGGCGACTGCGGATACCTGATCGGGCCGCTTTCGCTCGGCCTGCTGGTCGACATGGCACTGGTCGGCCATGGCGGCGCAATTCTCATCAACGCTGCGCTGCTCGCAGGCTGCAGCCTGATCTTCGCCCTGTTTGCCGGCGCGCCCGTGCGCCCGGGCGAGCCCGCCCCGCTACGATCTCACAGAGGAGAGAACCATGACTGAACGGATCTGGGACAAGTTTCTGACAGAGCGCGACAAGGCTGTGTTTGCCGCATCGGGCTACGGCGCGCAGGGCGCCTGGGGTGAGCGCCCGGCGCTGCTGGTGATCGACGTCAACTACGCCTTCTGTGGCGAGCAACCGACGCCGATCCTCGAATCGATCAGGAAGTGGCGTACCAGCTGCGGTGAGGATGCGTGGGAGGCGATACCCGTCATCCAGCGCCTGATCGGGACCTGCCACGAACGGGCGATTCCGGTGATCTATACCACCGGCCAGCGCCGCGCCGACAAATGGGATAGCGGATCATGGAACTGGAAGAACAACCGCGGATCCGAGGCGCCGAAGGTCGATGGTTCGAACCGTGACGGCAATGCCATCATGGACGAGATCGCCCCCGGCCCGCGTGATCTCGTGGCGCTGAAGCAGAAGCCCTCGGGTTTCTTTGGCACGCCGCTGCAATCCTGGCTTCAGCTTCTGGGTTGCGACAGCGTGATCGTGACGGGGACGACGACTTCCGGCTGTGTTCGCGCAACCGTGCTGGATGCCTTTTCGCAAAATTTCCGCGTCACAGTGGTCGAGGACGGCTGTTTCGACCGCGCCCAGGCCTCCCACGCCATCAACCTGTGCGACATGAACGCGAAATACGCCAACGTCCTCCACAGCGAGGAGGTACTCGAATACCTGCGCGGCGTGCCGCAAGGGCTGTTCGACCTGCCCTCGGGCGTCGGCATGACACAGAAAGCAGCGGAGTAGAACCATGCAAGACGAGACCAACCACAGCTGGGATCCGTTCCTGACCGAGCGCGACAAGGCGGTGTTCAAGGCAAGCGGCTTCGGCGCCACCGGCGGCTTCGGCAAGCGCCCGGCAATCCTCGTGATCGATATCAATTACGCGTTCACGGGCGAGCGGCGCGAGCCCATCCTGGAGAGCATCAGGCACTGGTCGAATTCCTGCGGCGAAGATGCCTGGGACGCGCTCCCCCATGTTCAGAAGCTCCTCGATGCCGGGCGCAGCAAGGGCCTTCCAGTGATCTATACCACTGGCGTGCGCCGCCCCGACGGCTGGGACGGCGGCTCCTGGCTATGGAAGAACAGCCGCGGCGGCGAGCGCAAGCAGACCCGCGACACACAGGCCCGGGATGGCAACGAGATCAACGCGCTGATCGCACCGCAGCCGCAAGACATCATGGTCTACAAGCAGAAACCCTCGGGTTTCGCCGGTACGCCGCTGTTGTCCTACCTGACATTGCTGCGTGCCGACAGCGTCATCGTCGTCGGCACCACGACCTCGGGATGTGTGAGGGCGACCGTGATCGATGCCTTCTCGAACAATTTCCGCGTCGCGGTCATGGAGGAAGGCTGTTTCGATCGCAGCCAGGCGAGCCATGCCATCAACCTCTGCGACATGCATGCGAAATACGCGGATGTGGTGAGCACGCGAACCACTCTCGATTTCATCGAGGGCTTGCCTGACGGCCTGTTCGCCAGGACGGCGCCGCAGGTCACCCAGGCTGCCGAGTAACGCGCAAGCGGTGCGGCGCAAGAGCCGTCGCACCGCAATTCGAGGACATCGACGGATGAAGATCAAGACGGCGGACTGGGTGTTCGTGGGCGTGGCGCTCGCTTCGGGGGCTGCGTGCTGGACGCTGCTCGGACCATCCGGGGTCCGCGCAGGACTAAGCGATGCGGGCGATCTTTTGCTCATGATCATGCCCCAGCTCGGCGCCGGTCTGCTGATCGGCGGCCTCGTACAGCAATTTGTGGATCGCGAGCGTGTGGCCGCGATGCTCGGGCAGAATTCCGGCTTTCGGGGGCTGGGCCTCGCCTCCGTGGCCGGGATGCTGACGCCCGGCGGCCCCTTCGCCTCGTTCCCGCTTGTCTATGCGCTGTGGGTCGCCGGCGCCGATGCGGGCGCGCTGATCGCCTTCATCACCGCATGGTCGCTGATCGGCATCAACCGCCTCGTCATCTGGGAACTGCCCTTCATGGGGGCCGATTTCGCGCTTCTCCGGTTTTTCGTCAGCCTGCCGTTACCCATCCTGGCGGGGCTGATCGCACGCTGGCTGGTTCTGGCAACGCCACTGAAGATTCGCGAGGCACCGCGCTCATGACCCCGGTTGCCCTCATCCTGTGGAGTATCGTAGCGGCAATGGCGGCAATGGTCGGGGCGCGCAAGGGTGCAGCGGGGCTGCGCGGCGCGGGAGCCTTCGCCTTAGGCCAGGCATCCGTATTGCTGATCAGGCTGCCGATGGCCCTGCTTGCCGCTTCCTTTCTCACGCAGATTCTTCCGACCGACAAAGTCGCTGCCGTCCTGGGGCCTGAAACAGGCTTCCCGGGCATTCTGCTCGCATCCGTGGTCGGCGGATTGCTGCCGGGCGGGCCGATGCTGTCGTTCCCGCTGGCACTCGTCGTCTGGCAATCGGGCGCCGGCGAGGCCCAGACGGTGGCCTTGCTGGCCGGATGGTCGGTCTTCGCCATGCATCGGATGCTGGCTTTCGAGGCTCCGATCATGGGGTGGCGCTTTGTTGCGTTGCGCCTGTTGTCGAGCAGCGCCCTGCCCTTGATGGCCGGGCTGCTGGCTGCCGCAGTGTTGGGGCTGCTCGATATTCTGTTCCTCTGAAAACCCAAAAGGAGAAATACCATGACACCCGATCGTTTCGAAGATCATTGCTGGAAAGATGCCGTACCGCAGGACCTGATCGACCTGTATGCGCCGTATGCGCGCGAGACCTTCGTCGGGCCGAAGCCAGCGCTGTTGTGCATCGACTTCTACAATATCGTCTATCGTGGCGGCGCAAGAAATCCGTTGGAAATCCAGGATGAGCATCCCAATACATGCGGAATGTATGCGCATGCAAGCATCGAGCCGACGCAGAAACTGATCGCGGCGGCGCGTCTGGCCGGCGTACCGATCTTCTATTGCACGCAGGATTTCCGCCCCATGAACCGCCCGCCCGGGGTGGGCTCGACGAAGCGTCAAAAGGTTGCGTGGAAGAAAGAGGATTTCGATATCTACGAGCCTCTCGCTCCGCAGGATGGCGATGTCGTGATCTACAAGCAACGTGCCAGCATCTTTCAGGGAACACCAATCGTATCGCACCTGAATTATCTGGGCGTGCAAAGCCTGATCGTCTGCGGTGAAAGCACGTCCGGCTGCGTGCGCGCATCATGCGTCGATGCGTATTCGAACGGCTTCCACGTCTCGCTGGTGGAGGAATGCACGTTCGACCGGCATGAGCTGATTCACAAGATCAATCTCTTCGATCTGCACCACAAATACGTCGACGTCATGCAGCTTGATGAGGTTGTGCAGCATCTGGACGGCATGGGCCAGGGCAGGATTGCAGCTGAATAGGGAAGCGAGCCCCTCATATCCTCGGCTCTTGATTGTGGCCCGGGGCTTCTCGCTGACAGCGAAGAGCCCCGGGCGCCGATTCCGCCTTGAGAGTATCCGCGTGATCTGACGGATGCGGAATGAGGCCTGATCGAGCCGCTTGTCCCGCCGGCACGTCGGGGAGGCCGTCGCCGGAGCGTGGATATCCCGGCGGTTTTGCAAGGTCTCCTTTACGTTCTGGAGATCGGCTGTCGGTGGCGGCATCTGCCCAGGGTTTTTTACGCGGCGCAGCACGGTCTGGGCGTGTTTCGATATCTGGCGCCACGATGGCACGCTCGATCGGATTCACGCGATGCTTTATCTGACGCTGCGTGAGGCCGAAGGGCGCGATGGCCCACCCGAAGCGGGCATAGTCGACAGCCAGTCGCTGAAATCGGCTGCAGCACATGACCATCGGCCCGCCTTCGTCCGGGTCTCGCTGGCGCGCAACGATCTGCGGCGGTGGCTGTTCGAGGCAATTCGGGTGCGGGACCGATCACGAACGGTGTGCGGCCGCGCGGGACTTCCGCGCCTCGGACAGTATTTCGAAGGCCTCGCGAATGACGTAAATCCCGATCCCTGCGCCGACGATAAGATCAAGCGCGCGGATCTCAGTAACGAGAACGGCGACACCGGAAACGATCACGGCCATGTTGGCGACGAGATCCGCACGGGTGAAGATCCATGTCGCCCGGAGATGGACTTCGCCGTCGCGATATCGGCTGAGGAGCTTGAGAACCGTGGCGTTCACCGCGAGAGCGATGGACGCGACGAAGACCATCAGGAGACCCCCGGGTAGCTCGCCGGAGATCGCGCGCCGCGCGACATTCCCAAGGCGGCGCCGGCCCCGGCTGTCGCCGCTTAGAGCATTGCGGCATCGTCATCGAAAAACAGGGCCCGGGCACATCTGCGTGCCGATGCCTGGCGGGCGTTATACGATCTCTGACAACATCTCGAATTTTCGAGTCCCCGAGCACGTCAAGGCGGACCAGGGTATGCAATTGCTGTGACCCCCGATAACTCGTCCATCTGATGCTCGAGTCCGGCCCAACCAGAGGACCGGACATGAAGCGATCGAGATTCACCAAGGAGCAGATCATCGCGATCCTGCGGGAGCAGGAGAGCGGAGCGAAGATCACGGACCTGTGCCGCCGGCATGGGATCAGCAGCGCCACGTTCTACGCCTGGAAGGCGAAGTTCGGGGGAATGGAGCCTTCGGAAGCCAAGAGGCTGAAGGCGCTTGAGGACGAGAACGCGAAGCTGAAGCGGCTCTTGGCCGAGACGATGCGCGACAACACGGCGTTGAAGGATCTGCTTTCAAAAAAGTGGTGACGCCCGCCGGGAGTCGTGAAGCGGTCGCCTATCTCAAGGAGCATTACGAGATGAGCGAACGGCGGGCGTGTTCAGTCCCGGGCGTGGATCGATCGTCGGTGCGGTATCGACACAGGCGACCCGATGACGCCGGGCTGCGCGAAGCCTTGCGCAATACGCCGAGAAGCACCGGCGGTTCGGCTATCGGCGGCTGCATGTGATCCTGAGTCGCGACGGCCATGTGATGAACCGCAAGCGCACCCAGAGGCTCTACCGCGAGGAGGGTCTGGCAGTCCGGCGATGGCGGGGCCGCAAGCGCGCCCTCGGCACCCGCGCGCCGCTTGTCACCGAGGCGTGGCCAACGCCCGATGGTCGGTGGATTTCATGCAGGACCAGTTCGCCGATGGACGCCGCTTCCGGATCCTCCATGTGCTGGACGACGTCACGAAGGAGTGTCTCGCGTTGATCGTCGACACCTCGATCTCGGACCGAAGGGTGGTGCGCGAACTGACAGCGTTGATCGAGCGGCGCGGGAAGCCCGGGGTGATCGTGTCGGACAACGGCACCGAGTTCACCTCGAACGCGATCCTGGACTGGGCCAGCAAGGCGCAGGTGAAGTGGCACTACATCGACCCGGCAAGCCCATGCAGAATGGCAATGCCGAGGCGTTCAACCGCCGGATGGGCTTTGGGGGTCACAGCAACAAGGGTGGCCATGTCCACCGCTCCGGCACTGCCGCAGCGGCCTATCCTTCCGCCGCTCCGGCTTCCGCACAAATCCAGGCATGAAGAATGTCGACATTGACGGGGTCATTGCTGACCGGGCCTCGAACGAGGAAATAGCGGAAGTCGGCCTGCTTCATGTGATGATTGTCGAGGACTGAAACGAGACGGCCGGCGGCCAGATCTTCCTCGACATTCGCCCGGCTGACGAGAGCGATTCCGAGCTCGGATATCGCCGCTTCAATCGCCATCATCTCGTTCGCGAAGTGGTGCCCCCTTTCCGCATGCGGATGGCGAATCCCGGCCGCCTGCAACCACATACTCCAATTCGGTACCGCGTCTCGGCCACCTCTCCAATCGGTATGAATCAGCGCGAAGTTCTGCAACTGTGAGATGTCATCCAGGCCGTCGCGCTTTTGTAACAATCTCGGGCTCACCACAGCGTGGTATGCGCCACTCATGAGCGGTGTCACATGCAGGCCCGGATAGTTTCCCTTGCCATAGCGTATTCCGATATCAGCCTGGCCATGACGAAGATCAAGGAGTTCGTCCGTCGCATCGATACGGACCTCGATATCGGGATAACGTTCCTGGAAACGCTCCAGACGCGGCACCAACCACTTCATACAAAACGACAATGGCGCGGTGACCACGAGCCAGTCACGCCGGGTATCATGGGCAATCACTTCGCAGGCGCGGCTGATATCGAGCAATGCCTTTGAAAGAAGTGGCGCGCTCAACGCGCCGATCCGAGTGAGTGCCAGAGAACGCGCCCTGCGTTCGAACAGCTTGATGTCGAAATAATCCTCCAGGAGCTTGATCTGCTGACTGATCGCCGCCGGCGTCACGTTCAGCTCCTGCGCAGCCATTTTGAAACTCACGTGTCTGGCCGCAGCCTCGAAAGCGCGCAGCCAGTTGAGCGGAGGGATCGGTGATGTCGGTCGTCTCTTGCTGGGCATAGTCAGACTAATTCAAGCGTTAGATATCTTAGCCCGCATTATGCACGGAGGTCTGGCGGATGTAGCGCAAGCCGTTGAAATAGCGTAAGATTTGGGTGCTAACGCCGAATCTTGCAGTTTCACGGAGGCCACATCCGCCATGAATGATCCTACGCTGCCGCTGGAGGGTTTGTCACCCGTGAATGGCAAGGCCATCGTCGCCCGGTTTGACGGCGGCAGCCTGTCATCGGATAGCGGCCTGATCGCTCTGGCGGAGGTGGACAAGCGCTTGCGTGTTGCCGCGACGCTGGCTGCATGTATCGATGATCCGCGGCGCCCCGATATGATCTCCCACAGGCTCGACGAGATGATCGGCTTCCGGATGGGCATGATCGCCGCCGGCTATGAAGATGCCAATGACGCCTCCCGCCTGCGGACCGATCCCCTCTTCAAGATGGCCGGGGGCAGACTTCCCTGTGATGAGGATCTTGCTTCCCAATCAACAATCTGCCGCCTGGAGAACCGGCCCGACCGGCGCATGCTTCTGGCCATGGGTCATGCCATGATCGGCCTGTATTGCCGCTCGTTCCGGACAGTGCCGTCGCAGATCGTGCTCGATATCGACGACACCTTCGATACCGTTCACGGGGAGCAGCAATTGCGGCTGTTCAACGCGCATCACGATGCATACGGCTTCCAGCCGATCGTGGTGTTCGATGACGAGGGTCGTTTCGTCCGGTCAATCCGCCGGCACTGGCCCCATACCCGGATCCTGATCAGGGGTGACAGTCACTATTGATGGAGTGGATGCCCCCACCCGACGGCATCGCAATGTGCCAAAATGGTGATGCTGAAGTCATCACAGAAGGAGGAGGCATCCATGGGTGAGATTAGCATCGTTGGCGTCGACCTGGCAAAGCAGGTTCTCCAGGTTCATGGGGCAGCGGCCGATGGACAGGTGCTGTTCCGCAAGAAGCTGTCACGGGCGCAGTTTGCGAAGTTCATGGCGTCGCTGCCGCCTTGTGTGGTGGCGATGGAGGCATGCGCAACGGCGCACTATTGGGGTCGTGAGCTCTCCCGTCTGGGTCATGAAGTGCGGCTGATCCCGCCCATTTACGTGAAGCCATTCGTCAAGCGGCAAAAGAACGATGCCGCTGATGCTGAGGCCGTGGCCGAAGCTGCGCAGCGTCCGACCATGCGTACCGTGGCGGTGAAGACGGCGGACCAACAGGCACGGGCAATGTTGTTCCGCACCCGGGATCTGCTGGTCGGCCAGCGAACCCGTCTGGTGAACGCCCTACGCGGGCATCTTGCTGAGCACGGCATCATAATCGGTCAAGGCGTTGGCAATATCGCTCGCTTTGCTGCCTGCCTCGATCAGGACACGCTTCCGGACCTGGTTCGCGATCTCGGGCGGCTTTACCTCGATCAGATTGCTCAAATCAGCGACGAGATCGACAAGCTCGATAAGCGGATCGCAACTGCAGCCAGGGAAAACAGCACAGCACGCCGGCTGCAGACGATGCCGGGAATCGGCCCGGTCTGCGCCCTGGCGATCGCATCCTTTGCACCGGAGATGCGGGAATTCCGCCGTGGGCGCGATTTTGCGGCGTGGCTTGGCCTCGTTCCACGACAGCACTCCTCCGGTGGCAAGCAAAAGCTTGGTCGCACTTCCAAGATGGGTCAGCGCGATATTCGACGCCTGCTGATCATCGGCGCCATGTCTGTCGTGCATTGGAGGGGCCGGCACGGTGGCCGACCGGGATCGTGGTTATCGCGCATGCTCGCACGCAAACCACGCAAACTGGTCGCCATCGCACTGGCGAACAAAATGGCGCGTATGATCTGGGCCATGCTCGCCGGCGAGACTGATTACAGGGATCCGACCGGCGCGATCTGCTGAACGCGGCTGTCGGAGCCTCGGGGATGTGAGGAGGGCAATGACCTGAATGGGCAAATGATCGATCAGATCCGGGTCGGGTAAACCAGTGGAGTGCAACGAGCCTCGAGCTCGCCCTATTGATTTGGTACCTGATCCGCGTATCACCATCCCGGCCCGCGGCGTGCGAAAGCCGCACTTGTGAGGCCTGAAACATGACCGCACCCGATCACGCGCTCAGACAGGCAAAAAAATCCTTGCATCAAAGGGGGCATCCAAACATGCGCTCCCGAGGTGCTCGACTGGTGCCGGGCGAACGGCATTGCCTTCATCTTCGGCGTGGCGACCACCAGCACGCTGCGCAAACGCGTGGCAACTGTCGAGGCCAGCACGACCCGGCGCTTCGAGAGGGCAAAGACACAGACCAAGGTCAGACGCTTCAAGGAATTCCATGACGGGGCGGCGAGCTGGAGCCGTACCGAGCGGATCATCGCGCGTGTCGAGGTCGGGTCGCAGGGTTGCGACACGCGCTTCATCGTGACCAATCTCCCGGGTGGACGCGCCAGGACCTTGTATGAGCGCGTCTATTGCCGTCGCGGCATGGCCGAGAACCACATCAAGTCCTGGAAGACCCATCTCGCCGCCGACCGCACCTCGTGCAGCAAGGCGACGGCAAACCAGTTCCGGCTGTTCCTGCATGCGGGGGCCTACTGGCTCATGTGGGGGCTGCGTGCGGCGATGCCGAAACGTGCGGCCTTGCGCCTGGCGCAGTTCGACACCTTGCGTGTGCGCCTCATCAAGATCGCCGCCCGCGTGGTCGAAATGAAGACGCGGATCTGCCTGCATCTGCCGACATCATGTCCCGACCATGCGATCCTGCGCATCGTGCTGAGCCGGATACCACGTCTCGCCATGTAGCCACCGGGGACGTTGGCGCCCCTTTTGAACCCCGCGACCGCAACCTGCAAACCCCGCCCCTTACACCATCTCCACCACCGAAAAGCGGCGGGGCGGGTCACCCTGCGCCGGCTTCTCGAAAAATCCAACCACCCGGCGACACGCGCCCATGATCAGGCTGCGATGCATAAAGGCGGCTAGCACGGATGTTGGAACCGTTTCCATTGGACTGGTGGGAGCAGCGAGCAGCCCGCGCCTAGCCGAGGCCTGGGGTTCAGGGGCCATTCAGATGGATACGGCTTAGTTTCCCGGCGGAGCTCCCACGAATCGTTCAGGGCAAATTGGTCGCGTCCGTCAAGCTGGTGTAATTTTCTGGATGGCCTGAGGTCATGATCAGGCGGCTTTTGTGGTTATGCTGAGGATGGGATCGATCTCTTCCTTGTCGATCTGTGCGAATGCCTCGACCATCATGTAGCGGCTTGATGTCTGCCATTCGTCATTCTGCTCGAAGAGCACGGCGCCGATCAAACGCATGATGGATGCTTCATTGGGGAAGATCCCGACGACGTCGGCGCGTCGCTTGACCTCCTTGTTCAGACGTTCAATTGGGTTCGTGCTGTGCAGTTTGGTGCGATGCTGGCGCGGGAATGACATGTAGGCCAGCACGTCGTGCTCGCTGGCATCCATGAGATCGGCCAGTTTTGGCCAGCGCGGGCGCAGTTGCTCTGCGACCTTGCGCCAGGTTTCGCCGGCATGGGTGCGGTCGGGTTGATCGAAGGCCTGTCGGATGGCAGCGGCGACGACAGTATGCTGACCACGCGAGACATGGGCCAGGGCGTTGCGCATCCAGTGGACGCGACAGCGTTGCCAGGTTGCTTCGAAGACCCGGGCGATGGCGGCTTTGAGGCCTGTATGCGCGTCGCTGATGACCAGTCTGACGCCCCCCAGGCCGCGAACGCGCAGGGATCGAAGGAACTCGGTCCAGAATGTCTCGGCCTCGGACGGGCCGATACCGAGGCCGATGATCTCACGGCGTCCCTCGGTGTTGGCGGCCACGGCGATTATTGCGGCGACTGGTACGATCCGTCCGCCCTGGCGCACCTTCAGATAGGTGGCGTCGAGCCAGAGATAGGGCCATTCGCCGGTGAGCGGGCGGTTCAGGAACTCGCCGACACGTTCGTCGATGTCCTTGCACAGCTTCGACACCGTGCTCTTCGAAATGCCGCTCAGCCCCATGGCCTGCACCAGCTCATCGACGCGACGGGTCGAGACACCACTGATCCACGCCTCCTGGATGACGGCCACCAGCGCCTGTTCCGAGGTCTTGCGCGCTTCGAGAAAGCCCGGGAAGTAACTGCCTTGACGCAGCTTGGGAACCCGCAGGTTCAGCGTGCCCAGACGGGTATCGAGAGCGCGCTCTCGATACCCGTTACGCCACGTCGTGCGTTCGCCGCTGCGCTCGTGCTTGCCAGCGCCGATCAGGCCTTCGACATCCGCCTCCATGATCAGCTGCAGGACGGCCTCGGCAACGCTGCGCAGAAAGTCTCCCTGATCGTGCTTGGCCAGAAGTTCGGACAGGTCCATGTTCGTCTTGGTCATCGGGGTCTCCATGTGGTCCGGGGTTGAAGTCAGCAAACTCCACCTCGACCATACACCTCGATGGCCACCCAGGATCACACCGTTGACGGCACTGAAATTACACCAGCTCCTTGGACGCTACCGGCAAATTTCATCCGCGACTCTGCGCACAGCCCCAGCCACCTGATTTGCGGACCTCAACTCGCACTCCCAGACGACGATTACCCTCCATCCTAACCCAACTTAAACACCTGATTTCCGATAATTATGAATTTTCAATGGGATAGGGGGCGCCTTCGCGCTTTTAGCACCACGGTCGGAGGGTCGTGCGGTCAAGCAGCTTCGGTTTCGGCGATGTTCGGCGGCAGCGCCACGCCGACGGCGCGGAATACCGGCCCGACCTGACCGCTTACCGGGGTACGGATGGCAATGCTGCGTCCGTCCTTTTCGATTTTGCCGCTCTGCAGGCGGTCGAGATCACGCAGGAGCGGGCGCCACTCGGGTTTGATCCCGGCTTCGGTGCAGCGGTCGAACAGCTCCTTGTGCAGCATCAGGGCGAGGAAGGAGCAGAAGACGTGGCCGCGGATGGCGGCATCGGATGAATGGAAGATCGGACGTGTCGAGAGCGTCGCCTTGGCGACACGAAACAGCGTCTCGACGGTGAGCAGGTCCCGGTAGCGCAGCATCGCCTGAAGCGGAGAAATCCTCGCGTTGGTGCGCAGGACGAAGATCCCGTCATAGCGGGCTTCCTCGGCGATCTTGCCGGCATCGATCTCGAAGGCATCACGCGTCGTGGTGTTGAGATAACGCCTGTAGGCGGAGTTGCCGACGAGGGCCTTGTCGCCCTTCTTCAACTGCGTATCGAGGGCAGCGATGATGGCCTGGCGGTCCTCGCGGTCCTTCTCGGCCTGCGCCTCGTTGCGGCAGACGATGTAGCGGACCCCGTCGACGACGACCTCCTTGGCGAAGAGCTGCGTCTCGCCCTGGCTGCGCTCGACGAGGAGCGGCGTGAGGGGTTGCGGATCGTCGAGAACCCGGCGCATGCGTGCGTCGGTGCGCTCGCGCACACCCAACACATATTCCAGACCCTGTTCCTCTAGCGCCGTGATCGTGGCCTGCGAGATCATGCCCCGATCCGCCACGATGCAGGCTCGGGTGATACCGAAACGGCTGCGCAGCCGCTGCACGATCGGCAGCAGGATGGCGACATCGGCGGTGTTACCTGGCATCATCTCGGTGCAGACCGGGCGGCCATCGGCATCGACGATGACGGCGAGGATCATCTGGTTGAGATCAGGGCGATGGTCCTTGGAATAGCCCCGTGCCCCCAGCGTCTCGCCGCCTTCGCCGTGGAAGGACAGGGAGGTCGTGTCCATGAAGACGATGGAGAGATCGGTAAACAGGTCGCGCCGGCGCGCAAACAGCGCCTCCTCGATCACGTCCTTGACGGTACGCGGCGAAAAGGGCGTCGCATCCTTCTGCTCGTCCTTTGGCAGATCTTCTCCGAGCCAGGCCATGGCCCGATAGAAATGGTGCAGCGACAGATCGTCGGCACCGGGAATGTCGTAATCCTGCATCCAGGACGCGCAGTCGCGATCCGAGCCGGAGACGAACAGACGGTGCAGCGTCGCGGTGAACACGGCCCGCTCCACCGGGAATTCGAAGCCGCGTTCCCCAAGCTGATCAGCGATCACCTGATCGATGCCGAGTTGCTGCCACAGGCGCCCGAAGAGCAGCGGCCCGCCGATGCGACGAGCTTCGTATCGCGCCACATCACCGTTGTTGATGGCATCCAGGACCATGGCCCGTTCCGTGAACCGTCCGACCGAGGCGGCCAGGCGATCGAGATCCTTGCTGGCGAGAACCGTTTCCTTGCGTCCGAGATTGCGGATGATGCGCTGCTTCGTGCGGCCACCCTCGCGGACATTCTCCACAAGGTAGATGTAGGTGTAGCCATTGATGGTCTTCTCGCGCACGAACATGCCGAATTAGCATCTCAGAAACCTCCATTCGTCAAGCAATGAAACGCCTATTCTTACATTATTTAGCACCACACAAACTGACGCCCACCGACCCCACCTCAATAACATCAATGGCTTACGGAAAAATGTTCCCGCTTCGTCCAATTCAACTGTTCAACTTGGGCATGACCTTTCGAGCTGTTCCCTAGTCCGCGCATCGCGCACAACATTTCGGTCGAACTTCTCTACCCAAAACTCAGTATTGGTCTTTGGCGTGGTGGCGACCTTGCAGCCTCGATGGCGGTGCCAGAAACAGCCGTGGACGAAGATGACAGTCTTATAGCGCGGCAGGACGATATCAGGCTTGCCTGGCAAGCCCTTGCTGTGAAGCCTGAACCTGAAGCCGAGGGCGTGCATAGCGCGACGTAGCGCAACTTCCGGCGCAGTGTTCGACGAGCGGATCCGCGACATGCGCTCCGATCGCTCCGAAGGGCTCAGGAAATCGACCACCGCGTCTTCCTACTGCTCAGCAGCTTCCCGGGTCCGTATGTGCTCGAAGAATGGGTAGCCCCTTATGAATTCGCCTGGGCCATCGAAAGACTTGTAGAGGCATTGGTGGTTTCCCAGGCCCTTTATGCGCTCCGCCATTTCGGCCGCGGTAGCCGTTAGGCCCAAAGCCGACAGTTCGGCGGTCGTTATGTTAGGTACTTTATGAATGAACCAAGTAAGCAGTGGCTCCCGGTAGTCGGTGCCACCAGACTTGAAATGCCGAAGATACTGGGAGGCCAAGATGACGCCGGTCCCGAATTCACGCCCCTGAAGCAGTAGCTTTCTCAGCACGTCAAACTCATAGCGCATGATGTTGTCTGCTTCGTCGACAAGTAAGTAGGAATCGATTGCTCGCAGCTGCGGATCCTTACCAAGAAAGGGCCGCTTTGGGGTCCGGAGCATGTTCTCATAGAACATGTTCAGCAGTACGGCGACGAGCATATTTTTGCTGTGGTCGTCCTGACCAAGAGCATCAAGCGCGATAACGACGACTCCGTCGAGGAAAGTGTCGAACTGTACAGTTTTTGATTGATCTTCCTCGAAAATCTCCATGTCGAGCATGTCGCCGATGATCGACATCGGGGAGTCGGGCTTACCGTCGACAATTTCGTGGTAGGCGGTGTGCACCTCGCGCAGTGTAGGTGGAATGCCCGGAGCTGCTCCATCATAGGCTTCCTTGACCGCACGCTTCAGCTTGTCACGCTGCACAGTGCCAATCCCAGAATAGATCTTTCCGAGCACATCGGCAAAGAACCGGAACCGATCAAACCACGGTGCAGGGACGTCGCCGCTAGTACGAGTGTCGAATAGGTTCAGGGGTATGCGGTGCGGCCGGACGACGCGGGCGCCAGTGGCGGCGACAAAGTCGTCGCTACTGTAGTCCCGCTTGTAGTCGAAGATGAGGAATCTCGGTGGATGCCCGCGGTTCTCTGGACCCGACGACGCGATTTGGGCGATCAGGGATTTCAGCAGCTGTGTTTTGCCAGTGCCGAGGTCGCCCACTACACCGATGTTGAGCTGGTTGAGGCGAGTGTCCGATATGTTCAGCTCGAGGTCGCGGGGGCGAAAGCCATCGATCGTCTTCCCGACATCAAGTATGACACCCTTGCTCACGGGCTCTGGGGGGCGTTGGTCGCCTTCTCCGCGCAATGGTTGGGCGGGCGAAGGCATGACCTCGAGATCCTCACTAGTCACCCCAACCTGATCTGGAACCCCGGCAGGCGCTGCCTCCTCGGGAGCATCTGCGGTGGCCCGAGTTTCAGCTTCGGGCCCTGAGCCTGGCATTAGCTGCCAGTCGTCCAGACGCGCTCGAACCGTATCGTAGAACGCAGCCGGGTCGCCAGCCACTACCTCACCGGCGTCCCCGCGACCGATTACTATGGTCTCCTCAAAGCCATCGTTGTCGAAGTCCTGCGGCTTGCTCGAGGGGTTGTCGTCCAGAATGATCAGTCGCCCGCGAGTATCGACCTCCACGCAGTTGCTTCCGTCGAGGATTGCGCGGGCAATTCGCTCGTGGAACTCGGACCATCGTGCAGTGTGGCCGACGACGTCAGGATGTTGACTGTACACGCGCAGCCCAAAACCGATCATCGAAAGAAGCAAGTGCTGGTAAGCAATGGCCCACAGCCGAGGCTGTTCGTCGTGGCGCTGCATTGCGGACAGGAGGTGTGACAGCGCTTTTGCTTGATCGAGCGCCTCGACTGCCTCGTTGGCGCTGAAACGGGAAGTTGGCCGGCACTTGACTTCGATCGGCGTGATCTTAACCCGGACATTTCCACCCGAGAGATCGATGCCAACAACGACAAGGTCTGGCCGAAGTTGCGTTAGGTCGCCCCGTTCCTTTCCGAGAGCTCGGCAAAGGTCCCCAATGTAGCCGCGAAACGGATCGACGGGCACGACAATCGCAATAGTGGCGTCCTCGGCCGTTCCCCCAATTACAGGCAAAAGTCCGTCGCCTATGTGATGGTCGCCTCGGAAGCGGTCCTGAAGGAGACGCACGCCCACGAATATTCCGAGGTCCCCCGTTGCCCCGCTGTCGTCGCCCGCGAGGCCCTTTATGGTCGGGATACCGCGCCGCGCGACCTCCAAAAGGACGTCCTGCACTTTCTCCGGGTCCAGTTGGTCGCAGCCAGGCAGCCGCGCAAGAGCGAGCGACAGCGAGTCCCGGTCCGCGTCGGTAACCTGGGACAAAAGGTAGTAGCCATTCGTGTCACCCGCTCTATGGGAATAAGATGGTAGGTCGAAGTCCCAAAGATAGGCACCGTCGAGCCAGCCACCGAGGAAGCAAGCTGGGTCGATTGCCGCCGATGACACCGCGACGAAGTCGGTACGGCGCTCCCTGAGCATATGCTGGATCTCGTGAACGTTTGGCGCGAACTGCAAGCCCGTACGGAGTGACCCTAGGTTCTCCACCGCGGAAAGCAGGGCCGCAACCTTGTCGAGCAGAATATCGCCAGTGGGTTCGGATGTAGTCGACTGGCGAGACTCGGCGAGGAACGCACCCGGCAGTTGCCTTCTGACGCGATGCCTGATCATCCCCCCAGCGCTGAGAGGCGTACGGCCGTCCATGCTTTCTGAACGGGGCTCAGACATATCCAACTGGGCGATGATGCCAAGGTCCGGTACTGCGCCCGCGGGTTGGCCGGAATACCACCGGACACTATTGCCGGTGTCCTCCGACAGGTTCGAGAGCGTCGCCTCATCTGGCCGTGAACCATGCGGGCGGTCGTCAAACACCTCTACGAACCTGGGGCCGACGGACCTACTCCTTGGCCTCCGGGAATCCTCCTGAAACCGCGAGGTACACCATTCCACCAGCCCTTCATTGCACGCGTCCGTAGTTCCGCCCGCGCTCGAGACTGCAACTGCTACGACAGGCTTCGCCGAAAGCAAGTCGGACACGTCGTCGAGGGCGCGCATGACTTGCGCGGCACTGAACCCATGTATGGATGCCCCCGTTCGTGCAAGAGGTTTCTGCTCGGCTCAAGCGCGTGATCGGGTGCGGTCATGTATCAGGCCTTGAGATGCGGCTCTGAACGGACCGCGGGCCAGTATGGAGATACGCGGATCGAGTGCACATCAACAGCGCGAGCTCGAGGCTCTTTGGGTTCAAATGCTTTTCTCGATCCCGATCTGACCGATCGTTTGCCCTTACCTTGCTGTCGACTTCCTCACACGCCCAACGGCCCGGCTGCCTCGGCTGATGTCGTCATCAGACCGCGGCGACCGGACCCCTGAAGTTCTCTCCCCGCGTCGACATCGCCCAGATCCCGCGCGCCATCTTATTGGCCAGCGCGATGGCGACGACCATGCGTGGCTTGCGGGCCAGCATGCGTGCGAGCCAACTGCCTTCCGGCGCGCCCTTCCTGACGGCCCAGCGGACCACCGACATCGCGCCGATGATCAGGAGACGCCGTATGTCGCGCTGCCCCATCTTGGACGTTCGTCCGAGGATCTGCTTCCCACCGGTCGATCGCTGGACAGGGACGAGCCCCGTCCAGGCTGCGAAGTCGCGTCCACGCCTGAACGTCTCCATCGGCGGGGCGAAGGTCTGGACCGCCATCGCAGTCAGCGGGCCCACGCCAGGCATGGTCATCAGTCGTGCGGTGTCTTCTTCCCGCGCCGCTTCGCGCTTCAGCACCTTGTCGAGATCCGCGATCCTGCCGGAGAGCAGTTCGATCTGCTCGAGATAGAGGCGCCCCAGCTCGATCACGAGCGTCTCGAGACGCGAGCCGGCTGCCTCCAGCGCGTCCGCCAGCACCTTGACATGAGCCGGCCCCTGCGGCGCTATGAGGCCGTGCTCGGCGAGGTGGCCCCGCAGTGCGTTGATGAGCTGCGTGCGCTGCTTGACGAGGAGGTCCCGCGTCCGGAAAGCCATCGCCTTCGCCTGCTGCGCCTCGGATTTGACCGCGACGAAGCGCATGGTCGGGCGACCCGCCGCCTCGGCTATCGCCTCTGCGTCGGCCGCGTCGTTCTTCTGCCGCTTGACGAACGGCTTGACGTAGATCGGCGGGATCAGGCGGACCTCGTGACCGAGCTCGCCGATCGCGCGGCCCCACTCGTGGGCCGTCGCACACGCTTCCATAGCAACGATGCAGCGCGGCTGCTTGGCAAAGAAGCCGAGAACCTGCGAGCGACCCAGCTTCTTGCGGAAGCCGACGCTACCGTCCGCTCGCGCGCCGTGCGCCTGGAAGACCCGCTTTGCGAGGTCAAGGCCGATGATGCTAATGTTGTCCATGGATGCTTCCTCCTCTCGTGAATGACCTGCAGATCACCACGTTGGCACATTGCGATGCCGTTGGGAGGGGGCATCCAATCCATCAACAGAGATTCCCCCGACTTTGATGCCGAAGACATCGCCGAATGGTGCTGCCAGCGAGCGCTCCGGCAGTTTCTCGAGCTCTCGCCCGTTCCAAAGAACAGACCAGTAGTCAGTGCCGTTCTCGACCGCCAAAAAGTTTACCTGGTCAACACCGGCGGGCGACCGAAGGTGGAGAGACAGAATATCTGGCACGCAATCAGGATCTAGGACGCTTGCAGCTGGGCAAGGTTTCCCAGCCTCGTCCGCCTCGACGAGGATGCGCTGGGCCGTAACATGCCAGCCTACGCGCAGTGGGTGCATGGGCGAGAGCAAGATTGCGACCGGCTCGCGCGCGAGGCTCCGCCCGCTGGCGTCTAAAGTCGATATTGCCAGGACGTCTGCCCAGCAAGCAACCTCTGGATCTGACGCGATCCACCTATGGTAGGCATCCACATATTTTTCGACTGTCGATGCAAACTGATCGTCACGCAGCGCCCACTCGCCCAATCGTGCAGTCTCGAACACTCCCGACTGGTCTCCGTCGCCGCGAATATGCTGCGCAATCTCCTCGCGGGCTTCCAGAAACTCGGCTGGAGGATTGAATTCAACTGGCGCCGGACGGCAATCTTGAATGAACGATCCGCGAGAGAGGATTGGTCCGCTACCGGTGTTCCAGTTCGGCGGCGACCAGTGGTCTCCATAGTCTTCCGCCAGAACGATTGGCTGGTATGAGGACCGGATCGATTCGGGGGAGAGTATCCAGTCTTGAAGCATCGTCGTTCTGACGGCCCGGTTAACGGTGACAACAGCCTTGGCATCGAAGCCTTCCAACTGGCGCCGGTTGACCTTTATTAAGCGTTCGAACTCGCTCCGGCAGCCCACCTCCGGGACATCATCGCAAGTGATGAATGTGCGGCAGGTCTCGCGCGCGAGTTTGCCATCCTTCCCAACGCGCGAGAAATGCAGGTCAAGCTGACAGTTGCCGTCGGCTTCGATTTCCGACCGGTAGATATCGGGCGTTGCTTGACGGAGGGTGACAAGTGTTGGTGCGCTTGCATTTCCATCTCCCTGATCGGCCGAGACATGGGCTGACACATCGATAGTAACGCCAGGAGAAACAAAAACGAGCAACTCGTACCGCCCTGGTCCCGGTACGCTGAGGCCTGCCTCCCAGTCAGCTCCCGCGCCTCTGCCACGCTTCGCGGGCTTGCGAGGTGGTGTCCACTTGCGGGCAACTCGGCAGGCCACGACGATTCCTGGTTGCCACGTGGCAAGCGAAACAACTTTGATTGACGCGGGCTTGAAGCCCTGCGCCATCGCCCTGTAGGTCAGCGGCAGCTTATGGGTTGGCGGCGTCGGGTCGGTTAGGGTGTCGACGCTGCCTGCGGCCACGTCCCCGATCAATCCAT
The DNA here is from genome assembly GCF_900094735.1 of Saliniramus fredricksonii. Classification (NCBI taxonomy): domain Bacteria; kingdom Pseudomonadati; phylum Pseudomonadota; class Alphaproteobacteria; order Hyphomicrobiales; family Salinarimonadaceae; genus Saliniramus; species Saliniramus fredricksonii. Next base: position 673,726 of record NZ_FMBM01000001.1, read on the forward strand.
TGCCAGCCGCAGGCGTACGGTTGACCCCGATCCGGCTACCGTTCGGGTCGCCGCCGTTTGTCTCTATCCGCAAATCTACCTGACCAGACACGATCACGGGTATGGACTTGCCTAGCGCCGCCAGCGAGTTGCTGCAGGTCATGGCGATGTCACCGTCAGGATCGCCGTCAGGCGATCCCTCTGCCAGCAATTCAGTCCATTTCTCGACGTCGAGAGCGACCCACCAATCAGGCGCCGCCGGCAAGGCAAGTTGTCCTGCGGGACGATAGTAGGCTGGCGTTGCCCGTTCGAACGTAGTGGCAACCTCACAAACTGAGCGGACGTGCTCCAGATAAGCCGCGAGATGTCTCTGGTCCTCATCGCTCGCGCCGTCTGACAGCCGTTCGACGCTCCTTCGAAACCCCTCTGACATTGCCTCGGCAATACTCTTGAGTGTCCCGATCTGTTCCCTGGCAGAAAGCACGCCGGTGCGCATCGGCGGGAAGCCGCATGCAAGGCTTATGGCTACGCCAGGCTCGAGTCCTGAGGCGGCATCGATGGAAAACAGACGGGACAGTACCCGCCATGCGCCCTCGCGTGGTGAGGTCCCGGCTTCTACTTCGTCGGCCGCCCGCGCTGCAGCCTCCACTAGCCGCCTGCCATCCTCGACAAGCGCGTCGGGTACGCCTGCCTGGGATAACGCTTGCACCACAAGGCTTTGGACGAAGCTGTCGTCCCACCAAGCTTCAAAAGTCGTATTCCCGCCGTTGTTGTTTTCAGCAACACCGAACTTGTCTGTGGTACTGCCAACCGACAGGATGCTGTGCTCGCCAGGGGGTATGAGCGCGACGAAGCTCGCTGATCTTGGCAAGTTGCGAAGATCAAGTAGGTGATCCTCGTCGCACCAGCCAGATACCCCAACGGCTGGATTGCCCTCCGGAAGCTCGTCCCGCGGGACTTGCAAGAGAAACGGCAGGTCTGTCAACGCTAAGCTATCCACCTGCCTGGTGAGCTCGTCGAAAACTTGAAACATCAGTTCGTGCGGCGGCCCAAGGAATATCAGGCGTATTTCGCGGGCGCCTTCGACGGCTGCGCTAGCACCGATCCGCGATCGGATGCGATCCGCCAATGCCGATGCTAACTTATTCATTCATTGGCCCCTTTAGTGGTGTTCTGGCGGAACGGCGGGACCAGCAGCATGCCGCTCTCAGCGTCCGGGCTATCCAGAACCAACCCTAGCATCCGGAGTTGGTGGCCGAGCTCGTTCTGGGGGATGTCGCGATGGTCCATCGCAACGCCGTACTGGGCTAGGTGTTGCGCTAGCCTATGCACCGAGCGTGGACCCGCGACGCCAGAGAGCGCGCAATGAACGAGGGCGATGGTCGCTACCGGGCCGGGCGAGACAATCCATGGGCTGTTTGTGTGTGGTCCTTGCTTGCGCAGCAAGAATCCCTGATCATAGCCTCTTAGGCGTGGGTTGGCTGTCTGGCGCTGTTGAAGGCTGTAGGTAACAAACTCGTTTATGTTCGACCCTATGCCCTTGCGACATAGGAGGGTTCTGGTCTCACGGTCTACAAGATCATCGACCGTATCGCGGATGTCCGAGGAGCGCGCGCCCGTGCAAAAGCTCCGAATCTGGTCGCATACTTCTGCTAATCCATTGGCAGATCCTAGCACATCGGCTGGCGTCGCACCGGCTTCCTCCAGAGCCCAAAGGGTCGCATTGATTCCTAGTCTGGCCGTAAGGTAGCGGGAGATGCTGTCCCGGATTCCGGGTAGCGGCTTGTTTGAAAGCGGCAAAAACGAAAACCGATCAGGAAACATGCGTGCTCGGGCGTGGGAGGCGGATTCTGGCCCAGCACCATTCAGCGCTTCAGAAAGGCACGTCCAGACGCGCGAGTGCACCTCGCAGAGCGAGCTATACGCGAATCTGGGTGACGCAGTTTGAGGAGGTGGCGTATCGTGGCGGGTGCTGAAGCCTGCCAGAACTTCCAAAAGGAACGATACGCCTATGAAAGATGATATCACGATTACCCCGCTGTACCAGCCCGGATCTGTTGCGGATCCTCTGACAGAAATTGCCCGTGACGGCGCCCGCAGGATGCTTGCGGCGGCACTTCGGGCCGAAGCCGATACCTTTGTGGAGCAATATGCCGAGGAGGCTTTGCCGGATGGCCGGCAACGGATCGTCCGGCATGGTTATGGGCCACAGCGCAGCATTCAGACCGGCATCGGTCCGCTCGACGTGCGCCGCCCGAAAGTCCGCGACCGGGCCACCGATATGCCCGCGGAGAAGAAGGTCCGCTTCACCTCAAGCATCCTGCCGAAATGGGCCCGGCGGTCGAAAAGCCTCGATGCCCTGCTGCCGGTGCTCTATCTGCGCGGGATCTCCACCGGCGATTTCCAGGAAGCGCTGTCAGCGTTGCTCGGGGTAGATGCACCGAACCTGTCGCCTGGTGTCATCTCCCGTCTGACGGGCGATTGGCAGCAGGAATACGATCGCTGGCAGGGCCGTGATCTCTCGGCCCGGCGGTATGTCTATATCTGGGCCGACGGTGTCTATCTGCAGGCCCGCATGGAACCGCAGGCCGAGTGCATACTGGTCATTCTCGGCGCCACGCCGGAGGGGAAGAAGGAGCTCGTCGGCTTCCAGGTCGGCATGCGCGAGAGCGCGCAGAGCTGGCGCGAACTGTTGGTCGACATCAAGGCCCGCGGCCTCAAGGTGCCGCCCGAGATCGCCGTGGGCGATGGCGGCATGGGGTTCTGGAAGGCCCTCGACGAGGTCTTCCCGGGAACGCATCATCAGCGCTGTTGATGGATTGGATGCCCCCTCCCAACGGCATCGCAATGTGCCAACGTGGTGATCTGCAGGTCATTCACGAGAGGAGGAAGCATCCATGGACAACATTAGCATCATCGGCCTTGACCTCGCAAAGCGGGTCTTCCAGGCGCACGGCGCGCGAGCGGACGGTAGCGTCGGCTTCCGCAAGAAGCTGGGTCGCTCGCAGGTTCTCGGCTTCTTTGCCAAGCAGCCGCGCTGCATCGTTGCTATGGAAGCGTGTGCGACGGCCCACGAGTGGGGCCGCGCGATCGGCGAGCTCGGTCACGAGGTCCGCCTGATCCCGCCGATCTACGTCAAGCCGTTCGTCAAGCGGCAGAAGAACGACGCGGCCGACGCAGAGGCGATAGCCGAGGCGGCGGGTCGCCCGACCATGCGCTTCGTCGCGGTCAAATCCGAGGCGCAGCAGGCGAAGGCGATGGCTTTCCGGACGCGGGACCTCCTCGTCAAGCAGCGCACGCAGCTCATCAACGCACTGCGGGGCCACCTCGCCGAGCACGGCCTCATAGCGCCGCAGGGGCCGGCTCATGTCAAGGTGCTGGCGGACGCGCTGGAGGCAGCCGGCTCGCGTCTCGAGACGCTCGTGATCGAGCTGGGGCGCCTCTATCTCGAGCAGATCGAACTGCTCTCCGGCAGGATCGCGGATCTCGACAAGGTGCTGAAGCGCGAAGCGGCGCGGGAAGAAGACACCGCACGACTGATGACCATGCCTGGCGTGGGCCCGCTGACTGCGATGGCGGTCCAGACCTTCGCCCCGCCGATGGAGACGTTCAGGCGTGGACGCGACTTCGCAGCCTGGACGGGGCTCGTCCCTGTCCAGCGATCGACCGGTGGGAAGCAGATCCTCGGACGAACGTCCAAGATGGGGCAGCGCGACATACGGCGTCTCCTGATCATCGGCGCGATGTCGGTGGTCCGCTGGGCCGTCAGGAAGGGCGCGCCGGAAGGCAGTTGGCTCGCACGCATGCTGGCCCGCAAGCCACGCATGGTCGTCGCCATCGCGCTGGCCAATAAGATGGCGCGCGGGATCTGGGCGATGTCGACGCGGGGAGAGAACTTCAGGGGTCCGGTCGCCGCGGTCTGATGACGACATCAGCCGAGGCAGCCGGGCCGTTGGGCGTGTGAGGAAGTCGACAGCAAGGTAAGGGCAAACGATCGGTCAGATCGGGATCGAGAAAAGCATTTGAACCCAAAGAGCCTCGAGCTCGCGCTGTTGATGTGCACTCGATCCGCGTATCTCCATACTGGCCCGCGGTCCGTTCAGAGCCGCATCTCAAGGCCTGATACATGACCGCACCCGATCACGCGCTTGAGCCGAGCAGAAACCTCTTGCACGAACGGGGGCATCCATACATGGGTTCACAAGACGGCTAACGTCCTGAACAAGTTCCCGAAATCCATGCAGCCGGCGGTGAAGGCCGATCTGCGCGAGATCTGGCAGGCCGAAACCCGCGCCGCGGCGGAAACCGCCATCGACACCTTCGCCGAGAAATACGGCGCCAAATACGAGAAGGCCGTGACCTGTCTCACCAAAGACCGCGAAGCCTTGCTGGCATTCTACGGTTTCCCCGCCGATCACTGGGATCACCTGCGCACCGGCAATCCGATCGAGAGCGTGTTCGCCACCGTCAGGCATCGAACCGTGCGGACCAAGGGAGCATTGTCGCAGAAGACCGCGAAGCTCATGGTCTTCAAGCTCGTTCAGGCCGCCGCAAAGACATGGCGCCGCCTGAAGGGCGCGAAGCAGTTGCCAATGGTCATCGAAGGTGTCAGATTCACCAACGGTGTCGCCGTAAACGGCACCAAAAACCGCGCCGCCTGATCAGGCCGTATCACCCAAAATCCCGCATAGCTCTCGCAGAGCCATATAACGTGTGCCACCGTTCCGAGGCGCAGTACGGCCTCAAGGAGGCTTGTCCACTGCCGCCGCGTCAGTAGGTCCTTTGCTGCGATGACTGAATTGAGATCTTGTACAAACTGGCGTGCAGGAAATGCCCCGCCGCCTACGTCAGGGCAGTCCGGCATCGCTTCAGGCGGAGCCGGCACGAATTTCCAGTTGGGCTCCGGCAGCCATGCCTCCACCTCCGACTGAAGGAACCGGGCGAAGATGTCGTCATCATCGCGGACTGCAAGCGCTTCGAACAAGTACCTCCACGTCGCTTCCGCTGCTGACCGGTTGCGTGAACCCAGCCAGACCATTCGTCGGACCAGCATTCCAGGAGTCCATGGGTTACCTGCTAGCCTGGGCGAGCCGGAAAACAGGGCCAGCTGTGGCACTAGAGGAGTCACTTGTAGGAAGCGTTTGGCGGACTGGTTCGACCGTTTGGGACTCTCGAGTACCGCGTTCAGCAGAGTGTCAAAAGCGTCCGGATCGAGCGTGCCGTTGGACGGTTTGGATGCCTTTTCGCGAGCTTTCCTGATCAGCGCTTGCAGCCTGGTGCCTTGCGGGGGCACGGAACGCTCGTTTACCCCGGGCAGCCCGATCACCCGATAGAGTGATGACAGGACCACTTCGGACGTCGCATACTCTGGGGCTGGCGACATTGCCAGCGCGCCTTTGCCATAAGCAGCATGCGACTTGCCCCAAGGAGCGTCCCGGAAGTCCGCAAGGCTCATGGGCGGTTGCTCCTGCCGACCATACCGAATCCTAAGCGCCTTTTCTCAATCGTTACGCCGCTGCCTAACCGGATTTCGGCACGACGAAGAACATTTACATCCCGTACGATTGGGCCAGCGAGGCGTGCTCCTGTGGTGTCGAGTAGCGCGAGAACTGAACGCGGGAGTGAGGCATAGGACATGCCTCGCTCGATATCCTTGACCGCCTTGAACAAGTCATAGGTCAAGGCAACGTCTTGCGCCGAATTACCCTCTCCCACCTCGAGAAAGCGCAATGGAGCCGCTGGTCGCCCGTCCGCGGCGGCGTGAGCGGGCTGCACATGCCGCCTCGGCACGACGAGCAATGCCTGCACGTTCGAAGGAGGAAGCGGCTGGCCAAAGGTTGTGGTCAGGGAAACCTCAAACTCCTGGTTTTTGTTGAGCAACAGCTCAATCTCACGTGCTACTTCGAACAGGCTGTCGTCTTTTTTGTCTTCCACGACTGCCTGAAATTCACGCAGGACGGAGGCATCAAGAACGGTCATTGTGCGAGCCCCGATTGACCTACGCACCAGCCGGCAGGAGAAGTCGCGCACCATCCTTTGGATCCGAGTCGCGGTTGCGGGGCGCTTCTTTCGAACATCCTGCCGAGAAAGAAAGGTATCCAGCTCGGCCAGTCGGCGCAGGAGCTCGACCTCAAGCGCCGTTAGGATTCGTGACTTGCGAACATGCTCTAAGCCCTCGGCGACTGAGCGGCTAAAGCGCGTATCGATGTCGCGGAGCCGGTAGTTCGTATTGCGACTGACCTCGACAGTGGTGTCGGGGGAAGCGAGAGCTGGGTCGAGAAGGCCCGAGAAGCTGTCCAATACCCCTTCGATCATAGTAGGCAGGTAAGGAGATCGTCTGGAGCTCAAGAACCAGTGCAATCCCATTGCGGTGTTGTTGTCTTGAAGCCCAAGCTCCTTGATGTCCTTAAGCAAAGACGGCCCGGCCTCTCGGTCCCAAAGGTGGAACAGCGCATGATGGTACTGGGCAGCAACTAGCTCGAAGATAGCCGAGGATGTCCTCGACGACGGCTTGGCCTTGCGGACGGCCTGCTCGTCCGCAACGGACAATTTCGCGGCCCAGGCGCATGGCATGAGGTCAGACTCCCGCGTCTCGTGGCGGTGGCCTGCGAGCAGATACGAGAACAGCGAAAAGAGGTCACGGAAGCTCCAGCGCTTTCCGCTGCCAAGTTCATACCAGCGCAACATTGCGAGCAATCCTGTTTGCTCGCGGGGGTGCGAGAGCTGTTCTCGGCTGGTGCAGAACGGGCATCGCTGACCAGCCTCGCACTCGCCATAAGAGGGCCACAAGCTCGTTTGGATCGCTTGCCGGAGGACCTGCTCAGCTGGTGGCGGATCCCCGTCATCCGTGGAAACCAGCAGAGACTCCATGTCCATCGGCCAGACGGCGATATCCGGGTGTCCCCCAAGGGGCCAGCACGACGGCGCGTCGGGAAGAAGGCTGACCGCCCGGGTTACCCTTTCCAGCAATGTGCGCAATGCGGGCTGATCTGTTTCCGCGGCCAATATAAGCGCGTCGTCTAGCACACCGCGGTTTACGCAGCAAAGATACAGCCCGGTCGCGCCGTCGGCTAGCGCGCTACCAAGTTCCTGAAGCAAAAGCTCAGCTGCTGACTTGCCCGTGGCGCCGGCAACAACGGAGGCATCTTGCACGATCGACAGTGCAATGTCTCCGCGTGGGGGCCGAGCTAGTCGACCGGCGTCGACGGAGACTAAACGAGGCACCTTGCCTTCTGTAGGACTAAATCTGCTCGCGAGTTCCCCTAACAGGGCACCCCCGCAATTAAGCGAGGCGTCAAGCCATCCCATAGTCGTTTCGATCGCCTCGGTCTTCCCGTTGCCGGGACCGCCTACGAGCAGGACCACGCGTGGTGCCTCTGGGATCCCCCTGCCAACTTCGGCGCACCACCGATCGAGCTTGGCCAGAAGGTTCGTCTTAAAAACTCGTTCTCCCGGCCGGCCACTTGACTCATCGAAGGGACGGCGCACGCCTCCTGACCGGTTGCCGGCCCAGTCAAGAAGCTGCGCGGGAAACCGCGGTGCAAGCATACCTTCAGTCACACGCTACTCCGCTGCCGCTACGGTGCGCAGCTCGCTTGTTGCAAAGTCCGCTTGCGCAAGCTCAATTTCCTTCAGCGCCTGCGATACTGCCATCCCGATTACACGCGCCAGATACGGTGGCACGGCATTGCCGACTTGAGTATACCGCGGGCACTCGCGTGTCCGCCGGTCGCCCCCTGTTGTGTATTTGCCCTTAAACAAAAACCAATCAGGGAACGACTGAATGCGCGCACTTTCTCGGACCGTAAGGATCCTTGGCTCTGAATAATGCAGTACATCGTCAGGCAGAGTCGTAATCGTTGGCGCCGGCTCAGTCGGGGACATGGGGTATATTCGGTGCTTCTTGAGACCATATCCGAGGCGCGCCTCGTCGTTCATCCGGACGCCCTTGCGACATTCCAGGAGTATCCGGGCAAACCTTTGGCGAACTTCATCTCGGTGGCGCGCTAGCCGCATGCTGTTAGGCGTGCCCGAGGCGCCCTGACGCATGAGCTCTTGGTAGGTCGTCATAGCTGAGCGGGGCGTGGCCTCGAAAAAACCACGCGGCGATTGGGCATCGGTGCAGGGCACCATTGGGCGATCTCCAATCTCCAAGTCGGAGATCGCATCCGCGGCAGATATGACCTCGCCTACCCCGAGTTCCCGCAGCTGCTGACACCGTGCTTCTTCTAGCAACGCAAAGACGCGATCGATGCCGCCAGCAAGAAATGGCAAAAGACCTTTTCGTATGCCGATGGCGATAAGCCTGGAACGCTTCTGCGGTACTCCGAAGCGGGACGCATCCAAGAGTTCGGCTTTCACCACATAACCGGCGGCATCGAGACTATCAGCCAACCTCTCGTAAAAGGATTGCTTTCGCGGCGAGCGCCCCGATTGCAGGTCAACCACGGCCCCACTCTTATGGGCTACCTGCATGCCCGGGACGTTTTCTAGGACCAGCACGTTCGGCTGCAGGGCTTCAACGACTTCAACATACTTGTTGAAGAGTAGGTTCCGGGGATCGTCCTCTATTCTCCGTCCCGCGAAGCTAAATCCCTGACAGGGGGGGGCACCGGCTAGAACCTCGACCTCGCCGCGCAGTTGCTCGAGTTGTTCCTTGTGCTCTCCGAGGACCTCATCGATACCCCACGCCCGCTGGTCCAGCCAGGACGGCCACATGAAGCGGTATGCTTCTGGCGAGTCATCCCCAATGAAATTGGTGGAGAACGTCTCAAATGCCATATCGTCGCGCTCTATTGCAAAGAGGCCACGCATCCCCGCCAGAGAAAGCCCGAGAGACAGCCCTCCACAGCCAGAAAACAAGTCCACAAACTTTCGCGCCTGCTTGACCTCGTCAAACTCGCCTGCATCCTTGCCGAGTGCTTCGCGCAGCGTCCTGCCGCCAGCCGAGCCCCCAAGCCCGGTCAGGTCAGCCAGCAATCCATCCTTTTGCGCCCGTCTGGCCATTGCCTCTTACCCTCAACTTTCCCGAGGCTCGACAGTCGCTGCGTCACTCAGCGCCGTCAGCCGTTCGAACTCTTCCACGGCCACGACCACCACAACCGGGCGGCCGTGTTTCTCGATCACCACCGGTTCGGCTCGGGCGGTGTCGATGAGCAGGCCGAACTGATGCTTCGCGTCCCGTGCGGACATGGCCTTCATGGCATTGCTCCCCGCTTTGGGTCACAATGAACAAAAGAGTCCGATATCACAATCAGGAAGTCGTTGGGATCGACGACCATTGCTGCGACGGACAAAGGATACTTTGATGCGCCAAGTCGCAGTGAACGGGCGTTGGATCTCAGGAGCTTTTGGTGAACGCCCCTGACATCGAAGTGCATAGCCGCGACGCTCTATTATTGTTGTCTTTCCAGTACTTTGAAGAGAATTCACCAAATCCGCGCAGTCATCAGGTCCAGAGAATATCGGCCATGAGAGACCGCCTCCGGGCTTCCGGGCACCGGGGTCGGTGTTCAGCCCGTCCCGCATAACCCTCGAAAACAACGGAAAAATCTGGCCGCAGCCGGATGGAGAGAACGCTTTCGCGGGGGCAAGTGGCGGAGGGAGAGGGATTCGAACCCTCGATACGGTTTCCCGTATACACGCGTTCCAGGCGTGCGCCTTAAACCACTCGGCCACCCCTCCGGCGGGACATTCGCGCCACTGGCTTGGTGACGCATCCGGTCTGCGCTGCGGTGTATACCGCATGTCCGGCCAAGCGCAAGGGTCGGGGCGCGGGTTGCCTGAAAAATTCGCGACGGGCCTGCGTCGGCGCGTCAATCCGCAATGGCAAAGGCATCGATTTCGTGATGCGGCAGGGCGGACGGGGTGACGTAGACGGCATCGGCGCGCAGGGTGAAGCCGGTGCTCCAGGGGTTCCTGGCGCGCCAGGCACGCACCGCGCGGTTGAACAGCCGATGCTTGCGCGCGCCGATCGCGGCCTGCGCCAGATCGAGCCGCGCGCGGGCCTTCACCTCGACGAAGATCACCGTTGCGCCGCGTTTCATGATCAGATCGATCTCGCCGCCCGAAGCCGCAAAACGGCGTTCGAGCGGGCGGTAGCCCTTGCAGATCAGAAACCCCATCGCCAGCCATTCGGCGAGATGGCCGCGCAACAATGCCCGGCGGCGCTTGCGTTTGCGCGTGGCACCCTGCCCGGTTTGCGTGCTCTGCCCATAATCGGCATCACGCCCGCCTTGCCGGTCGCTGCGCATCAGGCGCCATCCCCCGATGTGCCGCGTGCAAGTGCGATGGCGCGGGCATAGACTTCGCGTTTGGGCAGGCCCAGCCGCGCCGCCACGATCGCGGCGGCATCCTTGACCCGGTGGGAGGCAAGCGCCTCGCCCAGGGCGATATCGAGATCGCCCAGCGCATCGGCACGCCGGTCCTCCTCCGCCGCCTCGCCGATCAGCACCACGATCTCCCCCCGGGGTGGGCCTTCTTCGGCGAATTGCGCCGCGAGTTCCGCGAGGCTGCCCCGGCGCACGGTCTCGAACATCTTGGTCAGTTCACGTGCCACGACGGCCGGACGCGGGCCGAGCACCGCCGCGGCATCCGCCAGCATGGCCGGCAGACGCTTCGCTGATTCGAACAGCATCAGCGTGCCCGGAATCGTCGAAAGCGCCGCCAGCCGGTTGCAGCGCGCCCCGGATTTCGACGGCAGAAAGCCTTCGAAGAAGAAGCGGTCGCTCGGCAGGCCCGAGACCACCAGTGCCGTCAGCACCGAGGAGGGGCCCGGAATCGGCGTGACCGGCAAACCTTCCGCGATGGCGGCCTGGACGAGCTTGTAGCCGGGATCGGAGACGAGCGGCGTGCCCGCATCGGAGACGAGCGCCAGCGCCTCTCCGGCCTTCAACCGCGCGATCATGCGCGTGCGCACGCTCTCCGCTGAATGCTCATGATAGGCGACGAGCGGCGTGGTGATGCCGTAATGCGCCATCAGCCGGCGGGTGATACGCGTATCCTCGGCGAGGACCGCGTTCGCTGCGGCGAGAATGCGCAGGGCGCGCAGCGAAACATCCTCGAGATTGCCGATCGGCGTCGCCACGACATAAAGCCCGGACGAAAGGGGCCCTGTCTCGGCGGCGAGGCCGAAGGCAGTGAACACGCCGTGGCGCCCGGCACCCTGCGAAGTGGCTGCGCCCGGCACACCGCCGCCAATCGCCTCCGTCCGGGCCGGGTTTTGCGCCGTCACGGGGCGATTCTGAATCGGCGGCTTCGCCATCTTTATCATCTCCCGGCAATGGTCACGGCGGCGGGCCCCCTGGCTGTCCTTGCCGGATTCGGGTGGTTTTGCGCATTCGTGACTTGACACGCGTATGAAATCGTTAACCAAACCATTAACGTGTCGGTGTTAAATGTCGACCGCATCCGTAACCAAGGCGCCGCCTGACCGCAAGACGAGGGATGACCCCATGACCGCGCCCCGCCGCCCCGGCAATCTTCCGCTTCCGCTCGTGACGCCTGCCGCAGATGGCGCGCGCCGGCATCGCCTGCCGAGCCGCCGCCTCGTCGCGGGTCTCCTCACCGGCGGGTTGGGACTGACCCTGGCCGGCTGCGTCACGCCCTTCTCCGGACAGCCCCCGGGGCTCGTCGGTGGCGGCCCGCAGGACGATGACGACGATTCCATCGGTGACGGCACAGTGCGCGTGGCGCTGATCCTGCCGCTTTCCGCATCAGGGGCCGGCGGTGCGGCCGCGCGCGATCTGCGCAACGCCGCCGAGATGGCGCTCACGGAATTCGACGATCCGCAGATCCGGCTGGTCGTCAAGGATGACAGAGGCGCGGCTTCCGAGGCGCGCAGCGCCGCGCAGGACGCGATTGCGGAAGGGGCCGAGCTGGTTCTCGGCCCGCTCTTCGCGGCTTCCGTGCAATCGGCAGGTGACGTCGCGCGCGAGAATCGCGTCCCGATGATCGCCTTCTCGACCGATGCCTCGGTGGCGCGCCAAGGCGTCTATCTGATGGGTTTCCTGCCGCGTGACGAGGTGGCGCGCATCGCTGCCCATGCCGCACGCGAAAACCGCCGCGATATCGCCGCGCTGATCCCCGAGAGCGGCTATGGCGAGGTGGCGGAGGCCGCCTTCCGGCGGGCTGCCGATGCGCGTGGTCTGCGCATCATTGCACAGGAGCGCTATCGTCCCGGGTCACCCCAGGATGCTGTCGGGCGCCTGTCGAACGCCATTGCCGGCTCATCGCCGCGCGCCGATGCGCTGTTCATTCCTGACACGCCCGATTCGATGCCCGCTGTGGGGCGCGCGCTGTCGCAGGCGAATTTCGATCCCGCCCGAGTCAAGCCGATTGGCACCGGGGTCTGGAACGATCCGTCGGTGCTGTCATTGCCGGCGCTGCGCGGGGGCTGGTTCGCCGCGCCGCCCCAGGCCGGCTTCGATGCTTTCGCGCAGCGCTTTCGCGAGCGTTTCGGCTCTGATCCCGTGCGGATCGCCAGTCTCGCCTATGACGCCGTCTCCCTCGCGGCGGCGCTGACGCGCACCCAGGGTGAGCAGCGTTTCGCAGAAGGAATCCTCACCGACAGTTCCGGTTTTGCCGGCGCCGATGGCGTCTTCCGCTTCAATCAGGATGGAAGCAATGATCGCGGCTATGCGGTCTACGAGGTGCGCGACGGCGAGGCGGCGACGATTTCGCCCGCGCCGCAATCCCTGGAAGCCTGAGGGCAGGGTCGCTCGGAATCCGGGGTGCCGGGAGGGAGATGTCTGGCGGGGGTTGCCGAGGACGCCCCTGCGACCAATATGCCGGGAAAATTCGCGCAAGGCCGTGCGCGCATGAGATGATGTGCTCTGCGGCGGGAGGAGGCCCCTGAGGGGCCGTTTTGAAGGTTCGAGGCAGATGAACACTTTCAGCGATGTCTTCGTGCTCGTGGCAGTCGGCGCCGTGGTTCTGGTGCTGGTGCTCGGCCTGATCAACATGATGCGTGGCGGCTCGGCCAGCACCTCGCAGAACCTGATGCGTGCGCGTGTGCTGCTGCAGGCTCTCGCCCTCGTCGTGATCATGGGCGTGGTCTGGTACCGGGCGCTGTAGAACGACGCGCGGATAGCGTATATCCGCGTGATGTGCCAAGATTACATTGACAGAGCAGGTCTGGATCATACAATCCGAGCGCCGCCCCTTTCGGGCGGCTCTTTGTTTTGCGATCCGCCCGAGGCGGAGCAGTCAGCGAGAAGGAACAGTTCCGTGAATTCGCCCCTCGTCCCGAATTACGCCCGCGTGCCGCTCGCCTTCGAAAGAGGCGAAGGATCCTGGCTCGTGACGCGACGCGGGGAGCGATATCTTGACTTCGGTTCCGGCATCGCCGTCAACAATCTGGGCCATGCCCATCCCCGGCTCGTCGAGGCGCTGAAGGCGCAGGCGGAAAAGCTCTGGCACGTCTCCAATATCTTCGAGATTCCGGAAGGTGAACGGCTGGCGCAGCGTCTGGCGGATCACAGCTTCGCCGATCAGGTGATGTTCTGCAATTCCGGTGCGGAAGCCAATGAGGCCGCCATCAAGATGGCGCGGCGCTATCATTATCTGAAGGGCCAACGCGAGCGCTATCGCATCCTCACCTTCGAGAACGCCTTTCACGGGCGCACCCTCGGGACCATCGCCGCCGGCGGTCAGGCGAAGTATCTGGAAGGTTTCGGGCCGAAGGCGGAGGGGTTCGACCAGGTCCCCTTCGGTGATCACGAGGCGATGCGCGCTGCCGTGACGGCGCAGACGGCTGCGATCATGATCGAGCCGATCCAGGGTGAGGGCGGCGTGCGGGCCGTACCGCATGTCTGCCTGCGCGGGTTGCGGGAATTGTGCGACGAGACCGGCATGCTCCTGATCTATGACGAGGTCCAGACCGGCTTCGGGCGCACCGGCAAGCTGTTCGGTTACGAATGGGCCGGTGTCGCGCCCGACATCATGTCCGTGGCCAAGGCACTCGGCGGCGGCTTCCCCGTCGGTGCGGTTCTCGCCACGGCGGATGCGGCAACCGGCCTGACGGCGGGCAGCCACGGCACCACCTTCGGCGGCAATCCGCTCGCCATGGCGGTCGGCAATGCGGTGCTCGACGTCATGCTGGAGCCGGGCTTCCTCGATCAGGTCAGCCGTTCCGGCCTGCTGCTGCGCCAGCGCCTCGCCGCGTTGGGCGACCGCTTCCCCGACATCATCGGCGAGATCCGCGGTACGGCGCTGATGACGGGCCTGCGGCTCAATGTGCCCAATGCCGATTTCGTCGCCGCCACGCGGGCACAGCATCTTCTGTGCATCCCCGCCGGCGACAATGTCGTGCGGCTCTATCCGCCGCTGACCATCAGCGAAGCCGATCTGCTGGAAGGCGTGCAGCGCATCGAAGCCGCCTGTATCGCCCTCCAGGACAATATGCCGGCAACGGCAAAGGCGGGAGCTTCGGCATGAATGACAGCATGATCCCTCCCCGGACGAAGCCACGCCATTTCACCGATCTCGCCGTCATGGACGGGGCCGAGCTGCGCCGCATTCTCGCGCTCGGCGCGGCGATCAAGGCGAAGCGTCGCAAGGGCACGCCGTCAGTGGTGAAGCCGCTCGCCGGCAAGACGCTGGCCATGGTCTTCGACAAGCCCTCGACGCGCACGCGCGTCTCCTTCGATGTCGGCATGCGCGAACTGGGCGGTGAGACGCTGATGCTCACGGGCACCGAGATGCAGCTCGGGCGCGGCGAGACCATCGCCGATACCGCCCGCGTGCTCTCACGCTATGTCGATGCGATCATGATCCGCATCCTCGAGCAGGAGGCGATGCAGGAGCTGGCCGACAATGCCGAGGTTCCGGTGATCAACGGGCTCACCAAGGACACGCATCCCTGCCAGATCATGGCGGATGTGATGACGTTCGAGGAGCATCGCGGATCGATTGCCGGCGCCACGGTGGCCTGGACGGGCGATTCGAACAACGTGCTCACTTCCTGGATCCATGCGGCGGCGCGTTTCGACTTCACCATCAACGTCGCCACCCCGGCGGAACTCGCGCCGCCGGCGGAGATCGTCGCCTGGGCCAGCGCCAACGGCGCGCGTCTCAATCTGACCACCGATCCGCGCGCGGCGGTCTCCGGCGTCCAGGCCGTCGTCACCGATTGCTGGGTCTCGATGGGTGACGAGGATGAAGGGCGGCGCCATAACCTGCTCAAACCCTATCAGGTCGATACCGATCTGATGGCGCTTGCCGACAAGGACGCATTGTTCATGCATTGCCTGCCCGCCCATCGCGGTGAGGAAGTGACCGATGCCGTGATCGACGGTCCGCATTCCGTCGTCTTCGACGAGGCAGAGAACCGTCTGCATGCCCAGAAGGGCGTGCTGGCCTGGTGTTTCGGCCTCGAGGCGGGTCTGTGGGAGGCGGTATGAGTGTGCCGTTCGACGGCGCCGACGACCTGATCCTGCCCTTCGCGGTCGAGCCCCTCGATCTGCGGGGGCGGGTGGTACGGCTCGGCCCGGCCATCGATACCATGATCAAGCGCCACGGCTATCCCGAAGCCGTGGCGCGCGTCCTCGGCGAGGCTGCGGCGCTGACGGCGTTGCTCGGCTCCGCCTTGAAGTTCGAAGGGCGCTTCCAGCTCCAGACCCGCACGGACGGGCCGGTCGAAATGATCGTGGTCGACTTCGACACCCCCGATCGCCTGCGCGCCTTCATCCGCTTTGATGCGCAGCGTGTGGCGCAAAGCGTCGCGGCGGGTGAGGGTGATGCCGCGCGGTTGATCGGCCATGGCCATCTTGCCATGACGATCGATCAGGGCCCGGCCATGAACCGTTATCAGGGCGTGGTCCCGATGGAG
The DNA here is from genome assembly GCF_900094735.1 of Saliniramus fredricksonii. Taxonomy (NCBI): domain Bacteria; kingdom Pseudomonadati; phylum Pseudomonadota; class Alphaproteobacteria; order Hyphomicrobiales; family Salinarimonadaceae; genus Saliniramus; species Saliniramus fredricksonii. The sequence continues at coordinate 689,534 of NZ_FMBM01000001.1, forward strand.
GGCCAGAGCCTCGAAGAGGCGGCACATCAGTATTTCCGTCAATCGGAGCAGATCCCGACGCGCGTGCGCCTCGCCGTGGCCGAGCAGGTCGGTGAATCCGGCTCGACCTGGCGGGCGGGCGGGCTGCTCGCCCAGTTCATGCCCGCCTCCATCGACCGCCAGCGCCAGGCCGATCTCGATCCGGGCGATGCGCCGGCCGGGGCCGTGGCGGATTCGGGTGGCGGCGAGGATGATGCCTGGCGCGAAGGCCGGGCGCTGGTCGATACCATCGCCGATCACGAACTCGTCGATCCCGGCCTGTCGAGCGAGCGCCTGCTCTATCGCCTGTTCCACGAACGTGGTGTACGCGCCTTCTCCGGCCAGCCAGTACGCGAGGGATGCAATTGTACGCGCGATCGCATCATGCGCATGCTCGCTAGCTTTTCCGCGCCTGAGCGCAAGGACATGGTCCGCGAGGATGGGCGCATCGGCGTCACCTGCGAATTCTGCTCACGCCAGTACGAGCTCTCCCCGGAGGAGTTCGAAGCCGCGGTCGAGGACGGCGGCGAGGGTTGAGACCGAAGTGCAGGGAAGGCGCACGCTACTCCGGATCGCGCAAAAGCGTCACATGGCCCATCTTGCGTCCGGGGCGCGCCTCTTCCTTGCCGTAGAGCGTCAGACGCGCCTGCGGATCGGCGAGATGATGCTGCCAGGTCTCGACATCGTCGCCGATCAGGTTGCGCATTGCGACCCGCCCGTAGCGCCCGGCAGGGCCCAGTGGCCAGCCGCAGACGGCGCGGACATGCTGCTCGAATTGCGAGGTCTGCGCGCCGAAATCGGTCCAGTGCCCGGAATTGTGCACGCGGGGAGCGATTTCGTTGACGACGAGGGACTCGGCTCCCGCCGCGTCGCGGGTGAGAAACAGCTCGACCGCGAAGACGCCGACATAATCGAGCGCGCCGGCGATGGCATGGGCGATCTCGCGCGCCTGCTGCGCCGTTGCGGCGCTGACAGCGGCGGGCACGCTGGTCAGGGCGAGGATGTGGTTCTCGTGGCGGTTCTCGCAGATGTCGAAGGCCGCGAAGCTGCCATCGGGCGCGCGGGCGGCGACGACGGAGAGCTCACAGACGAAATCGACGAAGCCTTCCAGAATGGAGGGCGCCCCCTTCATCGCAGCAAGCGCGCCATCCGCATCACCCGCTTTGCGGATCGCGGCCTGGCCCTTGCCATCATAGCCGAAACGGCGCGTCTTCAGGATGGCGGGCATGCCGATGGCGGCAAGCGCGGCCTGAAGGTCGCCGGCATCGTCCACGGGGCGGAACGGGGCGGTGGCTATGCCGAGATCGGCGATGAAGCGTTTCTCGGCAAGGCGATCCTGGCTCGTGGCGAGCGCGCCCACGCCGGGGCGCAACGGCACCAGACCGGCGACCAGCGCGGCGGCCTCGCGCGGCACGTTCTCGAATTCATAGGTGGCGACGTCGACGCTCCCGGCGAAACTCCTCAGCGCCGCTTCGTCGGTGAAGGGCGCGCAGGTCGTGGCATCGGCCAGCGCGAAGGCGGGGCTCGCCGGCGTATCGTTGAAGACATGCACCTTGAGCCCGAGCCGCGCGGCGGCAGAGGCGATCATGCGCCCGAGCTGGCCGCCCCCGAGAATGCCGAGCGTGGCGCCCGGCGCGATGATCGTCTCTTTCATGATGCCTCCGAGGGGCGCTCCGAGGGGCGTTCCGCGACACTTTCGCCCTGCGCCTGCCGCCACAGGTCGAGCCGCCCGGCCAGCGCGTCGTCGTTGAGCGCGAGCACGGCGGCGGCGAGGAGCGCCGCGTTGACGGCGCCCGCGCGCCCGATCGCCAGCGTGCCCACAGGTATGCCAGCGGGCATCTGCACGATGGAGAGCAGCGAATCCTGCCCCGACAGCGCCTTCGATTCCACCGGCACGCCGAAGACCGGCAACGGCGTCAGCGCCGCTGTCATGCCAGGCAGATGCGCCGCCCCGCCCGCGCCGGCGATGATCACCTTGAACCCCGCCGCGCGCGCGTCCTGCGCGAACTGATAGAGCCGCTCGGGCGTACGGTGCGCGGAGACGATGCGGGTGTCATGCGCAATGCCGAGCGCGTCGAGCGTTTCCGCCGCATGGCGCATCGTCGCCCAGTCGGACTGGCTGCCCATGATGATGGCGACCGGCGCCGCTTCGCCGTCTTCACTGTGCTGCTTCATCCTCGCGCCTCGCGCCATTGCCTGAAAGCGAGGTGGATAAACGAGGCGGGGCCGCATCACAAGTGCATGACGCTGCGTGGCCCGTGCAATATCCCGGCAGGCCTCAGCGGGCGCCGGCGGGGCGACGCCGCAATTTGTCCTGCGAGGCGACCAATGCACCGGCGACGATCAGGAAACAGGCGACCCACAGCGTCATGCTCGCCTGCGCGAAACCGGCGAGGATCAGCGTGAAGGTGGAGATCACCGGTGCCGAATAGGCGCCCACGCCGAGCAGCCGGATATCGCCGCGCTTGCAGCCGATATCCCAGGCATAGAAGGCGGCGCCGACCGGACCGAGGCCCAGCGCCAGGACCGCAGCCCATTGCACGGTATCCTCCGGCCAGATCGTCGTCTCGAAGGCGAGATGGGTGACGATGCCGAGCAGTGACGCGCCGATGCAGAAGCCGGTCACCGCATCGGTGGGGACGCTGGTAAACCGGCGCGAGAGCACGGAATAGCCGGACCAGAACAGGGCCGAGCCCATGGCGCAGAGATAGCCAGGCCAATGCTGCCCGAGATCGCCGCCGCTGTCGCCTCCCGACAGCACCACCACCCCGCCGAAGCCGATCACCGCGCCGATGCAATGATGGCTGCGCAGCCGCTCGTCCGGGAGCAGGCCGGAGAAGAGAACGATCAGCAATGGCCAGAGATAGTTGATCAGCGTCGCCTCCGCCGGCGGGGCGAGTTTGAGCGCGGCAAAGAACAGTGCGTGGAAGCCGAACAGCCCGCCGATCCCGAACGCATAGACCCGCCAGCTCTGGCGCAAAGCCGCACGGCGATGCGGCTGCGCGATCATCACCGCGAGCCCGAGCGCACCGCCGATGGCGAAACACATGGCGTTGAGCTGGAAGGGCGGGATCGCGCCGGTCGCGGCGGTAAACAGGGCGAGCAATCCCCAGGACAGGATGGCGAGGCTGCCGATGGCGGTGGCGAGAGCGGGTGACATGGGATCCCTGAGTCAAAAGCACGCACAGCTTTGCGACGGACTGCGCTGTGACGCAAGAAGCAGGAACAGGACTTCAGCAAAACCGCGAGATTCCATCACGGAAAACTTCTCCTGTTGAAAACGAATCAGTGTGCCGAGGGACTCTTGCGCCCGAGTCACCGCCTTGTGTAGGGTCTCAATCATCAGATCAGTCATCTGATGCGGCGAATTCCCCAGCCTTCGCAAGCAGGGCGCGCGATCGTGAGCGATCGTCCGCGAGGGAGAGGGATTCTGGGAACGGCGAGCCCGCGAGGAGGCGGCATGACGGATACGAGCGCGACCTGGAACGACGAACGCGTCGAGCAGCTCAAGAAGCTCTGGGCCGAAGGCAAGAGCGCCAGCCAGATCGCGGCGGAGATCGGCGGCATCAGCCGCAACGCGGTGATCGGCAAGGTCCACCGCCTCGGTCTCGCCGGGCGCCCCAAGGCCGGAAGCGCCGGTGGTGGGCGCAGCCGTAGCGGTAACGGCGAGGCGAAAGCCGGCGATGCAGGCGCCCAGGCGGCGACTCCGGCAAATGCGGAGCCTGCGGCATCCGCGCAGGAAGCAGCCAATGCGGCGCCGGCGGAGCGCACGGATCGCCGGGCCGGCACACAGGATGCAACGCCCGGCAACACGCCCTCCACGCGCAATGCCGAGGCGGCTTCTGCAGGCAGGGCCGCTCCGGCAGGCTTGCAGGGCAGGGATTTCGGCGTGACCGGCAGCGCTGGCGCAGCGCCACGCAGCGGCAAGGTCGAGCCCGTGCCGGAATTCGAGCAGCATGTCACCATCATGGAACTGCGCGAGGGCATGTGCCGCTGGCCGATCGGCGATCCGACCTCGGCCGAATTCCGCTTCTGCGGTGCGCGCGCCGATATCGGGGTGCCCTATTGCACTCACCACGCGCGTATTGCCTATCAGCCCGCAGCCGACCGGCGGCGCGAGCGCAAGGCCGCCAACGGCTGATCCGGAAAACCGGGCTTGCACGGGACTGAAGCGGGGGCGCCTGAGCGCCCCTTTTTCATGCGTGACGACACGGGCTGCGTGACAACACGGGCCGTGACCAAACCCGCCGCAACGCCACTTTCGCACAAGCCTCGGCGGCGAGATTGCTTTCGTATTCTGGCGCCGGTTGCGTGATCCGGCGCGCCGGGCACGGGGGCATTCATGAGTCAGGCGGTCGCGGGTGAGGGCATCGGTCTCGTGCAGAGGCGCGGGATGGAAGTGAGCTTTGCTGCCGGCATCGTTCTGATCCTCACCATTCTCTTCCTGCCGATCCCGAAATTCATCATCGATATGGGGCTTGCGATCTCGATCGCGCTCTCGGTGCTGATCCTGATGGTGGCGCTCTGGATCAACAAGCCGCTGGAATTCTCCGCCTTCCCCACCGTCCTTCTGATCGCCACCATGTTGCGGCTGGCACTCAACGTGGCGACAACGCGGCTGATCCTCGCCAATGGCGACGAGGGCGGCGCAGCGGCGGGCCATATCATCGACGGTTTTGCGCAGATGGTGATGAGCGGCGATTTCGTCATCGGCATCATCGTCTTCGTGATCCTGGTCACGGTGAATTTTCTCGTCATCACCAAGGGCGCCACGCGTATCGCGGAGGTCGGCGCGCGCTTTACACTCGACGCCATACCCGGCAAGCAGATGGCCATCGATGCCGATCTCTCCGCCGGCATCATCGACGAAAAGGAAGCCCAGCGCCGCCGGCGCGAGCTCGAGGAGGAAAGCTCCTTCTTCGGCTCCATGGACGGCGCTTCGAAATTCGTGCGCGGCGACGCCATTGCCGGGATCATCATCACGGCGGTGAACCTGTTCGGCGGCATCATCATCGGTACCACCCGCCACGGCATGCAGCTCGGCGAGGCGGCGGACGTGTTTACGCGGCTCTCGGTGGGTGACGGGCTGGTCACGCAGATCCCCGCGCTGATCGTGGCGCTCGCCGCAGGCCTGCTGGTCTCGAAGGGCTCGACACGCGGTGCCGCCGAACAGGCGGTGCTGGGCCAGCTCGGCGCCTATCCGCGTGCGCTTTTCGTGGCAGCCAGCGTGATGGTCCTGCTTGGCCTCACCCCGGGCCTGCCCGGGTTGCCGCTGTTTGCGCTCGCCGCCCTGCTTGGCTTCGTCGCCTGGATCGTGCCCCGCAAACGCGCCGAGAGCGAAGCCCGCAAGGCCGAAGAGGCGAAGGCCGAGGAGGTGCGCGTTCAGGAGGAGAGCCGCGACTCGGTCAAGGAATCGCTCAAGACGGCGGAGATCGAACTCATTCTGGGCAAGCAGCTCGCCACCGAACTGCTGACCGCCCACGGCGAACTCGCCGCCCGCGTCGGCAAGATGCGCCGCAAGTTCGCGCGTCAATACGGCTTCGTCGTGCCCGAGATCAAGCTCTCGGATTCTCTCGTTCTCGCCCCGAAATCCTACGAGATCCGGATTCACGGCACAGCAGTGGCAAGCAGTGCCCTGCGGGTCGGCGAAGTGCTGGTGATCACCGGCGATGCCGGCAAGCCGGACGTCCCGGGTGATCCCGTGCGCGAACCGGCCTTCGGCATGAATGCCATGTGGGTCTCGGAGAGCTATGCGGCGGAAGTGCGCCGGGAGGGATTCACGCCGGTGGACATCGTCTCGGTGCTGCTGACGCATCTCTCGGAGACCATCCGCAACAACCTGCCTTCGCTGCTCTCCTACAAGGACATGCGCGCCCTGCTCGACCGGCTCGACCCGGAATACAAGCGCCTGATCGACGATATCTGCCCGGCGCAGATCTCCTATTCCGGGCTGCAGGGCGTGCTCAAGCTGCTGCTCGCCGAGCGCGTCTCGATCCGCAACCTGCATCTGATCCTCGAAGCCATCGCCGAGATCGCGCCGCATGTGCGCCGCTCCGAGCAGGTGGTCGAGCATGTGCGCATGCGCATGGGACAGCAGATCTGCGGCGATCTCACCGAAGGCGGCGCGCTCAAGGTGCTGCGGCTCGGCACGCGCTGGGATCTCGCCTTCCATCAGGCGGTCAAGCGCGACGCCAAGGGCGAGGTGATCGAGTTCGACATCGACCCGCGCCAGCTCGAGGAATTCGGCCAGGCCGCCTCCGCCGCCATCAAGGAGCGCATGGCGCAGGGCCACAACTTCGCCCTCGTCGCCGCCCCCGATGCACGCCCCTATGTGCGCATGGTGATCGAGCGCCTCTTCGCCACCCTGCCCGTGCTCTCGCATGTGGAGATCCCGCGCGGGGTCGAGGTGGAGACGCTGGGCGCGATCTCGTGAGCCTGATCTCCACCGACATGATCCTCGCCACCTTCGTGGTCTTCTGCCGCGTGGGAGCCTGCCTGATGATCATGCCGGGTTTCTCCTCCGCCCGGATTCCGGTGCAGGTGCGGCTCTTCGTGGTGATCGGGCTGAGCCTCGCCATGAGCCCGATGCTGATGCCGGACATCATGCCCGCTATTGCCGGGACGGGCCTTGCCGGCCTCGTCGGGCTGATCGTGACGGAGAGCCTGATCGGTGCGCAGTTCGGGCTGGTCGGGCGCCTGTTCTTCCTCGCGCTCCAGACCATCGGCCAGGCGATCGCCATGTTCATGGGTTTCGGCATGATGGCCGGCGTGGCCATCGACGAGCCCGACCCGGTTCCCGCCCTGACATCCTTCATGATGCTCTCGGCAACGGCATTGCTGTTCATTACCGACCAGCACTGGGAGATCATACGCGGGCTCACGGGGACCTATGTCCTGCTGCCGCCCATGGGCGGCTTCGACGCGCAATTCTCGCTGATTCGCATTGCCGATACGCTCGCGGAAGCCTTCGTGCTGGCGCTGCAGATCGCCTCGCCCTTTCTGGTCTTCTCCTTCCTGCTGAATTTCGCCATGGGCGTGATGAACAAGATGATCCCCCAGGTGCCGGTCTATTTCATCTCCTTGCCCTACATGATCATGGGCGGTTTGCTGATCTTCTATTTTCTCTCGGACGAAATCTTCGTGCTGTTCAACCAGCGCTTCGGCGCCTGGCTCGCGGGAGGCTGATCGGTGGGTGAGGCAGGCGAACGGCTGAGACGGCTCAAACGGCTACAGGATGTGCAAAAGCAGCGCCATCGGCTGGAGGAATGGAAGCTCGCGCGCCTGCGCCAGGAGGAGAACGGGCTGCGCAAGGCGCAGGAAGAGGTGCTCGATGCACTCAATGCCGACCATCCCCTGCACGGGCTGTTTCTCGCCGGCCTCGGTGCGCGGGTCGGCAGTCTGGGGCGTGCCATCTCCGCGAAACAGCGCGCGGGCGCGCAACAGGCGGTGAAGACGCTGGAGCAGGGGCGCCGGCAGGACGTCGCCGAAAAATTCGTCCGCCGCGCCCGGCGCGATGCCGACGAAGAGGAGCGGCGCAGGGATTTCCTCGATTACCTCGATCGCCACCTCGCGCAAACCGGTGAGGAGCCATCGCTGGCCGCGCCGGCCCCGGCGTCCGGCGACGCGCCCGACGGCAATGCTTCGGTGCGCAAGCCTGGCGTAAGCGCCGGGCTCTAACGTGGAACCCGTCACGTTCGCCTGTCCGATCCACGATGCAGGAGGTTGGAGCCGATGATCAACCCGCCTTCGGATATCATTCTCGATGTCGCGCGCGCGGCCGATCCCGGCAAGCAGGCCAGGGCGACGCAACGCCTGGCCACGCTGGCCGGTGACGGATCGGGAAATCCGCATGCCTTCGCCGCGGCGATGGAGAATTCCGGAAAAGATTCGGTCACCGCGCAAACGCCGTTTCGCGCCGCCGAGGCGCGCATCGCCATGCAGAACCGTGATGCGCTCGGTGCGGCGGGCAACGCCGGTTCACCTGCCGGCAGCGCCGATCTGCGCAATCGCCTCGACCCGCTGGCCGCTGCCGGCAACGGGGCCGACGCGTCGCGGCAGGCGCCGACAGCCGGCAATCAGCCGATGACGCCGGAACAGGAATTCGAGGCCTTCATTCTGCGCAGCTTCGTCGAGACCATGCTGCCCGACGATGCGACCGCCTCCTACGGCTCCGGCACGGCGGGTGATATCTGGAAGGGCATGCAGGCTGAGCAGATCGGCAATGCAATGGCCCGCTCCGGCGGTATCGGCATCGCCGAACAATTGGCGAAGCTGCATCCCGACGATGCCCCGGCAGGGAAGGCTGGCGGCTTCGGCGTGACGCCGACACAGGCTGCAGCCACGCTGCAGGCTTCCGCTTCCGGCGACGGGGATGCCGGCATGATCGAGCGTCTGATGGCTGGGACGGGCGATGCCGGAGCCCGCCCGGCGCTCGACGAGGTCGCGGCGGGCGACGACATCTTTTCTGATCCCCATGAAGCCAGCCTCTTCTTTGCCGGCTTATGGCGTAATGGCGGCTGAGGCGAAGCATCATCATGAGATTCCATTCGCAGGACCAGACGAACATGCCAGCGGCGTTGACGAAGCCGGCGCGTAAGCCAAAGCAGGAAACGGATGACCCGGGACTGCTCTCGGCGGGGTTCTCGCAAGAGGCCGCGCCGGTGATGGCTGTGCCGGCTACTCTTCCGGTATGCGGGCCATCCGGTTCCGGGCGCCAGATGAGCCCCGCAGCGCATACCGCGCTCGCGGTCGCGCAGCGGCTGGAGGCGCTCTTGCGCGAGGAAATCACCTTGTTGCGCGGCGCCTCGGTGGACACGCTCAAGCAGATGAACCACCGCAAGAGCCAGTGCCTGCTCGAACTGAGCCGGGCGGCGCGGGCGCTGGGCGACGAGCCGGCCCCGCCGGCACTCGAACAGGGGCTCGATCGCCTCAAGCAGGTCGTCGCCGACAATCAGCAGACCCTGTCGACCCATATCGTCGCGGTACGCGACATAGCCGGGCTGATCGCCGAGGTCATGCAGGCGCATGAATCGGACGGCACCTATGCCGATCGCCCGGCACCACGGCCGCCGCTGGGCGGGGCGCATGCTGCCGATTCCGGCGGCGCGCCCCGGCCTGATCAGAAAGGTGCAAAGCCATGATGCGCATGATCCTGGCCGGATTCTGGCTCTGTCTGGTGACGCTGGCCTCGGGCTATGGCGCGGTGGAATACTTCACCCGCCAGGCCGGCGCGGCGACGGAGGATTCCGGCTATTTTCAGGGCATCACCTACGAGACGACCCGCACCATGACGGTGCCCGTCATCACGGACGGGGCCGTCGAGGGATACGTGGTGGCGCAATTCGTCTATACGGCGCAGAGCAGCACATTGCAGGCGCTGGGCGTGCCGGCAGAATCCTTCATCATGGACGAGGCCTTCCACCACATCTTTACCAGCGAGGATATCGATTTTCGCGAACTGCGCCGCTTCGACAGCCGCGCTTTCCTCGCGCAACTCACGGAGCGGGTGAATGCCCGCCTGGAGGGCCCGGTCATACGCGAGATGCTGATCGAGGAGTTCAATTTCGTCGACGACAGCCAGTTGCGCTGACGCGGCGCGAGCGCTGACGATTCGGGCGCATGCCGGGTTATCCGGCTCGAAGCCGCCGCGATCCATGCGACCCGCCGCGACGACGGCCAGTACGGCCGCGCGACCGGTCTCAGCTGCGCTCAGCCTCGACGCAGCCTTCTTCCTCGAGGCCGGCGATGAGATCCTGTGCTTCGTTGCGCAGCATGATGAAGCGCTCCAGCCTGTCGAGGGTCTCGACGGCCTCGGTGCGCAGACGGAGGAGCTCGAGCAGATCGTTGCGATCACTGCGGGTGATGCGCGCTTTCAGGATGGTCTGGCGCTCGGTTTCGAGGGCTTCGTAGAGGCGCGTCTGCTCAGGGGAGCGACGCTCGATGCGGATCTGGTCGACGAAAGTCGCAGCCAGCGCATCGCAGCGCTCCTGGCCCGAAAGCCCAGCCCCGCCATCGGGGCGCGCGACCGGACAATATTGCCCGCGCCAGCCCGCGACGATCGAGCGACCCTCGTCGAGGGTGCGCAGGGCACGCCGGATCGCGCGATCGAAATCACGCATCTCACGGCTGCGCAGCATGGTAAGCAATTCTTCCAGCCGCGCCTCGGGCGGGCGGGTCTCGTCATCCATCAACGCTTCGAAGGTCGCCAGAACGGCGGTCTGCTCGTCGTAGAGCGCCTCGATGCGCATGTTTTCGGTGAGTTCCTCGGCATAGTCGAGGGCGAAATTCATGCAGTATTGCGGCTCCTGCCCGGTGCGCGCATCGGCATTTGCCGCCATCCCGATGGCGGCGAGACCCAGAACCAGCGCGATGACGCCCGCGCGACGGAAACGACCCGTGATCATGTCCGCAAGATGGCTCATCCCCGACATTTCGGCAAGATGCAGATCGGCACGTCACGCAGCCTTGATCATGCGCTCAACCCGGCAGGCCGATGCGGCGTATCTCCCAGATGAGTTCGACGCCGCTCGTCTCATGCACCTTTCGGCGCACGTCCTCGCCCAGCGCCTCGATATCGGCGGCTGTGGCATGGCCGTGATTGATCAGGAAATTGCAATGCATCGGCGAGACCTGCGCATCGCCGATCTGCAGCCCGCGACAGCCGGCAGCGTCGATCAGTTCCCAGGCCTTCATCCCGGGCGGGTTCCTGAAGGTGGAGCCGCCGGTGCGGGTATTGACGGGCTGTGTCGACGAGCGCGCCTCGGTGATTTCCTGCATGCGCGCGAGCAGCGCCTGCGGATCGCCGGGATAGCCCTGGAACAGCGCCTGGGTGAAGATCATGTCGACCGCAACCGCGCTGTGGCGATACGCAAAACCCATCGCCGCATTGTCGAGCACGTGCACCGCGCCCATATTGTCGAGGGCCCGCACTTCGACGAGCACATCCTTCACTTCGCCGCCATAGGCCCCGCCATTCATGCGCAAGGCTCCGCCGATGGCGCCGGGAATGCCACGCAGGAAGGTGAGCCCGTCGATCCCCGCTTCCGCCGCGATGCGCGCGACCTTCACATCCGCCGCGCCCGTACCGGCGCGCACGCGATGGCCGTCTTCGACCGCAATCTGCGCAAAACCCCGCCCGAGCCGGATCAGCACGCCGGGCAGGCCACCGTCGCGGATCAGCAGGTTGGAGCCACGACCGATCACCGTCAGCGGCAGATCCGGCGGCCGGTTCGCAAGAAACAGCGCCAGATCCGCTTCGTCGGCGGGCTCGAACAGGAGCTGCGCCGGCCCGCCGGTGCGAAACCAGGACAAGGGCGCTGCCGGCGCATTCGCCGTGAGCGTGCCGCGCAGATCCGGTATCGCGGCGCGGATGTCCTGCCTGCGATCGGGAAAGCCGCTCACCTGCGCTCTCCCGTCAGTGCGATGAGCTGATCGGGCAGGGCATAAGCCCATTGCGTGATATTGCCGGCGCCCAGAAACATGACGTAATCGCCGGGCCCGGCCAGATCCGCGATGATGGCGGGCAGATCGTCGGGCTTGTCCAGCGACATCACCGAGCGATGTCCGCGCGTCTTCAGCCCGGTGACCAGCCCGTCGCGATCGGCGCCGGGAATATGGGCCTCCCCCGCCGCATAGACATCGGCCACGATCACCGTATCGGCATCGTTGAAGCAGGTGCAGAAGTCGTCGAACAGCGCCTTCAGGCGGGTATGGCGATGCGGCTGCACGATGGCGATGACCTTGCCCTCGGCGGAGGCGCGGGCGGCCTTGAGCACGGCGGCAATCTCCACCGGGTGATGGCCGTAATCGTCGAAGATGGTGGCGCCGTTCCATGCCCCCGTGCGGGTGAAGCGTCGCTTGACGCCACCGAAACCGGCCAGCGCGTCGCGGATCGCATCCGGGCTCATGCCCAGTTCATAGGCGAGTGCAAGCGCGCCGACGGCGTTGAGCATGTTGTGATGGCCGGGCATCGGCATGACGAGATCGGGGATCTCCACGCTCTCGGCCCTCTTGCGGTCGTGGATCGTCACGCTGAACCGGCTGCGCCCGCCGGTCAGATCGATATCATGCACCCGCACATCCGCCTGCCGGTTGGTGCCGTAGGTCACGATCCGCCGGTCCTCGATGCGCCCGACGAGATCCTGCACCGCCGGATGATCGATGCACATCACCGCGAAACCGTAGAACGGGATGTTCTCGATGAAAGTGAAGAACGCCGCCTTGACCGCGTCATAGGTCTCGAAATGATCGAGATGCTCGGCATCGATATTGGTGACGATGGCATAGTCGCAGGGCAGCTTCAGGAAGGTGCCGTCGGATTCATCGGCCTCGACCACCATCCAGTCTCCCTTGCCCATGCGGGCATTGGTGCCATAGGCGTTGATGATGCCGCCATTGATCACCGTCGGATCGAAATTCCCGCCTTCCAGCAGGGTGGCGACGATGGAGGTGGTGGTGGTCTTGCCGTGGGTGCCGGCGATGGCGATCGCGGTCTTGAGCCGCATCAGTTCCGCGAGCATCTCGGCGCGGCGCACCACGGGCAGGCGCAATTCACGCGCGGCGGCGAGTTCGGGATTGTCGCGCCGGATCGCGGTGGAGACGACGACGACTTCCGCGTCCTGAACGTTTTCGGCCGCATGGCCGGTGAAGGTGGCAATGCCTTTCTTCGCGAGCCGCGCCACATTGGCATTGCCGACCGAGGCATCCGAGCCCTGCACCGTATAGCCGAGATTGTGCATCACCTCGGCGATGCCCGACATGCCGATCCCCCGATACCGATGAAATGGATGGGGCCGAGTTTCGGGGGCAGTTTCATGATGCTTCTCTCGTTCGGGCGCTCAGCCCTGCTTGCTGGCAAGATGCATGACCAGATCGGCGAGGCGCTCCGCCGCATCCGGTATGCCTGCGCTCTTGGCCGCCTGCGCCGCTTTCGTCAAGCCTTCCGGATCGGCCAGACGCGAGGTGAGCTCCTGCGCCAGACGCTGTGGCGTAAATTCCGTTTGTGGAAGCATCAGGGCAGCGCCGGTATCGGAAAGCAGCGCGGCATTGGCTGCCTGGTCCTGATCAAGGGCGCCGGGCAGGGGCACAAGGATGGCCGGTCGCCCGATCACGGCGAGCTCCGAAACGGTCGAGGCGCCAGAGCGCGATATGACGAGATGCGACCGCGCGATACGCCCGGGCAGATCCCGGAAGAAGGGCGCGATCTCGGCGCTGACGCCGTTTTGCGCATAGACATCGCGCACGCGTTCCAGATCTTCGGGCCGCGCCTGCTGCGTGATGCGGATGCGCGCGCGCAACTCCGGCGTGAGCAGCGCGATGGCCTGTGGCACGATATCCGACATGATCCGCGCGCCCTGGCTGCCGCCGAAAGCGAGCAGGTTCAGCGGCGCGTCGTCCGTCGCGGCGGGATAGGGGATCTGTGCTGCTTCCAGTACGTTCGCACGTACCGGATTGCCCGTCATCACGATTTTCGCCTTCATCGCGTCGGATATGCCGCGCAGCTCCGGCACGCTCGACGCCAGATGCGTCACGCGCCCGGCGAGAAAGCGGTTGGCGCGCCCGATCACACCGTTCTGCTCATGCAGAACCGTCCTGCAGCCTGCAAGACTGCCCGCGAGCAGGGGCGGGACGGTGGGATAGCCGCCGAACCCGACCACGACATCCGGTCGCGCCCGCGCGATCAGCCGGCGCGCCCGGAAGAACCCGCGTGCGAGCGTCACCAGCGCCTTGAGCGCCGCCACGGGCGAGCGTCCGGAGGGCGTCGCGGCGGGGATGGCGACGACTTCGTTGGCGGGGAAGCGCTCGGCCAGTTCCCCGATGCGGTTGTCGGTCACCAGCACGATGCCGCAGCCGCGTGCGCGCAGGATGCCGGCCAGTGCCTCGGCGGGGAAGAGATGCCCGCCCGTGCCGCCGGCGGAGATCATCACGAGGGGCTTGTCGGCACGCATGGTCAGGCTCCGGCGGGGCGCGGCACATAGGCGCGCGGATGCAGCCGCGAACGCGGGCGCTTGCGTGTCAGGGCGATCAGGAAGCCGGCGGCGAGCGCGAGCGAGAACAGCGACGAGCCGCCATAGGAGATGAAGGGCAGGGTCATGCCCTTGGCGGGAAGGAGATTGACATTGACCATCATGTTGATGCTGGCCTGCAACCCGAACAACAGCAACAGCCCGGACACTGCGAGCCGCGAAAAGGCATCCTCGTTGCGGCCTGCCAGCAACAGGCCCCGCAGCACGATGAAGGCATAGATCATCACGATGACGAGGCAGATCGCGATGCCGAATTCCTCCGCCGTCACCGCGAAGATGAAATCGGTATGGGCATCGGGCAGCACACGCTTGACCGTACCCTCGCCCGGCCCTTGCCCGAGCCAGCCGCCGCGTGCGAAGGATTCGAGCGCCATGTCGACCTGAAAGGTATCGCCGGATTCACTGTCGAGAAAGCGGGTGATGCGTTCGCGCACATGCGGCAGCAGATTATAGGCGCTGATGATGCCGATCACGCCGACCCCGCCGAGCCCCATCACCCAGAACCAGTGCAGACCGGCGATGAAGAACATCCCGGCCCAGATGGCGGTGATCAGCATGGTCTGGCCGAAATCCGGCTGCAGGATCAGGGGCGTGATCGTCAGAGGCAGCAGCGCGAAGGCAATCCAGACCGCCGGCAGATCCGGCCGCCGTGCCGCTTCGGAAAAGGCCCAGGCGGTGAGGATCACGAAGGCCGGCTTGACGAATTCCGAGGGTTGGACGCTCACGCCCATCAGCGATATCCAGCGATGCGCGCCCTTGATCTCGGGCCCGTACTGGATCGCGGCCACGACCAGCACCATGCCGATGACATAGGTGGCCAGCGCAAGCCGGCGGATCAGCCTTGCATCGAGGAAGGAGATCGTCACCAGCAGCATCAGCGCCGGCAACAGGAACAGCGCCTGCCGCTCGACGAAATGGAAGGTCGAGAGCCCGATCCGCGAGGCGACCGGGGGCCCGCCACCCATCAGCATGACGAGACCGATCACCATCAGCCCGAACAGGGCGGCCAGCAATGACCGATCGATCGTCCACCACCAATCGCCGACGAGCGAGCGCTGCGCACGCGAGACCATGCTTCATCCCCGAAATCACGCCGAACGGACCGGCTCCCCGACGGAAGCCTCTGACGGACAGCCATGACGCGATTGTGGTGAACGGCTGGTTAAGAAGGACTGAAGAAGGCGCATGATCGCCCGGATGTGGCGCGGCTGCAAGCGCAACAGGAGCAAACCGGACTTGACAGATAATACACTTGTTACGGGCATTAAACTATTTTGCAACCATTAAAGGGCAACGTCTCAGTTGGTTCACCTGCGAAGCGAGGAGCGGTCGCGTGCCACGGACAACAGAAATCCATGATCTTCTCGGCATCGGTCTTGGCCCCGCCAATCTCGCGCTCGCACTGGCGCTTGATCCGCACATGATGCGGTTTCGGTTTCTGGAGCGAAAGCCCCGGTTCGGCTGGCATGAGGGCATGCTTCTGGAAGACGCGACCATGCAGGTCTCCTTCCTCAAGGACCTTGTCACCCAGCGCGATCCGACCAGCCCATACAGTTTCCTCTGCTATCTGAAGGAGCGTGGCAGGCTCAGCGCCTTCCTGAACCTGCGGGAGTTCAATCCGACCCGGCGCGAATTCCACGATTATCTCGCCTGGTGCGCCGGGCATGTCGCCGAGCATGTGGACTACGATACCGAGGTGCTTGGAATCGATCTGGCGCCGATCTCCGATCGTGCGGGACCGGGAGGAACGCTCAGCGTGAAGGTCCGCAGCGGCAGCTATGTCAGGCAGATTCATGCACGCAACATTTCCCTCGCTCTGGGTCTGAAACCGCGCATGCCGGAGGGAATCGTCGCGGATCGCCGGATCTGGCATTCCGGCGATCTGCTGCACCGCCTTGAAGGCCTCACCCCCCCGAGGGCGCACGCTATGCCGTCATCGGCGCCGGGCAGAGCGCCGCCGAAACGGTGATGCATCTGCTCACGCGCGACCCCCAGGCGCAGGTTCATGCGGTGATGACACCTTTCGGATTTCTGCCTGCGGACGATTCCGCCTTCGTCAACGAGATTTTCGATGCCGAGAGCGTGGATGCCTTCTTCGCCATGTCGCAGGACCTGCGCGCGCAGCTACTGGATCGCCATGCCAATACCAATTACGGGGTCGCTGATCCGGAGATCATCGCAGCCCTCTATCGTGCGACCTACAAGGACCGTGTCTCCGGAAGGCAGCGCCTGCATCTGGAGCGCCTGACGCGCCTCGTCCATGCCGCGCATGACGGTGCCGGGCTTGCACTCACGCTGAGCGATCCGACCGGCGCGCAGCACCGCAGCCTCGGGGTGGATTATCTCGTCTGCGCCACCGGTTACAGCCCCGTCGCGCCCGAGAGCCTGTTCAGCGATGCCTTGCGGGAATTGCTCCGCACCAATGCGCAGGGCAAGCCGCAGCTCGGGCGCGACTATCGCGTCGCCACCGACCCACGCCTGAGCGCCGGAATCTATATCCAGGGCGATTGCGAGAACAGCCACGGGCTCACGGCGACCCTGCTCTCGAATCTCGCCATCCGCGCCGGCGAGATCAGCGAAAGCCTGACCCGACATGCCGGGGCGCGCCATTTCGCTGATGTCGGCACCTGAACCCGGCATTCCCCGGATGGCGAGGCAACGCGTATGGACATCTTCGCATTCTACGAAAACGACATCGACGCCTACGATCTGCGCTGCCACCCCTTCGCACCGGCGGGTGCGCCGGCAGGGACCGTATTCAGGCACGAGGTGATCGGGAACGCGGAAGAACGGCAGGCGGCAAATGCGTGATGCAGCTTGCAGGATATCGGCCTCGCTATTGTCCGAAAATGGTGGGCGCGACAGGGATTGAACCTGTGACCCTTCGCGTGTGAAGCGAATGCTCTCCCGCTGAGCTACGCGCCCGATGGCGATTTCGTATGTCGTGTCGCGCCCCGCGTCAAGTCCGGTTTTCGCGCCGATGACGGCGCAGCAGGGTCAGGCCGAGGATGAGCGCGATCAGCGGCAGCGGCCAGGGCCAGAGATAGGCCGGGGCGAAGACGGCGACATATCCCGCCGCCACGAACGTCAGCCGGTGAATCAGATGGCGCAGGTGGTGCGGATCGCCCGGATCGGTGATAAGGCCCTCCAGTTCCGCAGCGCTGTGAAACACCGCGAATCCGGCATAGAGTGCGATGAGAAACACCGGCGCGGCGAGGACGAGCCCCCAGAGCAGGCGCGTAGGACGTCCAACGCGGCGCAAAAAGAGGGCCGCGAAGAGCATCAGCAGAAGTGCCGCGAGCGCGCCCGCCACCCCGAACAGCGCGATCAGCGCCTCGGTGCGCGGGTTGATCGGCTCGCCACGCTCCAGCACGCGCAGATAAACCAGCGCCGCAGCAGCGAGACCGGCCAGGGCGATACGCCAGGCGCTGCCGCCGATAATCGTGCCGAGATTGCGAAGACCGCCTCGCCCGCGCGTCATCGCCGCTCAGCCAGCCGATGCGCGGGCATTCTGCGCCGCGTCGCGGATGGCGGCGATGTTGCCGGCATAGGCCTCCTGCCCGCCCTTGAACACGGCGGAACCGGCGACGAGCACATTGGCACCTGCCGCGACGACGTCCGGGGCCGTCTGCGCCGTGACGCCGCCATCGATCTCGATCTCGATCGGACGATCCCCGATCATGGCGCGCACCTGCGCGATCTTGGGCACGACCGAGGCAATGAAGGCCTGGCCGCCGAAACCGGGATTGACCGTCATCAGGCAGACCAGATCGACCATGTCGAGAAGCGGTGCGACAGCCTCCGCCGGCGTACCGGGATTGAGCGCGATCCCGGCCTTGCAGCCAAGCGCGCGAATCGCCTGCAGGCTGCGATGGGTATGGGGGCCGGCTTCGGCATGAATGGTGATCACCTGCGCACCCGCATCGGCGAAGGCTGAGAGATAGGGATCGACTGGCGCGATCATCAGATGTACGTCGAAGACCTGTGTGGTGGCCGGGCGGATCGCCTTGATGATCGGCGGTCCGAAGGTCAGATTGGGCACGAAATGCCCGTCCATCACATCGATATGAATCCAGTCGGCACCGGCCTCGACGACGCTCTCGACTTCGGCGCCGAGGCGCGCGAAATCGGCGGAGAGGATGGAGGGGGCGATGCGCAGCGGGCTTGGTTCGGTCATCCGGGCAATCCCAATGGTGGCGCCTTTGTGGACGCTGACTATCCTGCGCAGGCGCTATCATGCGCGCGCGCGCCGCGCAACTGCGACCGGGCGCGCCTTCCGGTGAAGCGGACAAGCCGCGCCATCGCCTTAACGCTTTTTGAACCTTGATTCGCGATCCTTGATGAAAGCGGCACGGTGTGTCGCCCGTGTCACGAGTATCGAGGGTGTTCGCGTGCGTCGGCGTCGGAAATTCTTCGGAATGCGGTGGGTCTGCGCCACCGTTGCGCCATGGGCGCTCGGCGGGGGCATGCTCGTCTCCTTCACCGCCGTGGCGAGCAACGACGTCTCCGATATCGGCCATACCATCCGTGAAACGGGTCGCATCGGCGCGATCACCGCGAGTGACCAGCTGATCACCCCGCCGCGCGTGACCAATCTGCGCGCCCTGCCCGGATCGACGGCGCTGACCGCGCCCGCCGCCCGCAAGGCCTCCCTGCGTTTCAGCCTGCCCGATGACGCCCTGCGCACGGATCTGGTGCGCCCGCCCCGCTTCGAGCCGAAAGACGGCGCCTTCGAGGGTGAGACACCCGAGCTGAACCGCGACAACAAGGGCGATCCCTATCTGCCGCTGCGCCCGACCCTGAGTCGGCTGGGGCGTGATCTCGAGAACGAAGACCCCCATCTGCGCGCCCTTTCGGGCGCAACGGACATGCTGCCGGCGCTGGAGCGCGGCGGCGCCCTGCCGGGCGAGCTCAACCTCAAGCAGAGCTTCGAACGCCCGCCGCAGCCGACCACGACCGATCGCGCCACGGCGGAGCGCTCGCCGCTTGCCGCCGAACAGGGATCATCCGGGATCGGCAAGGCCGGGGGCATTACGCCGGATCGCGACGGCGCCACCCCTTCCGTGGCGCGGGTGGAAGCCTTCGCGGCGATGACGCCGGTCACCCATAGCTGGAACCCGGTCGAGGTCACCGCCCTGCCGGTGACCCTGCCCGCCGGCGCCTCGCGCTTCGTGCGCCGTTATCCGAACCAGCCACATTACGGCGCCCTGATCGATCCCGGCAAGCGCGAAGCGGAAATGCGCTGCCTCGCGGAGGCGATCTATTTCGAGGCGCGCAGCGAGCCGGAGCTCGGCCAGGCCGCCGTGGCGCAGGTGGTGATGAACCGCGTGGCCAGCAGCCTCTATCCGGATTCGGTCTGCGGCGTCGTCTACCAGAACCGTCACCGGCATCTGGCGTGCCAGTTCACTTTCACCTGCGAGGGCCGCGCCCTGCGCATCCGCGAGCCGGCGCCGTGGCGGCGCGCCGAGCGCATTGCGCAGGAAACCATCAGCGGCACGAGTTTCATCGAGAGCGTTGGTCTCGCCACGCATTATCACGCCGATTACGTCAATCCGCGCTGGGCCCGCGCGCTCCTGCGCCGCGACAAGATCGGCCGCCACATCTTCTACCAGCTGCGCCCCGGCCAGCGCTGAGGCGACGCCCCCCTCAATCGATCTGCGGGCGCAGATCCAGCGTGGCGCGCTTGCCGATATCGTCGTAATGGCGCTCCAGCCAGGCCCGCCCCGCTGCATGGCCGCGATCCTTCAGGGTCTTGATCGTGCTCCAGTCGGGGCGGATGCGCGAAGAGGCGGCGAAATCGTCGAGATAGCCCGTCGGCTCGACCCGGTGCATCAGGACGCGCTTGTAATCCTCATGCGAAAGCTTGCCCTCGTCGATCAGCCGGGTGACGAATTCGATGGCGCGCAATTCCTTCACGAGGCTCGCATTGAAGGTGATCTCCGAGAGCCGGTTCGCGATTTCGCGGGCCGTGCGCGGCGTCTCGCGGTGTTCGATCGGGTTGATCTGCACCAGAAGGATGTCATCCGCCGCCACCCCGTAGAACAGCGGATAGAGCGGCGGATTGCCCATATAGCCGCCATCCCAATAGGGCACCCCGTCGATCTCGACCGCCTTGAAGACCTGCGGCAGGCAGGCGGAGGCGAGCAGATGATCGACGGTGAGTTCCTCGCGGGAAAAGACCTTGAGCTTGCCGGTCCAGACATTGGTCGCGGCGATACACAGCTTGACCTTGGGGCAGGCTCGGACATTCTCGAAATTGATCAGATCCGCCAGCGCATCGCGCAGGGGATTGGCGTCGAGGGGGTTGGAATCGTAGGGGTTGGAGAATTTCTTGAAGGATTCGAGCCACATCCGTCCGAACGAGTCTTCATCATACCAGAATCCCATCATCCGGTCGAAGACGCCCCGCTGCATCGGTGAGAGCTGCCCGCCGAGGCTGACGCGCTGCCAGAAGGCTTCGAGCCCGGCACGCGCGCCTTCCGGGCCGCCCTCCTGCCAGCCATCGGCAAGCGCGATCGCGTTCATCGCCCCGGCGGAGGCGCCGGAAATTGCCTCGATGGCGAGACGCCCGTCCTCGAGGATGGCGTCGAGCACGCCCCAGGTGAAGGCGCCGTGCGAGCCGCCGCCCTGGAGGGCGAGGCTGATCGTCTTTTCCGCCTTCGGGCCGATGAGCCCGCGCGGCCCCTCTGCGAGAGATGGTGCTCGTCCGCTCATGTGATCCTCCCGATGGCATGCCGGAAACCGTTTCGCGCCGCGATCTCGCCGCAGCGCAATAGACAGTCATATAGGCACGCCCCGTCGCGTCTTTCCAGAACTGCGTGATGCGGTAATGCGGTGCGCGCTTGTGATCGCCCGTCGGATCGGCAAGGATCAGGAATCCAGAGGCAATCCGGCGCTGGGCGCCATGGCGGAGACGCCGGCCCCGCACATTGCCGGCTGGACGGGCGGGCGGGTCCATCTGCGCATCCTTTCCAATCTCGCCGATCGGCATCTGACGCGCGCGGGCCTTATGGAAGGATGCCCTAAAGCATCATGCCGTCAGGTGGATACCGGCTGACGGAAAGAAATGATGCGCCGGATAATGACCTGGAGCGCCCGGCCTGACTCCGTCAGGTCGGAACGTGCTCCAGAGCATCATGCCGTCAGGTGGATACCGGCTGACGGAAAGAAATGATGCGCCGGATAATGACCTGGAGCGCCCGGCCTGACTCCGTCAGGTCGGAACGTGCTCCAGAGCATCATGCCGTCAGGTGGATACCGGCTGACGGAAAGTGCTCTAAGACCATCGTCTTAAGACCTTCGGTGCATTTGATAAAATTCAGCTTGCTGAAAGAAAACTGCCCGGAAATTTACATTTCTCAGCGGAAGCTGAAGCGATGAATTCGTTTTTCAACGTATTTTTGATATTTTTGAAGATATATGGCGCGGATCAATTCACAACCAAAGTATAGATTCTCATAAAGAATCGGTAATATTCTTTCTCTGCCAGCAAGCGATTCGCTTTGGCATGGAGGAGCTATGACGAGTCCCACGCAAGATTTTGGCAAGGAACAGTCGCGCATCGTCGACTCGACGCACAGCATCGATTCCGCGCAGCCGGAGAACGATGCCGGGCATGTCCGTCATCTCGAAGAGACGATCGGCGTCATCGAGGCCGATATTCGCGCAGCAATCGGCGCCGTGGTCGCCGCCGTCGATGATTCGGGGGCGCAGATGAAGCGGGCGCGCGCCGATCTCGACGAGATCGGCGGGGCCAACAGACAACTCAACGAAGCAGCCGCCGAGGCGGGGACGCGCAGCGATGCCGTCTCGCAGGCGACGGATACGATCGCACAGGCCTCGCGCGGGATCGACGAGGCGATGCTGCAGGCGACGGCCTGTCTCGATGCCGCGACACGCCAGGTCGCGGAAGCGCACGGCCTGCTGGGTCGCCTGTCCGATGCCAGCACGGCCATTGCCGGTGTCGTTGACGCCATCGCCGCCGTTGCCAAACAGACGAACCTGTTGGCGCTCAACGCCACGATCGAAGCCGCACGTGCCGGCGAGGCCGGGAGGGGTTTCGCCGTCGTGGCCGGCGAAGTGAAGGCCCTGTCGCAGGAAGTCTCACGCTCTGCCGACGATATTCGCGAGCGCATCGGACTTCTCGCCGCCACGGCGCAGGAGACGATGGCGGCAGTGGGCGGCGCCAACGCGGCGATCACGGAACTCGCCCCTCTCGTGGTGCGCGCGCGCGAAGGCAGCGAGGAACAATCATCGGCGCTCGCAGCCGTGGCGCGCGACTCCAACGAGGGCGCGCGCTGCGTGAGCGCGGTTCGCGCCCGCGCCGGTGATGTCGACGCGGCGCTGGGCAGCTGTTTCGCGCGTATGGATGTGGCGGGCGAGAATGCCGGGCGGGCCGCAGCGGCGGCTTCGTCGCTTACCGACAGGTTCGTCGCGGTCATCCGCCAGAGCGAGATCGGTGACCGGCGGCGCCATGACCGCTATCCCGTCGAACTTGAGGTCAGCGGCCAGATCGGCGGGCAGCCCGTCACCAGCCGCAGCATCGACATCTCGCGCGGCGGCATGCTGCTTGATGCGAGCGGGGTCGGTGACGGCATCATGCCGGGCAGTGAGGCCCGCCTTGCGATCGGCGGCATCGGCACGGTCCGTGCGCATGTCGTCGGTGTCAGCCGGATGGGCCTGCATTGCGCTTTCGACGATGAGGATCCGGCCATCCGCGCCGCGATCGAGGCGAAGCTCGCCGCGATCGCGGGCGAATACCGTCCCCTCGTGGCGCGCGCCCAGGCCATCGCGCAAGAGGTGGCGCAGGCCATCGAAGGGCTCGTCGGCGCCGGCAGCCTGAGCCGTGAGGCCGCTTTCGATACGCGCTATGTGCCGTTGCCCGCAACCGATCCGCAGCAATACGAGACCGCCTTCACGCAGGCTTTCGAGGGCGTTCTCCCCGCCATCATCGAGCCCCCGCTGAGCGAGGACAAGCGCCTGACCTTCTGCCTCGCCATCGACCGCAACGGTTATATCCCGGTGCATAACCGCGCCTTCTCGCAGCCCCAGCGCCCGGATGATCCGGTCTGGAACGCAGCGCATTGCCGCAACAAGCGGATTTTCGATGATCGCGCCGGCATCACGGCGGCGCGATCCACCCGCGACTTCGTGGTCCAGGCCTATGCCCGCGACATGGGCGGCGGCAAGGTGGTGATGATGCGCGAGGTCGATGCGCCGATCCGCATCTTCGGGCGCCATTGGGGCGGTCTGCGCATGGCCTACCGGCTCTGACCGATGGGCCTCATGAAAAAGCCCCCGCGGGCATGAACCCGCGGGGGCCGAAAAGCGGCTCTGGCGAACCTGCTTACTTGTTTTCTTCTTCCTCGCCGGACTGCGTCTGCTTCTTCAGCGCAGCACCGAGGATGTCGCCGAGCGAAGCGCCGGAATCGGTGGAGCCGAACTGTGCGATCGCCTCCTTCTCCTCGGCCACTTCGAGCGCCTTGATCGACAGCGTGACACGGCGCGCCTTGCGGTCGAACTGGGTGACGCGGGCATCGATCTTGTCACCGGCGGAGAAGCGCTCGGGGCGCTGGTCGGCGCGGTCGCGGGCAAGTTCGGCGCGGCGGATGAAGGCGCTGAGATCGGTATCGACGATCTTGACGTCGATGCCGGCATCCTTCACTTCCACGACCTCGCAGGTCACGACCTGACCCTTGCGGATCTCACCCGCATCGGCGAAGGGATCGCCGGCGAGCTGCTTGATGCCAAGCGAGATGCGCTCCTTGTCGACATCGACGTCGAGCACCTGGGCGCGAACCATGTCGCCCTTCTTGAACTCGTCGATAACCTGCTCGCCGGGACGGTTCCAGTCGAGATCCGACAGGTGGACCATGCCGTCGACATCGCCTTCGAGACCGATGAACAGACCGAATTCGGTCTTGTTCTTGACCTCGCCCTCGACCTCGGAACCGACGGGATGCTTCTCGGCGAAGGCCTCCCACGGATTCTGCAGGGTCTGCTTGAGACCGAGCGAGATGCGGCGCTTGACCGGATCGACCTCGAGAATGACCACGTCCACTTCCTGCGATGTGGAGACGATCTTGCCCGGATGAACGTTCTTCTTCGTCCAGGACATCTCGGAGACGTGGATCAGGCCTTCGATGCCCGGCTCCAGCTCGACGAAGGCACCGTAATCGGTAATGTTGGTCACGCGGCCCGTGAAGCGCGCATCGACCGGATAGCGGGCCTCGATGCCCTCCCACGGATCGGCGAGCAGCTGCTTGATGCCGAGCGAGATGCGGTGTGTCTCATGGTTGATCTTGATGATCTTGACCTGGACGTTCTGGCCGATCTGCACCACTTCCGACGGATGGTTGACGCGGCGCCAGGCCATGTCGGTGACGTGGAGCAGGCCGTCGATGCCACCGAGATCGACGAAGGCGCCGTATTCGGTGATGTTCTTGACGACACCCTCGATGACCTGACCCTCTTCGAGATTGGCCACCAGCTCCGAACGCTGTTCGGCGCGGCTCTCCTCGAGCACGGTACGGCGCGACACGACGATATTGCCGCGGCGACGGTCCATCTTCAGGATCTGGAAGGGCTGCGGCACGCCCATCAGCGGCGTGATGTCGCGCACGGGGCGGATATCGACCTGCGAGCGCGGCAGGAAGGCCACGGCGCCGTCGAGATCGACGGTGTAGCCGCCCTTGACCTGGTTGAAGATCAGGCCCTGGACGCGCTCATTGGCCTCGAAGGCCTTCTCGAGCTTGATCCAACTTTCCTCGCGGCGCGCCTTCTCGCGGGAGATGACGGCCTCGCCGAGGGCATTCTCGATGCGGTCGACATAGACCTCGACTTCGGCACCAACTTCGATCGGTTCGTCACGGCCGGGGCCGTTGAATTCCTTGAGGGCCACACGGCCTTCGGTCTTGGCGCCGATATCGATGACCGCGACGTCCTTCTCGATGGCGACGACCTTGCCCTTGACGACGGCGCCTTCGGCGACTTCGTTGCTGCGGAAGGATTCCTCGAGGAGGGCGGCGAAATCTTCGCGGCTGGGCGCGTATTGGGTTTGAGCTGACATTCGTTCTCCTGATGCTCTCGCGAGCAATTGCGCCGACGGCTGGTGTTGCGTGCCATCCCCGTTCGTCGCGGGCCGCGCATGTATGCGTGACCCTGGCCACTCTCGCTGGAGCGGGCCGGCGCGTCGACGACGAACGAAGACGGATATCACGACCCGGCGGGCGCTCTGGCACCATCCGGAACCGGGATCGCGCACGGATAACGGAAACAGCCTTGCGATGCAAGGCTTTCCGCAACGCCCTCGCTGCAAGCCCCGTCACCGGTCGCACCGGCGCTCGGTACCGAGCCGCCCGGCGCTCAGTAACCCACCGCCCGGCGCTCAGTAACCCACCGCCCGGCGCTCAGTAACCCACCGCCCGGCGCTCAGTAACCCACCGCCCGGCGCTCAGTAACCCACCGCCCGGCTCATGGCCACCAGAGCAAAATGGATGAGCGTGCTGGTCAGGATCACCGTATAGGCGATGCCGGCCAGCCCCGCGAGGATGCCGAAGCCGAGCACCAGCCCGTCCTCCTGCAGGATGGCCATGGAGAGGATCACCAGAGCGATCGAGGGCACCCAGTTGGTGCCGGGCAGCGGCAGGATCACGCATAGCGCGAGAATCACGGCGAAGACGCCGATCAACCGGTCGCCACGCGCGCCGAACAGGGCCGTATGGCGCGGGCGCAGGAGCTTCTCCACCCGTTGCAGGCGCGGCTCGGCCACATCGATGATCTTGCGGAACGTGGCGACGCGGAAGCGCTTGTCGAGAATGCGCCGGGGCAGCCACGGTTTCTTGAAACCGAGCGCAAGCTGCACGGCGAAGAGCAGCACGGGCAGACCGAAGACCGAGTTCATGCCCGGCGGGGCCGGGAGGCAATTGGGCAGGCTGAAAAGGATGATGACGAAGCCGAAGGCACGCTCGCCGAAAGCCTCGATGATCTCGCGCACGCTGATCGTGTCACCCGGCGCCGTTTCGATCAAGGCGCGCAGGACGAGGGAGACGCGCTTGTGCTCCATCGCCTCGTGCAGGAGGCGGGCGCGCCGGCTGGCCAGTCCCTCGCAGCGCTGATCGCCGGGCGAATCCATGCTCAATCCCAGAAATCAGGCAGGGCAGGCGGCAGATGCGGCCCGAGGCGCAACGCGGCGCAACGGGTGGCGAGGCCGGTCGCATCATCGGTCTCGACCGCGAGTCCCGCAAGCGCACCCTCGCCCTGCGCCGCCTCCAATCGCGATCCCGGCGTCTTCTGCAGGAAGCGCCGCAAGGGCTCGTCCTTGCCCATGCCAAGCACGGAATCGTAATCGCCGCACATGCCGAGATCCGAAATATAGGCCGTGCCGCCCGGCAGCACCCGGTAATCGGCGGTGGGAACATGGGTATGCGTGCCGACGACGAGGCTGGCGCGTCCGTCGCAGAAATGCCCCATCGCCTGCTTCTCGCTGGTCGCCTCGGCGTGAAAATCGACGATGACGGCATCAGCGCCATAGCCCAGCGGACAATCCGCGAGCGCTTCCTCGACCCGGGTGAAGGGGCAATCCATCGCATCCATGAAGATGCGTCCCATCGCGTTGACCACGAGCACCCGGGCCCCGCGCGCCGTCTCCACCATCGTTGCCCCGCGTCCCGGCGTCCCGGACGGGAAGGTGGCCGGACGCACGAGCCGATGTTCGCGCTCGATGAAGACGAGCGCTTCGCGCTGGTCGAAAGCATGATTGCCCAGCGTGATCGCGTCGACACCTGCCGCGAAGAGGTCTTCGCAGATCGCCTCGGTGATGCCGAACCCGCCGGCGGCATTCTCGCCGTTGATGATGACGCAATCGAGAGCCCAGCGATCGCGCAGACCGGGGAGATGCCCGGTCACGGCTTCGCGACCGGGACGTCCGACGACATCACCGAGAAACAGAAGGCGCATCCGTTCAGGCCCTTCTGGCCGTCGCCGCGAAGGGGCAACGAGTTCTGGCGGGCATCGTGCCACTTGCACGGGTATCAGTCACACAAGGTCTCCGTTTCGGTCACGATGCAGTCGAGACGCCGGTCATGCGGCTCTGCGGGGATGCTCTCGGCGCGCTGTATGTCGAAAGCAAGGCCGATGGTGGTGACAGGCTTTTCCAGCGTCAAGGCTGCAATGGCGCGATCGTAATGCCCCTTGCCGTAGCCGATACGGTTACGGGCGCGATCGAAACGCGAAAGCGGCATCACCAGGATATCCGGGATGAGTGCCTCGCTCTCCTCGGATGGTGCGCTGACGCCGAAAGCGCCGCGAATCAGGGGCTCGCCGGGTTGCCAGCGCAGAAAGATCAGACGCGGATCGCGCACCAGCGGCAGGGCGAGGGTGAATCCGCGCTGCGCGAGCGCCCCGAGCAGCGGGAGAGTGTCGACTTCCGAGCGTATCGGCGCATAGCCGGACACGATGCGCCGCTGCGCATGGGCAGCATCGCATACGGGCAGGGCGAGAACGCGCTGCGCAATCAGACGCGATGCCTTTTCGCGATAGGCGTGATCAAGCGCGTCGCGCCCGGCGAGGCCGGCACGGCGCAAAACTTCCTTCTCGGCGGCTCTGTCGTTCAGGGCTGGCCTCTTCGCGGATGACCCCGCGATGATGCGGGCAGCGGACGGGAACGAAAACGTGCGGTGCCGCGATGGCCGTTGGAGATGCGATCCCGGGAACCTACAGCGTAGGTGGGCGCCGTGTGTCCCGGTCCACGGACCGGGTCAGGGACAGCTCCCTTCAGGATCATTAAGGCCCCGGGGAAAAATTCTCCTGACGCACCCCGCAGCACCGCTTCGCGAATGTAATGTCGCCCGGTGCATTCGCAAAGGGCTATTTCGACATGGCGCGCAGGAATACGGGCATGGCCGATTGCGTGACCGATTGCATGGCCGATCCGACGGCCGGTTTCATGACGTGCGCGATCAGCTGCGCAGATACTTGATCAGCGCGGCGATGCCGAGGCCGAGCAGCAGGAGGACGAGGATCCAGGTGATCGCCATGCTGATCCCCATGCCCGTCCCCATGCCCGTCCCCATGCCCCAGAAGGCGCTGCCGCCATGCATGGTTTCGTTCATCATTGCGATGGTTCCCTCATGGGTCGGTGCGGGCCACGCCGCGATAGCGCGCGAACGATTCGGAACGGCTGCCCTCGAAGAGGACGACCGCGTAGGCATCATCCTCCATGCCCGGTACTTCCATGCCCGGTGAGCCGATCGGCATGCCCGGGACACTGATCCCCGTGGCATCGGGGCGCTCCCGCAGAAGGCGCGTGACCGCCTCGGCGGGAACATGGCCTTCGACCACGTAACCGGCGATTTCAGCGGTATGGCACGAGGCGAGCCCCGGGGGCACGCCGAGCCGCGCCTTGATGCGGTTGATCTGCGAGGTCGCACGGGTCTCCACGGCGAAGCCTGCTTCTCGCATATGTCCGACCCATGCGCTGCAGCAGCCGCAGCCGGGATCGTAATGCACGATCATGGTTTCTGCAGCCGGGGCAGCAAATGCCGGCATCGTGGCGATCGCGAAAGCAGCCCCGCTTCCGGCCAGAAAACGGCGTCGGTTCATGATGGTTGCTCCTGGTGATGAACGTGTGCGCGATCAAGCGCGAAGATGGCGGCGGCAAGCATGACTGCAATCGCTGCAATGGAATAGATGAGACGATGCACGACAAGCCGTTGTTCCATCCTCGACCCTCCAGGGCACGCTGCAAATCGCGCGTGCAACGAACCTTGGGGCAGTCAACCCTCCGAAGCCCGCTGACCATGCCATGCGCAACACCTTGTTCACGCACGGCCATCAAGGTCATAGACCTTCCCGCCGTGGTAAACTCAAGGGGCAATCGCGCCATCCGATCAACTTCGAGGACCGCTGGCGAAGCGCGATGATTTCTTCCCACTGCAAACGACACATCGCTATCCGCACGAAGCGCAGACGACCAATCAATATTCCGCGATACCCCTCCCGCCGGATCATCCTTTCCCATCCAGAACCGCCCGCAATCCCTGCTCCAGCGCCTGCATCAGGGCGCGGACGGGGCGGGGGGTGAGGCGGCGCGCGGGGGTGACCAGGCGGATATCGGCGCTCTGCGCCTGCTCCCAGCCCGGCAGGACCCGGACGAGCCGCCCCGCTACGACCTCGCCCTGCACATCCCAGCTCGATTTCAGCGCGACGCCAAGACCGGCGATGCAGAGTCGGGTAAGGGCATCGCCGGACAGGTTCGTCACACGCCGGCGCGGAGTGACGCTCGCCTGTGCGCCATCCGGTCCCCGCAGGCTCCAGCGCAGGGCATCGCCGAGCCAGAGCCCTTCATGCGCGGCAAGATCAGCGGGCGCGGAGATCGGCGCATGCTTCTCCAGATAATCCGGCGCAGCGACGAGAATGCGCCGGTTGCGGGCGACGCGACGGATGATGTGGTGATCGGCATCGTGGCCGCCGATGCGAAGCGCGATGTCGATCTGGTCGCGATCGAGATCCTGGAAAGCGTCCGAGAGGTGGAGTTCGATACTGACTCCGGGATGTGCGCGCAGGAAACCGGCGAGAATCGGCGCCACCGCGATTTCGCCCAGCCGCGTGGGCGCGGCCAGGCTGACATGGCCCGACAGCGCGTCGCCCTCCGTCTCCTTCTCGGAGAATGCCCGCGCCGCGAGGGTGAGCCCGCGTGCCTCCCCGAGCTTGAGCCGGCCCGCTGTCGTCAGATGCAACCCGGTCGGCAGCCGGTTGAACAGACGTTGCCCGAGCCCCTCCTCCAGCCTGTCGAGCCGGCGCGAGATGCTCGACACCGCCTGTCCGCGCCGGCGCGCCACAGCCGAGAAGCTGCCATGGCGTGCGAGGGCTTCGAAGAGTTCGAGATCGCCGATCAGATCCATGTCCGCGCCGTTTTGCAGGTTTTGCGTTTGATGCAACACCTTTTAGCATAGAGCCTTTATTCCGCAAAAGCGGCCTGCCCCGCATGCTCCGGCCAGCCCATACCGGAGTGCGACCATGACCATCTCACCCCCGCGCCGCCCGCGTTCCGCGCCGCGATACAGCAAGCCGGTGCTCCTCTTCCTCTGCGGCGCCTTCGTCGTTCTGTGGAGTTCGGGATTCGTCGGGGCCAAATACGGCCTCGACCATGCCGGAACCTTCACGCTGCTGTTCTGGCGCTACCTCCTCGTCGTGGCCGTGCTCGGCCTGCTCGTCACGCTGATGCGGCAATGGCGGCCCCTGACGCGGACTGAGTGGACGCGCCATGCGGTGATCGGCGCACTCGCCCATGCGGGCTGGCTCGCCGCCGTTCTGGGCGCGATCGATCTCGGGCTCTCGGCAGGCCTTGCCGCCTTCATCACCGCCCTGCAGCCGATCATGACCGGCGCTTTGTCCGCCCGGATGACGGGTGAGCGGGTAGGGTATCGTGAATGGGCGGGGCTGGTGCTCGGTGTGGGTGCGGTCGCGCTCGTCATCGGTGACGGGATCGCGCTCGGCGGTCCACTTGCGGCCTATGCGTTGCCGTTCCTCGCAGTGGCGGCGATCACGATCGCCTCTCTCGTCGATCGCGCGGCGCATGTGGCATGCGATGCTCAGGCAGCGAAACCGGCCACGCCGCTACTCTTCGTCACCTTCATCCATGCCTTGGCTTCGCTCGCCGTCCTCGCACCACTTGCCGTAGGGCTGGAGGGGCTCGAAGCGCAATGGGGCGGTGAACTGGTCTTCGCGATCATCTGGCTCGGCCTTGTGGTCTCGCTCGCAGCCTACGGGCTGATGTTCGCCCTGCTGCGCCGCCTGCCCGCAGCCCGGGTCGCGAGCCTGACCTATCTCGCGCCGCCGGTGACGATGGTGATTGCGTGGTTCGTCTTCCGCGAGAGCCTGACGCCGATGGCGGCGCTCGGGCTCGTCATCGCCGCCATGGCCGTCGCGCTCACCCTGAGCGGCAGGCAGGCCGTCGCCGTTGGTAACGATGACGGCGCATCACCGTTGACGGAGGAACCCGACCCGGTCGTCAGACGAAATGCTTCGACAGCTTGAGGCCCTGGGCCTGATAATTCGAGCCTGTACGCGACCGAGACGAGTGCGTGCAGGCATCTTTCATCTGCGCTGAGAGAATCACAATCCAAGATGCATCTAAGGGCGCATTGAAAATCATTGCGCGCCCGAACAAATCACGCCAAAAAACAAAACACCAGGTGGGGACTGGCCCGCCCTGGTGCTCTGATCTGGCGTCGATGGCGCATGGCAAGCCAGTGGGGCCGCTTCGACTGCTATGGAAAAAAAATACTGGCGCGATGGCCGAAAGTCAAGATTCCTATCCGTATGACCCTGAGGTCATTGCTGCTCTCAGGGCCTCGCTTTCGGAGCCGCGTTTCTCCACCTATCTGTCCAAGGCAAACGGCGATGAGGCTTTTGCCTTCGCCCTGTATCTCTACAATGCCAGACTCGCGGAAGCGTTTCTGTTTCCTCTTGGGGTTTCGGAAATCACGCTCCGCAATGCCGTGGACGGTGTTCTTGTCCGGCGTTTCGGCGCAAATTGGCAAGTCGACGCTGAATTCCGGGACGGCATGCTCACTCCGGAGAGTCGGGGCGCACTCAACAAGGCCATGGATCGGGCGGGGTCAGGGGATCGCGGGAAGCTTATCGCAGAACTGACCTTTGACTTCTGGTCCAACCTGTTCCGGGTTGATTACGCGGATTTCTGGCGAACGCATGCGAACATCGCTTTTCCGGGATTGGTGCGGGGTGAAGGACGCTAGGGGAATCGCATTTGAGAATTTTGTGTGGCGTGTTGGGATAAAATGGATTCTTGAGGGGCTTTCATGCATTGGGAGCCTTCGATGTCAGGATCGTGGTTTGAAGCGGCTTTTTCGGCTCTGCCGGACCCGCGAACCGGAAATGCCAAGCGCCATGAGCTTCTTGAGGTCTTGACGATTGCACTGACTGCGGCGGTTTGCGGGGCGGAGCATTGCTCGGACTTCGCGGATTTCGCGGTTGATCGGGAAGCGTTGTTCCGGGAGTTTCTGGAGCTGCGAAACGGTGTTCCGAGCCACGACACGTTCTCGCGGGTGTTCCGGCTTCTCGACCCGAGCGCCTTTGCGATGTGCTTCGGGCGGTTCGTAGACGAGTTGGGCGCGGCGGGCGAGGGCGTGGTGGCGATTGACGGCAAGACGCTGCGCCGGTCGTTCGACGCTGCGGCGGGGCGCTCGCCGCTGGCCGTGGTGTCCGCCTTCGCCTCGGCGACCTCAACCGTGATCGGCCAGACGGGCTTTCGCGCCGCCGACGGCGACAGCGAGATCGTCGCGGCGCGCGCATTGTTGCGCTGCCTCGATTTGACAGGCCAACTCGTGACTGCGGACGCCATCCATTGCCAGAGCGAGACCGCGCAGACGATCCTTGATCGCGGTGGAGACTATCTCCTGCGGTTGAAGGCGAACCGACCGGCGCTGCACGAGATGGTCGCGACATACTTCGCCGATGGACAGATCCGGGCCGCGCTCCCGACATGCGCCACGACGGATGCCGATCATGGCCGGGTCGAGACGCGCCGCGCCTTCGTTACCCACGACCTCGCCTGGCTGCGCGGCTCCAGATCCGCGTGCACCGAGCCGGTTCTCCTGCCGGGGCTTGCCTGCCTGGGAATGATAGAGAGCACCGTGACGCGCGGCGGCAAGACCACGACCACCCGCCACTACCACGTCGCCTCCCGCCAACTCACCCCAGAAGCCTACCTCGCTGCCGCGCGATCCCACTGGTCAATCGAAAACGGTCTCCATTGGGTCCTCGACATGACTTTCGACGAGGATCGCGCCCGCAACAGAAAGGATAACGGCCCAGAAAACCTCGCCATCCTCCGAAAACTCGCCCTCAACGTTCTCAAACGCGCCAGACCCAAAATCTCTATCCGACGAAAAAGAAAACGCTCCGGATGGTCCGACGACTTCGCACGATCCGTCATCGGCCAAATGCGATAGCCCTATGAAGGACGCCGAGAAATCCAGGCCATCGTCAAAGAAATCAACCGGTTGCGGAATCGTGTGGCGCATCACGAACCGATCCTCGATATGAATGCGGCCGACCTCCGCGCCAAAATGATCCGTTTCGTGGCACTCAGGTGCCCGACAACATCAAACTGGATGCGCCATCATTCCACGATCAGCAATGTCATACGAACACGTCCGAACAAATCTGGATCTGATTCCGTCACGCTCGCGAGCCGAGCCGACAAGCGTTTTGTCATCGTCGAAAGGACGACCAATCTGAACAATCTGGCCGGCGACGACGTGCGACGATGCTCGGCCTTCGTCTGCGTCGAGAATGGAAGGGTAGCGGGCGCCTTCACGCACCGGGATATAGCCCGGTATCTTCTCCGGGAAGCTTTGGAAGCCGGGGGTATCTTCGACCTCAACGACCACACAGTGGGGCAGTTGCTGCGCGAGCCGGCGAACGAGGAGGGCTGGCACATCGTTCCCGCGAACCAATCTTTCTCTGCTCTGGCAGAACTCCTGAAACAGTCGAAAACACAAATCATCATCGCCGTCGATCCGGCAAACAACATGCCGCTCGGCGTCGTGTTGCGCGCGCACCGGCGCTATTAGTCTCGCCTGTTTCCCGCAGTTCTTGCTTGCGGGTATTGGTCGTGACGTAGCCGCCTAGACGAAATGCTTCGACAGCTTGAGGCCCTGGGCCTGATAATTCGAGCCTGCGCCCGCGCCGTAGAGCACGTCCGGGCGTTCGGCCATGCGCTCATAGACGAGGCGGCCCACGGTCTGGCCGTCTTCGAGGATGAAGGGAACGTCGCGCGAGCGCACTTCGAGCACGGCGCGGGCGCCGGCGCCGCCGGCCCCGGCATGGCCGAAGCCGGGATCGAAGAAGCCGGCATAATGCACCCGGAATTCGCCGACCAGCGGGTCGAAGGGCACCATCTCGGCGGCGTAATCGGGCGGCACATGAACCGCCTCTTTTGATGCCAGGATGTAGAACTGGCCGGGATCGAGGATCAGATCGGCGCGGCCCGTATTATAAAGCGGCTCCCAGTAATCGGCGGCGCGGCAGGAACCCGGTTCATCCACGTCGACCAGCGCGGTGTGGCGCTTGGCGCGGTAGCCGACGAGTTTGTCGGGGCCGAAACCGGCGAGATCGACGCTCACCGCAACGCCTTCCTGGAAGGAGGGCTCGGAACTGGTGACGAGGCTTTCGCGCTTATGCAGCTCTGCGAGTTCGCGGTCGCTCAGGCGTACCTCGCCGCGCCGCAGCCGCAATTGTGAGAGGCGCGAGCCCATCCGCACCCGGACCGGGAAGGTGCGCGGGGAGATTTCGGCATAGAGCGGGCCGGTATAGCCGGGCTCGATTGCGTCGAATTCACGGGCGCGGTCGGTGATCACGCGGGTGAAGACGTCAATGCGCCCGGTCGAGCTCTTGGGATTGGCGGAAGCCGAAAGGCCGGCGGGCAGGGCGAGGCTCTCCTGCAATTCCGCGATATAGACGCAGCCCGTCTCCAGAAGTACGGGTTTCGTCAGATCGATCTCGTGCAGGGCGAGATAGGCGAGGCAGTCTCCGACCCTGCGCCCCGGCCCGGGCAGGAAGCTCGCGCGCACGCGATAGGCCTTTGCGCCGAGCCGCAGATCGAGGCTCGCGGGCTGGATCTGGTCGCCCGCATAGGGCGTCAGCGGCGCGATGGCCCCTTCATCCGTCAGGGCGGCGATCACCTTCGCCGGCTGGATTCCGTCACGCAATGGCACCTGCGCCCCCATCTGTGCGCCTCACGGCAAAAAGCCCGTCACGCCTTCTTCCTAGGCGCGACGGGCCTTGTGTGCAACCGCGTTATGGGCGGCGGGACTCAGCCGAGGGCGAGCTGGAACAGCAATCCGGAAACGAGCGCGCCGGTCACCGCGATGATGATATAGAGCGCGAAGACCGGAGGACGCGCCAGCGCCCAGACCGCGATCGCGGCGGGGATCGAGGTGACGCCGCCGGCAAGCAGGAAGGCCATTGCCGCGCCGGACGCCATCCCGCCGTCGACCAGACCGGAAACCAGTCCCAGCGCGGCATAGCCATTGAGATAGGCGGGGATCCCGACCAGCACGGCGGTGGGAATGGCGAAGGCGTTGCCACTGCCCAGTGCCGATTCGATCATCGCGGCGGGGATATAGGTGCTCATCAGGAATTCCAGCGCGAAGGCCAGCGTCATCCAGCGCGCCAGGAACAGCGTGACGCGTCCGAATTCGCCGGCGAAGACACTGCGACGCTCGGCTTTCTGCCAGAAGGCCCAGTCAGTCGGCTTGCGGGTGCGCACCCGTCCGCCGGCACAGCCGCCATTGCCGACACCGTCACGCAAGGGATCGCTGAGCCAGCCACGCTGTCCGAGGGCCAGCGTGAGATAACCGCCGACGGCACCGATCCCGATCGCCGCGATCGTCTTGCCGATGGCAAACGGCAGACCCATCACGCTGGCGGTGACGAAGAACATGGTCGGATCCATCAGCGGGGAGGCGATCCAGAACGCCATGACTGCCGCGAGCGGCACGCCCATGGCGAGGAGTGCCGCGACGAGGGGTATCACGCCGCAGGAACAGAAGGGCGAGAGCCCGCCGAACAGGGCGGCCAGCGCGATCATGGTCACAGCATTGCCCTGGAACACGTCGGCGATGAGATTGTCGGCGCCGCTCGCCTTCGCATAGGCGGCGATCGCCACCGCCGCGAGCAGGAAGGGGGCGATGCCTGCGATGGCATCGACCACGAAAGCCCCCATCGGCACCAGCTCGTTGCGATCGAGCAGGGCGACGCCGGCGAAGATGAGGAGGATGGCGAGGATGACGCGGTCGAAGCCCGCGAGCCGTTGCCGGAGGACGGCGAGGCGCGTCGGCGGAGCGAGGGGGAGCGGCGTGGATGTGGGAGCGGACATGACGGATCCTGATCGTGAATGTGTGTCCCATACGGGATAGCAAAGCTGCGCCCCACGCGTCAACGGTATTTCTACAAATATCGAAATAATGTTTTCGTTACGGAATCCCGAAAGCGCGTGCAAGCCGTTTAACGGCCAGCGAAAAAACCGTTTTCGGGGGCGCGAAATTCATTGACTTTCCGGCCCATCGCCGCGATATGTGCAGTCGGTCGCACATGTGCGGCTTTCCCTTTTTCGTCCGAGATCAACATGGACTGCCACCCTAGGCGCGGCCTGGCTGCCAGCAAGGACAGCCAGGCCCTCGAAAATCAGGTGTCATATCGCGTCCGATCGCGGATGGCGTGCGGGTGAGCCGGTCTCGCCCTTCTCGCCATCGCCGGATCGGGCCGATGGTTTTGAGAAGAGGCAACGATGAGACCGAACCAGATCAGCTTCAGTGACAATCGGAGTATGGCGGCGCGCACGCGCCGGATCACGATTGCGATGAACCCCCTGACGCACTCCCACTACATCCACGTTCTGTAATCCCGCTGGCCAGAAGGATCGACCGGCATGACGCTTTCCCTGACGCACTCCGCCCGCCCCGCCTCCGTCATGGACGAGGCTCGCGAAGACCACTTCATCCGCCGCGACGGCCGCGTTTTTGCCGGTACGCATCTGATCATCGAAGTCGTGAACGGTCACGGGCTCGATGATGAAGATCGCATCGAGCGCGCCTTTCGCGATTGCGTCGATGAATGCGGCGCGACGCTGCTGCACATCCACACCCACAAGTTCAGCCCCCAGGGCGTGAGCGGCGTGGCGGTGCTCGCGGAAAGCCATATCTCGGTTCATACCTGGCCGGAAATCGGCTACGGCGCCTTCGACGTGTTCATGTGCGGCGATGCCGATCCCTGGCGCGCCGTCGACGTGCTCAAGGCCGCTTTCCGCACCAGCGACGTGCGCGTGCGCGAATTGCTGCGCGGCGAGGGTCTCGTCGATGCGGTGGAGCATGCGGCATGACGGAATGGATGCGCGAGACGCTGCATGACGACCACGCGCAGGCCCTGCGCGTGGACGCGGTGCTCTATGACAGCGCGACCGATCACCAGCGACTGCGGGTCTTCGAGAATGCGCGATTCGGGCGCGTTCTCACCCTCGACGACGTGGTGCAGACCACCGAAGGCGACAATTTCATCTATCACGAGATGCTCACCCATGTGCCGATCTTCGCGCATGGATCCGTGGAACGCGTGCTGATCATCGGCGGCGGTGACGGCGGCATGGCCCGCGAGGTGCTGCGCCACGCAGGCGTGCGCCACGTCACCATGGTCGAGATCGATGCCGGCGTGGTGGAATTCTCCAGGCAGTATCTGCCGCGCCTCTCCAACGGCGCTTTCGACGATCCCCGCCTTGAGCTCGTCATCGCTGACGGCGCCGTCTTCATGCGCGAGACGGACCAGACATTCGACGTGATCATCGTCGATTCGACCGATCCGATCGGCCCCGGCGAGGTGCTCTTCACCGATCATTTCTACGGCCATGCGAAGCGCGCGCTCAATCCCGGCGGCATTCTGGTGACGCAGAACGGCGTACCCTTCATGCAGCCCGATGAACTGATCGGCACGATGCGCGCCTTCAGCGCGCTGTTTGCCGATTGGGGCTGCTATCTGGCGACGGTGCCAACCTATGCCGGCGGGCCGATGGCATTCGGCTGGGGCACGGATGGCGATGCCCGCAAGGTATCG
The DNA here is from genome assembly GCF_900094735.1 of Saliniramus fredricksonii. Lineage (NCBI taxonomy): Bacteria > Pseudomonadati > Pseudomonadota > Alphaproteobacteria > Hyphomicrobiales > Salinarimonadaceae > Saliniramus > Saliniramus fredricksonii. Next base: position 727,207 of record NZ_FMBM01000001.1, read on the forward strand.
CTGGAGATCTTGCAGGCGCGCCATGCCGAAGCCGGGTTCACGGCGGATTACTACACGCCCGAAGTGCATCTGGCCGCTTTCGCCCTTCCGGGCTACGTGAAACGGCTCATGCCGGGCTGAAACCCCGGCGCATGACCGGAACCGGTCGGTCTGGAATCGAATCCTTGCAATCGGGCGCGCGAAGCCTTATACGCGCGCTCATCCCACACGCGGAGCAGCGTCGGCGGCAGACCCGTCGTCACGCAATCCCGGTGGCCGTCCTGCTCAAGGGCGGTTCACGGCTTCGCGGAGGTCACAACCGGAGCATAAAAGAATGGCACTTCCCGATTTCTCCATGCGTCAGCTTCTCGAAGCCGGCGCCCATTTCGGCCACCAGTCCCACCGCTGGAACCCGAAGATGCTTCCCTACATCTTCGGCACCCGCAACAACATCCACATCATCGACCTGGCCCAGACCGTGCCGGCCTTGTATCGCGCCCTTCAGGCGGTCAGCGATACGGTGGCCAAGGGCGGTCGCGTGCTGATCGTCGGCACCAAGCGTCAGGCGCAGGACGCCGTCGCGGATGCGGCACGCCGCTCGGCGCAGTACTATGTCAATGCCCGCTGGCTCGGCGGCATGCTGACCAACTGGAAGACGATCTCCGGCTCGATCGCGCGACTGCGCAAGGTCGACGAGATCCTCGAAGGCGGCGGCCAGGGGCTGACCAAGAAAGAGCGCCTGATGCTCGCCCGCGAGAAGGAAAAGCTCGAGCGCGCCCTTGGCGGCATCAAGGATATGGGCGGCGTTCCGGATCTGATCTTCGTGATCGATACCAACAAGGAGCAACTCGCCATCAAGGAAGCCCAGCGTCTGGGCATCCCGGTCGCGGCCGTGGTGGATACGAACTGCGATCCCGACGGTATCGCCTTCCCGGTTCCGGCCAATGACGACGCGGCCCGCGCCATCGCGCTGTATTGCGATCTGATCGCCCGCGCGGCGATCGACGGCATCTCCCGCGGCCAGGGCGATGTCGGCGTCGATGTCGGCGCCTCCGAGGCCCCGATGGTCGAAGAGCTGCCGGCGGAAGTCGCCACCAGCTCGGAGCAGACCGACACGTTCGAGGCGCTCGCCGCCCCGCGTGGTGCGCCGGACGACCTGACCAAGCTGAACGGCGTCGGCCCGGAGCTCGAGACCACGCTCAACGATGGCGGTATCTTCCATTACTGGCAGATCGCGGCGATGAACGAGGCCGATATCGCGAAGGTCGATGCCGATCTCAAGCTCAACGGCAAGATCACGCAGAACGGCTGGGTCGCTCAGGCCAGGGCGCTGATCGAAGACGCTGCGGCGTAAGGCTTCGTCATACACGCGTCATCAACGCGTGTTGCGCCTGCAGCGCCCGCTCTGCCGCGTGGCCTGCATGCGCTTGCGCGCAGACGCATCGTTGTTGATTCCGTTTGTGTAACCCGGCGGCCGGAGCATGGCGCCGGGTTCCCCCATGACCAGGAAAGGAAGAGCCATGGCGAACATTTCCGCCGCTCTGGTGAAGGAACTGCGCGACAAGACCGGCGCAGGCATGATGGACTGCAAGAAGGCCCTCGGCGAGACCGACGGCGATATCGAAGCCGCCGTCGACTGGCTGCGCACCAAGGGGCTGGCCAAGGCCGCCAAGAAGGCCGGGCGCGTCGCGGCCGAAGGCCTCGTCGGCATCGCCGTTTCCGGTTCGCAGGCTGCCGTGGTCGAGGTCAATTCCGAGACCGACTTCGTCGCCCGCAACGAGCAGTTCCAGGGATTCGTCGCCGAGACCGCAAAGGCCGCGCTCGCCACCGATGGCAGCCTCGAGGCGCTGCAGGCGGCAAAGCTCGCCGCCGGAGCGAGTGTCGAGGATACGATCAAGGAACTCATCGCCACGATCGGCGAGAACATGACCCTGCGCCGCGTTGACAAGGTCACCGTCCCGGATGGTGTCGTCGCCGCCTACATGCACAATGCGGTGGCCGAGGGGCTGGGCAAGATCGGCGTGCTGGTCGCCCTCGAATCGACCGGCGACAAGGCGTTCCTCAACACGCTCGGGCGCCAGATTGCCATGCATGTCGCCGCTGTGAATCCCATTGCGGTGGATGCATCGGGCGTCGACGCGGCCACGATCGAGCGTGAATCGGCGATCCTGCGCGAGAAGAATGCCGGCAAGCCAGACCACGTCATGGCCAAGATCGTCGAGAGCGGCGTGAAATCCTACCTCAAGGAAGTCACCCTGCTCGACCAGCCCTTCGTGCACGATTCGTCGAAGACCGTCGCGCAGGTGCTCAAGGAAGCCGAAAGCAAGGCCGGCGCGCCTGTGACGCTTACCGGTTTCGTGCGCTATGCGCTCGGCGAGGGCATCGAAAAGGAAGAGAGCGACTTCGCGGCCGAAGTCGCCGCCCAGGCCGGCGTCAAGGGCTGACGGCTGCGATCCGATGGTCTTGGAAAGGGCGTCCTGCGGGGCGCCCTTTTTGCGTTCCGGCGCCTGCCGGCGTCGCCTTCAGCGCGCATGCCTGCCGTTTTTCCATGCAAGGCCGCGCTGCCTAATTTTTAATCAGGCGACTATTAAGCAAGCTTTTACCTGCCGCCTGTTTTTGCGGCAGCGCCTCGGAATCCACCCTGCAACCCCTGATTCCGGGGAATTTGCCGCGTCGCAGCGATGACGGCCCGACTTGGCACGGCACTTGTTTGCAGATGTCCCCGGGACGCGGCGGTCCGATGATCCGCCGTCTCACGTCAACGCGTCCGCACGCAAGAAGCCTGCGGCATCGAAGGGGGCAAAACCCATGAAAATCGTGATGGCCATCATCAAGCCGTTCAAGCTGGAGGAGGTGCGCGATGCGCTCACCGCTCTCGGCGTGCACGGCCTGACCGTGACCGAAGTGAAGGGATACGGGCGCCAGAAAGGGCACACCGAAATCTATCGCGGCGCCGAATACGCCGTGAGCTTCCTGCCGAAGATCAAGGTCGAGGTCGCCGTAGCCGACGACCAGGTTCAGGGCGCGATCGACGCCATCGCCCAGGCGGCCCGTACGGGCCAGATCGGCGACGGCAAGATCTTCGTCGTTCCGCTCGAGAAAGCCGTGCGCATCCGCACCGGCGAAACCGATTCCGATGCGCTCTGAGCGCTCCAGTGAAGCCTTCTCAGGAGTTTACGTGATGGTTCAACGTCTTTTGACACGCAGCGCTGGTGCCGCTCTGGCGCTCGGCCTGATGAGCGCCGCCGCCCTGGCGCAGGACGCGGAGGGCTCGACTGCAGTCCCCGCTGACGGCCAGTTCGTCTTCAACACGCTGCTCTTCCTTATCGGCGGTTTTCTCGTGATGTGGATGGCCGCCGGCTTCGCCATGCTCGAAGCCGGGATGGTACGCTCCAAGAACGTCTCGATGCAGTGCCTCAAGAATATCGGCCTGTATTCCACCGCCGGCCTGATGTACTGGATCATCGGCTACAATCTCATGTATGCCGGTGTCGATGGCGGCTTCTTCGGCACGCCGGGGCCCATCTCGATCCCCGACCCGGCCGCTGATACCGGTGACTACGCAGCCGCCTCCGACTGGTTCTTCCAGATGGTGTTCTGCGCCACCACAGCCTCGATCGTCTCCGGCACCATCGCCGAGCGCATGAAGCTCAGCTCCTTCCTGATCTTCGTGGTGATCCTCACGGGTATTCTCTACCCGATCACCGGCGCCTGGCAGTGGGGCGGCGGCTGGCTCGCCGAGATGGGCTTCTCCGACTTTGCCGGTTCGACGCTGGTGCACTCCGTGGGCGGCTGGGCGGCTCTGACGGGTGCGCTGATCATCGGTGCGCGCAAGGGCAAGTATTCCGAGGACGGCAAGGTCAACGCCCTGCCGGGCTCCTCGATGCCGCTGGCGACGCTGGGCACCTTCATCCTCTGGCTCGGCTGGTTCGGCTTCAACGGCGGCTCTCAGCTCGCCATGGGCACGATCGAAGACGCTTCCTCGGTAGCCAAGATCTTCATGAACACCAACCTTGCCGCAGCCGGTGGTGTGGTTGCCGCGATCATCCTCAGCCAGATCATCTACAAGAAGGTCGATCTCACCTTCGCCCTCAACGGTGCTCTGGCGGGCCTGGTCTCGATCACGGCCGAGCCGCTGGCACCTTCCGCGGGCCTGTCGGTTGTGATCGGTGCCGTGGGTGGTGCAATCGTGGTCTTCGCGGTGCCGCTGCTCGACAAGCTGAAGATCGATGACGTCGTCGGCGCCATTCCGGTCCACCTGCTTGCGGGTATCTGGGGTACGCTGATCGTGCCGCTGTCGAATGACGGCACCAGCTTCGGCACCCAGATCGTCGGTATCGCTGCGATCGGCGCCTTCACCGTGGTCGCCTCCGGCATCGTCTGGATGATCATCAAGGCCATCATCGGCTTGCGCGTCAGCGACGAGGAGGAGAGCCTGGGGCTCGACAAGGTCGAGGTCGGTGTGGAGGCCTATCCGGAATTCGCTTCCGGCGCCGGGCGCATCTGATCACACGCCCGAGCATCCTGAAGAAACCGAAGCGTCGCGCCCCGTGCGCGGCGCTTCCTTTTTGCACGGCTCGGCAATGCCGGGTTGGCGTCGTGAATGGCACATGGACCGGCCAGGTCGCACGGCTGTTGCATGGCGTGTTTCTGCCAAGATGGTGAGTGCATGGCGCGGGGGTGACGGATCCGGCGCGGAGTTGCTACCTGTTGCGCAACGAAGCACACAGCGATGGAGTGGACGAAGCCATGTATCCGCAGGTCGAATTGCATATTGCCGGCAAATGGCGCGGCGCCGCCTCCGGCGAGACGATGGACATCATCAACCCCGCCACCGGCGACGCCATCGGCGCATTGCCCGTCGCCACCATCGCCGATCTCGACGAGGCGCTCGAAGCCGCCGGGAAGGGCTTTGCCACCTGGCGCGCGATCGGCGCCTTCGATCGCTACAAGATCATGCGCAAGGCGGCCGAATTGCTGCGCGAGCGCGCCGAGACGATCGCGGCGATCATGACCACGGAACAGGGCAAGCCGCTCGCGGAAGCGCTGATGGAGACGCGCGGCGCTGCCGATACGATCGACTGGTTCGCCGAGGAGGCGCGCCGCGCCTATGGCCGCATCGTCCCCGCGCGCGCTTCCGATGTGATGCAGATGGTGATCAAGGAGCCGGTCGGCCCCGTCGCGGCCTTCACGCCGTGGAACTTCCCGATCAACCAGGCGGTGCGCAAGGTCTCCGGTGCGCTGGCCGCTGGCTGCTCGGTCGTGCTCAAGGGCCCGGAAGATACGCCGGGCAGTTGCGCCGAACTGATCAAGGCCTTCAACGATGCGGGTGTGCCCGACAATGTGCTCAACCTCGTCTTCGGCAATCCGGCGCAGATTTCGGAATACCTGATTCCGCATCCGGTCATCCGCAAGATCTCCTTCACCGGCTCCACGGCGATCGGCAAGCAGCTCGCTGCGCTCGCCGGCGCGCATATGAAGCGCGTGACCATGGAGCTGGGCGGCCATGCGCCCTCGATCGTCTTCAAGGACGCCAATCTGGAGAAGGCCCTCAAGGTGCTCTCGGCCAACAAGTACCGCAATGCCGGCCAGGTCTGCGTCTCGCCGACGCGTTTCCTCGTGCATGAGAGCGTGTTCGACAAGTTCGTCGACGAATTCGTCACGATCTCGAAGAATCTCAATGTCGGCGATGGCCACGACCCGAAGACCAGCATGGGTCCGCTGGCGCATTCGCGCAGGATCGACGCGATGGAATCCTTCGTCGCCGATGCCGAGGCCAAGGGCGCGGAACTGCGCACCGGCGGCAAGCGGATCGGCAATCGCGGCTATTTCTTCGAGCCGACGGTCTTCACCAACCTCCCGATGGATTCCAGGATCATGAACGAGGAGCCCTTCGGGCCGATCGCGGCGATCCAGAAATTCTCGGATGACGAGGAGGCTTTCGCGGAAGCCAACCGCCTGCCCTACGGGCTCGCGGCTTATGCCTATACCGAATCCGGAACCACGGCCCGCGCGCTGGCCGAGCGGGTCGAGAGCGGCATGATCTCGATCAACCATCACGGCATCGCTCTTCCGGAGACACCCTTCGGCGGCGTCAAGGATTCGGGCTATGGTTCCGAGGGCGGCCTCGAAGCAATCGAGGCCTATCTCAATACCAAGTTCGTGACGAAGAGCGGCCTTTGAGTCGATTCTTTCAGTAGGGAGCTATCATTACGCCGCCCGCTATCAAGACGGGCGGCGTTTTATTTGAAATTTATTCAAATTGCGATGAATTGAATCGCGTCTTCAATTACGAATACAGCCACACGCAAGCCTCCTCTGTTGAACTGCCATGGATCGCGCCATCCGCCCCCGCCAGGAGCGGGTCGCAGCGCAGCAGGTTCGCAGACCGCAGGGAGTTTCGCGATGAGCATTTACGGTACGATGAGGACCGGCGTATCCGGCATGGCTGCCCAGGCCAACCGGATCGGCGTTGTGGCCGACAACATGGCCAATGTGAACACTACCGGTTACAAGCGTTCCTCAACGCAGTTTTCCTCCTTCATTCTGAATTCGCAGGCGGGAAGCTACAATTCCGGCGGTGTGGAGACCGATATCCGGCAGCATGTGACCCAGCAGGGCGCGATGCAATACACCACCTCGACCACCGATCTCGCGGTCAACGGCAACGGCTTCTTCGTCGTCTCGGATGCCGGCGGCACTCCATTCCTGACCCGCGCCGGCTCCTTCGTTCCCGATGGCGAAGGCAATCTGATCAATGCTGGCGGCTTCCAGCTGATGGGTTATCCGCTGGCCGACGGCGATCCCGACGTCGTGGTCAATGCGATGGCCGGGCTGGAGCCGGTCAACATCACCCAGAACGCACTTGAGGCCACGCCTTCGACGGAAGGTATTTTCGGCGCCAACCTGCCCTCCAACGCCAATATCGTCCCCGCGGGCAGCCTTCCCTCGGATAATGTGCCAGGATCCGTCTTCGAGGCGAAATCTTCGCTCGTTGCGTATGACAATCTGGGCAACGAGGTCGTGCTCGACGTCTATTTCACCAAGACAGCCGCCAATGAATGGGAAGTCTCGGTCTTCGATCAGGCCGAGGCCGGCCCGGGTGGCGGCTTCCCCTATGGTGCCGGGCCGCTCGATACCCAGACCCTGGTCTTCGACCCGGCAAATGGTCGCCTTGATGGTGCTTCGCCCGACGGGTTGAACTTCGCCGTCCCAGATGGCCAGGCACTCGAACTCGACCTCTCCGCCATGACACAGGTCGCCGCCGATTACACAGTGATGCGTGCGGATGTGAACGGCAATGCCCCGAGCGCCGTGCGCGGCGTGGAATTTTCCTCCGACGGTACGCTCTATGCCGTGTTCGAGAACGGTGACCGGCGCGCCACCCACCGCGTTCCGCTCGCGGATGTGCGCAGCCCGGACAATCTGATCGCCACGGCGGGCAATGTCTTCTCGGTGGGCATCGATTCCGGCGACGTCACCATGGGCTTCCCCGGTGAGGGCGGCATGGGTTCGATGGTCACCAGTGCGGTCGAGCAGTCGAATGTCGATCTCGCTGACGAGCTCACCAACATGATCGAGGCCCAGCGCGGCTATCAGGCCAATTCCAAGGTCTTCCAGACCGGCTCGGATCTGCTCGAAGTGCTGGTCAACCTGAAGCGATGATGCGCCGGCAAAGCTGTCGCCATGCCTGAAACCGGGATCACGTCACCATGAACCTCTCCGTCGCCCTGTCCTCCGCGCAATCGGCGCTCTCCGCCACATCGACGCAGACATCGATCATCTCGCGCAACATCTCGGGCGCGGCCGATCCCGGCTATTCCCGCAAGATGGGACTGACCTCATCAATGGGTCTCGGCGGCGTCAAGCTCGTCTCGGTCGGCCGTGCCGCCGATACCGCGCTGCACGCCCGCATGCTGGAGGCGAATTCCGGCGCCTCCGCGCAACAGGCGCTGCTCGAAGGCTTCGAGACGCTTGCGCGCACGGTCGACGATCCGCAGTTGAACCAGTCCGTATCCGCCTCGCTCGGCAAGCTCACCGACGCGCTGCAGATGCAGGCGGAATCGCCCGGTGATCCGGTGCTCGGAGCCGCGACGCTGTCGGCGGCCTATGATCTCACGGGCACGCTCAACAATGCGGCGCAGACCACGCAGGGCGCCCGGGCCGAAGCGGATGCGGCCATGGCCGATTCGGTGGATCGCATCAATGAGCTGCTCACCCGTTTCGAAGGTGCCAACCGCGCCATCGTCGTGGGTACGCAATCGGGCACCGATGTCAGCGACGAGCTTGATACGCGCGACCGGATCCTTGACGAGCTGTCGCAGGAGGTGGGCATCTCCACCGTCACCCGCGCCGGCAACGACATGGTGATCTATACCGATAGCGGCGTCACGCTGTTCGAGAAATCCGCGCGCACGATCAGTTTCAACCGCACCTTCGCCTATGATGCCGGCACGACCGGCGCCGCCGTCTTCGCCGACGGGGTGCCCCTGACCGGGGCCGGCGCGAGCATGGGCATCAAGAGCGGTGCGCTCCACGGGCATGCGACTTTGCGCGATGAGGTGGCGCCGCAATACCAGCTTCAGCTGGACGAGATCGCCCGGGGGCTGGTCCATGCCTTCGGCGAACCCGCCCCCGGCGGGGCAGCGGGGATCTTCGTCGATCCCGGCCCGGCCGGCCCTGGTCTCGCGGCCCGTATCGGCGTTTCTCCCGATGTCGATCCCGCACTCGGCGGTGATCTCGCCCGCCTGCGCGACGGTGTGACCGTCAATTTCAACCCCGCCGGAGACGCCGCCTTCTCCGACCGGATCCACGCCATGCTGGAGGCGCTGGAGGCACCGCAGGGTTTCGACCCGGCGACGGGGATCAATCCCAACACGACCCTGTCGCGCTTCGCCTCCTCTTCCGTGAGCTGGCTCGAAGCCGGGCGCCAGCAGGCATCGCAGGAAGCCTCCTTCCGCGACACCATGCTCGAGCGCACGCGCGAATCCCTGTCCAACGTCACCGGCGTCAATCTGGACGAGGAACTGGCCCTGATGATGGAGCTGGAGCGCTCCTACGGCGCCTCCGCGCGCATCATCAGTACCGTCGACACCATGCTGCAATCGCTGCTCGCGGCGACGCGCTGATCCGGGGATGAACCGATGAAGACGAGTTTCGTATCCACACAGGCCATCGCGGATTCGACGCGCATGTCGATGATCCGGATGCAGGGCGAACTGGCCAAGGCCTCCAAGGAGCTCTCCTCCGGACGCCTGGCCGATATCGGCCAGGGGCTCGGCAGCCGCACCGGTCACGCAGTCCAGTTGCGGCATGAACTGTCGCAGCTGGAGACGATCCGCGACACCAACGGCCTGGTGCAATCGCGGCTCGATACCTCCCAGGCGGCCCTGAAGGGGCTGCTGGGCACGGCGGAGGACTTCATGAGCACGCTCGTCGCCATGCGCGACGGCGCCATCGCGGGCTCCGCCATCAAGCCGCAGGCGGATCTCAATCTGAAGGAATTGTCCGGCGCGCTGAACGCCAATCTGAACGGGCAGTTCCTGTTCTCCGGCATCAATACCGATGTGAAGCCGATGGCGAGCTATGAAGCCGATCCGCCTTCGGCGCCGAAAGCGGCGCTCGATGCGGCCTTCACCGCCGAATTCGGCTTCGCCCAGGATGATCCCGCCGTCGCGACGATCGATCCGGCGACGATGCAGGGCTTCCTGGACGGCGCCTATTCGGATCTTTTCCTTGATGATGCGCAATGGGAGGGCACCTGGTCGGACGCCTCCTCGCGCAATGTGCGCAGCCGCATCGCAACGAACGAGCTGATCGAGACGTCCGCCAATGCCAATGAGACACCGTTCCGGCAATTGGCAATGGCCTATACCGCCATCTCCGATCTCGGCCTCGGCGAGCTCGGGCGCGGCGCTTCGCAGGCGGTGATCGACAAGGCGATCGCCTCGGTCAGCGAGGCGATCCAGGGACTGACCTCGGTCAAGGCGCGGCTCGGCGTCTCGCAGAACCGGGTCGCCGCAGCCGATGAACGTCTGTCCATCCAGCGCGACATCATCAACCAGCAGATCGTCGATCTGGAGAATGTCGACCCCTACGAGACTGCGACCAAGGTCAACAGCCTGATGACGCAGGTCGAGATGTCCTACAGCCTGACGGCCCGGATCCGTCAGCTTTCGCTCCTGAAATTCACGTGAGGTGCCGATGTACCAGTTCACTTACGCCGAAATCGTCGATGATGCGGCTTCCGATGCGCGGGGGCGGGAGCGGCGCGCGGTCAAGCGCGGCGTCGAACTGCTTGAACAGGCGCAGGTCGCGGGCATCCGCTCGCGCGAGACCGTCGAGGCGCTGCATTATCTGCGCAGCCTCTGGAGCATCCTGATCGAGGATCTGGCCCAGCCGGAAAACGATCTGCCGGAGGCGCTGCGCGCCGATCTGATCTCGATCGGGATCTGGGTCTTGCGCGAGGTCGAGCAGATCCGGCTGGAGCGCTGTGACGATCTGCAGAACCTCATCGACATCAACACCATGATCAGCGAGGGCCTGAAATGAAGCCGCGTGGAGAAACCGGGCGTTCCGGCCAGTCGGGTACGATGCGGCTCGCGCTGAAGCCGCAGGAGCGCCTCTTCGTCAACGGCGCGGTGCTGCGGGTCGACCGCAAGGTCGGAATCGAACTGCTCAACGACGTCACCTTCCTGATGGAAAACCATGTGCTCCAGCCCGAGGAGACGACGACGCCGCTGCGCCAGCTCTATTTCGTCGTGCAGACCATGCTGATCGATCCGCTGCAGGCGGCCCGCTCACGGGGCCTGTTCGACGATCTGTTCGCGCCCACATTACGCTCCTTCACCAATCACGAGATCATCGACGGGCTTCTGGATCTGCGTGCGGCCATCGATCAGGGGCGCTGTTTCGACGGGCTGAAGATCCTGCGCGGCCTGTTTGCCCGTGAAGCCGAAATCATTGGTGAGAACCGGGCGCGGGCCCGGGCTTTCGCCGCAGCCTGAGGAGACAACCGACATGATGGTCAATCCGACACAGGCCCCGCCCGGCGGTGCCGAGAGCCAGACAGGTGCGGGTCAGGTGCAGGAGCGCAGCACCGACATGGATTACGATGCCTTCCTGCGCTTGCTGATCGCCGAAATGAAGCATCAGGATCCGCTCGATCCCACGGACGCATCGGAATACGTCTCCCAATTCGCCTCCTTCTCGGTGGTCGAGCAGGCGATCCAGACCAACCGCAAGCTGGATGATCTGCTCGCGGGTCTGTCGCTCTCGCAATCGGGCGGCCTGATCGGGCGCCATGTCACTTCCGGGGACGGATCGGTCTCCGGCGAGATCGAATCGGTACGCCTGACCGACCAGGGCCCCCATGCCACGCTCAGCGACGGGCGCAGCCTGCTGGTCGGCCCGGGGGTGACCATTACCGGCGCGCCGTCATGAACGCGGTCGACGCCCTCGACATGATTCGCGACGCGATCTGGGTGGTGATCGCGGGATCGGGCCCGATCGTCGGCGTCGCCATGCTGGTGGGCGTGGTCATCGCCCTGCTCCAGGCGCTGACGCAGATTCAGGAAATGACGCTCACCTTCATCCCGAAGATCGTCGCCATCCTGCTGATGTTTCTGGTCAGCGCGCCCTTCGTCGGCGCGCAGATCTATGGCTTCACCGAGCGGGTCTACGGCTATATCGAGACGGGCTTCTGATCCTGCCTGTCAGGCTGCCGCCACCGGCAGCGCCGGCAGGGCGGCAGGATCGATCACCGCGTCGCGGGGCAAGCGGAAAGCGGGATGGTGGCCGGCGAGACCGGTGATGCGGGCCGGATTATAGAGCGTCAGCCAGGGCGGATCCGCCTGCATCAGGCGATAGGCCTGTGCGTAATGCGCCGCGCGGCGGGTCTCGTCCGGCTCGGCGCGTCCGGCATCGATCGCCGCCTCGACCCCCGGTGAGGCATAGCCCTGCCACCAGGCGCCACGCACGCGTTGATCGAGCTTCTCGACCAGCACGCGAAAGGTCGAGAGCGGGCTCGAATCGAACACGCAAAGATCGCCGATCTCCTTGCGACGCACCTGATGCGCATAGGCTTCGCGCTCGCCATGGCTGCGGATCTCGATGCTGATGCCGAAGGCCGAGAGCTGCGCGCGCAGGCCTTCGGAAAGCGCCTGCGCCTCATCAGGCAGGCGCGTCGGCGTATCGAGGGTGAGGGCGAGACCGTTTGCGTGCCCGGCCTGCGCCAGCAGCGCACGGGCCTGATCGGGGTCGTATAGCGGGTCGTGAAGCGGATGCTCTTCGCCTTGCGCCTGCGGTGCACCGAAATGCAGCGGGCTGATGAAGCCGGGCATAACCTGCCCCGCCCCGCCGGCCGCGTCGCGCAGGAGCGCACCGCGATCGATCGCGAGGGAGAGCGCGCGCCGCGTCAGCGGATTATCGAGCGGGCCATGCGCGGCATTCATCATGAAAATGATCGCCACCGGGGTGAGGCTCTCCACCCGCGTCGCCCCGTGTTGCGCAAGCACCGTGCTGGCCGGCGGATCGAGATCGGTCGCAGCCTGCGCCTGCCCTGCGACGAGGGCGTCGAGGCGCCGCGCGCGGTCCGGCTCGGCCAGGACGCGGATCGCCTCATTGGTGGGCCGGCGCCCGCGATATTCCGCGAAGCGGGTGAGCAGCAGCTGCCCCGCGCCGTATTCCGCCAGACGAAACGGCCCGCTGCCCGGCGCGGCCGCGATCCTGCCGGCATCGAGGGCGTCGAGCCCGGCGGGGGAGAGGATGAAGGCCTGGGCGAGGATGTCGAGCAGATCCGCCATCGGCGCGCCCAGCCTGATGGTGAGGCTGTGGGGGTCATCGACACGGATATCGGCATCGCCGAGATAGGCCCGCCAGACCGCCGGCGAGCCCAGCGCATAACCCTTGTCGGGGCGCGCCATGCGCTCCAGCGAGGTCTTCACCGCCTGCGCATCGCAGGCCATCCCGTCATGAAAGACGGTGCCCGGGCGCAGGCGAAAGCGCCAGATGCAGGCATCGGGAGAGACCTGCCAGTTCCGGGCGAGGCGGGGGCGAAACCCGCGCGGACCGTAGCCGACAAGCGTCTCGTAGAGCGCCCGGTAGAGCGCGAGCTCATCCGCCCCGTCGGTGCAATCATGCGGATCACGCAGGGGAAGACGTGCCTGCATCAGGGTGAAGGGTCGCGTCTGTTCGAACATGCAGCGTCTCGTCGATGGTGTGTCCGGGGAGAGTAGAGCATCACCGCGCCAGGAGGATAGCGGCGCGTGGCGCGTATCGGGAAATTTCGTCACGGGCGGGATCGGGCGCTGGCAGGATGCTTGACTCGCCCGGGTGGAGATGGAATCAGATAGTGATCATTTAAAGAACATAAAGGGATCAAAAAGTGATGTTGTCTGGTCGCGCGCCCGCCACTGACAATGCGCTCGCAGATGCTGCGTCATCCGCCGCGCAGGATGCCGCAAAGGATGCTGCTCAGGATCTCGCGCAGTTGCGGGCGCGAGGGGTTTTGCGGCGGGCGGTTGAGGCTTTCGGGGAATCTTGCGGGGAATCTTGCGGGGAGTCGCATGCGGCGCGCGCCGAAGCCGGCGATCATGCGCCCCTCGATCATGACGCGGTCGATGCGGTGCTGGGAGGCGGGCTTGCGCGCGGCGCCGTGCACGAGATCCTCGCGGAGGAGGCCGGCGATTGCGGCGCTGCGCATGGGTTCGCACTGGCGCTGGCCCTGCGGCTCAATCGCGGCGGGGCGATGCTCTGGATCCAGGAGGAGCGCGCCCGGGCTGAGGACGGGGCGCCCTATCCGCAGGGGATCGCCATGATGGCGGGGAAAACCATGGCGGGAAACAGTATGGCGGGAAGGGCCTTCGATCCCGCCCGCATCATCATGCTGCGCACCCGCGATGCCCGCAGCACGCTCTGGGCGATGGAGCAGGGTTTGCGCTGTCCGGGACTCGATACGGTTCTGGCAGAAGTGACCGGGCTCGCCGGAGCCTGCGATCTCACCGCCTCGCGCCGGCTGGTTCTGGCGGCGCGCGAGGGAGGCGCGACGGGTTTGCTGGTCCAGGCCGGCAGCGGGGCGCGCGATCTGAAGATCGCCAGCGCCGCGCGGACACGCTGGCTGATCGGCGCGCATCAAAGCCGGCGCGGCCTCGCCGGCGAGCCGGGCCGGGCGGCCTGGCGCCTGCATCTGGCCCGCCATCGCGGCGGGCGCGAGGGACGCTGGCTGAGGGAATGGGATCATGAGCACGGGCGTTTCAGCGCAATCGGGGCAGGAGAAGGGGCAGCCGCAGCACGATCAGGCGCATCACAAGCGCTATCTGGCGATCTTCCTGCCCTTTCTCGTGAGCGAGCGGATCAGACGCGAGGGGGGGCTGCGAGACGGGGTGCTGCCGCGCGCTGATGCGAATCCCGCCGCATCCTCTTCCGGCTCCCCCCCCGTCCCGCGCCCTCTCGTCACCACTTGCGAGACGCGCGGCGCCCTGCGCCTCGCCGCCACCGATCCCGTGGCCCTGCGACGCGGCCTGCGGGCGGGGATGGCGCTCACCGATGCCCGCGCACGCCATCCCGATCTGATCGCCCTGCCCGACGATCCGGCAGCCGATCGTGCCCTTCTGGAGCGCCTCGCCGACTGGGCGCGGCGCTACACTCCGCTTCTGGCGCAGGACCCGCCCGACGCACTGGTGCTCGACATGACCGGCGCCGCGCATCTGTTCGGCGGCGAGGAAGCACTCCTTGCCGATATCCGCGCCCGCCTGACCGCGATGGGCTTCACCCCCCGTCTCGCCATTGCCGGCACGCCGGAGGCCGCCGCCGCGCTGACGCGCGCAAGGCGCGACAAGGCGGGCGCTCGCGATCCGATCATCGCAAGCGGCACCGAGGAAGCGGCCTTGCGGCCTCTGTCGCTGCGGGCCCTGCGCGTCGCTCCCGAGACCTGCGAGGCGCTGGAGCGGATGGGCCTGCGCCGGGTCGAGGATATTCTCTTGCGCCCGCGCGCGCCCTTTGCCGCCCGGTTCGGCGCGGATCTGCTCGCGCGCATCGATGCGGCTCTGGGACGCCTGCGCTCAGGCATCGGTGCGCGGATCGAGGCGCCGGCCTATCTTGCCGAGCGTCGTTTCTTCGAGCCGATTCTGGCCAGTGAGGATGTCGCGCGCACGCTGGAGCGGCTGGCGGAAGAGCTCTGCGCCATGCTCACCCGCCACGGCGAGGGCGCGACGCGGCTGGAATACATGCTGTTTCGTGTCGATGGCGCGGTGCGGCGCATCAGCCTGCAGTCAGGGCGTCCGGTGCGCGATCCCGACCGGATCATGCTGCTTTTCCGCGAAAGGCTCGCCGGCCTGCACGATGCCCTCGATGTGGGCCACGGCTTTGATCTCGCCCGGCTCAGCGCCATCGCCGTCGGGCGCCTCGACGAAACGAGCCTCCGGCTTGACGGGCGTGCGCGCGGGCAGGCGCTGGCCCGGCTGATCGATACGCTCGGCGCCCGGCTCGGCGAGGAACGCGTGCGTATTCCCGTTGCCGGCGATGCGCATCTGCCGGAAGAGGCCGCGCGCCTGCGCCGCCCCTTCGAACGCCCCGCTTCCGGGCGCACCACCGCCCGTTCCTCAACCCGTTCCGCACCCTGGCTCCCCCCCTCTTCCTGGCTCGCCACCGCCGCGCCGGATCGCCCGATCCGCCTGTTCGACCAGCCCGAACCGATCGAGGCGCTGGCCGGCGTCCCCGACGGTCCGCCCCTGCGCTTTCGCTGGCGCCGCGTCCTGCACGAGACCATCGCCTATGAAGGCCCCGAGCGCATCGCGCCGCCCTGGTGGCGCGGCGGGCGGCTGACGCGGGATTATTTCTGCGTCGAAGACCGCGCGGGCCGCCGCTTCTGGCTCTTCCGCCACGGCCTCTATGCCCGCGAGACGCAAAGCCCGCGCTGGTATCTGCACGGGTTGTTCGGGTGAGGGTGTTGGAGCGTCAAGGCACAGCGTCCGAAGGCCCTACATTGAAACAGCAATGCACTTGCATTACAATAATGCCATATCCTTTCGCCGGAAACGGAGGCTGCCGCGACATGTCCGCGCGCACACACGAAACCTCGAAGCTCACCGATCGCTATCAGACGACGGTGCCGCGTGGCGTACGCAAGCAACTTGCGCTCAGCAAGGGCGATCAATTGCGCTACTGCATCGAGCCCGATGGCCGGGTTTATATCGAGCCCGTATCTGCATCAGAGAGCGACCCGGCTCTCGGCGCATTTCTTGATTTCATCGAAGCGGATATCAAGGCCCATCCCGAGCGCCTGAAGGCGCTCGACGGCGCCCTGCATGATCGCCTCGCGGCGCTCGTCGGGGATATCGATGTCGATCTGGATGCGCCGCTGTCGCCGGATGACGCATGAGCGCGCCGGTGGCGCCGCTCACCGTCAACGGCTGGTCGATCTACGCGCATCCGCTGTTTCTCGACCAGCTCGACGCCCTGATCACACAGGTCGAGGCGCTGCGGGCGCGCGATCCGCAGGGATGGCGGCGCAAGAATGCAACGAAGCGCCTTGCCGCAATCTTCAGGCTCGCGCGCGAGGTCATTCCGGCGGATCCCGGATCGCCGACCTTCCGCCAGGGCGACAGTCTCGGCCCGGCGCGCAGACACTGGTTCCGGGCGAAGTTCTTCCAGCAATACCGCCTGTTCTTCCGCTTCGACACGGCGAGCGGGATCATCGTGATCGCCTGGGTGAATGACGACGAGACGCTGCGCTCTTACGGCAGTCGAAGCGATGCCTATGCGACCTTCAAGGGCATGCTCGAGAACGGTGATCCGCCGGAGGATTTCGACGCGCTCTTGCAAGCCGCCCGCAATGCCAGCGACAGGTTCGAAACAGGCCTCGCAGCCGCATCAGAGCCCGAGCCCCGGAAATGAAAACACCCGCCGTCGCCGGCGGGTGTCTCTCACGTCATCACGCGGGGACGCGCGCCTGCGCCCCGCTCCCTCACGCCTTTTCCTGCATCGCCTTCTCGCGGATGGCCGAGAGCGTGGTGGTGGGGGTGATGGTTTCGGGGTCGATCAGGAGGTGGATGATCGCCGGCTTGCCGCTGGCCATGGCTTCCTTCAGGGCGGGGGCGAATTCCTCCGTGCGCTCGACCCGCGCGCCGAAACCGCCGAAGGCGCGGGCATAGGCCGCGAAATCGGGGTTCTTCAGCATGGTCGCCGAGACGCGGCCGGGATAATCGCGCTCCTGGTGCATGCGGATGGTGCCGTACATGCCGTTATCGACGATCAGCACGATGATCGGCAGATCATATTGCACGGCAGTGGCGAATTCCTGACCGTGCATCATGAAGCAGCCATCGCCCGCGACCGAGATCACCATGCGCTCGGGGAAGGCGCGCTTGGCGCCGACTGCTGCGGGCAAGCCGTAGCCCATGGAGCCGGATGTCGGGGCGAGCTGGGTGCCGTAATGGCGGAATTTCCAGAAACGGTGCACCCAGCCGGCATAATTGCCCGCGCCATTGGCCATGATCGCGTCATCCGGCACGGCTTTGGCGAGTTCAGCCATGACCTGGCCCATCTGCAGATCGCCCGGATGGGTGATCGCAGCCGGATCGCTCCAGGCCAGATAGTCTTCATGCGCCGCGCGGGTATCCTCCGCCCAGGGCAGATCCGCCGGCGGCTGCAGGCTCTCGAGTGCGGCGGCGAAGGCGCCGGGGCTGGCATTGATCGCCATGAAGGGGCTGTAGACGCGACCGAGCTCGGAGGAATCGGGATGCACATGCACGAGGCGCTGGCGCGGTGCGGGAATCTCGAAAAGGCTGTAGCTCTGGCTCGGCATTTCCGACAGGCGCCCGCCGACGACGAGCACCAGATCGGAATCCTTGATGCGCTTCAGGAGTTTGGGGTTGGGGCCGATACCGAGATCGCCGGCATAGCATTCATGCAGGGTGTCGAACAGCATCTGGCGACGGAAGGACGTGTGCACCGGCAGCCGGAAGCGCTCGGCGAAACGCTTGAAGCGTGTCACGGCCTGCGCGTCCCAGCGCCCGCCGCCGAGAATGGCCACCGGGCGTTTGGCACCGGCGATCAGCTTTTGCAGCTCCGCCATCTGTGAAGGGCCGGGATATGTCTCGATCGGCGTATAGGCGGGCGCATCCGCAGTGACGGCGGCCTCGGTGAGCATGTCTTCCGGCAGGGCGATCACAACCGGACCGGGACGCCCGGAGGTGGCGACATGGAAGGCACGCGAGACGAGTTCGGGAATGCGGGCGGGATCGTCGATCTCGGTCACCCATTTGGCGATGCTGCCGAAGACGGCGCGGTAATCGAGCTCCTGGAAGGCCTCGCGCTCGCGCATCTCGCGCCCGATCTGGCCGACGAAGAGAATCATCGGGGTGGAATCCTGACGCGCGATATGCAGACCCGCCGAGGCATTGGTGGCGCCGGGGCCGCGTGTGACGAAGCAGATGCCGGGCTGGCCGGTGATTTTGCCATAGGCCTCCGCCATCATCGCCGCCCCGCCTTCCTGGCGACAGACAGTGACGCCGATCTGCGCATCATGCATGGCATCAAGCGCCGCGAGATAGCTCTCACCGGGCACGCAATAGATCTGCTGTGCCCCGTGCAGGGCGATCTGGTCGACGAGTATCTGGCCGCCGGTGCGGGCTGTCGCGCTCATGGTGTTTCCTCTCCGATGCGCCCCTCGCAGGGCGCTTTCTCCGGGCATTCACCGCATCACGAATGCGGATTCGCCGGTTCGACGTGATCATTGCCGTGAGACTAGCCGATGGCCCGCCCGCAATGAAGGCGCAAGCCCGCCCACGCGGCTTGTGCGCGATGCCTGCGCGCCGGCGAAGCGGGTCGGAATTTCGAACGAAGCCCCCTCAACCCGCTTGTCCCCACGCCCGCCCCATGCTAATCCGCAGCCGGCCACCGAAGAGCACCCCACGCGGGCGCTAGTCGATCATTGCGGAGAGGTGGCAGAGTGGTTGAATGCACCGCACTCGAAATGCGGCATACGGGCAACCGTATCGGGGGTTCGAATCCCCCCCTCTCCGCCATCCCTGGGTTGCAAAAATCGTAAGCCGAGAAAGTCCCTCGCAAAGTGCCCGGTTGTGTGCCCCGCAACACGATGGAGATCGCAATGGGACACAACAGTCATATCCCGGGCCGCAATGGGCATGAAAGCATCAATTGCGCCGACCCGACAAAAATCCAAGCAAAATCAACAAACGTAACCGCAGATGTAACCCCGGATGTAACCGCAAATGTAACCAGCGGGATTCAGCTGCCGGAAGCGGGAGGACCGCGAAAGGCTGTGGATCATTCCTGCGGCATGACGCCGCAGGCTGATATCGGGCTGCGGAGCGGGGCCGCCGGGGCCGCCCACATGGAACAGGGTTTGCATGGAGGCGGGTTCGCTGCGTCGACAGCGGCGTCCGCACGGGAAAATGCCAGCGCCGACACGCACCACGCCGGCCATCACGCTGGCATTGACGGACCTTTGTCAGAGCAAACGAATCGCAATACGCTGATCGAACATGCCGATCACCGCGCCCAGGGGCGGCGCTCAAGAAATGGAGAAAGCAGGAAACGCTTCAGCCAAGGTGACTTACTGCGAAACTTGCCGCAGAATCTGTCACGGGACC
The DNA here is from genome assembly GCF_900094735.1 of Saliniramus fredricksonii. Classification (NCBI taxonomy): domain Bacteria; kingdom Pseudomonadati; phylum Pseudomonadota; class Alphaproteobacteria; order Hyphomicrobiales; family Salinarimonadaceae; genus Saliniramus; species Saliniramus fredricksonii. The sequence continues at coordinate 746,799 of NZ_FMBM01000001.1, forward strand.
GTGACGCTTATGTGTTTCAGCGGCGTGTTCCGAAATCCGTTTTCGGATCAACTGCAGAAACAGCGTTTACAAAGAAGCATTCGTCGCGCATCCTTCGTATCCGGCTCGGCCCGATGACGCCGCCCGAAGCGAAGAAGCGGGCACGTCATCTGAATGCGTTTTTTGACATTCTGGTTGCGTCCATGAGTTCGACCGTGAATACACCGATGAATAAGAATATGATTTCGTCCGAACAGCCCGATCCTTTCGATATTCTCGCAGGGGAACTACGGCGTCTGCGTGATGCGTTTGCGGGCGCGGCCCCGCCGCTCGATCCGGCGACTGCTATCTATGCCACGCATATCCGCGATATCGTGCATGCGGAGCGCGCCCGAAAGGGCGGCGAGAGTGACGATATCGTCGCCCGGCATGCCCCGCAGATCACTGCCAACGCGTTTTCCCGGATGCAGACATTCAGCAGCTTGATGGACCAGCTGAATGGTGATCCCGGCCTGCTTGATCATCTCGGGGCAATGATCGGCGATCGGAACCGGCAGCCGAGCGGGCCGCAAGACGCGGCCCATGATGAGGATTTCCGGTACGCCCATAGGTCAACCGGGCCGATGAAGTACAGCGATCATGACGGCGCGGAGCACGCGCAGGGTCGCATCCGCATGAATCTGCTCGGGCATCAGGGTGGGGACAAGACTGTGAACCCGGATGCAGCCTCCATGCCATTAGGCACCGCGACTGCGCCCGTGCGGGGGGCCGGGTGATCCCGACGCTTCGGTGATCTTGATCCCGGAAGCCTTGATCCCGGAAGCCAAGAGGGGCATGCCACCGGCTCAAACGGGATCGAAGCCGCAGGCCGCGCCGGACGGCATGCCTGTGGCGATGACCAAAAATCAACCTCAGACAACGGCTTCGCGTGCAGGGCAGAGGACGCAGACAATTGCCAGTGTGACGTCGGGCAGTCCGATCGCGCCCACTTCGCCAGATCAGGACACATCAGCTCAGGGCGCATCAGATCATGATGCAGTGGCGAACCCGGATCGTTCCTTGCCGAATATGTCCGCTTCCGACCTGTCGCGGCAGGAGAGCGCGTCGAGCATCGCAGATCTCGGCCCCAAGCCTGCGGAACTTGGCATCCCTGCGTCCAGCATGAGCACCGCTTACGCGACGCATTATGCGTTTGGCGGATTTGCCCTGTCCGTTGCCCCTGCAGCGACCGCGACCTGGCAAGCGTCGGCGCCCGCGCTGGGCAATCATATGCCGCCGCAGCATGGACCCTCGCAGCATGGCCCCACGCATCACGGACCAGGGCATCAGTTCCCGCCATATCAGGCACACCCCTATCATCAGCCCGGTCCGGCACCGACATTCTCTGAGCTCGCGGATTCCTATGACGAACGCCAACGTCAGCGCGCGGCGACCGAAAAACTGCTCAGCAAAGCACGGCTTGCGCGCGCTACCTTCATCGGCCTCCTCGGCGATCTCCCGATTACCGCCTACCGACCGAGCGATCTGCAATTCTATATCGACCGGATGCAGTACTGGCCAAAAAACCACATCAAGCGCAGCTCCGAATTGCATGACGTGGCACTGACGGAATGGCCGATCGCGGAAATCATCGAAGACAACCGCGACTTCAAATGTGAGGGGATCTCGCGCAAGACGCTGGAAGACAGCTATGTCGCCTTCGTGCGCGCGATCATTCGTGACCGGCGCACGGAACTCGGCTTCGCGGACCCCTTCCGTGACATGAAGATCGCCTGGCCGCTGAGCAGCACGAGCCCGCGCAAACGCTTGCCGATCAGCACGCTCACGCTGAACAAGGTCTTCGTCCATGGCGTCGAAAGCGGGTATCTCGAAGAAGCAATCCTGCCGCTGATGGCCTATCTGACCGGGCGGCGGATCGGTCTGCTGCTGCATCTGCGGGGTGAGGATTTCCGCCAGCGAGACGGCGTCTGGATCGTTCATCCCCAATCGCATATCCGTTTTGAAGGCAAGCGCATTCGCGTTCCCTACAAGACCGAAGCCTCGTTGCGTGCCTTTGTTCTCCACAACGTGCTCGATGAGATCGGTTTTGCGTTGTGGGCGAGCGAGCAGACAGGGCCGGTCTTCGCCAATGCGCTGCGCTATCCCGATCCGTCAAAACTCGCTTCGCGTCGTCTCAACCGGTTGCTGCAGCGCTCTGACGCCATCGCCGAGAACATCGAAGTGCTGCACAGCTTGCGTCACCAGGCGATCGATCGCATGCGCCATGAAAAGCTCGACGACAAGAGCCGGTACCTCCAGGCCGGCCATCGGGGCGCGAGGACGGAACACGACGATTATGGCGCTGATAATCTCAGCGGCGAGAACCTGCACGCGGTTGCGAACATGCCCCTCGACGACGGGCTTGATCTCTCGCCGTTCAAGAAGTTGGATTTTGACAGGATGGTGAAAGCAGTCCGCACCACCGGGCGCCGGGCCGGGGTGACGGCGCGGCGCTCGGGCCGAAATCCAGCCACCACTGCGATGGTCAGCTCCCCGTCTGTTTTTAGGGTCGCATGACTGTCTGAGGAGGATGAGGGCCAAAGTTGCGCGGCACGCCCGCGCCATCAGCTTCCATTGGGCCGTGGCTTCAACCACCGGTACCGACGGTAAAGGTGCCGTGCTTGTACAGCCATGCAAGCGGAACAGCATATGGACTGCGCACCCTTACGGAGTTGGCTCAGGTTCTGCGCTTATTCGGTCTCCAAGCAGACTGCGTTCAGAAATTCCGTACGTTATTGCGGATAATACCAATCCGCATTGAAATTGACTCGGGGGATTCCCTCCGAGGCGCAAATCAGATTCAAGGTGGCGAACGGAGGAGTTCGCCATGGCTGCTTTGCCCTTGCGGGATGATTTTGACGCGGAACGCTGCCGTGCGGCGGCGCGGCGCTCGAAGGATGGGGCGCAAACGCGCCGGCTTCTGTCTATCGCGGCTATCTATGAGGGATCGAGCCGGGCGGAGGCGGCCCGGCTCGGCGGCGTGACGGCGCAGATCGTCCGCGACTGGGTTGAGCGGTTCAACCGAGAGGGACCGGAGGGGCTCGTCGACCGCAAGGCGCCGGGCAAGGCTCCTCTGCTCGGCCCCGATCATCTGGCGGCCCTGGCACGGCGGGTGGACGAAGGACCGATCCCGTCCGTCCATGGCGTGGTGCGCTGGCGGATCGTCGATCTCGCGCAATGGCTCTACGAGGAGTTCCGCATCGCAGCGAGCGAAGACACGGTGAGCCGGGCCCTGCGCAAGATGGGCTATCGCAAGCTCTCGGCGAGGCCGCGCCATCATGCGCAGGACACGCATACCATCGAGGATTTTAAAAAAGTTTCCCCGCCCGCCTGGACGAAATCGCCGCCCACCAGAGCCTCGCGCCCGATGACATAGAGGTCTGGTTCGCCGACGAGGCCCGCATCGGCCAGAAGAACAAGATCACCCGACGCTGGGCCAAGCGCGGAACCCGCCCCTCGGCGCCGCACGATCAGCGCACCGCCTCGACCTACATCTTCGGGGCGATCTGCCCGCAGGAGGGAAAAGGGGCGGCTCTCGTCCTGCCGCGCTGCGACACAAAAGCCATGAACCTTCATCTCGTGGAGATCGCCGCCGCAGTCGCCCCGGGCAAACACGCCATCCTCATTCTCGATCAGGCCGGATGGCACATGGCCAAAGGCCTCGAGATCCCGCAAAACATCACCCTCCTGCCGCTGCCGCCAAAATCGCCCGAGTTGAATCCGGTCGAAAACCTCTGGCAGTTCATGCGCGACAATCTCCTCTCCAACCGAGTCTTCGCCTCCTATGACCAACTCCTCGACCTGTGCTGCCAGGCCTGGAACGCCATCATCGACCAGCCATGGCGCATCATGGCCATCGGGCTGCGAGACTGGGCTCATCGGTTCTGATCATTGCGGGTTGGTATTAGCCGGCACCGCCTTGGCGAAATGTTCTTCGCGGAGGATTTGGTCGGATGAGCACTTCAGGCACACGCACCGCACTCGTCACGGGCGCTGCCGGTTTCATCGGCTTCCACCTCGCGCGCCGCCTCCTTGCCGATGGCTGGGTGGTGATCGGCATTGACGGGATGACCGATTATTACGATGTGCGCCTCAAGCAGGCGCGGCTGACCCAGTTGCGCGGCGCGGGCGGCGAGGGCACCAACGCCTTCCGTTTCCATGAGGTGATGCTGGAGGACGCCGCGCGCATTGCGGAGATCTTCGGCGAGGCAAAGCCGGATACGGTGGTGCATCTCGCAGCCCAGGCCGGCGTGCGCTATTCGCTGGAAAATCCGCGCGCCTATATCGATTCGAATCTCACCGGGACCTTCAACGTCATGGAGGGCGTGCGCGAGAGCGCGCCGCGGCATTTCCTCGCCGCCTCGACGAGCTCCGTCTACGGCGCCAACACCGAAATGCCGTTCGGCGAGACGGATCGTACCGATCATCCGATCACGCTCTATGCGGCCACCAAGAAAGCCAATGAGGCGATGCTGCATTCTTATGCGCATCTGTGGAACCTGCCGACGACGGCGTTTCGCTTTTTCACCGTCTATGGCCCCTGGGGCCGCCCGGACATGGCTTTGTTCAAATTCGTCAAGGCCATCCTCGCGGGCGAGCCGATCGATATCTATGGCGAAGGTCGCATGAAGCGTGACTTCACCTATATCGACGATCTGATCGAATCCGTCACCCGCCTGATCGAGACCCCGCCGGAGGCGGGCAAGCCCGTGGAGGGCATCGATGATTCGCTCTCCCCTGCCGCGCCCTGGCGCGTGGTCAATATCGGCGGTGGTCAGCCGGTAGGGCTCCTGCCCTTCATCGAGACCATCGAGCGCGAGCTCGGCCGCGAGGCGATCCGCAACATGCTGCCCATGCAGAAAGGCGATGTGCGCGAAACCGTCGCCTCCGCCGATCTGCTCCAGGCCCTGACCGGCTATCGCCCCGGGACAACGGTCGAGGAAGGCGTGCAGCGTTTCGTGGCCTGGTATCGGGAATACTATGGGTTGGCATCAGTGGAATGATCCTTGCCAATTGCAGCGCGAGGCGCCAGCAAACCGAGCCATGACCAGATTAGAAGGTAATGCGCTGCATCACGTTGAAATTGATTGGCTGCGTTGAATTTTGGTCGATTGCGGCGGCGCACCCGCTCTGTATCGCTCGGTGTGAACTTTACGGCTTCTGGCGTGCGTGATACTGGCAACGAAATGGCTGGCGAATAGGGATTGGCGGGAATGCGCATGCTCGGGGGAAAAATTTCCCTCTCCTGGAAAACCATGCTGGCATCCGGCCATGATGTCGTTATGGCCGTGGCATCACTCATGATCGCATTAATTGCTCGCTATGGAAATGATGTCTGGCGGATTGATCAACTCGGACTGTGGCTGACTCTCTTCGCTATCACGTGTCTGGTTATTTTTCAGTGCCTTGGTCTTGGTCGGGGCATGTGGCGCTTTGCATCGATTACTGATCTGCGGACCATCGTCCTTGCGGCGACAGCCTCCGTCATCGTCTTTATGCCGCTTCTGTTCAGCGTCACACGCCTGGAAGGATTCCCACGCACCGCATTGCCGATCACGTGGTTCGTAATGATCGTGCTGATCGGCGCGCCCCGGCTGGCATACCGCGCCTTCAAGGACGGCGGCTTGACGGGATTGCGTGCAGGCGATCTCGCGGACCGTCCGCGCGAGGAAATTCTGATCGTCGGAACCGTCAGTGAAGCCGATCAGGTCATTCGCGGATACGGTCTCGAGAATTCTCGCCACCACGTTCATGGTATCATTGATATAAAGTCTGGAAAAAACGGACGTAGTGTCAGAGGAATCCCGGTTCTCGGCGCAGTTTCCGAACTCGCCGAGATCGTCCCGCGACTCAGTCGAGCCGGCACCACCATAAATGCGCTCGTTCTGGCATCACCCAGTTTCTCTGGGGACTGGTCCACCCTGCTGCAAACGGCGACGGATTTACAGCTACCTTTGCGTCGGGTTGCATCAAAGCCTTTGACAGGGATGGAGCCTGATCTTGCCGAACTGACCCTAGAAGATCTGCTGAGACGTCCAAGCATCAACCTTGAGATGGACAATATTGCCGCTCTCATCCGTGATCGCGTCATTCTGATCACAGGCGCCGGCGGCAGTATCGGTTCCGAGATCGTCAGGCAGGTGGCGCGTTATGGTCCCCGTCAACTCATTCTCGTGGACCTCTCCGAATACGCGCTATACGAGATTAATCACGAGATCTCTCGCGACTTTCCGGAACTGTTGCACACAGCCGTGCTCGGCGATGTACGGAACAACGGTCAGATGCACACTTTGATAACGCGTGAGAGGCCGTCGGTGATATTTCACGCTGCGGCTCGCAAGCATGTTCCGCTGATAGAGATCAATGTTTGCGATGGCGTAGCGACCAATGTTTTCGGCACGCGCAATCTCGCGGATGCAGCAGTCAAAGCCGGTGTCGAAGCATTCGTGCTGATTTCGACCGACAAGGCGATCCGTCCCACAAGCACGATGGGTGCATCGAAACGGGTAGCTGAGCTCTATTGTCAGTCACTTGATGTCGCCGGTTCTAACACCCGGTTCATCACCGTGCGGTTCGGCAATGTTCTCGGTTCGACGGGTTCGGTCGTACCGCTGTTCCGACGTCAGATTCTCGCAGGGGGCCCGGTGACGGTGACCCATCCCGAGATGAAGCGCTATTTCATGACCATTCCGGAAGCCACCCAACTGGTTTTGCAGGCGGCGGCAACCGGGATCGAACAGCGGCGCGCCCGGGGTCGTATCATGGTTCTGGACATGGGCAAGCCTGTACGGATCGTCGATCTCGCGCGATCCATGATCGTGCTCGCCGGATTACGTCCCGATCACGATATCAAGCTCGCTTTCACCGGACTACGACCGGGAGAGAAACTCTTCGAGGAACTGTTTGACCCGACGGAGCACCCCGAACCTTCGGGGGTTGACGGAGTCTTTGTCGCCTCGCCCTTGCTTGCCGATCCGGAAGTCCTCATGCGCGATATCGCGGCACTTGAACGCGCCGTCTTGGATGGTGACGAGGTGATGGCCCGTTCCGGCCTGTTTGCCTTGCTACCGGAACAAGCCCCCAAGTTATCGGATCAGACGGCTACAGTGCCACCTGTTGAAAGAAGACCTGCCTGAGAGTGGGATTCGAAAGTTTATTATACTCCTACCCTGCCAAAACCCGAAAATTCTGGCGTGTTATAAGGCAGAGGTTGTTTGATACCTTGTCGCGGAAGTTGTGGCATTCATTTGGAATGGTTTCGTGCAGGAATGCGAGGATGGCATCTGCGAACTGTTTCTGCGTTGGGTAATGACGATTATGCATCACGTGCTGGTGCATGACCGCCCATAGCCGCTCTATCGGGTTTCGATGCGGGCAATATGGTGGAAGCTGGATCAGGTGAATGCGACACCCGGGTCGTGACAGGAACTGCCTGACATCCGGACCCTTGTGGTAGCGTGCGTTGTCCCAGGTCACGTGGATCAGGCATTTGTCGGGGTTGCGGGCCTCGATCTTGCTCAGAAGCTGCGCCGCACTGATCCCGTCGACCGTCGTCGGTTCGACGAAGGGGGTGTCATGCCAGATTGGCCGCCCTGCCAGGCATCTACCGAGAGCGCATCCCAGCCGGCACGTTGATAGGCCTTGTCCCAGATCCGAATGGTGTCTTCGTCAAGATACAAAAATTCGGCGATCTCTTGGCAGGACTTTCCATCACCCAGCAGCAGGATCGCATTCGCCCGCCGAGCAATGCCATGGTCCTCGCGTTGGCTGCGGAGGCAGGCCTCAAGTTCACGGCGTTCTGACGTGGAAAGGAAGCCACGGCAGATCACCATACCAGCTGAGTCGCTTCGCAGATGCGCGTCAACCCCAAATTCGGCTTCCCAACGACTCGGAGTATATGTTATTCTTTAAACTTATGGCTGGAAGCTCGGCGTGGCTCAATGGGACGCTGGGCCGCCGGGCGGAAGCATGATCCCGAGCGCCTTGATTTCGAGGTTTCGACGAAAGCGATCCGTAAGGCACCCTGACGCTGCCGTTATGATCAGCGCTTGCACTTTGAAGGCTGACCGGTTGGCAATTGCGGGCGCAGTTTGCATGCACAGGACGTCGCGTGGTTTTGCTTGCCTGATGGCCCCTCCGTGCGCAGATCGGTTACCCGATGATCGGTCGGCTCACACGCGGTTGATACGGGGCATGGCGGCATGAACCGACACACCTTATTACGCGATACCCACGCGTTATTGGGAGGGCCATCCGGGCGACTGAATCGCCGCGCGGTCTCATGGGCCCTCAATCGCCTTTTAGTCACGCGAAACTGTACCCGCTTTCGTCAGAATCCTGTATGCCAGTTTTGGCGCTCGCAGGTTCCGGCGGCGCATCAAGGCTGCTCGACCGAATTGCTCCAGGTTTCGAGGAACGCTTCACGATTGAGCGCGTCAAGATAGACCAGCAAGGCAGGCCCCAGTCTGATCGGGCCGAAATCGGATGTGTCGCGCATCGCGGGATCGCGCAACGGAGGCAAGATCCGCGGTCCGGTGAAATTCTCGGCATTGCCGGAGCGCAGCAGGTGGTCGAGGAACAGACCGGCTTGGACCGGGTCGCGCGCCGTCGTCGGGATCAGGACGGTGCGCAGCATGACGTTGCGATAATCCCCCAGCCGGATGATTTGCAGGTCCGAATCGGGATCGACATGCTGTTCGGCATAGCTGCCCAGAACATTGTAGGCCATTGCCAGTTCGCCGTTCGCAATGTCATCGATCATTTGACCAGAACAGCAATAGAGCCTGACATCCAGCCGTCCGAACACTTCGGCGAGACGCCAGAACGTATCGGAATTGCGCGCTTCCTGTGTGGCAAAGAGATAGCCCAGACCGCTTTCGCGCACATCGTATGTGCCGACTGCGCCAGAGAAGCGCTCGGGATGCTCGCGCAGCAGCGCCACCAGTTCGTGGCGTGATCGGGGCAGCGCGAGCCCCTCGAAATGTTGCGGCGAAATCACCACGACGGCTGGCTCACTGGTGAAGCCGAAAACCTGATCGCGCCATCGGGCCCATGAAGGCAGGCGCGCGGTCTCCTCCGAGCTGTAACCATGGGCAAACCCGTCATTGGCGAGTTTGAGCTGAAGATCCATGGCGCTCGAGATGGCCAGATCGAACGGCCCCTGCTCCCTGATCAGCGCGCGGAAGATCTCGGCGCTGCTCGCCGTCGTGTAGTCTATCGCAATATCCGGATGGATTTCCTGGAAACTCTCGATCAATGGCGCAAAAACGCGCAATTCTGCGGTGCCGATCAGGCGCAATTGCGAGCCATCGTCGACCCTGGCCGGAAAAAAGCCGCGCTCTTCCACTTCAAGGGCCTGCGCGAGCGTCGCCAATGCGAGCAGGGCCGCGCTCAGCGCAATGACAAGAGAAGTGTGACGCATATCCCGGGTCCATCCTGCGCGCCTGTCATTTCGAGACGCCCACCATGCGCGTGCACCACTTCGTTGGCAATCGTCAGGCCCAGCCCCGATCCGACGACGTTGCCGACATTCCCACCGCGCCTGAAGCGCTGGGTCAAGGTGGCGATGTCGGCGCCGTCGACGCCGCGGCCCTGGTCGCAGACGCGAATTCCGGCCTGTGCGCCACGGTTCTCCAATGTGATGGTGATCGTGCTCTCTGCCGGGGAATACTTGATGGCGTTATCGAGAACATTGTGTAGCGCATTCTGCAGGAGGATCGCATCCCCCTTTATCCACAGCGATGGCAGTTCGGTGCGGATCCGGATATCCTTCATGTCGGCAGTCGGGCGCAGCGTATTGATGACGTCCCCGAGCAGTTCCGCCAGATCGACGTCGCTGTGCGTCAACTTGTCTGTGCGGAAGCTCACCATGGCGTGGTCGAGCAACTGTCCGGCCGAGCGTGAACTTTCATCCACGGCCCGAATCACGCGACGCAGAATCTCCTTGTTCTCGCTCCTGGTCACGGAGTGCAGCGCGATTTCCGCTTGCGTGCGCACCGTGGTCAAGGGCGTGCGAACCCGATGTGCGGCCTCGGCGATGAAGTCCTCGGATCGATCGAGAGAGGAGGACAGTCGCTCCATGAAGCGGTTGAGCGCCGTCAGCAAGGGGGCAATCTCCTGCGGTGCGGTCGTCTCGAACGGTTTCAGGTCCGATGCGCCGCGCCGCGACACGATTTGCGTTATCGCCGTCAGGGGCTGCAGCGAGACCCTGGCGGCCCAGAAACTCAACACCGCCGCAAGCACGAAAAACGCCAGGGAAACAAGCGCCGCCGCACGTGAGATACGCGCCGAAATCGCATCTACCGCGTTGCGTGTCTGCGCCACGGCAACGATCACGCGCACCGCCCGCTCCGACGCGAAAACCGTGCGCTGGACCATCGCCACGCGCACATCGTCACCGCGATAGGACAGCGTATCGAACGCCACACCGCCATTGATGCGCGCGCCCTGTTCCACCGGCAGATCGTCATAACCGGTCAGCGTTTCGCCATCGCTGAGCACACGATAGAACACGCGCTCCTCGTTGATCGCGCCGAGCATCGAGAACGCGGCATACGGGATTTCGAGCCGGATCCGGCCTGCTTCGCTGCGCAATTCCTCGGCGATCGCGGTCGCGGAGGCGGCGAGAATGTTGTCTTGTGTCTGTTCGGCGGCCTGTTGCGAGAAGCTGCGCACCATGCCCCATGAAAGCAACGCGAGGAAAGCGGCGATCACTGCGAGTTGAAGCGTCAGCCGCCGGCTGATCGAGCCGCGGGTGCGCACCGTTGCGCTCATGGCAGCGTCATCCTGTAACCCAGTCCGCGAACCGTTTCTATGCGCGGTGTTCCCCCTTCCAGGCGCCGCCGCAAGCGCGCCACATACACCTCGATCGCGTTCTCGGTGATGTCCGCGTCGAAGCTGAACAGCCGATCGAGCAATTGTGCCTTGGAGAGTATCTGGCCGGCATTGCGCATCAGAACCTCCAGCAGGCGAAGCTCACGGTTGCGAAGCGTGAGCGCGTGATCGGCGACATGCAAAGTTCCCGCAAGCAGATCGAGGGTGACGTCGCCCAGGGTGATCCGGTTGTCGGCCGCACCGCCGCGACGGCGCAGAACGGCGCGGATGCGCGCTTCGAGTTCGGAAAAATCAAAGGGTTTGGTGATGTAGTCATCCGCGCCGAGATCCAGCGTGCTCACCCTGTCCGAAACCTGCGAGCGCGCCGTCAGCACGATCACGGGTGTGGTGCGATCGATCCGGTGCCCTGCGAGAAAGTCGCGTCCGTCACCATCGGGAAGCATGACGTCGAGCAGGATGAGATCGTATTCGGCGCATTGCAGGCAGGTTCGCGCGGCATCGAGGGAGGCGGCATGGTCGATGACATGGCCGTCAAGGCCCATGCGCTTGACGACCGACTCAGCCAGTTCCGGATTGTCCTCGATCAGAAGAAACCGCATCTGCCCTCGCTGAATCCACCGGTCCGTGGTGGCGCGCCGTCGCCGGTCGCGCCGTCTCGTGTCAGGCCGATGTCAGCCTGGGATGCAAGATGGAGCAAGTGGGTGGAGACAACCACCCTGACGCATGGGAGGATAACATGAGCATCAAGATGATGACACGCCGTTTCGTGCTGGCGGCAGCCGCGTCCACCGTGGCTTTCGCCGGAGCGGTTCAGGCCGACGAACACCAGGTACTCGACAGCATTCACTTCATCGTTCCCGGCGGCGCTGGTGGCGGCTGGGACGGTACCGCACGCGGTACCGGTGAGGCGCTCACCGAATCAGGGCTGATCGGCCAGGCGACCTACGAGAACATGTCCGGTGGCGGTGGCGGTGTCGCGATCCGTTACATGATCGACAATGCCGAGAGCCTTCATGACGCGATGATGGTGAATTCCACGCCGATCGTGATCCGCTCCCTGACAGGGGTTTTTCCGCAGAGCTTCCGTGACCTGACGCTGGTGGCCGGGACGATCGGCGATTATGCCGCTCTGGTGGTGAATACCGACAGCGATATCGAGACACTCGACGATCTGCTCGCAGCCTATCGTAACGATCCCGCGAGCATGGCAATCGGTGGCGGCTCGGTTCCGGGCGGGATGGACCATCTCGTCGCGGCTCTGGTCATGGAGGCTGCGGGCGAAGATCCGACCGGGTTCAACTACATCGCCTATGATGCCGGCGGCAACGCCATGGCCGGTTTGCTGTCGGGCGAGATCGCCGCATTGAGCACCGGCTTCTCCGAAGCGATCGATCTGGCCGAGGCCGGTGAGGTGCGCATTCTCGGGGTGACTGCCGAGGAACGCGTGGACGCCTATCCGGACGCGCCCACCATCATGGAACAGGGTGTTGATGCAACCTTCGTCAACTGGCGCGGATTCTTCGCCGCCCCGGGCCTTCCCGAGGAGCGTCTCGAGGAATTTCAGACAGTGCTGGCCGAAATGTATGACACCGAGGCCTGGGAAGAGGTCCGTGCACGCAACGGCTGGGTCAATATCCACAATAACGGCGAGGATTTCCGTGAATTCCTCGAAGAACAGGAGCAGCAGATCGGCGATCTGATGCGCACGCTCGGCTTCCTCTGAGCAAAGTGCCGCAAGGCACGATCAGGCCCGGCTTGTCCGCCCGATGCTTCGGGCGGACATCGTCTGCTTGTGGGAGCCGGCATTGACTGGAGGAAAAAATGGCACTGGATCGATGGATTGCCCTCGTTTTCGTGCTCCTGTGTCTCGTATACGGCTATGCGGCATTCTTTACTCTGGATGACCTGCTGCCCCCCTTCATGCAGCGCAATCCGGTCTGGCCATCGACCTTTCCCAAGATCCTGGCGGTGATCGGGGTCTTGAGCGGCATGGTGGTTCTGCTGGGTCTCGAGAAGGCCGCCCCCGACACGGCGAAGGAACCGGAGATCAACTATCGCCGGCTCACCGAATACAAGCTCGGCCAGGCACTCGTGCTTCTCGGGCTGATGGTGGCCTATGCGCTCGCCCTGCGGCCACTCGGTTTTCTGTTATCGACCTTCGCTTTCCTGACACTCGGCGCGGCTCTTCTCGGGGAGCGTCGTTTCATGATCCTGCTTCCCGTGGCTGCCCTGGCGACGGGGGGCGTGTGGTATCTCGTGCAGGAGGTGCTGGGGATCTTTCTCAGTCCGCTGCCACGCATCTTCTAGAGCGCATGCCGACCTGACGGAGTCAGACCGTGCGCTCCAGGTTATTGTTCGACGCATCATTTCTTTCCGTCAGCCGGTATCCACCTGACGGAATGATACTCCAGGGGCGGCTCCACCTGCCGGGGCTGCCTCACCGGCTTCGTCGCACCGTCTCATCGCGCTGTCTCGTCGCGCTTTCGCGGAATTTGCTCCAGGAGGGCATCATGCTCGAAGGGCTCCTCATCGGCCTGTCAACGGCCGTCTCACCAACGAATCTGCTGCTTGTGGTCGCCGGCTGCCTGATCGGAACCCTGATCGGCATGCTGCCCGGTCTGGGGCCCATGTCGATCATCGCCATCATGATCCCGGTGGCGATCACGATCGGTGATCCGACCGGCGCGCTGATCCTGCTCGCGGGGGTCTATTACGGCGCGATCTTCGGTGGTTCGACATCATCGATCCTGCTCAACGCGCCGGGCGTTGCCGGGACGGTGGCCTCGAGTTTCGACGGCTATCCAATGGCGCGCGCCGGTCACGCGGGAAAGGCCCTGACCATTGCGGCAATTGCGAGTTTTGCGGGCGGGACGATCGGCGTGGTCCTGCTGATGATCTTCGCGCCGATGCTCTCGTCACTGGCATTGCTGTTTCATTCGGCCGAGTACTTTGCGCTGATGGTCGTCGGACTGTCGGCCATCGCTGCTTTCGCGGGAACCGGACAGGTTTTCAAGGCCGTCATGATGACGCTTCTGGGGTTGATGATGGCGACGGTCGGCGAAGGTGCGCTGTTCAACATGCCCCGCTTCACGATGGGCGTGATGGACCTGCAATCGGGTTTTTCCTTCATCACGCTGGCCATGGCACTGTTTGCTCTTCCCGAGGCGATCTTTCTCGTTCTCAAGCCCCGCGTCATGGGTGGCGAAGGAAGCAAGGGCGGCAAGATCAGCGGACTGCGGATGAGCCGCGCCGAGGCCCGATCGATCACGCCGGTCATCGGGCGGCAATCGGTCCAGGGTTTCTTCATCGGTGTGCTTCCGGGTGCCGGGGCGACGATCGCTTCGTTCCTCGGCTATGCGGTCGAGCGCAACATCGCCAGCAAGGAGGAGCAGCAGAAATTCGGGCATGGTTCGGTCAAGGGTCTCGCCGCACCGGAGACGGCCAACAACGCCGCCTGCACGGGTTCCTTCGTGCCGTTGCTGACGCTGGGGATACCGGGCTCCGGCACGACCGCGATTCTTCTGGGCGCCCTGATCGCCCTGAACGTCACACCGGGGCCGCGGCTGATGGTCGACGAGCCACAGATCTTCTGGGCGGTCATTATCTCCATGTATATCGGCAATCTCGTACTGCTGATCCTCAATCTGCCCCTGATTCCCTATATCGCCAAGATCCTGGCGATACCGCGCAACTATCTCATTCCGTTCATTCTCTTCTTCACGATGATGGGATCGTATATCGGGCAGAACAACGCGACCGAATTACTTTTGCTCGTCGGATTCGGGGTCATGGCGACCGTGCTGCGCTTTGCAGATTATCCCCTCGCCCCTGTGCTGATCGGCTTCATTCTCGGGCAGATGATGGAGGACAACTTTTCGCGTGCCATGCAGATCTATGGCGGTTTCGATTTCATCATCGAACGCCCGATGACGCTCGGATTGCTCATCTTCGCGGTGGTGCTCCTGGTGCTGCCCAGCATCAGGGCGCGCCTGGCGCGACAGAAGGCGAAAGGTATTGCCGATGGCGACTGATCCGCTGGCCGGGGTGCGTGTGCTCGACCTCACGAACGTCCTCGCGGGCCCCTTCGCGTGCCACCAGCTGGCGCATATGGGAGCCACGGTGATCAAGGTCGAAGCGCCGGGGCGCGGTGATCTGGCGCGCAATCTGGGCGCTGATCGCGCATTGAGTGCCGTCGGCATGGGCATCAGCTTCCTCGCTCAGAATGCCGGGAAGAAATCCGTGACCCTCAACCTGAAGGACCCGCGCGGCGCGGATCTGCTGCGCCGCCTCGTGCGCGAAGCCGATGTGCTGGTCGAGAACTTTCGCCCGGGCGTGATGGCACGTCTGGGACTGGGTCCGGACGCCCTGCGGGCGGACAACCCGCGCCTGATCTATTGCGCGATTTCCGGCTTCGGCCAGGACGGGCCCTGGGCGGACCGGCCGGCCTATGACCAGATCGTGCAGGGCGCTTCCGGCGTGATGTCGATCACGGGCGATCCTGCCGGGGGGCCGATGCGCGTCGGTTACCCGCTATCGGATACGATCGGCGGCCTTACGGCGGCCATGGCGATCTGCGCCGCGCTGCAGGCCGAACCGCGTGGCGGGTTGATCGATGTGTCGATGCTGGAAGCGACGCTGGCGACGATGGGCTGGGTCGTATCGGATTATCTCATCGGCGGCGTCGTACCGGCAGCGCGCGGCAACGAAAACGTCACCTCCGCCCCGTCCGGGGCATTCCAGGCTGCCGATGGGCTGCTGAACATCGCCGCCAACAAGGATGAGCAATGGCAGGCGCTGGCGCTTCATCTGAAACGTGAGGACCTGCTTTTGCGCCCCGAATTCGCAACCCGCGAGGACCGCAAGACCAACAGGCTTCGTCTGCGGGCGGAACTGGAAACGGTCCTGACCACCCGCCCCGCCACGGTCTGGGAAAAGGAACTCAACGCCATCGGCGTACCGGCAGGCGCCGTGCTGGGCGTACCGGAGGCGCTGGCGCATCCGCAGGTCACCGATCGCGGTCTGGTGGCGCATTTCGATAATGTACCGGGATTGGGGCGTGGGATCGATGTGGTGCGCACCGGTTTCAAGATCAATGGTCAGCCCCCTGCGGTCGCGGATCCCCCTCCCATGCTCGGTGCGGACAATGCGGCGGTATTCGGCGCTCTCGGCCTGACTGCGGCGGAGCTGCGTGATCTCGAACAGGAGGGCGTGATATGAGCGATGTTTCCGACTGGTGGCATACCGCGATCATCGACATGGAGCCCGGTCGCATCACGCTTCGCGGGCATCCGGTCGAGGCGCTGATCGGAAATCGTGGTTTTGCCGAGATGATCTGGCTGATGATCACGGGCGAAACGATCGACGGCCCGCGTGCCCGTCTGCTGGAAGCCAGCCTCGTGGCAGCCGTCGATCACGGGCCGCAAGCCCCGTCCATCGCCGCAGCACGCATGGCGGCGACCTGCGGTGTTGGTCTCAACAACGCCATGGCCACCGGGCTCAACATGCTGGGTGACGTGCATGGCGGCGCCGGGGAGCAGGCGGTCATGCTCTACGAGCGCATCGATACTTCCGCCGATCCCCTCGGCGAGACGCTCGATGCGTGGCGCGCCGAGCATGGGCGCTTCATTCCCGGCTTCGGCCACCGCTTTCACAAGCCGGTCGATCCCCGTTCGCCACGCCTGCTGGCACTCGTCGACGCGGCGGCGGCCGAAGGCTACGTATCGGGACGTTTCGCACGAATCGCCCGCGCTATCGAGGCCCGTCTGGCCACCGAACGCGGCAAGCCCGTTCCACTGAATATCGACGGCGCCACTGCGGTCATCCACGCGGAACTGGGATGCCCGCCACCATTGGCGCGCGGGCTCTTCTGCCTGTCGAGATCGGTCGGACTTCTGGCCCATGCCTGGGAACAGCAATGCCAGGGCGGACGCAACAAGGGCCCGACGCCACCCGGCTATCGCTGGACCTACGACGGCGTTTGACGGGTTTGCCTGCCGCCGGTTCGCGCAGATGCAGAAGTTCGACGCCCCCGCTCCGACACGGCATCGGCGGAAGAATCGGGACGATCGATTCCCATGCACGGACGGTGTGACCGCTTGCCTCACGGCGGCCACGCCGTTCATACTCGGACTGCTCGCGTTGCGCAGCATGTGCGATGTCTCGCATGTCGCCGCCAGACAGGGCTGAAACCAGGGAAAATCGGAAAACTCTTCCAGAAACCCCTCCTGAACCGGTCGAATTCAGGAGGGTTTGATCAAAACGCCCCGATCTCGCTACAGCCATGCCGGCGTTGCGAAGCGTGGTTGCCGGCAAAGACGGGCAGCATGTTGGACATATGAACGAACTGCATGACACGATCAGGCTACTCTATAACGGTTCGAGTCAGCGCGCCCGGCGGTTTCGCTACGGGCTGATCGTCTTCGACACGCTGAGCATCATCTATTTCATCACGACTGCTGCACTACCCACGACACAGGTTCTGGCCGCGTTGAATGCCGCTCTCGGGCTCCTGATCCTGCTTGACCTCGCCGCCCGATTCTGGACTTCCGATAACCGGCGCCGCGAGCTGACGCGCATCTATACGCTGGCGGATATCATCGTGATCGCGTCCCTCTTCCTTACCCCGTTATTGATCGAAAATCTCGCCTTCCTGCGCGTTCTGCGCGGGTTGCGATTGATTCATTCCTATCATCTGTTGCGGGATCTTCGGAGCGAGAGCCTGTTCTTCCGACGACACGAGGATGCAATCCTCGCCGCAGTCAACCTCTTCGTCTTCATCTTCGTAAGCACATCGATCGTTTTTGTACTCGCCTTTGACGAACAGGCCGGAATCACGGGTTATATTGATGCGCTTTATTTTACCGTGGCGACGCTGACGACCACGGGCTTCGGTGACATCACCATGACGACGCCGGGCGGCAAGCTTCTGTCAGTCTTCATCATGGTCGTTGGCGTGGCACTCTTCCTGCAACTGGCGCGCGCCATATTCCAGCCGTCGAAAATCAAGCACAAATGCCCCGAATGCGGTCTCGATCGTCACGAACCGGATGCGATCCATTGCAAGCATTGCGGTGAGCCGCTGAAGATCGAGACACACGGCAGCACTGCCGCATGAACGCGCCGGACTGGCCTGAACAGCCACCCGAAATGCTTGCCGGGCGGACAATGTCACTTCGGCGCTACCGGTCGTGTTCGGTCACCTCATTCTCTGCGTCAGCCGGTATCCACCTGACGGCATGATACCCCAGCGGGATGCAGGATCCCCGCCGAAATTCAGGTCGTTGCGCCACGCATCAGCTGCAGAGGCAGGTGCCAGATGTCTCCAGCGGGCAACGCGGATGGCATGGCATTCGGATCATCCTCCCGGTCGGGAAAGAGCCGGCGGCAGAGCATGCGCGCGGCGCAGGCTCCCATCTCGAAACGCGGGTTGACGATGGTCGTGAGGCGGGGATTGATCATTGCGACGAGGTCAAGCCCGTTAAAGCCTGCAAGCGCGAGATCATCCGGTACGGCGATGCCGTTCTCCAGGCAATGAAAAACGGCGCCGAGCGCCAGATCGTCATTGGCGAAATGGATGGCATCGAGATCCGGGCGGTCGGCGAGGATGGCAGCGCAGCCGGCACGCCCAGTAATCAGGGACGAGGGCGCATCCGCGATATGCACGGCGAGATCCAGCCCGCGCCGGGCGAGCGCTGCGGCGAAGGCCTCCCGGCGCTTGCGCGAGCGATCCGGTCGCTCACCCCAGGCACCGACATAGCCGATACGCCTGCGCCCGGTCTCCACCAGATGGGCGGCCATCAGCTCCCCGGCCTCGTATTGCGATGTGCCGACGCAGAGATCGATCGGATCCCCGTCCACATCCATCACCTCGACGACCGGACATGACGCGGCATGGAGCATGGCCCGGACTTCGGGATGATGCTCCAGCCCGCTGATGATCACCGCGCTCGGGTTCCAGGCGATCAGATCCTGCAGGATCGCGGCTTCGCGAGCCTGGTCGTAATGGGTAATGCCGAGCACCGTGCGCAAATGCGTGCCGGAGAGACCATGGTCGATCCCGTCGATGACCTCGGGAAAGACGCTGTGGCTCATGGAGGGCACGATCACCGCCACGAGGTCCGTCTCGCGCGCCCGCAGGGCACCGGCCACACGATTGGGGCGATAGCCGAGTTCGCGCGCTGCTACCCGCACCTTCTCGCGCAATGCGGACGAGACGTTGGGCGCGCCACGCATGACGCGGGACACGGTGATCACGGAAACGCCGGCGCGTGCCGCGACGTCGCGCGCGGTGGGCGGGGAAATCTCAGGGCCCGACATGCCACCTCATCGGATACTCAAGCCGTGCGGCCCCAAGGCCGGATTGGCGTTCAATCTCCTCGTTTAATCGTTGAATTCTCGAATGACAACGTTATCATTGGAATTGATAACGATACCAATCAAGAGAATTCAACTTGAGGGAGGAAAACATGTCGATCCGCAAACACCTTTGCGCACTGGGTGCGGGCGCTGCCCTGCTCACCGGCGCAACTGCCGTCCAGGCCTTTCCGGAACGCCCGATCAATCTCGTGGTGCCCTTCAATGCCGGCGGAGGCACGGATCTGCTCTTGCGTGCTCTGGCGCCCCACTTCGCCGAGGCCATCGATGGCGACGTCTTCGTCTCGAACACCGCCGGCGGTTCGGGGACGGTAGCAGCGGGCGCGCTGGCGGGCCAGCGTCCGGACGGCTATCAGCTGGGCTACTGGTCGATCACCGTGTCCACGATCCAGCCACAGGTGCGCGAGGCGCCTTATGGTATCGACAGCTGGACACCGATCTGCTCGGTTGCGGCCTCACCCACCCTCTTCTTCGTCAATGCCGACAGCCCCTTCGAGACGATCGAGGACGTGGTCGCCGCCGTGGAGGAGAACCCGGGGCAATATCTCTACGGCTCCTCAGGGCCCGGCGCGATCACGCATCTGACCATGGTCGCCGCCTTTTCCGGCCTCGGCGTGCTCGACAAGGTGCGCCACCTCCCCTTCCAGGGTTCCGGCCCGGCCTTGCAGGGCATGGCCGCAGGCACCATCCAGTTTTTCGGTGATACCGAATTGCTGATGGCCAGCGGCGATTTCCGCCCGCTCCTGGTGTTCAACGATACCCGGCTCGAGAGCTTCCCTGATGTTCCCACGGCTGCGGAAGCCGGTATCGAGGCGCCCTTGAACGAGCTCTATCTCTGGGGCGGTCTCTTCGCACCGGCAGGTGTCGATGCGCAGGTGACGGCGCAGCTCTCCGACGCCTGTGAGCAGGCCGTGAATTCGGAAGGCTTCCAGGCCTTTGCCGCGCGCACGAACACGGTGATCGACTTCAAGGACGCGGAGGAATTCGACGCATTCTTCCGGGCGCAATACGAAGCCAATGGCGCCTTGATCGACGCTGCCGGTCTCTGAAGTCCGATCCCTGAAAAACCGGTCGGAGCGCGGCGCGATCAGCCCGCGCTCCGGCAAGTTGGGCTCTGCCGGACAAGGCGATTACCTGGAGTTTGCGATGTTGGCGTTGATGAACGAGCGCGCACTCGTCGCGATCGCGCTGTTCCTGACCGGCGCAGCGCTTCTCGCGACGACGTTCGGGAGTAGCCCTGATCTGCCACCGGCTTTCGACCCGACTTTCTTCCCGCGCATTATCCTGATCCTGTGGGTCGGGCTCGCCTTCATGGAAATCGCGGCCGCGATCCGGCATGGCACGCCCGCGCAGGAACCCGCGGCATGGCGCATCGGTGCGCTGATCGTCGCCGTCGTGCTCTATGCCGTGTTCTTCACCCGACTGGGATTCTTCATCACCTCCGTCGCCTTCTGCACGGTGTCGCTGCTCGCCCTCGGCCAGCGGCATGTCGCGACGATTGCCGCCTTCGCGATCGGGGCGCCGGCGGTGCTGCTGATCCTGTTCAACCGGATTCTGAAGATGCCACTGCCGGCATCACCGTTCTTCTGGTGGCTGTAAGGGGTTGATATGCTCGAACTGCTGCCACAGGCCCTGGGCCTGATCTTCACTTTGGAGGGCGTCGCGGTCCTCATTCTGGGGACGATGCTCGGCATCATCCTCGGCGCCCTGCCCGGGATCGGCTCGACCGTCGCCGTGGCGATCATCCTGCCCTTCACGCTCGGCATGGGCCAGATCCCGGCCATCCTTCTCGTCCTCGCGATCTATGCCGGCTCGGTCTATGGCGGATCGATTTCCGCCATTCTGATCAACACGCCCGGCACGCCGCAATCGGCAGCGACCTGCCTTGACGGCTATCCGATGTCGCAGCGTGGCGAAGCCGGGCTGGCGCTTGGCTGGGCCACATTGGCATCGGTTGCCGGTGGCATTGTCTCGGCGATCATGTTGATCCTCGCGGCCCCGCAGGTCGCAGCTTTCGCACTCAATTTCGGACCGATCGAGACCTTCGCCCTGATCCTGCTCGGGCTCACCTGCATCGTCTCGGTTTCCGAGGGCTCGATGATCAAGGGGCTGCTCGCCGGCGTGATCGGGATCTTTCTGTCGAGCGTGGGCGGGGACCCGATCACCGGTGAAGGGCGCTTCACCTTCGGCCTCTTCAATCTCATCGCGGGCCTTGACCTGCTCGCGGTGGTGATCGGCGTCTTTGCCCTGTCGGAAGTGCTGCTGCGCGCCTCGCGCAGGATCGACGGCGCCGCGCTTCTGGTGGCCTTCGAGGGGATCGTCCTGCCGAAGCTGCGCGCCTGGAAGGGGCGCCTCGGCGGGCTCGCCAAGTCGATCGCCATCGGCTGCGGCGTCGGCGTCCTGCCCGGAACGGGGGCGGCGACGGCAGCCTTCATCTCCTATGCCGAAGCGCGCCGCTCGTCGCCGCGGCGCGACGATTTCGGCAAGGGTGAGCCGGACGGGATCATCGCCTCGGAATCGGCCAACAACGCGGTGACGGGCGGCGCGCTGGTGCCAACCATGGCGCTCGGCATTCCCGGCGACGCCATCACCGCCGTGATGCTCGCCACGTTGACGCTGCACGGAGTCACACCGGGCGTGCGGCTGATGACCAGCAATCCGACCCTGATCGCCGCGATCTTCACCGGCTTCGCGCTGATCAACCTGATCCTGCTGCCGCTCGGGATGCTGGTCTCGCGGCTCGCCGCCCCGCTTCTGCGCATGCGCGAGGCCTTCCTGATGACCGCGATCGCCGTCTTCTGCGTGATCGGCGTCTATTTCGTGCGTGGCAATCCCTTCGATCTGCTGGTCATGGCGGTTGCCGGGGTGATCGGCTTCATCCTGCGCCGCCAGGGCTACCCGATGGCGCCGCTGGTGATCGGCATGGTGCTCGGCCCGACGCTTGAGATGAGCCTGCGCCAGGGCCTGATCATCACCAATGGCAGCTTCACCGCCTTCTTCACGGGTCATCCGATCGCGGTCGCCCTGATGATCGTGGCGCTCGTGCTCCTGTCGCTACCCGCCTTGCGGGCCCTGCGCCAGCGCTCGCGCCTCCGGACCGAGTAGCGGGTATATGCAGGTCAGGTGCCTCATGAGCATGGACCTTGCGCGCAACACGCCGCCGGAAAACGCCTGTCGCTCACCAGACTATGCGGGATTTCGACAGACCGGGAGCCTTCGCTGACGAGATCCGGAATGCTGCCCGAATCAGCGAGGCCAGACGACAAGACGCTGGCCAGCATGCTGTCGGATCGCGGGCGGCTGCTTGTTCTCGATGCGATGAGCAGCTTCGGTGCACTCCCCCTCGACCTGCGCGCCACCCGGGCTGCGGCTGTCGTCGCAGCAAGCGGCAAATGCCTCGAATCGATCCCCGGCGCAGGCTTCGTCCTCGTCGACCGGGAAGCGATGAGGCGCGTCTCCCACAAGGCACCGAGCGTGGCGCTCGACCTTTTGCGAACAGTGGCCCAACTTCGAACGAAAGGGACAATGGCGCCTCACGCCGCCGGTTCAAGTGATCGCCACACGCGCTGAAACCTTGCACATTCTTGCCCGCGAGGGCGGACCACAGGCACGAATCGACCGCTACCGGCAAAATCTGGCCGTTCTCACGGAAGGACTTGCAGCGGAAGGGCTGGAGCGGATCATCGTCACCTTTCCTTTCCGTCGGGGCTCTCGGGCGGGTTTGAAGCGCTCTACGAGGAACTCGCATGCCTGGGATTTCAGATTTATCCGGGGAAGCTGGCCGCCGGGGGACCGTTTTCGCATCGCCTGCATCGGTGCTGTTCGGCCAGACGCCATGGCGCGCTGCGTTGCCGCATTCCGGCAGGTTCTCGGTGAACTCCAATCCGGCCCATGACGCGCCGGACACGCGCCTTGGACAAACACGGATCGATCGGCTGACGAAGCAGCGGCCCGCGTGAGCGGCATTGACCTGGAGCGCGCTGCGACCTGACGGAATGATGCTTGTGTCGGAGACCGATTTCCAGCGATTGGATCATTTCGGATGCGGCAATCGGTCGGCAGAACCGAGACAAAGCCCGGAACCGGTATGGACGCGGCGGAGAAAGGGAGAGCCAGCGCAGATACAAGGCTTTTTCCGGTTCCTCGACAGCATTGACAAGGCGCTTGTCGCCGCAGCGATTGTACCGGTGACGATCATGGTCAATGCGTGATGCGCTCCCGGCGCGAGCGGATGTCTCTGGCGATCTGGTCGAAGGCGCGGCCGACACTGCTGACATCGGCATCGAAGAAATGCTCCGGCGTCGTTGCGCAATCATCCAGCATCTGACGCGCCTGGATACCCTCCTCGAAACGCTGCAGGTCGAAGCCGATGGTGAAGATCTCGATTCCTTCGTTCTTCATCCCGGTGCAGAGCTGCAACATTCTGGCGTCGAGAAAATCCTGATCGTTGCTTTGGTCGACACCGTCATTCTCGCTGATGAAACCCAGGGCGCCGTAGTCGCTGTCTCCGGTCGGTGCATTGAGCGAAAAGAACTGGTTGATGCCGTCGGTCATGAAGATGGCGATCTTCTCGACATTCTGCGGATCGTAGTCCCGCGGCGCCGGCGCATCCCCCCACATGCCGGCCCAGCGCGGCGAGAGCGTGCGCCATGCCCAGGCCAGACCCGTCGGCGTCATGGTGCCGCTGCGCCCCCAGGGCATCAGGGAATCGATCGCATCGCCGAGCAGGCGCCGGTCATTGGTCCAGTCGGTGATCACGTTTTGCGGGCAGCCGAGATTGGGGCCGCGCCCCATATTGCTTGATGCGGTGGTCGTCACGCTCTCGTCGATCGCGACCGGCAGATAACTGTTGTGCATGGCCTCGGCATCAGGATTGCCAACACCCTGCCAGGATGGCCAGTAATAGGGCGTGAACGGCGCGATTGCCGGCGGCGCATCCGTCAACGCGTGAGGGTCACGCCCCCTTTCCTCGACGCATCCCATCCAGCCATCGGCGACATGGCAGGTGCCGTTGATCCGAACACCGGGACAGGGGCCGGGGCGCGCCCATTCGCTGCGATTGCCCAGATAACACACGCCCAGAGCGGCATCCCAGGTCACGCCGGTACCCTGGCAATCCGCAGCGGCAACTTCGCTCGCGCTCCAGATATAGCGGTTGGCGTAGCGGGAGGTGCCGGGCGGGTGGTTGTGCGGTGCCTCGTCGAGCGGGGCCAGCCAGTCGCCGCGATCGCGCCCGATATTCACTGCCGTCACGTAGGGCACCACGTTCAGAAGCACCCGTTGGCCGGATGCTTCACCTTCGGGCAGGATGGTGTCGATGAGGCCGTGCGCCGCATCCTGCAGCGCCTCCAGCCTGCTGCGGAAACGCATCGATCCCGTCACGTCGAGCACCAGCGAGATTTCGAAGGAACGCAGCTCACCGCGCGTGCGGGCCTCGGCACGCAGCGGCAGCTCCGCGAAGCCGAAGAAGCGCATGAAGGTTGTGGGCACGCCGCCGTTGACGGAAACCGCAACCAGTGTCTGCGTTTCCTCGACCGGATTTTCACGCATGACCTGGAGATCGCGGATCACGGGCGCGTGCGAGACCTCTTGCAGGCGCACGAGCAGCGCTTCCTCCGCAGCATCGAGCGCGGCGCGGTCCCGCGATCGCCCGACAGCCTGCATCGCCGTTGCATCCACCATGGCCTGAACCGTACTGCGCGCATCCGCCCAGCGCGAATAATCCAGAGCCGCACCGATCGCGCCAATGATCGGGATCAGGGCAAGGGCGAAGATGAGGGCGATATTGGCCCGCATGTCGGCACGAAACCCGAGGGCGACATGCGCCATGCACCGCGCCGCAGCGGTGATGGACCGCAAGGCGCCCTGGATGATCGCGACAGAATTCAAGATCTTCATCATTGCCCCTGAAACCGCTTCCTGATTGCTTGTAATTTAAAGTTGCTAATCAATTCTCAATACGTTGTTACACCCCCAAAGCCAATCGATCAGGGCAGCGAAGCCCGGCAGATCCGCCCGCCTGCAAACAGGCGATGCAGCCGGAGTGCAGATGGTCTAGATCTCTGCGCATGTCTGATTCCGCAGAACCCGCAGCCCCCGCCTTCCGCGAGGCTCTTCCCATCGACGCCGTGCGCGATCGCATTACCGCGACGCTCGACGATCATGCATCAGCGGTGCTGGTGGCGCCTCCCGGTGCGGGCAAGACCACGCGGGTGCCGCTGGCGCTCCTGCGCGATGCGCGTTTTCTCGCTGGTGACAGCGCTGCGGGGCGACAGATCATCCTGCTCGAACCCCGCCGGCTCGCCGCACGGGCGGCAGCGCAGCGTATGGCCGAGAATCTCGGCGAACGCGTCGGCGAGACCGTCGGTCTGCGCATGCGCTTCGAGACCCGCTCCGGGCCGAAGACGCGGATCACCGTGGTGACGGAGGGCGTCTTCGCGCGCATGCTGCTCGATGATCCCCTGCTCGACGATGTCGGGCTGGTGATCTTCGACGAGTTCCACGAGCGTTCCCTCGATGCGGATTTCGGCCTCGCGCTCGCCCGGGACGTGCAGACGGGTCTGCGCCCGGATCTGCGTATCCTGGTCATGTCGGCGACCCTCGACGGTGCCCGTATCGCGGCGCTGCTCGGACCCGAGGCGGAAAACGGGGAGGCGCAGCCGGCACCGGTAATCGAATCGCAAGGGCGCAGCCATCCGGTGGAGACGCGCTATGGCGGGCGTGATCCGCGCCGCCCGCTCGCCGCCGACATGGTCGATTGCATCCTGCGGGCGCTGGCGGCGGAAACCGGCTCGGTTCTCGCCTTCCTGCCCGGTGCTGCCGATATCCGCCGGGTGGAGGGGCTGCTGACGGAGCGCCTGCGCGATTCAAACCTGATCATCGCGCCGCTCTTCGGTGCGCTGGAGCGCTCCGAGCAGGACCGCGCCATCGCCCCGGCGCCGCAGGGCAAGCGCAAGGTGGTGCTGGCGACGAGCATCGCGGAAACCGCGCTCACCATCGAGGGTATCCGCGTGGTCATCGATTCGGGCTATACCCGGGTGCCGCGTTTCGAACCGGGTTCCGGCCTGACGCGGCTGGAGACCGTGCGGATTTCGCGCGCCGGCGCCGATCAGCGGCGCGGGCGCGCGGGACGCACGCAGCCGGGCATCTGCTACCGGCTCTGGGAAGAAGCGGCAAACGGGGCGCTCGCGCCGTACCAGCGCCCTGAAATCCTCGATGCCGATCTCACCGGGCTGGTGCTCGATTGTGCCGCCTGGGGCGAGACCGATCCCGCCCGGCTGCCCTTCCTCGATACGCCTCCGGCACCCGCCCTCGTGGAAGCGCGCAAGCTGCTGACCGATCTCGGTGCGATCGAAGCGGATGGGCGCCTGACGGATACGGGCCGCGCATTGCGCACCCTGCCGCTGCCCCCGCGGCTTGCCCGGATGATCGTCGCTGCGGCGGCGGAATCGCCGCAAGCCGCACGCCTCGCCGCCGATTGTGCTGCCGTCCTGGTCGAGCGCGGACTCGGGGGTGACGATGCCGATCTCGCACAACGGGTCATGCGCCTGCGCCGTGAAGGCGGGGGTCGGGCGCAACAGGCGCGCGCCATGGCGCGACGCTGGGCGCAGGTCATCTCGCCCGATGCGGATCGCCGGGAATCGCAGGCCGACACCGGGATGCCCGATGAGGCGCTTGCTGATGAAGCGATTGGCGGGCTGCTCGTCACCGCCTATCCCGAACGCATCGCGCGCGCGCGCGGCAAACCGGGGGAATTCGTCATGGCCAACGGACGCGGCGCGGTGATCGATGCCGCGCATCCGCTGGCCGGGGAAGGCTATCTCGCCATAGCCGAGATCAGTGGTACGGCGGCGCGGGCGCGCATCATCGCGGCGGCGCGCATCACGCGCGACGAGATCCGTGCGCGGGCCGGAACGCGGATCACGACGGGCGCCGAGATCAGCTACGATCCCGCCGCACGGGCCCTGCGCGCAGCGCGCAGCGAGCGGCTCGGCGCCCTCGTCCTGACCCGGACTCCCTTGCCGGTTCCCGAAACCGAGGAAGCCGCCCGCGTGCTGGCGGAGGGGATTGCACGCGATCCCGGACCGGCGCAATGGCCCTGGACGCCCGCACTTGCGCAATTGCGCGCGCGTGTCGGCTTCCTGCGCCGGGCGGAAGGTGCCGATGCCGGCTGGCCGGATCTCTCCGATGCCGCCTTCGCCGAAGCCGCCGCCGATCTGCTCGCCCCCTTCATCATCGGTCGCAATGCGCTCTCGCGGATCACGGCGGGAGATCTGCACGATGCGATCGAGGCGTTGCTGCCCTGGGATCTGCGCGCACGGCTCGACCGGGAAGCCCCAACCCATTTCACCGCGCCGACGGGCACGCAGGTGCCGATCGCCTATGAGGGTGCGGAGCCGATGATTTCACTGCGGGTGCAGGAATTGTTCGGCCTGACCGCCCATCCCGCCATTGCCGGCGGGCGGCTGCCGCTCGTGCTCGAACTGCTCTCGCCGGCGCGCCGCCCGATCCAGATCACCCGGGATCTGCCGGGCTTCTGGGCCGGATCCTGGGCCGAGGTGCGCGCGCAGATGCGCGGGCGCTATCCCAGACATCCCTGGCCGGAGGATCCGCGAGAGGCCGCGCCAACACGACACGTGACCAAACGGAAGAATCAATGATCGTGCAGCTTTCCTGCGTCATACAAGCGCGGCTGAAACGATTTCTTGAAGATTCGCTGCCAGCCTGTCTTACAGGTTGCAAGAATGTTGGAGAACGCGCAGATGCGCGAGCGTGACGAGGCGACGCGACGATCAGACCATCAAGACCGATACGATGCGCAGCATGACGCCCGGCGCCACGACGAGGCTGTACGCCTGCAGGCCCTGCGCAATTACCGCATTCTCGACAGCCCGCGCGAGCCTGCCTTCGACGATCTCGTGGAACTCGCCGTCAAGGCGACCGGCTGCCCCGTCGCGCTGATCAACTTCCTCGACGGCGACCGGGAGTTCTTCAAGGCGGAGATCGGCCTCGATGCGCGCGAGCGCCCGCTCACGCCCGATTGCATCTGCCTGCCCACGCTGCATGAACCCGACCTCCTGGTAATCCCGGATCTGTCTGCGGACCCGCGCTATGCCGGAAATCCCAAGGTCGTGGCCGCGCCGGGTTATCGCTTCTATGCCGGTATCGCGCTGCGCAATGCAGAAGGCGTGCCCGTCGGCACATTCTGCACGCTCGATTTCGCCGCCCGCCCGCAGGGCCTCACGCCCGATCAGGCTGGAATGCTGCGCATCCTCGCGCGCATGGTGATGGACCGGGCCGAGCAGCGCCGGGCCCTGCTCGCGGCCCGCGAGCGCGAAACCCGGTTCAGGCTGATGGCGGAAGCGATGCCGCAAATGGTCTGGTGCGCCGATCCGGAGGGGCGCATCGTCTATTCCAACCAGCGCTGCCGGGCCTTCATCCATGGCGATCCGGATGATCGCCGCCGCATCGACTGGCTCGACTTCGTCCATCCCGAAGACCGCAAGCGGGCTGCGGAAGCCTGGGATGAAGCCCTCGCGCAGGGTGCGGCGCTGGAGATCGCGTATCGCTTTCGCCACCATGGGGGCGATTATCGCTGGATGCTGGCGCGGGCCTTGCCGGTACGCGATGCGACGGGGCGGATCGAACACTGGTTCGGTACCTCGACCGATATCCACGAGACCCGCGCCGCCCAGGCCGAACTCGCCATGAGCGAGGCGCGCTATCGCGCCCTCATCGAAGCCAGCGCCCTCGTGGTCTGGCGCGCCGCAGCCGATGGGGGGATCGTCGACAGCACCGGGTGGGAGGAGATCACCGGGCAATCCCGCGAGGAATACAAGGGCGACGGCTGGCTCACCGCCCTGCATCCCGATGACCGCGAACGCTTCACCATGCGTGCGAGGGCACGCCTGCCGAATGATCGCCCACGCGCCTCCCACTACCGGCTGCGGTTTTCGGATGGCAGCTACCGCTGGGTCTGCACACGCGCCGTGCCGCTGTTCGACGATGACGGCGCATTGCGCGAATGGATCGGCACCGTCACCGATGTGCATGATGCCCGTGAGGCCGAGCGCAAGCTGACCGAACAGGGCGAGACGCTGCGGATCACGCTCGAAAACATGGATCAGGGCCTGCTGATGGTGGATCACGAGGGCCGCATCCGCGTCTATAACCAGCGCTTTCTGGAATTGCTCGATCTGCCCGAGGCGATCGTCCAGGGCGAGGCGCATTTCGACGATCTGACCCGCTATCAGGTGGCGACCGGCGAGGTCGTTCTCGACGCGGGAAACTGGCCCGAATGGCTGCCTTATCCGCATGAGGTCCGGGGCGCACCCCCCGTCTATGAACGGCAAAGACCGAATGGCAGCGTCGTCGAGGTGCGCTCCGTCCACCTGGCCGGCGGCGGCGCGGTGCGCACCTATACCGATGTCACCGAAACACGCCGGGTCGAACGCGAAATGCTGCGCATGGCCCGCCAGGATGCGCTGACCGGGCTGCCCAACCGCTTCGCCCTGCAGGAGCGCCTCGGCCAATTGCGGGCGCCCGGAAATGGAGAGCGGATGCGTTTCGGGCTGATGCTGGTCGATATCGACAATTTCAAGGATCTCAACGACACGCTCGGTCATGCTGCCGGCGACGAGATCCTGTGCGCCATCGGTGACCGGATTCGCAGCGTGATTCCCGAGGATGCCCTGGCCGCGCGTCTTGGCGGCGACGAATTCGCCGTGCTGCTGCCGCAGATCGAAAACATGGTCGATCTCGAACGCGTGGCGACACGGATCGTCACGCGCATGCGCCACCCCTTCCGCATCGCGGATCGCGATTTTCCCTGTCGCGCGAGCGTCGGCATCGCCGCCTTCCCTGATCACGGCGATGATATCGACGAACTCGTCAAGCTCGCCGATATCGCGCTCTATGCCGCCAAACATGCCGGGCGCGACCAGTATACCGTCTATACTCCAGCACTCGGCGAGGCTGCGCAGAAACGCGTCCACACCCTGCGCCACGCCCGCACGGCACTGACCCAGAACGCGATCGTGCCGTTCTATCAGCCCAAGATCGATCTCGTGGACGGTTCGGTGCCGGGTTTCGAAGCGTTGTTGCGCTGGCGCCATCCCGAAGGCGGGTTGCGCAGTCCAATGGAAATCGCCGAGGCATTCTCCGATCCCGAACTCTCCGTGGCGATCGGCGAGCGCATGCTTGATCGCCTGATCGACGACATGCGCAGCTGGGATGCCGCAGGCATCGCGACCGGGACCGTCGCGCTCAACATCGCCAATGCCGAATTTCTCAATCCCAGATTCGCCGACAGCGTGATCGCCGTGCTCGACGCGGCCGGCATCGCGCCCCACAGGCTCGAGGTGGAAGTCACCGAGAACGTCTTTCTCGGCCATGGCGCGCAGGCGGTGTCGCGGGCCCTGCGCCGTTTCCGGGAGGCCGGCATCCAGGTCTCGCTGGACGATTTCGGCACGGGCTACGCCTCGTTGACCCATCTCGACCAGTTTCCGCTCAACTGGATCAAGCTCGACCGCTCCTTCGTCTGCCGGGTCGGCAAGAGCACACGCGCCGAGGCGATTCTCGAAGGGACGATCAAACTGGCGCACAGCCTCGGACTCGGGGTCGTGGCCGAGGGGATCGAGACCGAGACGGAACTGGCATTCCTCGCCGCATCGGGCTGCCAGTTGGGCCAGGGCTATCTGTTCGCCCGCCCGATGGCGGCCAGCCGCGTGCCGCATTTCATCCGCGAGAGCAATCCGGGACCGGAACTGGTCGCACCGCTGGGCCCGCGCCGCAAGACGGCAGCCGGACCGGCGTGACGAACGTGCTTCCGGCGCGCATTACGCGGCGAGATCCGCCACCACGGCATTGAGGATCGGCAGACCTTCCGGCGTCACGGCGAGGCGCCCATCTGCTCCCTCGCGCACCAATCCCTGCGCTATCAGACCCTCGATCCGCTCGCGTCGCAAGGCCCGGCCCGAGAGCGCGGCGAGGCGTTGCGGATCGATTCCCTCGATCAGGCGCAGACCCATCACCAGGAACTCGTCGCCCTGCTCCTCGCGGGTCAGGGCATCGAAGACCGTGACCCCATGGCCCTGTTTCTCGGTCATGCCGAGCCAGGTCTCGGGATGCTTTTGCGTCTCGCTCGCCATCCGCCCGAGCGGCGTGACCACGCGGCCATGGGCGCCGGGTCCGATCCCGACATATTCGCCGTAGCGCCAATAGACCAGATTGTGCCGCGATTGCGCACCGGGGCGGGCATGGTTGGAGATCTCGTAGGCCGGCATGCCGTGGCGCTCGCAGATCTCCTGGGTGATGTCGAACAGGGCCCGCCCGGTCTCGTCATCGGGCACGGTGAGGCGCCCGGCGCGATGCAGCGCCTCAAAGACGGTGCCGGGCTCGATGGTGAGCTGATAGAGCGAAAGATGCTCGGCAGCATGCCCGATCGCCTCTTCGAGCTCGCGCGCCCAGCCCTGCGGCGTCTGGCCGGGGCGGGCATAGATCAGATCGAAGGAATAACGCTCGAAGGCGCTCGCGGCCATCTTCACGGCAGCCAGCGCTTCGGCACTGGTATGAAGCCGCCCCAAGGCCTTGAGAGCGGCATCATCAAGCGCCTGCACGCCGAGCGAGACCCGGTTCACCCCCGCTGCGCGATAACCGCGAAAGCGCTCGGCCTCGACGCTGGTGGGATTGGCCTCCAGCGTCACCTCGACGTCGCGGTCGACGCTCCAGGCCTCGCCGACGGCGTCGAGCAGACCGGCAACCGTGGCCGGATCCATCAGCGAAGGCGTGCCGCCGCCGAGGAAGATGCTTGTGACGTGGCGTCCGGGGGTGAGCTCGCGCATATGGGCGATTTCGCGGCGGAAGCCTTCGAGATAACGCGCCTGATCGATCGGGCGGTGCCGGACATGGCTGTTGAAATCGCAATAAGGGCACTTGGCCGCGCAGAACGGCCAATGCAGGTACACCCCGAACCCGGCATCGCGGGTCGGGTGGTCGATTGCCGCAAGGGCGGAGGCGGAAGGCGCGATCATGCCGGTGGTTTGCTGCAACACGCGGCATTTGGCAACCACGCTTTTGCGCGCAGGCGCCTGCCTTCATGCCGATCGCGCTTGCAGGCGGGCGCCCGCGCCGTTAACCCGTTTGCATGACGATACGCATCGCGAGTCTTCACCGTTATCCCGTCAAGGGCCTGTCGCCGGAATCCGTGCCGCAGGCGCGGCTCGAGACCGGCGGTTATTTTCCCGGCGACCGGATCTTCGCCATCGAGAACGGCCCGTCGGGCTTCGATCCCGCCGATCCGCGCCACAAGGCCAAGACGCATTATCTCATGCTGATGCGCAACGAAGCGCTGGCGCGCCTGCGCAGCCGCTACGACGATGCGACCGATACGCTCGTGATCGAGGGGGAAGGTGGCGCGCGCATTGCGGCGCGCTGCGGCGATCCCGAGGATGCACGCGCCATCGCCGCCTTCGTCGCACGGCATGTCCCGGGCGACGACCTGCGCGGCGATGCCGCCCTGCGCGCAGCCCCGGCGGGCTTTCGCTTCACCGATTCGCGCGAGGGCTTCGTCTCGCTGATCAATCTCGCGAGCATCACCGCCATCGAAGGCATGGTCGGGGCGCCGGTCGATCCGCTGCGCTTTCGCGGCAACATCCACGTGACCGGCCTGCCCGCCTGGGGCGAGTTCGATCTCGTCGGCCAGGTGCTCGAAGCGCCGTCCGGCCTGCGGCTGGAAGTCACGAGTCCGATCGTGCGCTGTGCCGCGACCAATGTCGATCCGGGGACGGGTCTGCGCGATCTCGCCATCCCGCAGGCGCTGATGCGCCATCTCGGCCATATGGATTGCGGCATCTATGCGAAGGTGATCGCGCCGGGCAGCCTTGCCGCAGGCGCGCATCTGGCGGTGAGCGACGAGCGGGAGCAGGGCGGATTGCCGTTTTGAACGCAGCGCTTCGTGGGGCCATGTCCGGAAATCCGAACGTGCTCCGGGGCGCATCGTTCGGGAATGCGGACACAGCTGCGCATCATGCGCCGACGGGATCGCGGACAAACACGCATAACTGCAAGGTTTTGCTAAGACGCGCAGGTTAAGCCCCGTTTGGTACGGGTTTTGCCCAAGGGGTACGGGTTTTCCCCATGGGGCACGGGTTTTCCCCAAGGGTTCTTGTTTTGCCCAAGGGTTCTTGTTTTCCCCAAGGGTTCTTGTTTTACCAAGCGGCGCAGGCGGCGCCGGGCAAGACCGGGGACGCATGCACCAGCCCGGCCGATATGGTCCGGGCCCGGGTCAGAGAGATGGAGGCCAGGCTCTTGTCCGTCACGTTAGCGCTCGTTCTCGGGCTGATCGGGTCGATCCTCGCGCCATTCGTTGCGGCGCGCTCAAAAACGATCGGCAATGCCCTCGTCGTGGCCGTCCCGGCCCTGCTCTTCCTGTTCTTCCTGATGCAGTTGCCTGCTGTGGGCGAGGCGCCGATCATCGAAGTGAACCCCTGGGTGCCCACTCTGGGGATCGATCTCACGATCCGGCTCGACGGGTTCTCGCTGCTGTTCGCCTTGCTGATCAGCGGCATCGGCACCCTCGTGGCGCTCTATGCCGCCTCCTACATGGACGAGAAACCGGCCTTCACCCGGGCGCAGTTCCTGCTCTACATCCTGCTCTTCATGAGCGCGATGCTCGCCACGGTGACCGCCGACAACCTGATGGCCCTGTTCGTCTTCTGGGAGATGACGAGCCTGCTCTCCTTCCTGCTGGTCGGGTTCGATTCGACCAAGCTTGCCGCCCGCAAGGCGGCCTTGCAATCCATGCTGGTCACGGTCGGCGGCGGGCTGTCGCTGCTCGCCGGCATCATCCTGATCGGGGTGACGGCGGATACCTTCTCCATCAATGCGCTGATGGCGGATTCCTCCGCGTTGACGCAGAGCCCGCTCTTCAGCGCGATCATCATCCTGATGATGGCGGGCGCCTTCACCAAATCCGCGCAGGTGCCGTTCCATTTCTGGCTGCCCAACGCCATGGCCGCGCCGACCCCGGCCTCGGCCTATCTGCACTCCGCCAC
This sequence comes from Saliniramus fredricksonii, assembly GCF_900094735.1. Taxonomy (NCBI): domain Bacteria; kingdom Pseudomonadati; phylum Pseudomonadota; class Alphaproteobacteria; order Hyphomicrobiales; family Salinarimonadaceae; genus Saliniramus; species Saliniramus fredricksonii. The sequence goes on from NZ_FMBM01000001.1 coordinate 781,076, forward strand.
CATGGTGAAGCTCGGCGTGTTCCTGCTCGCCACGATGGCGCCGATCTTCAGCCAGGCCGCCTGGTTCGGCCCGACGCTCGTCGCCTTCGGCGGCGCGACCATGCTGATCGCCGCGCTTCAGGCCCTGCGCTCGACGGCCTTCAAGGCGGTGCTGGCCTTCTCGACCGTGGCCTCGCTGGGCACCATCACCATGCTGATCGGTCTCGAGGGCGAGGTCGCGGCGGTGGCGACCGTCGGCTTCATCCTGGCGCATGCGCTCTACAAGGCGGCCCTGTTCTTCTGCGCCGGCATCGTCATCCACGCCACCGGCGAGCCGCGGCTCAGCCGGCTCGGGGGGCTGGCATCGGTCCTCCCGATCACGGCGGGCGCAACGGTGCTTGCCGCGATTTCCGCCGCAGGCCTGCCACCATCGGTCGGCTTCATCTCCAAGGAATACCTCTTCGAAGCCCAGCTCGAATCCACCTTCACCACGATCGCCGTGCTGATCGGCGTCCTGGTCAACACGGTCATGGTGGCGATCGCGGTCGTGGTGGTGATGCGCCCCTTCTTCCGCCCGGCCCGCCGCGCGTTGCCCGTGCATCATGGCGAAGCGACGGGGATGACGGTGGGCCCGGTGATACTCGGCATTACCGGGCTTATCTTCGGCCTCGCTCCCGGGCTGGTCGCCAAGAGCCTGATCCAGCCGGCGGCCTCCGCGATCTATGGGGAGCCGCTCGACGCCTCGTTCTATCTCTGGCACGGGCTGACGCCGATGCTCGCGCTCTCGGCGCTTGTCGTCGCGCTCGGCCTGCTTCTGGCGAAATACTGGAATCCGATCCATATCGCCCTGCGCCGTCGGCGCGTCTTCGACCGCCTGCTCACGGATCGCGGTTATTACTGGGTGCTGGACAGCACCCTGGCGCTGGCACGCTGGTCGACGCTGCGGCTGCAGAACGGCGATCTGCGCATCTATACCGTGGTGATCGCCACCGTCGTCACCTTCGCCATGGGCTATGGGCTGATCGCGGGCCAGGGGCCTGTCTTCCCCAGCGTCCCGCATGAGGATTTCAGCATCTACATGATCGGCGTGACCGGGTTGATCATCGTCGGCAGCATCGTTGCGGCGCTGACGACCTCGCTGGTCACGGCAATCATCGGTGTCAGCCTGGCCGGCTACGGCCTCGCGCTCGTCTTCCTGCTCAATGGCGGGCCGGATCTGGCGCTGACCCAGTTCTCGGTCGAGACCCTGTTCATGGTGATCGTCACCGCAGTTCTGCTGCGCCTGCCGCTCGTCTTCCGTACCACACGCAGCCGTGGCGAGCGCAGCTTCGACGCGGTGCTGGCGGGCGTCTTCGCGCTCGCCATCTTCGCCAGCGTGCTGTGGATCGCGGCTGTGCCGTTCAACCCCGTGATCCCGGAATATTTCGCGCAGGTGAGTTACACCGAGGCTTTCGGCCGCAACGTGGTCAACGTCATCCTCGTCGATTTCCGCGCCCTCGACACGTTCGGCGAGATCGCCGTCGTCGCTTTCGCGGCGCTCGGCGCCTGGGCGCTGCTGCGGCGTCACAACGTGGCGAGGAAGAAACCGGCCGACATGCCGGCGAAGGGGAGCTGATCCATGCGTTCCATCATTCTCGTCGCCTCGACGCGGATCTTCTTCATCGTCATGCTGCTGGTCTCGCTCTGGATCCTGCTGCGCGGCCATAACGAGCCGGGCGGCGGCTTCGTCGGCGGGCTGATGGGCGCGGCGGCCTTCGCCACCCTCGCCTTCGCCGCCGGCGCCGAGGAGGCGCGCAGGCGCCTGTGGATTCACCCGGCAGTGCTGATGGGCGCCGGGCTCGTGCTCGCCGCCGTGAGCGGCCTGCCCGGCGTCGTCCTCAACGGTTCCTATCTCCAGCATCAATGGCTGGAACTGTCGCTCGGCCTGTTCGACCTCAAGCTCGGCACCACGCTCGTCTTCGATATCGGCGTCTATTTCGTCGTCGTCGGCGGGGTGCTCGCCTTCATGTTCCGCCTCTACGAAGAGGAGCAGGGATGACTTTCCTCTACGCTGCCGCGATCGCCGCCTATTCGGGCTGCGGGCTCTATCTGATGCTGTCGCGCCATGTGGTGCGCATCATCCTGGGCCTCGCGCTCCTGACCAACGGGGCGATCTTCCTGATCTTCTTCTCCGGGCGGATCGGCGCAATGCAGCCGGCAGTGATTCCGCTGGGCGACAAGCAACTCGCGCTGGATGCCGCCAATTCCCTGCCCCAGGCGCTGGCGCTGACGGCAATCGTCATCGGCTTCGCCCTGACCGCCTTCGCGGTGGCGCTTCTGGTCGCCGCCTACAAGCGCCTCGATACGCTCGATGCGCGCGAGATGACGGCGGCGGAGGATATGGGCTCGCCCTTCCTGCCACCGGACGGAAGACCTGCCGAAGGAAGACCTGCCGAAGGAAGACCCGCCGAAGGAAGACCCGCCGAAGAACCCGCTGCCGCCGGCAGGAAGAGCGACGAGGTGAAGACCAATGGCTGATCAGCTGGATCTTCTCTGGCCCGTCCTGATCCCGATCACGACGGCGGCGCTCGCGGCCTGTTTCTGGTACAATATCAAGGTCCAGCGCATTATCAGCTTCATCGGTCTGGTACTGCTCTTCGCCGCCTCGGTGAAGCTGACCATGACCGTGGTCGAGCAGGGCGTCATCGCCAAGCAGTTCGGTGGCTGGGCGCCCCCTTTCGGCATCAGCTTCGTGGCCGATCCGCTGGCCGCCGCGCTCGTCGCGATCACCGGTCTGCTGGCGCTGACGGTCGGGATCTTCGGCTTCTACGACGTGCGCGCACGTCATGAGCGCGCCGGGTTCTACCCGCTGTTTCACGGGATGATCACGGGCGTGAACGGCGCCTTCCTCACCGGCGACGCCTTCAACCTCTATGTCTGGTTCGAGGTGATGCTGATCACCTCGCTCGGCCTGCTGGTGATCAGCCGCAGCCGCGAGCAACTCGATGGCACCATCAAATATGGCATCCTCAACCTGTTCGGGACGATCCTGTTCCTGATCGGTCTGGCCCTGCTCTACGGCGCCACCGGCACGCTCAACATGGCGGATCTGGCGCGTGTCCTGCCGGGCATGACGATGACACCGGGCCTGATGACGGCGGCGATGCTGTTTCTCGCGGCCTTCGCCATCAAGGCCGGCCTGTTTCCGCTGTTCTTCTGGCTGCCGGCCTCGTACCATACCGCAACCTTCGCGGTGGGGGCGATCTTCGCCGGGCTGCTCACCAAGGTGGGTGTCTATGCCACCTTCCGCACCTTCACGCTGCTCTTCCTGATTGAGGGCGAGACGCTGCGCTACGTCTTCACCTTCATCGCGGCGATGACGATGATCACGGGCGTGTTCGGCGCGGCGGTGCAGTGGAACATCCGGCGTATCCTGTCATTCCACATCATCAGCCAGATCGGCTACATGCTGATGGGGCTCGCCATCGCCACGCCGATCGCCTGGGCCGGCGCCTCTTTCTACATCATCCACCACATCATCGTGAAGGCGAACCTGTTCCTGCTTGCGGGCGCGATCCGCGCGGCGGGGGGCTCTGATGATCTGCGCAAGACCGGGGGCTTGCTGAAATCGCATCCCTGGCTCGCGGTACTCTTCCTGATCCCGGCGCTCTCGCTCGCCGGCCTGCCGCCGCTCTCGGGCTTCTGGGCCAAGTTCCTGGTAATCGACGCCTCGCTGCGGGCCGAGTATTACGGTCTTGCCGCCGTGGCGCTGGTCGTGGGCGTGCTGACGCTGTTCTCGATGATGAAGATCTGGATGGAGGCGTTCTGGAAAGCCTCGCCGGTGAAGCCGTCGCGGCGGCGTCATGTCCCCCTGGCCTTCATCATCCCGATCGCGATGCTGGGCGCGGTGACCATGACCATCGGCCTCTTCGCCGATCCCTTTGTCACCTATGCCCGCAACGCCGCCGAGGTGCTGGTCGATCCGCCGCTCTATATTGCTCCGGTCTTCGGCGCCGAGGCGGCTGCGGAAGCCGGAGCGCTGATCGCGGGTGAGGCTGTGGAGGCGGAGATGATCGATAACGGCCCGGTGGACGGCGTTGAGGAGGAGGTTCGGTGATGGCGCTCTTGAATCCGCTTCGTCTGGCTCTGCTCGGCCAGCTCTTCGTCGTCTTCATCATCGCGCTGATCCAGTCCGCCTCGCGCGTGGCCATCGCGGCCTTGTCACCGCTGGAGAGCCTGAAACCGGCCGTGGTGGCGGTGCCGCTCGATCTGCGCACGGATCTGGGCATTGCCACGCTGGCCAATCTGGTCTCGCTGACCCCCGGCACCACCTCCCTGCATGTCTCCGATGACCGCAAGACGCTCTATGTGCACGTGCTCGACAATCCCGGCGTCGAAGCCGTGGCGCAGGATATCAAGGGAACCTTCGAGGGGCTGATCCGGAGGATCGAAGATGTTTGAATCCATCGATGCTTTCGTCACCGGCGCATCCGTCGTGATGCTGGTGATTCTGGTCATCGCCCTGGTCGGCGCTGCCGTGCGCATGATCGTGGGGCCCGGCTATGCCGATCGCTTCGTCGCCCTCGACATGCTGACCGGCATCGCGGTGGCGGCCTGCGCGCTGACGGCGGCGGTGACGTTGCGGCGTGAATTCCTTGATGTGGGGCTCGGCGTCGCCCTCATCGCCTTCCTCGCCACGGTGGCCCTCGCCTCCTTCCTCGAGAAGAAGGAAAGGAAGTCCTGATGCTCGCGCTTCTCGCCTTTCTCTTCAAGCTCGTCGGCGTCGGCTTTCTCTGCGTGGCGACGATCGGCGTGCTGCGCTTCGTGGATCCGTTCCAGCGCATGCATGCCTCGACCAAGGCCGGCACGCTCGGTGCGGGCCTCGTCCTCGTGGGCGTCGCCATCGATATGGGGCAGACGGATGCCGTCATCGTCGCCGGCATCACCTTTCTTTTCCTGCTGGCGACGCTGCCCGTGGCCGGTCACCTGCTGGGGCGCGCCTCGTATATTTCCGGTGCACCGCTGGAAAGCAGCGAAGATGCGCTCGAAGGCGTGCTGCCACGTTGCGAGGTGCCGCTCGAAGCGCGCGGCGAGGCTGCCTTCGAGCGCCGGATGGAGTCGATGCTGGGCGGCGCAACGGACCATTCCGGCGCTGCGGCAAAGCCCGATACGGCACACAGGGCGGCGGAGGCGGACGCATTCGCGAAACCCGGCTATGACGCGGTCCGTTTCGCCATCTTCGGCCCCGACGCCAAGGCCATTGCGCGGCGGGCGGAAACCCTTGCCCATGCCCGTTCGGTGCCTCTATCCGGCATCGCTGTCATCGACGAGGACTGCATTGCACGGGCCAAGGTACCCGATCCCGGCGAGGTGATCCGCTCGGCCCTGGCCAGGACGCTCGCCGAAACGCAGGGCGTGACGGCGGAAAGCCGTGTGCCGTTCTCGCTCACCTACGAGGAGGGCGATCCGCTCGCGCTGATCCCGGCTTGCGATGCGCAGGCGCGTGAATTGCTGCTGCTGCCCTGCGAGGGCTGGTGCGATCACGGGGCGGATCTCGGCCTGCCCGCCGGCGAATCCCAGCCCGGCGACAAGCTGTTCGCGCTCGCCGAACGCCATGCCGGTGCGACCCTGTTCGTCGGCACGGCGCAGGCGAGCGGGCCCGTCGCGATCCTGCATGACGGCTCCGATGCATTGCACAGCCTTGCGCTCTGGGCGCTCGGATCGAGGCTCTGGGACGCGAAGGACATCCTCCTCACCGGCCGACCGAACGCCGAACAAACCGAGGCAATCGCGGCTTTCGCGGAAGAGAACGCGCTTGAACTGACATTGTCGGATGTGGTCCCGGCATCGGCCTGCGCCGTGATCATGAGCGCACCGCCGGCGCGACAGGTTCATGAAGCCGGTGAATTCTGGCAGGATCGCATCGTGCCGGGCTTTCGCGCGGACGTGCTGGTCGGCTGAGTCTTGCGGCGCAGCACGCGTCGGGTGCGTCGTGATCGATGATGTCAGCCGGGGCGTGCGCATCGGCGCGTCGGGCTCGTATCAGGGGAGCGCATGAGAAGCCATGGCGAAAGTCGTCGTGCGGCGCTGGCCGCTGACTCTCACGCTGCCGCTCGGCGCATCGCTCGCCATGTTCCTGGTGGCACTGGCGACGACGCAGATCGCGCTGCTCCTGCAGGAGGATCGCGAGATCCGGGCGCTGGAGAGCAAGGCCGCGATCTTCCTTGACGCCATTGCCGACGGCGTGGCGCTCTCGCTCGCGGACGGGCCGGACGCGGCGCGCGCGCTTCTGGGCGGCAAGCTGCGGGTGCGTGAGGCGCTTGCTGATGAAGGGCTCGGGCTGCGCTGGATCGACGGCGCCGGCACCTTGCATGTCCTGACCCCCGGCGACGGCGATGATCGCGAGATTGCCGATCTCGTGACTTTGCTGCGCGCCGAACCGCCCGGTGCTCTCCGGTTCACCATCGCCAGAGACGGCAGCCGTGCACTGGCCGGTCGGCACTACAGCCTCGAGGAAGGCAGTCTCCTCGTTGCGGCAGCCCTCGATACGGCGGAAATCCACGAGGCGCGCGCCTTGATGGAGCGCACGGCGCTGATCGCGACCTTCATTCTGGCCGGAATTGCTGCATTGCTGACCTATCTCTTCACCCGCAGGGCGCTGGCACCGCTGCCGGCCATCGCACGCGAACTTGCGGATGAATACGACCCCGCCGGCCAGCGCGCCATCGCGGTATCGGCCGAGATCGGGCCGCTGACGCAAGCCCTCGCAGCGCGGCGCGAGGCCGAGGATGCGCGTTCCGCCGCACTCGTGAGCACCGGCGAGAAGGAGCGCAACGCGCTGCTCGCCAAGCTCGCCGCCGGTCTCGCCCATGAGGTGCGCAATCCGCTCGCCGGCCTGCTCAATGCCGTTTCCACCCTGCGCCGTTTCGGCGAGGACGAAGCGGTGCGTCGCGAGACGCTCGACCTGATCGAACGGGGCCTGCGCTCGATTTCACGCGTGGCCGATACGATGCTCGCAACCTATCGCCCGGCCAGCGGGCGGATGCGCTTCACCCGCGAGGATCTGGACGACCTGCAGACGCTTGTCGGCCCCGAAGCGCGCCGGCGGCAGCTTTCCCTCGACTGGCGAATCGACGCAATGCAGCCCATTGCAATCGATGCCGAAGCCTTGCGGCAGATCCTGCTCAACCTCCTGATCAATGCCTGCAAGGTCTCTGTCGAGGCAGGCCGGGTCGGGCTGACCGTCACACAGAGCGCGCATGAGACATTGTTCGAGATCGAGGATACGGGAAAGGGCATGCCTGATGCGATCGTCGCCTTCCTGCGCGACGGCGCCCGCAAGGCCGCCATGGCCGAACACAAGGGTCTTGGCCTGTGGATGGTGATGCGCCTGCTGGAGGATCTCGGCGGGCGCGTCAAGGTGCGTTCGCTCTCCGGCGAGGGCACCCGGGTAACCGTGCGCATCCCGACAGGGCCGCACGGCAGCGCCTCGGACGCGCCGCATCATCCCGCGCCGGAACGGGAGGGCGCCGCATGAGCCGCCCCGCCATGATCCTGATCGTTGAGGATGACGAGATCCTCGGGCGCTCACTGCTGCAGCGCCTGAGGCTGGAAGGCCATGATGCCCGCCTCGCCGCAGACGCGGCGACGGCGCTCGGAATCGTCGGGCGCCAGCGCCCCGATGCGGTGATGTGCGATATCCGCCTGCCCGATCGCGACGGCGAGAACCTGATGCGCGAGATCTTCGCCCGCATCGGTGCCGTGCCGACCCTGTTCATGACTGCCTATGGCGATATCGACCAGGCCGTGCGGCTGGTGCGGGCCGGGGCGCGCGATTATCTCACCAAGCCCTTCGATCTCGACGAAGTCGTCGAGGCATTGCGCAACGCCACGCGTCCCGTGGCGAATATCGCAGACGCCGCCGGCACGCTCGAGGATATGCGCGGGGCGCAAGACGCGTTCGCCAGTTTCGGTCTCTCACCGGCCTCCGCCGCGATCAGGCGCACGCTGGAGCGCGTTGCGGATGTCGACCTGCCGGTGCTGCTGCTCGGCGAGACCGGGACCGGCAAGGAGATCGCAGCGCGCTTCCTGCATGCGCAGAGCCGACAACGCGAGGCGCCCTTCATCGCGGTGAACTGCGCCGCGCTTGCGCCGGAACTGGTCGATTCGGCCATCTTTGGCCATGAGAAAGGCGCCTTCACCGGCGCCGTCGAACGCCATCTCGGCTTTGCCGAGAAAGCGGGCGCGGGCACGCTCTTCCTCGACGAGATCGGCGAGCTCGATCCGGCGCTGCAGGCAAAGCTGCTTCGGCTGGTGCAGGAGCGTGAATTCATGCGGGTGGGCGGCAGCCGACCCGTCCCCTTCGACGCTCGCCTCGTCTGCGCCACGCATCGTGATCTCGAGGCCGAGATCGCCGCCGGCAAGTTTCGCGAGGATCTGTGGTACCGCATCAACGTCGTGACGGTGCGGATGCCGCCCCTGCGTGAGCGACCCGAAGAGATCGCGCCGCTGATCGCCCGATTCCTGGCCGTGGCCGGTCCGCGCCTGCGCGGCGAAGCGGTGAGCGTCTCCCAGGAGGCGCTCGAGGCGGCCAATGCCTATGATTGGCCGGGGAATGTGCGCGAGCTCGAAAACCGAATCGACCGGGCCGCCGCGCTCGCGGAAGCGCCGCAGCTCGGTGTCGCTGATCTGTTTCCCGATCATCCGGATCGAGAGGCGGTAATGCGCGGGGCGGAGACGGGGCGCAATCGGGAAGCGGGCATCGGCATGACATTGGCCGAAGTGCGCGATGCGGCCGAACGCGCCCATATCGCGGCCACGCTTGAGGCGACGAAGGGCGGTGTCCAGGAGGCCGCCGCGCGACTGGGCATTTCCCGCACGACATTGTGGGAAAAGATGCGCCGTCACAATCTCTCCGGCGCCTGAAATCGCGCGGCAGGCGCAGCCCGGCCCTATCCGCGCAGGGTCAGGCCCGGATGCTCGATCATGAAATGCCGCAGGGCCGCGACGAGCTGGCGGGCATGGGCGACATCATGGCGGCGCACCGCGGCACGGATATCGTCGATCATCATGTCGCGAATGCGCTGCGCCCCGTGCTGCTCGTGCAGCAGATAGGCGCCGAGCGTCACCGCCACCATGTCGGGAAGATGTTCATGCTCGGCAATCGCGGCAACCTCCTCCGCTGTGAGATCACAAAGCGCGATGCAATCTTCGAGGGTGATCATGGCGTCCTCCCTGTTTCCCGTTCCGGCCCTCGCTCCGCCGGGCGGATAGCCCGCTGACGCAACGATGCCGCTCCAGAGCGCCCCCGCTTCTCTTGCATGGTTGCGATTGTCGGGCCTCGGCACCTTCGACGCAATCATGTGATCATAGGATGAAATGCAGGTGCCGACCTTGACCTGTCTCAAGCCTAAAAGAGAACGGCCAAAGGTTGACAAATGGCGGATGTCACGTCGTCGACTTGCAAGCGATTCGCCCTGATTCTATATCTGCGTCTCGTGATTTGCCCGGCCACATACCAGAGGAGGAGAGAATGGGAGGCCACGACGCACGCGCCATCGCCAATCACATCCTCGACATGGCGAAGGAACACGGTCGCGAGATCACCGTGATGCAGCTCCTGAAGCTGATCTACATCGCCAATGGCTGGTCCTGGGCCCTGCTCGGCAAGCCGCTCGTCCGGGATCCGGTGGAGGCCTGGCAATACGGGCCGGTTTATCCTTCCGTATATCGTGACTTCAGGAGGTTCGGAGGGCAACCGATACGTGAGAAGAGTGCCATGTTGAACGGTGCCCTGCCTTACAGCTGCCGACTCGATGATCAGGAGCGTGAATTACTCGATTCGACGGTGAGACACTACGGCGGCCTTCATGCCTTTCGCCTTTCGGAGATGACACATGAGCCGGGTACACCCTGGTCACAGATCCGGGAAGGGAATGGCGCCTATACTGAGATTCCACAGAAACTGATCAGGGCACATTTCGAGACATTGCGTGATGAGCGAAGACAAAGAGAGCAAGAAAAACAAAAATAGCACGATTGGGGCCTTCATCGCTGAAGAGGCGGAAAAGTGGGATGCAAAGAACTTTGATAACAATGATTACCTAAAGGAATTAGAGTACAAAGTATCTAAGCTTGAGTTTTTGCTTGAGGAATCATCAAAAAATAAGGACTACATTCAAGTATTAAGCGAATATACAAAAGAATTAAAGTCAGAAACCCGATTCTATAAATGGATGCGTATCTTCATGATTGCGTTTTCTCTAATTTTTGTTATATTTCTTCTGTCCCTCCTCGTGTGTGTCGTATTCTACCATCAGATATTATTCTACTTCCAAGGGCCATATTTCCGTAGTTCGCTTGTAATAGCGATCATTGGCGGTAGCGTCGTGATCACGTCTTTGATTTTGCGCGGAGTATTCCGCCTCGCGACGGAGCGACATGCAGACGAAGAATTCCCACCGCACATCGAGAAAATGATCAACGCTGCGAATGCGATGAATCGATCTCAAACCAGCTGACCCGCCCACCTCACTTTGCCGCAACAATCTCCCGCGCCACCCGCGCCGCGCAGAACTTGAATTCCGGAATCTTGCCGTAAGGGTCGAGGACCGGGTTCGTCAGGATGTTGGCCGCCGCCTCCACATAGGCGAAGGGGATGAACACCATCCGGGACTGAAGCGCGGTATCGGCGCGAGCGGGGAGACTGATGGCGCCGCGCCTCGTCTCGACGCGGATCGTCTCGCCGGGCGCGATGCCCAGTCGCGCCAGCGTATCGGGATGCAGGCTCGCGCTCGGGCCGGGTTCGATCGCATCGAGCACCGAGGCGCGCCGGGTCATGGCGCCGGTATGCCAGTGTTCGAGCTGGCGCCCGGTGGTGAGCACCAGCGGGAAGGCCTCATCCGGCAATTCCGCCGGATCGGTGACATCCGCCGGCACGAACAGGCCGCGCCCGCCCTCGCGCGGAAAGCCGTCGCCGAAGACGATGGCGCTGCCGGGCTCATCGGGGGCCGGGCAGGGATAGGTCACCGCGCCTTCGCGCTCCAGCCGCTCCCAGCTGATATTCGCCATGGACGGCATCACCTGCGCCATCTCGGCGAAGACCTCGCGCGGATGGGTATAATCCCAGTCGAGCCCGAGATGGCGGGCGAGATCGATGATGATGGCGAGATCCTCGCGCGCGTCTCCGGGCGGCGGCAGGGCCGGGCGGCCCATCTGGACCTGGCGGTTGGTATTCGTCACCGTCCCGGTCTTCTCCGGCCAGGCAGAGGCGGGCAGGATGATATCGGCGAACATCGCGGTCTCGGTGAGGAAGATGTCCTGCACCACGAGGTGATCGAGCGCGGCGAGCGCCTCGCGGGCATGGGCGACGTCGGGATCCGACATCGCCGGATTTTCGCCCATGATATACATGGCGCGGATCTCTTCGCGATGGATCGCCTCGATGATCTCGACCACGGTGAGCCCCGGCTGCGGATCGATGGCAAAGCCCCACAGGGCCTCGAACCGCTCGCGCGTGGCGGGATCGCTCACCTTCGCGTAATCGGGCAGGACCATCGGGATCAGCCCGGCATCGGAGGCGCCCTGCACGTTGTTCTGACCGCGAAGCGGATGCAAACCGGTGCCGGGGCGCCCGACATGGCCGGTCATCAGGGCGAGCGAGATCAGGCAGCGGGCATTGTCGGTGCCATGCGTGTGCTGCGAGACGCCCATCCCCCAGAAGATCATCGCCCGCTCCGCCTGCGCATAGGCGCGGGCGAGCTCGCGGATGCGCCCGGCCTCGATGCCGCAGACGGGCGCCATGGCTTCCGGCGTATAGCGCGCAAGATGCGCCGAGAGCTTGTCGAAGCCTTCCGTGTGGGCCTGGACATATTGCCGGTCATAGAGCTCTTCCGCGACGATGACATGCATCATCGCATTGAGCAAAGCCACGTCGGAGCCGGGGCGGAACTGGACAAGATCGCTGGCGTGATTGCGCAGCGCATGCCCGCGCGGATCCATCACGATCAGCCGCGCGCCGGCCTTGGCGGCCTGCTTGAAATAGGTCGCGGCGACGGGGTGGTTTTCCGTCGGATTGGCGCCGATCACGATGATCACGTCGGCTTGAAGCGCATCGGTGAACGGCGCCGTCACAGCACCGGAGCCGATCCCCTCCATCAGGGCAGCGACGGAGGAGGCGTGGCAAAGCCGCGTGCAGTGATCGACGTTATTCGTGCCGAAAGCCTGCCGGATCAGCTTCTGGAAGAGATAGGCCTCCTCGTTCGACCCCTTGGCCGAACCGAAACCGGCAATGGCGTGCCCGCCATGATCCTTGCGGATGCGATTCAAGCCTCCGGCGGCAAGGCCCAGCGCCTCGTCCCAGCTCGTCTCGCGAAAATGGGTCAGCGGGTTTGCGGGATCGATATTCAGCCCCTTGGGCGCATTCTCGCGGCGGATCAGCGGCTTTGTCAGGCGCTGGGGGTTGCTGATATAATCGAAGCCGAAGCGGCCCTTGACGCAGAGCCGGTTCTCGTTGGCCGGCCCCTCGCGGCCCTCGACATAGGCGATTTCACCATCACGGATCTTGTAGCTGATCTGGCAGCCCACACCACAATAGGGGCAGACGGAATCGACTTCCCGCTCCACCGCGCGTGAGCCGATCTGCGTATCCGCATCGACGATGGATTTCGGCATCAGCGCCCCGGTGGGGCAGGCGGCGACGCATTCCCCGCAGGCGACGCAGGTGGAATCCGCCATGGCATCGTCGAGATCGAAGACCGGGCGGTGGTGATCGCCGCGAAAGCCCATGCCGATCACGTCGTTGACCTGCACGTCGCGGCAGGCGCGGGCGCACAGATTGCACGCGATGCAGGCATCAAGATTGACCGCCATGGCCGGATGCGAGAGATCCTGATGCGGGGTCTCATGGTTGAATCGCGAGGGAAAGCGCGATTGCGCGACGCCCTGCGCTTCGGCGAAGTGCCAGAGCGGCGCGATCTGGTCATGCGCGCACTCCTGGGGCGGCTGGTCGGCGACGAGCAATTCCATCACCAGCTTGCGCGCGGTGACGGCGCGCTCGGAGGCGCTGGTGACCACCATGCCGGGCTGCGGTTCACGGATGCAGGAAGCGGCGAGGACGCGCTCGCCCGCGATCTCGACCATGCAGGCGCGGCAATTGCCGTCCGGCGCATAGCCCGCTTCCGGGCGATGGCACAGATGCGGGATGGTGACGCCCTCGCGCCGGGCCACGTCCCAGATGGTTTCGCCGGGGCGGGCGACAACCTCACGCCCGTCGAGTTCGAAGCTGATGCCGGTCTGCGCGCCCGCGCCCTGATCGGCGCCCGATTCCGTTGCCCGCGCCATCACGTCCTCCCGACGCCCAACACGCGACGAAGCCGCTTCGCCTAGCGTAGACGCGCATCAGAACAACGTTGCAGGCGCGCGTCAAGATGAACCGCGCGCACCATCGAGCGCTTCGCGCAGAAAACGGAACCCGTCCTCGCTGGCCCAGTCGGCATAACCGCGCAGAATGGCGAGTTCGCAATTGTTGGGCCCGAAGATCACGGTCGTGGGCAGGCCGACAACATGGCCCGAGCGCTGCATCGTCTGCAGCAATATCCCGTCGTTTTCGGCATGGTAGCGCAGATCGTCGATGCCGTGTTCCTCGAGCCAGGCGCGGGGCTTGTCGAGATTGCGGGTGTCGACATTGATCGCCACCACCTCGAAATCATCGCCGCCGAATTCCGTCTGCACGGTATTGAGCGCCGGCATCTCCTCGCGACAGGGCGCGCACCAGGTGGCCCAGAAATTCACCAGTACGGTGCGCCCGGTGAAATCCGCAAGCGTCAGCGTCTCACCATCGGGCCCCGTGAATTCCATCTCCGGCGGCAGGCGCGGCACGGAATGGACGTTCACCGCCGCCACCTCGCCGCGCGCATGCGGCGCCAGCGCCTCGACGATTGGCACGGAGGGCGCGCAGGCCTCAGCCACCGCCTCGCCGCCGGGGGAGAGCAGGGTATAGGCGACACCCGCCGCGCCGGCGAGCAGGGCCAGCGCGATCAACGCTTTCGGGACCTTGCCCCGCCCGGAAGCAGGCGCTATCGCTTGATCAGGATCACCGGCGGGGCGGTTCGGGTCGTCATTGTGCATCGTCATCGTCGATTTCACCGTCATTCCATCAAGAGGGGCCAGCACGTGAGCAATCGGATGTGGGGCGGACGCTATGCCAGCGGACCCGCCGAGATCATGGAGGAGATCAACGCCTCCATCGACTTCGACAAGCGCATGGCGCGCCAGGACATCCAGGGCTCGCTTGCCCATGCGGCGATGCTGGCCGAGACCGGCATCCTCTCCCGTGAGGATGTGGCCGCGATTTCGGGCGGACTCAAGACCGTATTCGAGGAAATCGAAGCGGGATCGTTCACGTTCTCGCGCGCGCTCGAAGACATTCACATGAATATCGAATCGCGTCTGAAGGATCTGATCGGCCCTGTGGCCGGGCGCCTCCATACGGGCCGCTCGCGCAACGACCAGGTCGCGACCGACAACAGACTCTGGGTGCGCGACACGATCGACACCCTCGATGCGCAGATCCGGGATCTGCAAATGGCACTCGCCGAGAAGGCCCATGGCTTCGCCGGCGCGGTGATGCCCGGCTTCACGCATCTGCAATCGGCCCAGCCCGTGACTTTCGGCCATCATCTGCTTGCCTATGTCGAGATGCTGGGCCGTGATCGCGGACGGCTCGCGGATGCGCGCAAGCGCCTCAACGAATGCCCGCTCGGCGCGGCGGCCCTGGCCGGCACCTCCTTCCCGATCGATCGCGAGATGACGGCGAAGGCGCTGGGTTTCGATCGGCCCACGGCGAATTCGCTCGATTCGGTGGCCGATCGCGATTTTGCTCTTGAGACGCTTTCGGCCGCTTCGATCTGCGCCGTGCATCTGTCACGCTTTTCCGAAGAGATCGTGCTCTGGATGACGCCGCAATTCGCCTTCATCCGGCTTTCCGACAAGTTCACCACCGGCTCCTCGATCATGCCGCAGAAGAAGAACCCGGATGCGGCGGAACTGATTCGCGGCAAGTCCGGGCGCATCTTCGGCGCGCTGCAGGCGCTGCTCGTGGTGATGAAGGGCCTGCCGCTGACCTATTCCAAGGACATGCAGGAAGACAAGGAAGGCATGTTCGACGCCCTGCAATCGCTCTCGCTCTGCCTCGCGGCGATGACGGGCATGGTGCATGACATGGAGCCCGATACCAGGGCGATGAAGCGCTGGGCCGGGGCGGGTTTTTCCACCGCGACCGATCTCGCCGACTGGCTGGTGCGCGTCCTCGACATGCCCTTCCGCGACGCCCACCACGTCACCGGGCGCCTCGTCGCCATGGCCGAGGCGCAGAAGACCGGGCTGGAAAAGCTCTCGCTCGCCCAGATGCAATCGGTCGAGCCGCGCATCACCGACGAGATCTTCAAGGTACTGGGCGTCGAGCGCTCGGTGAAGAGCCGCGTGAGCTATGGCGGCACCGCACCGGCCAATGTCAAACGCCAGGCCAGGCGCTGGCTGACGCGGCTGGAGAAGGAAGCCGGGTGAGGCGGGGAGGCTTTGCGCCGCGCTCCCTCAGATGAAAACATCGCCATCGAGCCGATCGATCACTGCCGACACCGCAATGCTGCGGCCATGCCGGATCAGATCGACCGGTCGCGTCCCGTCCAGCTGCGGATGGGGCGCATGAAGCCAATGGCGTATCTCGTCCGGAGTGTAATACGCCGCGAGATGCTCGGTGACGTGACCCAGATCCGCGAGAATAAGCGCATGGCGTGGCGGCTTGGCATGACCACTCTTCCAGCCGGCGAGAGCGGCTATCGGCACTCCGGCAATGGCAGCGATGTCCTCGTCCGTCAGACCGCCATTCTGCACAAGCGATTTGATCAGAATTTGATCAATATCCATCCTCACCCCCCGTTCGCCACACCCGTCACCACCGCCTTCGGCGCCTCGGGTCGCGGGCCCTTCGGGGCGGGGACGGTGGCGAGCAGGAGGGCGCCGGCGGTCCAGACCAGGACGATGGTGGCCATGCCGGCGCGCTGGCTGTCGAAGAGCGTCGTGGCCGTGGCGTAGAGCACCGGGCCGAGGAAGGAGATCGACTTGCCGGCCAGGGCATAGAGGCCGAACATTTCCGATTCCATCGCTTGCGGCGTCAGCCGCGCCATCATCGAGCGGCCTGCCGCCTGGGCGGGGCCGACGAAGATGCCGAGCCCGAGTGCGAGCACGATGAAAGTGGTGATGTCATCGACCATCAGGATCGTCACGCCCAGCCCGATCAGGCCGGCAAGCGCGATCAGGATCGTCGCCTTGGGGCCGATCCGGTCATCGACGAAGGCGAAGCTCGCCGCACCGAGCCCCGCCGTGACATTGAGGCCGATGGCGAAGATCAGGATCTGGTCGAAGCTCATGCCGAAGGTGCCCGCCGCATAGAGCCCGCCCACGGCAAACAGCGTCGAGAGCCCGTCGCGATAAAGCGCCGAGGCGATCAGAAAGCGCACGAGATGCCCCTGATGGCGGATCTGCTTCAACGTGTTCCACAAGACCGCAAGGCCCCGGGAGACATGTTCGCGCCAGGGCGCCGGACTGGCCTTCGTGTCAGGGGTGAGAAAGAACAGCGGCAAAGAGAAGAGGAAGAACCAGGCCGCCACGACCAGCACCGTGGCACGCACGTTCTGCGCGTCATCCGTACCCACCAGTCCGAAGAAGGGCTCCTCGGCCTGAACCAGCAGGACGAGGCACAGCGCCAGCGCACCGAGCCCGCCCATATAGCCCATGCCCCAGCCCCAGCCGCTGATCCGCCCGGTCATGTGCGGCGGCGCGATCGTCGGCAGCATGGAATTGTAGAATACCGTGCCGAGCTCGAAGGCAATCGAGGCGATGATCATCAATGCGAGCGCATAGACCACGAAAGACGCGTCGGGCCGGGCGAAATACAACAGCGCCGTCGCGATCACGGTGATCATCATGAAGCTGAAAAGCCACGGCTTGCGCCGCCCGCCGCGATCGGCGATCGATCCGAGAATCGGGCTCAGGATCGCCACGGTCAGACCCGCAGCGCCGAGCGCATAGCCCCACAGGGCCGCGCCGGCAGTCTCGTCGCCATAGATGCCGCGGGCGAAATAGACCGAGAAGATGAAGGTGCCGATCACCGTGTTGAAGGCGGAATTCGCCCAGTCATACAGACACCAGGCCGCGAGGCCCAGGCGGCGACGCCCGCGCTCGGGATCCGGTGCCTGAGGCGGAGCCGCGTCCTGCTCTGCTGGGTCCTGAATGGATGCGCCGGGGGATTGCGCCAAGATCTCGCTCCGCTGATTCGTCGTGCCGCAGGCAGCCTACAGCCATTCGCCCGCCATCGCATCCTGCGCTGCGAACCGGCGACCAAAGCCCAAAAGGCCCTTGCATCGCTGCCTGCGGATTCCGGCATCACGCGGACTGGTCAGGCTGGCCGGCTTTGTTAAGGTATCACCCTGCCACAGAACCATCGACCGAGGGCAACAGCGTGACCGATCTTCTCTCCTTCGACGCCCACGACCTTCTCGCCGGCTATCGCAACCGCACGATCTCACCGAAAGAGGTTGCGACCACCGTTCTCGATGCGATCGAGGCCCATCAACCGGCGCTCAACGCCTTCGTCTGGATCGACCGCGAGACGGCGCTCGCAAAGGCGGGCGAATCGGAGGCACGCTGGGTGAAGGGCGAACCCTTGGGCGCCCTCGACGGCCTGCCCATGACGGTCAAGGACAATGTCGCGCAGGAAGGCTATTCGATGCTGCGCGGTTCGCGCACATCCGCTGACAGTCGAATGGCCTTTTCCGCGCCGGTGGTGGGACGCATGGTCGAGGCCGGGGCGATTCCGGTCGGGCGCACGACCCTGCCGGAATTCGGCTGGAAGGGTCTCGGCGATTCGCCGCAGCACGGCATCACACGCAATCCCTGGGATACGCGCCATACCACCGGCGGCTCCTCGGCCGGGGCGGGTGCCGCCGCCGCGCTCAATCTGGGCGTTCTGCATATCGGCACGGACGGGGCCGGTTCGGTGCGCATTCCGTCGAGCTTTTGCGGGATCTTCGGGCTGAAACCAAGCTATGGCCGCATACCGGCCTATCCGCCCTCACCTTTCGCGATCGTCTCGCATATCGGGCCGATGACGCGCTCGGTGCGCGATGCGGCGCTGATGCTCAGCCTCACCAGCGGCCCTGATCCTCGCGACATCACCGCGATCCACGCGCCCTCACCGGATTTTCGCGTCGGCCTCGAGGATGGTGTGCGCGGCCTGCGCATCGGCTGGAGCCCGCGACTGGGTTACGTCGAGAATCTCGACCCGGAAGTGGAGGCGATGACGGCGAAGGCGGCGAAGGTCTTCGAGGAACTCGGCGCGCATGTCGAAGAAGCCGACCCGGATTTCGAGGAACCGATCAGCGTGATCGAGACGCTGTGGTTCGCCGGCGCCTGGTCGGTGGTGCGCACCATCCCCGAATCGCGCTGGGAGGAACTCGATCCCGGCATGCTCGCCGTCGCCCTGAAGGGCCGCGATATCGCGGCTGCGGATTTCGTCATGGCCGCGAGCGCGCGCAACATGGTCTTCTCCGCCATGGACGCCTATCACGACCGCTACGATCTGCTGCTCACGCCGAGCCTCGCCACCACCGCCATCGAGGCGGGGCACAACACGCCGCCGGACGGACGTTTCGGCGACGACTGGCTCAACTGGGCGCCGTATTCCTATCCCTTCAATCTCAGCCTGCAACCCGCCGCCAGCGTGCCCTGCGGGCTCTCGAAGGCCGGGCTCCCGGTCGGCCTCCAGATCGTCGGCCCGATGCTCGCCGATGCCCGCGTCCTCGCCGCCGCGCGCGCCTTCGAGAGCGCGCGCCCCTGGGAGCGGCTCTCAGCACCGCGTATCCGGCATTGATCGGATGATGCGAACAGCCTGGGCGAATGCGGCAAGGCGATTGAACCCGCGCGCGCAAACGCGTATCGCTGGGCGCAGACGGTGAGCATGCAGCGGAACGGATCATGGCGGAGATCGGCGACCGGATCGCGAAAATCGAAGAGGAGATCATCGATCTCGCCGACCGTGCGGAGAATTGCCGCAAGGTGATGATCGCCGCGCGGATCGGCATCATCGGCGGCGCGGCGGCACTCGCCGCCTTCATTTTCGGCATCCTGCGCTTCGACGGCCTCGTCTTCGTCGTGGCGGTAACCGCGATCCTCGTCGGAATCGTCACCTACGGCTCCAACAAGTCGACCCGCGAACAGCTGCTCGCACAGATCGCGGAACGCAAGGCCGTGCGTGCGGCCATGATCGATTCCCTGCGCATGGATACGGTGGTGCCGACATCGCCGCGCCCCGGTCTGCCGAACGGTCACGGCCCGGCTGGAGGTGCATCGTGAGCGATCCCGGCGCCCTGTGGCGCGATCCGCATCCGCTGGTGCTGGCATCAGGCAGCGCCACACGCAAGGCGCTGCTCGCATCAGCCGGTCTCTCCTGCATCACCCGCCCCGCGGCGATCGACGAGCGTGCCGCCGAGGCGCAGGCGCGCGCGCAGGGCGCGGATCCGGCGCAACTGGCGCTGCATCTCGCACAGGCCAAGGCGCGGGACGTGTCGGAGGCTCTTGCCGATCACCATCCGCAGGCGATCGTCATCGGCGCCGACCAGACCCTGGCGCTCGGCGAGACCATCCTGCACAAACCCGCCGACATGCAGGCGTTGCACGACCAGATCGCCCGGCTTTCCGGGCGGAGCCATCTGCTGCATGCGGGTGTGAGCCTGTGGCGTGGCGGCAAGCCGCTCGCGAGCTTCATCGACAGCGCCACGCTCACCCTGCGCGCGCTCATGCCGGAGCAGATTGCGCGCTATTGTGCGCTCGCAGGCGAGGACGCGCTGACGAGCGTGGGCGGCTACAAGCTCGAAGGGGCGGGAATCCATCTGTTCACGCAGGTGGAGGGCGCCCATTCCACCATTCTCGGCCTGCCGCTGATGCCGCTGCTCGCGGCTTTGCGCGATGAAGGCTGTCTGGCACTGTGAGGCTGTGCGGCATGAGGAGAAGACGATGACCCGCAAGGCCTTCGTGGTCGGCCATCCCATCGCGCATTCGCGCTCACCGCTGATCCACAATCACTGGATCGCCCATTACGGGCTCGATGGTTCCTACGAGAAGCTGGATGTGGCGCCGGATGATCTCGCGGCGTTTCTCGCGCATTTCCACGAAGACGGCTTCGTCGGCGGCAACGTCACCATCCCCCACAAGGAAGCCGCCTTTGCCGGCGTGGCGCGGACGACGAAACGGGCCCAGCGCCTCGGGGCGGTGAATACGCTGTGGCGCGAGGGCGGTATATTGTGGGGCGACAACACCGATATCACCGGCTATCTCGACAATCTCGACGCCCGATGCGGGCCCGACTGGGCCGCGCGCGCCGGGTCTGCGCTCGTGCTCGGGGCCGGCGGTGCGGCGCGGGCCGTGGTGGCAGGGCTGATCGAGCGCGGCCTTTCGCCGATATTCCTCGTCAATCGCACGCGCGGGCGGGCCGAGGCACTCACAGATATGTTCGCCGGCTATGGAAAGAGTGATTCCGCGCTCGGCGTTCACGGTTTCGACGCGATCCCCGAAATCCTGCCCCGGGTCGGGCTGATCGTGAACACCACCGCGCTCGGCATGAAGGGGCAACCGCCCCTGCCCCTCGATCTCACGCATTGCCGCGATGATGCCATCGTCAGCGATATCGTCTATGTGCCTCTGGAAACACCATTTCTTGCCATGGCACGGGCGCGTGGCCTGGCCTGCGTGGACGGTCTCGGCATGTTGCTGCATCAGGCCGTACCCGGTTTCGAACGCTGGTTCGGGGTTCGCCCGGCGGTCACGCCTGCGCTGCGAGCCTTGGTTGAGGCCGACATTTTAGCCGGCAAAGGATGAGATGATGACCTTCGTGCTCGGCCTCACCGGTTCGATCGGCATGGGCAAATCCACCACGGCGGATCTGTTTCGCGAAGCCGGCTGCCCCGTCCATGATGCGGATGCCACAGTGCATGATCTCTATGGCGCGGAAGCCGTTGCTCCCGTCGAGGCCGCCTTTCCCGGCACGGCATGCGAGGGGCGCATCGACCGGATGCTGCTCGGCGAGCGTGTGATCGGTGACGATGCCGCGATGAAGCGACTCGAGGCGATCGTACATCCGCTGGTGGCGGCGCGGCGCGATAGCTTCCTCGCGCGGGCGCGCGCTGCCCGCGCCCCCATCGCCGTTCTCGACATTCCGCTGCTTTTCGAGACCGGGGGCGAGCGCCATTGCGACGCCATCGTCGTGGTCAGCGCGCCGGAAGCGGTGCAGCGCGAACGTGTTCTGGCGCGTCAGGGAATGAGTCCGGAGCGTTTCGAGCAGATCCTGGCGCGGCAATTGCCCGATGCGCAGAAGCGGGCGCGGGCGCATTTCATTGTGGATACGAGCCGCGGCATCCCTGCCGCGCGGGCCCAGGTTCGCGATATCATGCGCGCGCTCGCAGGCCGGCACGGTCGGGCGCGGGCGCGAGGATCGCCGCAAGGATAACTGCAAGAATTACCGCAAGAATCATGGCAAGAATCATGGCAAGTCGGGTGAGCCGGAAACCGGAGTGAGAGCATGCTGCGCGAGATCGTCCTCGATACCGAGACCACCGGCACCGACCATGCGGCGGGCGACCGGGTGATCGAGATCGGTTGCGTCGAGATGATCAACCACATCCCGACCGGCGAGAGTTACCACGTCTATATCAATCCCCAATGCCCCGTATCCGCCGGCGCGCTCGCGGTGCACGGGCTTTCCGACGAGTTTCTGGCTGACAAGCCGCTCTTTGCCGATATCGCCGATTCCTTCGCCGGCTTCATCCGCGACGCGCGACTCGTCATCCACAACGCGCCCTTCGATGTCGGCTTTCTCAATGCCGAGTTCCGGCGCATCGGCCATGAACTTATCCGCATGGAGGACGTGCTCGACACGCTCTCCATGGCGCGGCGCAAGCATCCCGGCGCGCCCAACAATCTCGATGCCCTGTGCAACCGCTACAATATCGACAACACGCGACGCACCAGGCACGGCGCCTTGCTCGACGCGGAAATCCTGGCGGAAGTCTATATCGAGCTGATCGGCGGCAAGCAGACTGATCTGGGTCTTGCCGTGACGCAGGCCCGGGCCGAGGTTCTGGGCGCCGAGGCGCGCGCCGGTGCCCCGCGCGAGCGTCGCATTCCCCCGCAGCGCCTCACCGATGCGGAACGCGCGGCACATGCCCGATTCCTCGCCGATTTCAAGGGCGCGCCGATCTGGCAGGATTATATAGCCGGCAATTGAACGCGGTTGCCGGTGCGCCACAGGCCATTCCGGTGACGGATTGCAGGTTAAGCAGTCTTGCGGGTTGAACAGCCGCATCCACGCATGCCCTAATGAATGCGATCGCCGAAGACGGCGATGCGAGCGCGGATTCCCCCGGGCAGGTGCGGTGATGGTTCTTTCAATCCGGAGATGAGAATGGCGGATCCGATACGCGACCAGCAGGGTCCAGCGCTGGATGCGCCGGTGGATTCCCCGGATGACCGGGCATCGACGGCACCCATGGTCGGGCTGAGCGGGCGCGCCCTCGCACTCGGCTATCTCGTCGTCATCGCCGCCGGCCTCGCCCTTGCCGCGAGGGTACCGATTCCACCCAATCATGCCTGGGGTGAAGCGGCAACCGCGCTCGGCATCATCGGCCTGGCGATGATGGCGCTGCAATTCTTCTCTTCCGGTCGCTTTCGCGGCCTCAGCGGGCGTATCGGCATCGACCGCTCCATCGCCTTTCACCGCTGGGCGGCGCGGATCCTGTTGATCGCCGTGATCCTGCACCCCCTGCTCTACACCGTCCCGACCTTCCTCGCCGATCCTGCACGCGGTTTCGACCGGCTCGGCATGATGTTTCTGGGCGAGCGCGCTCGCACCGGGCTGATCGCCTGGCTCGCAATTATCGCGATCGTCGTGCTCGCGGTGCTGCGCGACCGTGTGCGCCTGCCCTACGAAGCCTGGCGTGGTCTTCACGCGGCGCTCGGTGCGCTGGCGGTCGGATTCGGTGTGGCCCATGCGCTGGCGGTGGGCACCTACGCCACCGCCTCATCAATGCAGGTCTACTGGTACGCGCTGGCGGCTCTGGCGCTGTCGAGCCTCGTGGTGGTGCATCTGTGGCGGGGTCTTTCCTTCCGGCGCGATCCCTGGCGGCTGGTGTCGAATATCGAGAAGGCGCGTGGCCTGTGGGAGCTCACCTTTCATCGCGTCGACGGGCGGCCCTTTCCCTATCGCGCCGGGCAATTCGTCTGGCTCGCCACCGCGCCGCGCCGCCAGAGCCTGTTCGATCACCCGTTCTCGATCGCATCGAGCCCGCGCGAGCGCGATCTGCGCCTGATCATCAAGGAGGCGGGCGATTATACGAACCGCATCGGCGACCTCGCCCCCGATACGCTCGCCGGGATCGACGGGCCCCACGGCGCCTTCACTGCCGACGACGCGGAGGCCGACGCCATCCTGCTGCTGGCGGGCGGGGTCGGTATCGCACCGATCATGGGGCTCTTGCGCGATTTCGCCCGCGCCGGTGAAAATCGCCCGATCCGCGTCATCGTCGCTGCCGGCAGCGCGGACCGGCTCGCGGGGCGCGAGGAGATCGAGGGGATGCGCGCGCATCTCGATCTGAAAGTCTGGTTCGTGCTCGACGATCCGCCGGCGGATTGGGACGGCGAGAGCGGCATCGTCGATGCGGCGCTTCTCACGCGCGCGCTGGATGGCCTGAACCCGGCGCGCACACTCTCCATGGCCTGCGGCCCCACCGCCTTCATGACCAGCACCGCCGACACCCTTCTCGATCTCGGGCTCGCGCCGCACAACGTGCATTACGAGCGCTTCGATTACGCCGAGGGCGCGCTTTCGCGCCTCGACATTGCCCAGCGCTGGCGCTTCCGCGCGCTGGGCGCCGCGTTGCTGGTGGGTACGGTGGTGTTTGCGCTGCGGGGGTAGAGTTTCATTCCGTCGGGTGGCTGCCAGATGACGTACGAATTGATGCGTCGGCACAAGGATTCAGCGCGCCCCGTCATGAGCGCGCACTGGCATTGGCATGCACAGGAAAGGGGACGCCGAGTCTGGAGTGACATCAAGCAATGCGGCTTCAATAAAAACAATTTTGGCGTGCTTCACGATTCGTGTGCTATTGCGGAATCTATCGATCAAAGATCCCTAGTTGCCGAGACAGAATATTCCGATGTCAAGCTCCGCGCTGCCCGCTTTCCATTCTACGACGATCAAAGATGCCCTTGTGCGCCTGTTCCCGTTTGGAACCCGTACTATTGAGGGGCAGATCCACGAATTTCCGCTGATTCCCAGTGATCTTTTCGCGGGTGCCGCCTTTCTGATCGAACATGGCGACCTCTATCGCCGGATCGCGCCCGAGGGTCCGCAGTCAAAGGCAACGGGAGTTCGGTTTTCCTTGACCCCGGAAGAGCGTCGAGGCTGCGAAACCATCGGGGAAGAGTGGATCAAGACGTTTCGTGAGGAGAATTCCGAGCTGTTAAACGCACAGGCGATTCAGGCCTATTGGGATGTCCTGATCAAGCATCAGGGTGAACCGCTTCGCCCGGGCGAGAAGCTGTCTGAAGCAAGTGTCGAGATCTGTCATGCGGCGATGGCCCTTCTCGTCATTTCCGACCGTGCCTGCCATGAAATCGGATTTCGCTCGCGCGAGCCGGACTGGTTCTCGCTATTCACGCGCGGTGAAACCCTGAACCATCAAAGCACCATTGAAGACGAGATCAACAATGACCGCTGGCACGTCCGAAACCGGGCCTTTAACGATACCATCTGTATCGTGGCGGATCAGCAGGTAGCCCGGGTGCTCCCCAAATCGCGTACGCCTGCCGTGGGCTGCACCATGCGGACACTGACCGAGAACCTCGCACTGCTCCCGCCGAGCGGCGGCGTCAACATGCACTGGTTTCATCCCGTCGGCGACCCGAAACACGATGGCAATGCCCTCAATGTGCTTGCGATACCGTACCCATATCGGATTGCCGCCTCCGACTTCAAGCCGGGCAACCGCAACATCACGGAGCCGGACGGATCATGGAACTGGTTTACGCTGACGCAAAGCTGGCTTCCCGATAACAAGAAGGCCGTTGCACAATTCGTTCTGGAGTTGATCCGGGAAGCTGAAAAGGATTGCGGCACCGTCCATGGCGTCGTTTTCCCCGAATATGCGCTGAACTGGGAAACCTACACGGAGCTTGTGCAACATATCCGGACCGATGCCCCAGGCGTCGAATTTATCGTCGCCGGCTCATCCGGCGATGAGGAAGGAGCAAAAGGTAATTTTGTCCTGACGACCACGTTCGAGGAAGCGAAGCAGGAACGCAAGGCGCTGACCTATTCTCGCGCAAAACATCACCGCTGGCGACTCGACAAGGCTCAAATCAGGGAATACGGCCTTGCTTCCGCACTCGACCCGCATATTTTCTGGTGGGAGGATATTGCCATCGAACCACGCAAGGTCGGCCTCACGGCCTTCCGGAAGCGTTCGATCTTCAGCACGTTGATCTGTGAGGATCTCGCCCGCAGCGAGCCATGCCACAGCGCGGTGCGTTCAGTGGGCCCCAATCTCGTCTTCGTGCTTCTGATGGACGGGCCACAGATTGCCAGTCGCTGGTCTGCCCGCTACGCCACGTCACTCGCCGACGATCCTGGCTGCGCAGTGCTGACCCTCACCTGCAAGGGGCTGATCCAACGGGTCAACACAATGGGACGGCGTCCGCAGAACAATGCCGTAGCGTTATGGAAGGACGACGTGAACAGTGTCAGTTCCCTCGACCTTCCGAACGGTGCTGCGGCCCTGCTTCTCACCTTATCGGCAGAAAGCACGCAGGAAGCGACGCTCGACGGTCGGACAACAGCGGCAGCTGCCGCGTGGCGATATCACAGTCACGTTCCGATATTTCCGAATGAAAAAGCGAAACAAGCTCTGTCCAGGAGTGCGCCCTGAGCGCAATCCTGAAAGCCTGGTGTCACAACAGCCATGGCTGCACCCAGACCAGGTTCAATGCGAGCTGGACTGTGACGAGGCCTGCGTCCCATCCTCGGCGTTTCGGCTGTGGTTATTGTCCGTTTCAAACGCGGCATGGGTCCGCTCGACCTGTGCGCGCGCGAAACTCCTGTAAACGTCCGGGTCGATGCCGATAGCGCGAAAAAGGTCATCAGCTCTACGGCGCTCCTCGTCAGAGAAACGATCCCTTTCAACCTCCGATACCCAGTTCCGTTTGTCCTGCGTCATGGACCGTTACTCCCTTGATAATGCTATTAGAAATGTCTTTTAAAACCACTTCCGCAAAAACGCGTTACTCATTGCGAATCACTTTCACCCGTTTAGAGCGAACTTGTCACGCAATTTCAACGCACATTTTTGCGATTGCACGATGAAGCAATGACATCTCACGGTCGAGCGCTTTAAGTTTGGGTTAATTCGCATCAGAGTTATGCGCACAAATGCCGCACTCGTTACCCTCACTCGCCCTGCTTCAACGCCGCTGCCGCCGCGATGGTTGCGATCAGGCCGCTGATCAGGGTGATGGCGATCAGGATCAGGAAGGGTGTGGTGAAGGGCACCGTGCCGCCGCGTGCGGCATTGGCGGCGGAGACGCCGAAGATCAGGGTGGGGATCATCAGGGGCAGGACCAGGATCGACAGGATCAGCCCGCCGCGCCGGATCGTTGCGGTCAGCGCCGCACCGACGGCGCCGATGAAGGTCAGTGCCGGCGTGCCCACGAACAGCGTCGCAGCCACGGCGAGCATGCCGATCCCGTCGAGCGCCACCAGCAGGCCGAAAACCGGCGAGACGAGGGCGAGCGGCGCACCGGTCGTCAGCCAGTGCGCCGTGACCTTGGCCAATACGGTCGCGGCCATCGGCAGGGGCGAGGCCGTGATCAGATCAAGGGAGCCGTCTTCTTCATCGGCCTGAAACAGACGGTCGAGCCCGATCAGCGTCGAGAGCAAAGCCGCGATCCACAGGATCGCCGGGCCGATGCGCGCGAGCAGGTTGAGATCCGGCCCCAGCGCGAAGGGAACCAACGTCAGGATCATCAGAAAGAAGACGAGCCCCATCACGCCGGACCCGCCGATCCGGGCGGCAAGGCGCAAATCGCGCGCGAGCAGGGCGAAGAAGGCGCGGGTCACGGGTCACCCCTCCGGCCTGCAGAGGCGCGGGACACGTCGCCGATCTCCCAATCGTCCCAATCCGGCGCGGCTGCGGCGCCTTGCGCCTGCGAACCGGGTTGCGGCGCGGCGATGGCGAGGCTCTGCGCACCGTCGAGGGGCAGTGGCAGATGCGTCGCCGCGATGATGATGCCACCCGCGGCGCGATGTTCACGCATCAGTTCGTAGAGCATCTCCTGCGAGGCGGCATCGAGGGCCGAGGTCGGCTCGTCGAGGAGCCAGATCGGGCGATGCGCCACCAGAAGCCGCGCCAGCGCGACCCGGCGGCGCTGGCCGGCGGAGAGATAGGCAACCGGCATGTCGACCACATGCGGCAGGCCGACCCGCTCCAGCGCGTCATGGGGCGCGAAGCGTTCCTCACCGAGCATGGCTGCAGCGAAGGCGAGATTTTCGCGCGCGCTCAAAGCCGTCTTCAAGCCGTCGCGATGGGCGATCCAGTGCAGCCGCTCCGGCAGGGTCGCCTCGCCGGCACCGCTGAGCGCGATCCGCCCCGCTGCCGCGCGCAGCCGGCCGGCGAGAATGGCGAGCAGCGTCGATTTGCCCGCCCCGTTGCGCCCGGTCACGAGCAGCGCGTCACCCGGGCCGAGAGCGAAGCCGAGCCCGGCAAAGACGAGCCGCCCCGAGCGCCGGCAGGCGAGATCGTGCACCGACAGGTGCAGGGCCGGGCCGGCCCCGCCCCGGCGATCCGCTGCGGGAGTGTTTGCCGGATCACCACTCACCTTGTATCCCGCGCGCCGAAAATCGCGCTGCCGATGCGCACATGGGTCGCGCCGAGCTGGATCGCCGCCGCGTAATCCGCGCTCATCCCCATCGACAGGGCATGAATATGGTTGCGCTGCGCGATTTCGCGCAGAAAGGCGAAATGCGGCGAAGGGGGCTCGTCGAAGGGCGGGATGCACATCAGCCCGTCAATCGCGAGCCCGTATTCGTCGCGGCAGGCGGCGATGAAGGCATCGGCCTCGGCTGGCGCGACACCGCCCTTCTGCGCCTCCTCACCGGTATTCACCTGCACGAACAGATGCGGCACCCGCGCACCCGCCTCGCGCGCCCGGGCGATCTCCTTGGCCAGCGCCTTGGCGAGGGACACCCGGTCAAGGCTCTCGATCACGTCGTAGAGCGCCACCGCCTCGCGCGCCTTGTTGGATTGCAGCGGTCCGATCAGGTGCAGTTCGACATCCGGGAAGCGCTCACGCAGGGCCGGCCATTTGCCGGCGGTTTCCTGGACGTAGTTCTCGCCGAAGACCCGATGACCGGCTTCCAGCACGGGCACGATCGCCTCGGCGGGAAAGGTCTTGGAGACGGCCACGAGCGTGACCTTGCCGGGCTCGCGCCCGCAATCATGGGCGGCCCGCGCGACGTTCTCACGGACCTCCTCGAATCGCGCGATCACATCCTGATCAGCCATCGGCCCGATTTCCCCCTGGTGCAGGCCCGCATGCCAGCACTATTGCGACACCGCGCGGGCCATTTTTCATCCATCCGGCGACCGCGGGCGTTGACCCGAGGGCGCAATCATGTCCTAGTCCGCACACGTCAAGCGGCGCAAGCCGCGTTTCCCCAACTTATACCGATCAGGCGGCAAATCGAGCCCACAATGAAGGCCGAGCGTTACAACCCCAAAGAATCCGAGCCGAAATGGCAGGGCGTGTGGAACGGGAAGGATCTCTTCCGCACCCGCAACGACGATCCCCGCGAAAAATACTACGTGCTGGAGATGTTTCCCTATCCCTCAGGGCGCATCCATATGGGCCACGTGCGCAATTACGCAATGGGCGACGTGGTCGCGCGCTACAAGCGCGCCAGGGGCTTCAACGTCCTGCATCCAATGGGCTGGGACGCCTTCGGCATGCCGGCCGAGAATGCGGCGATGCAGAACAGGGTCCATCCGCAGGAATGGACCTATGCCAATATCGCGACCATGCGCGACCAGCTCAAATCCATGGGTCTGTCGCTCGACTGGAGCCGCGAGATCGCCACCTGCGATCCGGCCTATTACCGCCACCAGCAGGCCATGTTCCTTGCCTTTCTTGAGGCGGGGCTCGTCGATCGCAAGACGGCGAAGGTGAACTGGGACCCGGTCGACCAGACGGTGCTCGCCAACGAGCAGGTGATCGACGGGCGCGGCTGGCGCTCCGGCGCCCTCGTCGAGCAACGCGAACTGACGCAGTGGTTCCTGCGCATCACCGATTACGCCGACGAGCTCCTCGACGCGATTGATGGGCTCGAGCGCTGGCCGGATAAGGTGCGCACCATGCAGCGCAACTGGATCGGCCGCTCCGAGGGCCTGTCGATCCGCTTCGCTCTGGAAGAGACCGCACCCGGCGGGATCGACGAGCTGGAGGTCTTCACCACCCGGCCCGACACGCTCTACGGCGCACGCTTCATGGCAGTGGCGCCCGATCATCCGCTGGCGCGCCGGCTCGCGCAGGACAATCCCGCGCTCGGTGAGTTCGTGGATGAATGCAAGCGCATGGGTACCTCCGCCGAGGCGATCGAGAAAGCGGAGAAGCGTGGCTTCGATACCGGCCTGCGCGCGGTCCATCCCTTCGATCCGTCCTGGACGCTGCCGGTCTATGTGGCGAATTTCATCCTGATGGATTACGGCACCGGCGCGATTTTCGGCTGCCCGGCCCATGACCAGCGCGACCTCGATTTTGCCAATGCATACGGGCTCGGCAACCGGGTCGTGGTGGCCCCAGAGGGCGCCGATCCGGAAAGCTTCACCGTCTCCGACGAGGCCTATATCGGCGAAGGCCGGCTGGTGAATTCGCATTTCCTCGACGGGATGAGCATCGGTGAGGCCAAGGAGGCCGTCGCATCGCGCCTGGAAGCCGAGACGCGGGGCGGACGCCCTGTCGCCAGCCGCAAGGTGAATTATCGCCTGCGTGACTGGGGCATCTCGCGCCAGCGCTATTGGGGCTGCCCGATCCCGGTGATCCACTGCGACAGTTGCGGCACCGTTCCGGTGCCGGAAGATCAACTGCCTGTGGCCTTGCCCGAGGATATCGATTTCGAGAAACCTGGCAATCCCCTCGACCGGCATCCGAGCTGGAAGCATTGCAAATGCCCGAAATGCGGGGCGGATGCGCGCCGCGAGACGGATACGATGGACACCTTCGTCGATTCATCCTGGTATTTCGCCCGCTTCACCGATCCCGCCCTCACGGACCGACCGACCGACAAGGCCACCGCCGATGCCTGGCTGCCGGTGAACCAGTATATCGGCGGGATCGAGCACGCGATCCTGCATCTGCTCTATTCACGCTTCTTCACCCGCGCCATGCGCAAGGTCGGGCTGGTGGGGCTCGACGAGCCCTTTGCCGGCCTGTTCACGCAGGGCATGGTGGTGCACGAGACCTACAAGGACGCCTCCGGCGCCTGGGTGCAGCCCAACGAGATCCGCATCGAGAGCGGCGAGGCTGGGCGCCGGGCCATCCATCTTTCAAGCGGCGCGGAAGTTTCGATCGGCTCGATCGAGAAGATGTCCAAATCAAAGAAGAACGTCGTCGATCCCGACGACATCATCGCCTCCTATGGCGCTGATACGGCGCGCTGGTTCATGCTCTCCGATTCGCCGCCCGAGCGTGACGTGATCTGGACCGAGGAAGGCGTCCAGGGCGCGTGGCGATTCGTGCAGCGGGTCTGGCGGCTGGTGAACGATTCCGCCGCGACGGCTGCGCCCGCCACGCCTCCGGCGGATTGCGCACAGGATGCACTGGCCCTGCGCAAGGCGACGCATCGCACCCTGGCAGCCGTCGGGGATGCGATCGAGAATCTGCGTTTCAACGTCGCGGTCGCCAAGATCTACGAGCTCGCCAATGCGATTTCCGCCACGGTGGCGGCCAAGCAGGGCGAAACCGCTCCGGACATGGCCTTCGCCCAGCGCGAAGCTCTGCAGGTCCTCATCCAGCTGATCGCCCCAATGATGCCGCATCTCGCGGAGGAATGCTGGACGGCCCTGGAATGCGAGGGCCTCGTCGCCGAACAGAACTGGCCGGTTGTCGAGGCCGCACTGTTGGTGGAAGATTCCATCACGCTTCCCGTTCAGGTCAACGGCAAGAAGCGCGGGGACGTCACCGTGGCGCGCGATGCCGATGCAAAGAGCATCGAGGAAGCGGTACTGGCCCTCGAGGGCGTGCAGCGTGCCATGGATGGCAAGCCCGCGCGCAAGGTGATCATCGTGCCGCAGAGGATCGTCAATGTCGTCGTCTGAGAGAAACATCCGCCGCCCCTCCGGTTCGGGTACCGTTCTGTTCGACCGCTGGCGGCATCTGGTGATCGGCGGTGTCGCATTGGGGCTCGCCGGCTGCTTCACGCCGGTCTATGCGCCGACCGCGAGCCTGCCGGGCGGTGTTGCGGAAGAGCTCAAGCGCATCGATGTCGACAGCGTGCGGGTCAGTGGCGGTGACGAAGCGATGGCGCACGAATTGCGCAGCGAGTTGATCTTTGCCCTTGATGGTGAACGGACTGACCAGGTGAAGAAGCGTTATCGGCTGACCGCAATGGTCTCCGCGCAGCGCAGTTCGCCGATCATCAGCACCGCCACGGGGCGTGCGGCTTCCGGAGCGATCACCGCGAATGTGACCTGGCAGATCGAGGATCTGGAGACAGAGAGCATCGTGCTGACCGGTTCGCAACGGGGCGAAGCCAGCTATGATCGCACGGATCAGCGCTTCGCCGCATTGCGGGCGCGGCGCGAGGCCGAACAGCGGATTGCGCGGCAGATGGCGCGACAGATTGCAACACAGGTCGCGATCGATTTCCGCACCGGTCAGCACCAGTTGAGCCGCGCTGACGACAGCTGATGGCAACCGTCAAAGCAAGTGACGCGGAACGCACTCTTGCCAGTCTTGGCGCACAGGTTTCGGTCGTTCTGCTCTACGGACCGGATGCGGGGCTGGTAAGTGAACGTGGGCGTCATCTGACTGAGAAGACCGTCTCCGACGCACAGGACCCGTTCCAGATGGTGCGTCTCGATGGTGATGTCATTGCCGGCGATCCCGGGCGCCTCGCCGATGAGGTCGGGACCATCGCCATGTTCGGCGGTCGGCGCGTGATCAGGATCCGCACTGGCAGCAAGAATCTCGCGCCGGCCGTCGAGGCCGCGCTTGCCGCAGAAACCGGCGATACGCTCGTCATCATCGAAGCCGGCGATCTGGCGAAATCCGCGCCGCTGCGGAGTCTTTGCGAGAAAGCGCGCCATGCGCTTGCCGTGCCGTGTTATCTTGATGATGCACGCGATCTCGGCCAGGTGATCGACAGCAGCTTCCGTGAGGCGGGAATCAGTGTTTCACGTGAAACACGGCAATGGCTCGTCGATTCACTCGGTGGCGACAGACTCTCCACCCGCGCCGAGATCGAGAAAATCCTGCTCTACACCTACGGGCAGGATCGGCTGGAGATCGAAGATATTCAAGCCGTTTCGAGCAATGTCGCGGATCTGAAGACGGATATGCTGGTCGATGCCGCATTTTGCGGACGCATGAGCGATGCAGACAGCACGTTCCGCCGCCTGCGCGCCGAGGGCGCCGGCGCCCATATCCTCCTCGGTGCACTGATCCGCCACGCCGTGGCATTGCTCCCCCATGCCGAGTCAGTTGCGCGAGGCGAACAACCGGGACGCGCCGTCGAGAACTGGCGCGGCTTGTTCTTCAAGCGCAAGCCAGCGGTGAAAACACAGTTGGAAATCTGGGGCCCGAAAAGGCTCCGCGCCGCGATCGAGCGGCTGCAGGGAGCCGTCCTCGAAACGCGGCGCAACGCCGAGCTGAATGATGTGCTGACGTCCCGTGCCATCCTCGACATCGCGCGCGCGGCCCGCAGCAAACGCCACTGAATCGCGGTATCACGCCCCTGCGCTAGCGCGAGCGGAATCGCGCAGTCGGCGGCAGAGCTGGTCGAGTTGGTCGAGCGACGCATAACGGATGCGCAATTCGCCGCCGCTGCCCTTGTGATCGATATTCACCGACAGGCCGAGCACATCTTCCAGGGCCTGCTCCAGAGCACGCGTATCAGGATCCTTCTCGACGCTCTTGCGCTTGCGCGGGCGCCGGCTCGTGTCGTCACCCTCCTGGGCCAGACGCTCGACATCGCGAACATTCATGCCCTGATCACGGATGCGGCGCGCAACAGATTCCGGATTCTCGATCCCCAGAAGCGCCCGCCCATGACCGGCGCTGAGTTCCCCGTCTTCAAGCATCACACGGACAGGATCCGGCAGCTTCAACAGACGCAGCGTATTGGCCACATGGCTGCGGCTCTTGCCGATCACCGTGGCGAGATCCGTTTGCGAATAGGCGAATTCATCCATCAGGCGCTGATAGCCCGCAGCCTCCTCGATCGGATTCAGGTCGGCGCGCTGGACGTTCTCGACAATGGCGAATTCCAGCGAGGTGCGATCATCCGCCTCGACGATGACGATTGGCACATCATGGAGGCCGGCGCGCTGCGCCGCGCGCCAGCGGCGCTCGCCGGCGATGATCTCGAAAGCATCAGCCAGATTCGGAAGGGCTCGAACGACGATGGGCTGAATGACGCCGCGCTCGCGTATGGAATTCGCGAGGTCCGCGAGGTCATCATCCGAAAAACTCTTGCGCGGGTTGCGTGGATTGGGCTTCAGGAATTCGACCGGAACACGCCTCTGCCCACGACCCCGGTCCGTGACATTCTCCTCATCGCCCACATCGCCGATCAGCGCTGCGAGGCCGCGCCCCAGACGCGCTCTTTGACCGTCTTCCGCCATGACCCAACCTCTCCTCAGACTTCCCGCGCACCGCTCGG
Organism: Saliniramus fredricksonii; assembly: GCF_900094735.1. Classification (NCBI taxonomy): domain Bacteria; kingdom Pseudomonadati; phylum Pseudomonadota; class Alphaproteobacteria; order Hyphomicrobiales; family Salinarimonadaceae; genus Saliniramus; species Saliniramus fredricksonii. The sequence goes on from NZ_FMBM01000001.1 coordinate 815,070, forward strand.
GCTGCAGATATGCCGATCAGCATGCCGCGACGCGGCTGGAAAACGCGCCAAGCGACTGCCCATATTGTGACATTCGTCACGCCGCCTTGAGGCCGCGCTCACGCTGTATCACTTCCGATGCCAGCCGCAGATAGGCCTGCGATCCGGCGCATTTGAGATCGTATAGCAGAACCGGTTTGCCGTGCGACGGTGCCTCTGAAACCCTGACGTTGCGCGGGATCATCGTCTCGAAGACCTTTGACCCCATGAATTCGCGCACATCCGAGACCACCTGGCCGGAAAGATTGTTGCGCGGGTCATACATGGTGAGCACCACGCCATGGATCTCCAGCCGGGGATTGATCGCATGCTTGACCTGATCCACCGTCCGGATCAGCTGACTCAGCCCCTCCAGCGCGAAAAATTCGCATTGCAGCGGGACAAGGACCGCATCGGCTGCGGCGAGTGCGTTGATGGTGAGCAGGTTCAGCGATGGCGGACAATCGATCAGGATATAGGTGAACGGCTCCGCCCGCAGATGATCACCGAGAGCAAGCCCTTCAATGGCAAGGCGCAGCCGATGCGCGCGGTTGCGTTCCTGCGAAATCTCAAGCTCGAGGCCGAGAAGATCAAGGGTCGAGGGCGCGACATGGAGCCCGGGAACCGCCGTATCCATCACCGCACGACGCAGATCCTGCTCCCCCGAGAGCACATGATAGGTCGAGACATGGCGCATCTTGTGCTCGATGCCGAGACCCGTCGACGCATTGCCCTGGGGGTCGAGGTCGAGAATCAGCACCTTCTCGCCGATTGCGGCCAGAGCCGTGCCGAGATTGATCGCTGTCGTGGTCTTGCCGACACCGCCTTTCTGGTTGGCCAGGGCGAGGATGCGCGGCCGCGCCGTACGGCCCGGCGGCGCCAAGTCTGATGCCTCTTTAGCGGCTTCGTGCAATTCACGGTCCAGAATATCGGTGGTCATGTGGTGGATCCCGATCCTGTCAGGCCGGGCTCAGCTCTGTAATGCGCAGAATGCGCCCGCGCGAATCGCTGATGCTCGGCAAAATCTCATTGTTGAATCTCCAGTATCTGGATGATTCCGTCAATTCGATCTCGGCCCTGTCACCCTTGGGAAACAACCCCATCACACCAGTTTTCAACAGGGGAGATGCCCATTCCAGCAATTTGGGCAGTGGCGCGAGCGCACGCGCCGTCACCACATCGACCGCCCCGGCAAAACCGGCGATCACATCTTCGATTCGCGCATTATGCACGCGCACCGGCGCTCCCGTCAGGCGAGCAACATGGCGGATAAAGGCGCATTTGCGCGCATTGCTCTCGACACAATGGACCACACATGGTGAATCGCCCGAAGCCGGAGACGCGTGTTTGAGCATGATGGCGATGACGAGACCCGGCAATCCGGCACCGGAGCCGAGGTCGAGCCAACGCCGTGCCTCCGGAGCAAGAGCCCGCAATTGCATGGAATCAGCGATATGCCGCGTCCACACGTCATCGAGGGTCTTGCCACCGACGAGGTTCTTTGCATTCTGCCAGCTCTGCAATTCGCTGACCAGCGTGGTGAGGTCGTCCAGTGTTTCACGTGAAACAGCCCTGGCGATGGAATCCGGAACTGACGGTATTGCCCCTTCTGAACGGCTCATTCCGCAGCATCCTGCCCGACCCGCTGCCGCCGCGCATGGCCCGCCAGCAGCGTGATCGCCGCCGGCGTCATTCCCTCCATCCGGGCCGCCTGCCCCAGCGTATGCGGCCGTACCGCTTTCAGCTTTGTCCGGAGTTCGTTCGAAAGACCCGGGAGCCCGTCGAAATCGAGATCGGCAGCCAGCAGAATCCCCTCGTCACGGCGATGCGCGGCGATATCCGCAGCCTGGCGATCGAGATAGACCGCGTAGGTCGCATCCGTTTCCAGCCTCGACGCGACAGATGCCGGCACCGCCGCCAGAGCCGGCCAGATTGCAGCGAGTCGCGCCCAGTCGATATCCGGATAGGAGAGCAGCTGAAATGCATCCCGGCGCACGCCGTCGCGGTTCAGCGTCAAACCGGCCCGTGCCGCCTCGTTCGGCGTCAGACTATGCGCGGCGAGAAGTGCGCGGGCACCGGCCAATGCATCCTGCCGCGCACGGAAATGCGCCGTGCGGCGCTCGCCAACGCAGCCGATTTCCAGGCCTCGCGCGGTCAGCCGCTCATCGGCATTGTCGATGCGCAGGCTCAGGCGATATTCCGAGCGCGAGGTGAACATACGATAGGGCTCGCTGACGCCGCGCGTCACCAGATCGTCGATCAGCACACCGATATAGGATTCTGCTCGATCAAAGATCACGCCGGCGCTGCCACCGGCACGACGCGCCGCGTTGAGTCCGGCCACCAGCCCCTGCGCCGCGGCTTCCTCATAGCCGGTCGTCCCGTTGATCTGGCCGGCGAGGAACAGCCCGGCAATGGCACGGCTTTCCAGGGTTGGCCCGAGATTGCGCGGATCGACGTAATCGTATTCGATCGCATAGCCCGGCTTGAGCATCACGGCGCGTTCGAGACCGGGGATCCTCTGCAGAATGCCCGCTTGGACTTCTTCCGGGAGCGATGTCGAAATGCCGTTGGGATAAACGGTTTTATCGTCGAGGCCTTCGGGTTCGAGAAAGATCTGATGCGCCGCGCGATCGGCAAAGCGCACCACCTTGTCCTCGATCGACGGGCAATAGCGCGGCCCGGTTCCGGAAATGTCGCCGGAATACATCGGGGCCCGATGCAGATTGGCGCGGATCAGATCATGCGCCCTCCCGGTCGTACGGGTGATACCACAGGAGACCTGCGGTGTGATGATCCGCTCGGTCAGATCCGAAAATGGCACCGGATCGTCATCGGCTTCCTGGATATCAACCCCGGCCCAGTCGATGCTGCGCCCGTCGAGACGCGGCGGCGTCCCGGTCTTGAGTCGCCCCAGATCGAAGCCGAACCGGTCCAGCGTGGCGGAGAGGCCGAGCGCCGGCGCTTCACCCGCGCGACCGGCGGGAATCTTGCGCTCGCCGATATGGATCAGCCCACGCAGGAAGGTCCCGGTGGTAATCACCACGGCACCGGTTGGCAGGCTGCGCCCGTCAGCGAGCTTCAGGGCTGCCACGCGCCCATCGCGGACGTCGATATCGTCGGCCTCGCCTTCGATCACGGTCAGGCCCTGGATCGCGGCGATCTCCGCCTGCATGGCGCGGGCATAGAGCTTGCGATCGGCCTGGCTGCGCGGCCCGCGCACCGCCGGGCCCTTGCGGCGGTTGAGCAGGCGAAACTGGATACCGGCCTGGTCGGCAATCCGCCCCATCAGCCCGTCCAGGGCATCGATTTCGCGCACGAGATGCCCCTTGCCAAGACCACCGATCGCCGGATTGCACGACATCGCCCCGATCGTGTCGCGGCGATGCGTGACGAGTGCGGTGCGGGCGCCGAGCCGCGCGGCGGAAGCGGCTGCTTCCGTACCAGCATGCCCACCCCCCACGACGATGACGTCATAATCCATGGTCGAGCTCCGCTCTGTCCTGCTCTGGCTGACGGGAATGCCGTGTGGATACAGGAAAATGCCCCGATTTCAAAGGCTTTCCGCATCGAGCGATGCAGGAATGCCCTCAGAAGCGCAGAACCCGCAACAGCCGCGCCACGTCGAGAAGCGCAACCAGGGCCGATGCGATATAGGTGTAAGCTGCAGCGCGCAAAACCGAGCGCGCTCCGGGGAGATCGCGCTGTTCGAGATAACCACCCTTTTCCAGGATGGGCAGCGCGCGGTTGAAGCTCGCATCCATCTCGACGGGAAGGGTGAGGATATGGATCAGCACTCGCGAGCCGAGCAGCGCCACCACGACACCGATCTGCAAGAGGATGAGCACTGGTGATTTCACCAGAATCGCCACGATTGGTGCGAGCGCGAGAATGATCGCGGCGGCGACCTCAATGGAGCGGACCGAACCGGCGAGCCGCACACGTGTGGCCAGGAGCGTATTGCCGTCGGCATGCTGCATCGCGTGGGAGGATTCATGCGCGGCGACGGCCACTGCAGTCACCGAACGACCATCGTAATTGTCCGGCGAGAGCCGCACCACGCGCTCGATCGGATCGTAATGATCGGCGCCCGGCTGGGCGAGTTCGACGCGCACGTCCCGCAGACCGGCCAGATCGAGCAGATGCCGGGCAAGCTCACCCCCGGTCCCGGGAAAATCCTCACGTTCGACGGCATGCTTGCGCATCGAGGCACGAACCCACCATTGCGGCAGGAAGACGAGCGCGAGAAAGATGGCGGCGATGGTGATCAGGATCAGCGGCATTATACCTTACAAATAGGTGAGGGACAGATGAAAGCGAAGGCCGTATCTGCACCGGCCATGGCGGAAAAACGCCGCAGGGACGCGCGAAGTGTCGGCTGACGACTTTCCTTCGGCCCCGGGTTTCACATATACCGGACAATGATCGCTATCGGAGGGCGCTGGACGCTATTGCTTCGGCGGCAGAAGGCGGTATCCGGGTGAGCGAGGGCAGGGTGCGATGAATAATGAGATCAAGATCTGCGGTTTGCGCGATGCGCCGGCACTCGATGCCGCGCTCGATGCCGGTGCGGATCTGGTCGGCTTCGTGCAGTTTCCCAAAAGCCCCCGCCATATCGCGCTCGACATGGCAGGGCCGCTGTCGCAACGCGCCTCCGGGAAAGCGCTGCGCGTCGCGCTTGCGGTCGATCCCGATGACGCGGCCCTGGAGAAGATCCTCGCCGCCATTGATCCCGACATCCTGCAATTGCACGGACGCGAGAGCCCGCAGCGTGTCACCGAGATCAGGCATCGTTTCGGCGTTAACGTCATGAAGGCAATCGGCATTGCCGATGCGGCTGATCTGGCGCAGATCAGCGTTTACCGCGCCTGTTGTGATCGCATCCTCGTCGATGCCAAGCCGCCGGCGATGCCGGAAGCCCTGCCTGGCGGAAACGGTCTCACCTTCGACTGGCAGCTGATCGCCGGGCTCGACGACAAGGCCGGTCTGATGTTGTCAGGCGGCCTGAATCCGGCCAATGTCGGCGACGCGATCGCCCTCACCGGGGTGGATGCGGTGGATGTCTCCTCGGGCGTGGAAAGCGCGCCCGGCGAGAAGGACCCGCAACGCATTGCACAATTCATCGAGGCCGCCCGCGCGGCCTTCCGGCAGCGCGCGGCGCCGTCGGCGAACGAGAAGGCGAAATCGGCGTGAACGCACCGCAAACCCCCAATTCCTTCCGCAACGGACCGGACGAGACCGGCCATTTCGGACGTTTCGGCGGCCGTTTCGTCGCCGAGACGTTGATGCCCAACATCCTCGAACTGCAGGAAGCCTATGAGGCCGCCAAGGTCGATCCGGCTTTCGCGCAGGAGATGGAGGGCTATCTCAAGCATTATGTCGGGCGCCCCAGCCCGCTCTACTACGCCGAGCGCTTCACCGAGTATCTGCGTGGGCAGGCGAAGGCGGCCGGCAAGAGCGGCGGCGCCAAGGTCTATCTCAAGCGCGACGAGCTCAACCATACCGGCGCGCACAAGGTCAACAACGTGCTCGGCCAGATCCTGCTGGCCATGCGCATGGGCAAGAAGCGGATCATCGCAGAGACCGGCGCCGGCCAGCATGGGGTGGCGACGGCGACGCTGTGTGCGCGGTTCGGGCTCGATTGCGTCGTCTATATGGGCGCTGTCGATGTCGAACGGCAGCGCCCCAACGTGTTTCGCATGAACATGCTCGGTGCCGAGGTCGTGCCGGTGCAATCAGGCTCGAAGACGCTCAAGGATGCGATGAACGAGGCCCTGCGCGACTGGGTCACCAATGTGGATACGACATTCTACTGCATCGGCACGGTGGCCGGCCCGCATCCCTATCCCGCCATGGTGCGCGATTTCCAGGCGGTGATCGGCACCGAGGCAAAGGCGCAGATGCTCGAAGCCGAGGGGCGCCTGCCCGATTCGCTGATCGCGGCAATCGGCGGCGGCTCCAACGCCATCGGCCTGTTCCATCCCTTCCTGGATGATGCCTCCGTCGAAATCTACGGCGTCGAGGCGGCGGGCCACGGGGTGGAGAGCGGCGAGCATGCCGCCTCCCTGTCCGGCGGCAAGCCCGGCGTGCTGCACGGCAACCGCACCTATCTCCTGATGAACGATGACGGCCAGATCACCGATGCGCATTCGATCTCGGCCGGGCTCGATTATCCCGGCATCGGCCCCGAGCATTCATGGCTTCACGAATCGGGCCGCGTCAAATATATCCATGCCACCGACAAGGAGGCGCTGGACGCCTTTCAGCTGATGTCGAAGCTGGAAGGCATCATTCCCGCCCTGGAACCCTCCCACGCCATCGCCCGGGCTGCGGATATCGCCATGGACAAGCCGCAGGACCACCTGATGATCATCAATCTGTGCGGGCGCGGCGACAAGGACATCTTTACCGTGGCCGAACATCTGGGGGAAGGGTTGTGAGCAGCCGCATCGAAAGCCGTTTCGCGCAATGCCGCGCCGAGGGGCGCGCGGCGCTCGTGACCTATGTCATGGCCGGCGATCCGGATCCCGAAACCTCGCTCGCGGTGATGCGGGCCCTGCCGAAAGCCGGGGCGGATATCGTCGAATTCGGCATGCCGTTCACCGATCCGATGGCCGATGGCCCGGCGATCCAGGCGGCGGGTTTGCGGGCGCTGAAAGCGGGGCAGGATACGGTGAAGACGCTCGATCTCGTGCGCCGCTTCCGCGAGGAGGATGCCGAAACGCCGGTCATCCTGATGGGCTATTTCAACCCGGTCGAGCAATACGGCGTCCCGCGCTTCATCGATGATGCGAAAACCGCCGGCGTCGACGGGCTGATCATCGTCGATCTGCCGCCGGAAGAAGACGACCAGCTCTGCATCCCGGCCCTCGAAGCCGGGCTCGCCTTCATCCGTCTGGCCACCCCGACCACCGACGACAAGCGCCTGCCGGCAGTGCTCAAACATACCGGCGGCTTCGTCTATTACGTCTCGATCACCGGCATTACCGGTGCCGCGACACCCGATTTCGACAAGGTTTCCGGCGCGGTCGGGCGCATCAAGCGCCATACCGATCTGCCGGTGGTGGTCGGTTTCGGCGTGAAGAACGGCGATCATGCCGAATCGATCGCGCGGGGGGCCGACGGCGTCGTGGTGGGCTCCGCCCTGATCGCGGCGCTCGAAGCCACCTATGACGCGCAGGGCCGCGCCACGGCGCAGAGCATCCCCGCCGTCGAGTCACTGGTGCGCGATCTCGCCGCCGGCGTGCGTCGCGCGGCCCGCCAGCCGGCCTAGAGGATCACGCTGTCAGGTCGCGATGAATTTCATCTTGTGGGCGCGGTAGTGATCGATGATGGCCGCTGCCGTCTCCTCGATGGAACGGCGCGTCACGTCGATCATCGGCCAGCGATTGCGCGCGAAAAGACGTTTGGAATAGGCGATCTCCTCGGCGACCGCCGCGCGATCGGTGTAATCCGTCTTCTCGGAAGCATGCAGGCTCAGGATCCGGTTCTCGCGGATCTGGACGAGGCGCTCGGGCGAGGCGATCAGCCCGATCATCAGCGGTTTCCTTGCACTTTCCACATGGGGCGGCAGGGGGATTCCCGGTACCAGCGGGATATTCGCGGTCTTGAGCCCGCGATTCGCAAGATAGATCGCAGTCGGCGTCTTCGAGGTGCGGCTGACGCCGAAGAGCAGCACATCAGCCTCTTCGATATCCGCAGGCAATTGCCCGTCATCATGCATCAGCGTGAAATTCATGGCGTCGATGCGCTTGAAATAATCCGCATTCAGCATGTGCTGGGCACCCGGACGCGCCGTTGAATCGGCGCCGAGATAGGCCTTGAACAGGCTGTGTACGGGCGAGAGCACCGCCAGGCAGGGCGAGCCCGTATCGCGGCAGGCTGCCTCGAGCCGTTCCGAGAGCTCGCTCTCGACCAGGGTATAAAGCACGATTCCCGGCGCCGCCTCGATCTCCGCGATGACACGGTCGAGCTGCTGCGGTGAGCGCACCAGCGGATAGACATGCTCGATCGCGGAAACGCCTTCATATTGCGCCGTCGCGGCACGGGCGACCGTGATCAGGGTCTCACCGGTCGAATCGGATACGAGATGAAGGTGAAAGAAGCTGCGTCCCATTTGTCGCCCCGCCATGTACCGATCCGTCGCGATCGCTGCCACAAGCCGCGAATCACCTGACCATGCATTCCACGAGCCGGGTTTTCCCGCAAGCATCACGCATCCTGTGGACGGATTCGGAGAGCAGGCGAGCTCGGACCGGCAGGCTGCGCGAGTCGGGGATGATCATCAACAATCGCGATTCCGTGGAAGCCAGAATCGACCCCGATGGGGGAATCGGGTGAATCGCGATTCGCTCCGGGCTGATACGCGCGGCGGATCGACGCGTTAATACTTTGTTAAGGAATGGTTTCGTTAATCAATCGTTAATGCTTTGGGACAGGTTCGATCCTCCACAACCCATGCCCAGCCGGTTGTGGATGAGCTGTGGATGGTTTTGTGTGGACGGAATCAGGCTGCCAAGGAAAAACCAATAAAGATTCAGGATTCTAATTTGTTTTTTTGATTCCGGATCAAGGCGTTGATCGCATCGCCTTCGGGGCTTATCGAAGGTGTATGACAGGCGTCGCTCGGCGACGCATTGCGAGGGAGTGATGCTGTTGACCGAGACGACGCAAAGCCGGGCGATCATGCGGGTTCTCGATGGCGAAGCAGTCTGGCCGCCCCCGATCTGGGTGATGCGCCAGGCCGGACGCTATCTGCCGGAATACCGCGCCAAGCGCGCGGAGGCCGGCGGCTTCCTCGACATGTGTTACAATCCCGATTTCGCCGTCGAAGTGACCCTGCAGCCAATCCGGCGGTTCGGCTTCGATGCCGCAATCATGTTTTCCGACATCCTCGTCGTGCCACATGCGCTCGGCCAGAATCTCTGGTTCGCCGAGGGTGAGGGCCCGCGTCTCGATCCGGTGACGACGCGCGCGGATCTCGCCAAGCTGCGCGAGCGTGACCCCGCAGAACATCTCGCGCCGGTCTTCGAGACGTTGCGCCGCCTGCGCCGGGAATTGCCAGCCGAGACAACGCTGCTCGGTTTCTGCGGAGCACCCTGGACCGTGGCAAGTTACATGATCGCGGGCAAGAGCACGCCGGATCAGGCGCCGGCGCGCATCGCCGCCTATCGTGATCCGGAATTCATGGCTGCGCTGATCGACATGCTGGTCGAGACCTCGATCGATTATCTGACCGCCCAGGTCGATGCCGGTGCGGATGCGATCCAGCTTTTCGAGAGTTTCGGTGCCGCGCTCTCGGCGCCGCTTCTGGAGCCGCTCTCGTTGACGCCCATGCGCCGAATTGTCGAGGGGCTGAAGGCCCGGCGTCCGCAAGCCAGGGTCATCGTCTTCCTGCGCGGGGGCGGGCCCAATCTCGCCAAACTCGTGGAAGCGGGCTTTTCCGATGCCGTCGCTCTCGACTGGTCGCTGGATCTCGCACGGGTGTTGCCGACGCTGCCGCCGACGCTTCCGACCCAGGGCAATCTCGATCCGCTGGCGCTGGTAGCCGGTGGCAAGGCCCTGGATGAGGGGGTGGATGCAGTCCTGGCCGCCGCGCGCGGGCGCCCGCATATCTTCAATCTCGGCCACGGCATCGTGCCGCAGACGCCGGTCGAGCACGTCGCGCAGATGATCGCGCGGGTGCGGGCGGCGCAGGTCTGAGGACCAGGACACGGCGATGAGCGATCCCTATCTCTGGCTGAAATTCATCCATATCCTCGCCATCATCTCCTGGATGGCGGGCCTGCTCTATCTGCCGCGGCTGTTCGTCTATCACGTCGATGCCGAGATCGGTTCGCGTCAATCCGAGACCTTCAAGGTGATGGAAAGGCGGCTGATGAAGGCGATTACCACGCCGGCCATGATCGTCAGCGTGATTACCGGTTTGTGGCTGGGCTTCATGGCTGGATGGTGGTCCTCCGGCTGGCTGCATGCCAAGACGCTGCTTGTCGTCTTTCTGCTGGCAAGCCACATCTATCTGGCGCGGGTGGTGAAAATCTTCGCGCGCGACGCCAATACCCGCCCGGGGCGCTGGTACCGCATCATCAACGAAGTGCCGACGGTGCTGATGATCGGCATCGTTTTTTTCGTGGTGATGAAGCCTTTCGGCTGAGCCATTGACGGCCGCGTGTGATTTTTTCTTGTGATCTGCGCCAAAACGGTTTAAGCGTTTCAAATCTTCCCTGATAGACAGGTTGCGTTGCATCGCCTTGATGGAACCCGCCCATAGCGGCAGGTCCTCGACCCGGCGTAAAATTCCCCCGCAAGGCAGAATGTCGGACGGTTCCCCACCGTTACTTCTTTTCCCGAAACTGATCGAGAGTGTTCCCCGATGAGGGAAATCAAACTACAGGATTTGAAGATCAAATCCGCGACCGAGCTGACATCCTTCGCCGAAGAGCTCGAAGTCGAAAATGCGAGCACGATGCGCCGCCAGGAGCTGATGTTCGCCATCCTCAAGCAACTCGCCACCCGCGACGTCGAAATCATCGGTGAGGGTGTCGTGGAAGTGCTCCAGGACGGGTTCGGCTTCCTGCGTTCCGCCGAATCGAATTACCTGCCTGGCCCCGATGACATCTACATCTCCCCCTCGCAAATCCGTCGTTTCGGCCTGCGCACGGGCGATACGGTCGAAGGGCCGATCCGGGGTCCGAAGGAGGGCGAGCGCTATTTCGCGCTGCTCAAGGTCAGTACCGTCAATTTCGAGGATCCGGACAAGGTTCGCCACAAGGTCCATTTCGACAATCTGACGCCACTCTATCCGGATGAGCGGCTCAAGCTCGAGATCGAGGACCCCACGCGCAAGGATTATTCGGCGCGCATCATTGATATCGTCTCGCCGATCGGCAAGGGTCAGCGCGGTCTGATCGTCGCGCCGCCGCGTACAGGCAAGACCGTACTCCTGCAGAATGTTGCGCAATCGATCACCAGCAATCATCCGGAATGCTATCTGATCGTGCTCCTGATCGACGAGCGCCCCGAGGAAGTCACCGATATGGAGCGCTCGGTGAAGGGCGAGGTGATTGCCTCGACCTTTGACGAGCCGGCCACGCGCCACGTTCAGGTGGCGGAGATGGTGATCGAGAAGGCCAAGCGCCTGGTCGAGCATGGCCGTGATGTGGTCATCCTGCTCGATTCGATCACGCGTCTGGGCCGTGCCTACAACACCGTGGTCCCCTCCTCCGGCAAGGTGCTGACCGGTGGTGTCGACGCCAATGCCCTGCAGCGCCCGAAGCGCTTCTTCGGTGCCGCGCGCAACATTGAGGAAGGCGGCTCGCTGACCATCATCGCCACGGCGCTGATCGATACCGGATCACGCATGGACGAGGTGATCTTCGAGGAGTTCAAGGGCACCGGCAACAGCGAGATCATTCTCGACCGCAAGGTTTCCGACAAGCGCGTCTTCCCGGCTCTGGACATTACCCGCTCCGGCACCCGCAAGGAAGAACTGCTGGTCGATCCGCAGGTGCTCAAGAAGATGTATGTGCTGCGGCGTATCCTTAATCCGATGGGCACGGTCGATGCGGCGGAATTCCTCCTGGACAAGTTGCGCGCGACCAAGTCCAACGCGGATTTCTTCGATTCAATGAACACCTGACGGGCCGCAGCCGCGGTCCGTTGGAGAACGCTCCCAGATCAGGCGCATGGCCGAACGCGTATCAGGCGACGACACCATTTTCGCTCCCGCCTCCGGTTTCGGGCGGGCCGGTATCTGCGTGATCCGGATTTCCGGATCTCAGACACGGGCCGCACTTGAAGCGATCGCGGGAGAGGTTCCGGCAGCGCGGGTCATGCGGCTGCGCGTGTTGCGTGATCCCCTTGACGACGCGGCGCTCGACCAGGCGCTGGTCGTCTTCTTCCCTGGCCCGGCGTCGTTTACGGGTGAGGATGTCGCGGAATTCCATATTCACGGCGGTCTCGCCGTGCGTCAGGCCGTGCTCGCCGCACTTTCGCAGATCACCGGGTGCCGGCCCGCAGAGGCCGGCGAGTTCACCCGCCGCGCCTTTCTGAACGGGCGCATGGATCTTTCCGAAGTCGAGGGCCTGGCCGATCTGATCGATGCCGAGACCGAGTTCCAGCGCCGTCAGGCCTTGCGGCAGCTCGAAGGCGGGCTCGGCGACGAGGCGGAACGCTGGCGCGAGGAAGCAATCGCATGCCAGGCCTTGCTCGAAGCCGCTCTCGATTTCGCTGATGAAGGTGATATCGCGGAGAATATCGAGAGCGAAGCCTTCGGCGTTGCGCTCGTGCTGCGTAATCAGATCGAAGCACAGCTACGCAATGCCCGGCGCGGTGAGCGCCTGCGCGAAGGGTTCCACGTGGTCCTCGCCGGCCCGCCCAATGCAGGCAAGTCGACACTCCTGAACGCGCTCGCGCGCCGTGACGTCGCCATCGTCTCCCCGATTGCCGGCACCACGCGCGACGTGATCGAAGTGCGCTGCGATCTGGACGGCCTGCCGGTGACCATCGTTGATACGGCGGGCCTGCGCGAAGCCGGGGACCTGATCGAGGAAGAAGGCATGGCGCGTGCCCGCGGGCAGATGGCGCAGGCCGATCTCGTGCTCTGGCTCGACCCGGCCGATGACCCCGCGCCGCTGCCGGACGATCTCGGGCCGCATCTGCATGTCGTGACCAAGGTCGACCGGGTCGTTGCGCCGGTCGAGCGCGGGGATATCGCCATCGCGGCCCCGTCGGGGGAGGGCATGGATGCGCTGCTCGCGCGCCTGCGCGAGGCGGCGGAATCGCTCTTCGGTGAAGGCGATGCGCTGATCACCCGCGAGCGCCACCGCATCGCGCTGATCGAGGCCTGCGAAGCGTTGCGGCGCGGTTGCGAGCAGAGGGAAACGGAGCTCTTCGCCGAGGATATGCGGCTCGCAGCGCGGGCGATCGGGCGGATCAGCGGGCGCGTCGATGTCGAAGACGTGCTCGACCACTTGTTTTCGAGCTTCTGTATCGGCAAGTGAACGGAAGCGCTCCGCCGCTGTTTCACGTGAAACACAGGCGGGCGGATCAGTGGAAATTGCGCCCCCGTGGCATGGAGGCGACGACGGCCTGTTTCGACGGAATTTCCCTCTCTTCCCCTGGACTGACATCCTGTGCCAGGCCCGGTTCCTCGCGTATCAGGGCCGCAATCTTCACAGCCCTGGCCGGACGTCGCGGTGGCGCGCCACGCTGGTCGATCCCGGGGTATTTGACCTCGTCACCGCGCGCCAGGGCTTCCGGTGCAGGCAGGCGGGCAACTTTCTGCATCAGCCCGGTGAGATCAATCAACTCCTCCACCGCGAGATGGGTGACGCCATTGGCCCGTTGCAGCCGCCCGCGCGCCCCCACGAGCCGGGCGCCGAGCACGACCGGGCGGAACCGTTCGAAGACCTTTGGCCAGACGATCAGATTGGCGATGCCGCTTTCATCCTCCACCGTCATGAAGACAACCCCCTTGGCCGAGCCGGGCCGCTGGCGGATCAGCACCAGACCGGCACAGCCGATCCGGGCGCCGTGGCGTCCACGGTCGAGATCCGCGCAGCTTTTGAAGCGATCGCCAGTCAGATCGCGGCGCAGGAAAGACATCGGATGCGCCTTCAGTGAGAGGGTCAGCGCGCGATAATCCGCCACCACCTTCTCGCCGGGCGGCATGGCGGGCAGATCGGCATCGGGCTCGCGCTCCGCCATGCGGGCAGCGGCAAAGAGCGGTAGATCATCCTTGTCACCGGTACGCCGCAAGGCCTTCACCGCCCAGAGCGCATCGCGCCGCTCCAGCCCCAGTGACTGGAACGTATCCGCCTCCGCCAGGCGCTCCAGCACAGCGGGAGAGAGCCCGGTGCGCAGCCACAGATCGCGCACCGAATCGTAACCACCCCCGCGCCGTTCCACGATCATGCGCATATCCGCCTCGCGCAGGCCCTTGATCATGCGAAAACCGAGCCGGATGGCGTGATCGCTCAGGATATCTTCGCGCATGGCGGCATGCCGGCGATGCAGTCGCGGATGGGCGGGTTCATCCGCTTCCAGCGTGCAATCCCAATCCGAGGCATTGATATCGGGATGCGCCACCCGCACCCCGTGCTCGCGGGCATCACGCACGATCTGGGCGGGGGCATAGAACCCCATCGGCTGGGCGTTGAGCAGGGCGCAGGCAAAGACATCCGGGTAGCGCGCCTTGAACCAGCAGGAGGCATAGACCAGCAGTGCGAAACTCGCCGCATGGCTTTCGGGAAAGCCGTATTCGCCGAAACCCTCGATCTGCTTGAAACAACGCTCCGCAAAGGCGCGGTCATAGCCGCGCGCTTCCATGCCGTCGACCATCTTGCGGGCGAAGGTGGAGATCGTGCCCACACGCCTGAACGTGGCCATGGCCCGGCGCAGCCGGTCCGCCTCGCCGGGGCTGAACCCGGCTGCGACGATGGCGATGCGCATGGCCTGTTCCTGGAAGAGCGGCACGCCGAGGGTCTTGCCGAGAACCCGTTCGAGTTCGTCCGGGGGGCCGTGTTCCGGAGCCGGGGCGGGATAGGCCACAGGCTCGCGACCCTCGCGCCGGCGCAGATAAGGATGCACCATGTCGCCCTGGATCGGTCCGGGCCGCACGATTGCCACCTCGATCACGAGATCGTAGAAGCAGGCCGGCTTCAGCCGCGGCAGCATCGACATCTGCGCCCGGCTCTCGATCTGGAAGACCCCGAGCGTGTCGGCGCGCGCGATCATGGCATAGACGCGCGGATCTTCAGCCGGGATGGTCGAGAGCTGCAGCCGCTTGCCGTAATGCGTCTCCAGCAGATCGAAGGCGCGGCGCAGGCAGGACAGCATGCCGAGTGCGAGCAGGTCGATCTTGAGAATGCCCAGCGCATCGAGATCGTCCTTGTCCCATTCCACCGTGGTGCGCCCCTCCATCGCGGCATTGGCCACGGGGGTGACCTCGTCGAGGCGGGTGCGGGTGATGACGAAACCGCCGGTATGCTGGGAGAGATGGCGGGGAAAGCCGGTCAGTTCGTCGGCGAGCCGCAGGGCCATGGCGAGGCGCTCCTCCTGCGGATCGAGACCGAGCCGGGTCACCTCCTTTTCCTCCACCCTGCCCGAAGACCAGCCCCAGATCGAGCCCGACAGGGCGTCGAGCGTATCCTGCGACAGGCCGAATACCTTGCCGACCTCGCGGATGGCCGAGCGGGCGCGATAGGTGATCAGGCTGGCAGCCAGCCCGGCCCGCTCGCGGCCATAGCGCGCATAGACGTATTGCATCACCTCCTCGCGCCGCTCATGCTCGAAATCGATGTCGATATCCGGCGGCTCCTTGCGCTCCGCCGAGACGAAGCGCTCGAAGAGCAGGTCGTGTTTTGTCGGATCGACCTCGGTGACGCCGAGGCAGAAACACACGCTCGAATTCGCCGCCGAGCCGCGCCCCTGGGCGAGGATTCCCCTGGAGCGGGCAAAGCGCACGATATCGTGCACGGTGAGAAAGTACGGCGCATAGCCGAGCTGCCCGATCAGGGCGAGCTCGTGCCGCAGCGCGGTGTCCACCTTGTCGGGAACGGTTTCGCCGAAGCGCTCCCGCGCGCCCTGGCGGGTAAAATGTTCGAGCGCTTCCTGCGCCGTATCGAATCCGGCGCGGGCTTCCTCCGGATATTCGTAGCGCAGATCATCGAGGGAGAAGTCGAGCCCGTCCATGAAGCGGCCCGTCTCGTCAATCGCTTCCGGCATGGTATGAAACAGCCGGGCCATCTCCGCCGATGGCTTGAGATGGCGCTCCGCATTGGCCTCGAGCCGCTGCCCCGCAGCATCGAGGGTGATGCCGAGCTGGATACAGCTGACCACATCCTGCAACGCACGCCGTTCCGGCTCATGATAGAGCACATCCCCCACGGCGATCAGTGGCAGCCCGTGCGCCTGCGCCAGCGCCTGCCGCGCCGCCATGCTATGACGTGGCGCGCGCCCGTAGCCTGCACTGACCCCGATCCACAGTCGGCCGGGTGCGATGGCTTTCAGTGCGGCGATGGCGGCGCTTTCTCCCCTCTCCCGCCGTGGAGAGGGGTCGGGGGTGAGGGGCGTGGATGACGAATCTCCGCCAGCGATGGCGTCTGCGCCCGTCATGGCGGTCGGGTCTGGCTCTGAATCCCCCTCACCCCCATCCCCTCTCCACCAGGGAGAGGGGCGTTCCGGCGCGCCTTTCATGGAGGCGTCCCCATCCATCACGATGAACTGCACATCCTGCGCATAAGCGGCGAGGTCGGCGCGGGTGATGTGGCAGGCGCCCTTGGGGGCGCGGCGCTTGCCGAGCGTCAGGAGCCGGCACAGGCGGCCATAGGCGGCGCGGTCGCGGGGATAAGCCAGCAGATCCGGCGTGTCGTCGGCGAAGACGAGGCGCACGCCGATGGCGAGTTGCAGATCGGCGAAACCGTCGCGGCTCTGATCGGCGCGCCATTCCCGCAGGGCGACATGGGCGCGCACCACGCCGGCGAAGGAATTATGGTCGGCGATGCCGATCCCCGACAGGCCGAGCGCGGCTGCCTGCGCGACGATCTCCTCGGGATGCGAGGCGCCGCGCAGGAAGGAGAAATTCGTCGTGACGGCGAGTTCGGCATAGGCGCGCATGACACCGGATCCGCTGCAAAACAGGGAAGCGGTTCTAGCAAATGTTCGCGAAAAGTTCCATCTGATTCAGCTTCGATGCTGGCACCCGCGACGACCCGTCGCGACCCGCGCGTCCTTACCAGACCAGCTTGTCGAGAATGGCTTCCGGCTGATGCGTCTGCGCCGCGATCCATTCCCCGGCGCTTTCGGAGGAGAGCGCGATGCGGTCGAGGCCGAGCTCGTGGGTGTGGATGCCGCGGGCGATCAGCAGCGCATCGGCGCCATAAGCCTGCGCGCCGGCGATATCGGTGCGGATCGCATCGCCGATGGCGAGGATGCGCGCGGCCGGGGCGTCAGTGGGCAGGCCGCGCTTTACCAGCTTTTCCCGGGCAGCCTCATAGACCGGGCGATGCGGCTTGCCGTTATAGACCACGTCACCGCCGATCGCCTCATAGGCCTGGGCGATGGCGCCGGCGCAGGGGATCAGCTCGTCACCGCGCTCCACCACGATATCCGGATTGGCGCAGACCATGAGCAGGCCGCGCGCGCGCATGGCCTCGAGCAGGGGCGCGTAATCGGCGACCTTGTCGGCATCATCGTCATAAAGCCCTGAACAGACGACGTAATCGGCATCGTTCACCGCGCCGGCGAAAACCGCCGGCAGCCCCTCGAAGATCGGCTTGTCACGTTCCGGGCCGAGGTGGAAAACCCGCTCGCCGGCACGCTCCTGAACGATGGCGCGGGTGAGATCCCCGGAGGTGAGGATGTCGTCATAGGCGCTGCGCGGCACGCCGAGCCGGTCGAGCTGGGCGATGACGGAATGGCCGGGGCGCGGCGCGTTCGAGATCAGGATCACCGGCTTGTCGGCGGCGCGAAACAGCGTCAGCGCCTGCGCGGCGGCGGGATGGGCGCGCATGCCGTTATGCAGCACGCCCCAGACATCGCAGAAGATCGCGTCATAGGAATCCGCGATCTCCCCCAGCCCGGTGATGAAGCGGGTAACCCCGGTGCGCGCAGCCGCATTCGCCATGACATCCTCGCCAGTCATTTGCCGATCAGGCGCGGGTAGGCGCTTGCGTGGGCGAAGTCAACTGCGCGCCGGCTACAGATGATGCCATGCCGCCTTGCCTGCATGTGGGCAGGCATGCAACGAGGCTTTGCGCCAGTGCGATTCCCCTTCATGACGGGCGCGCCCCGGCTCCCCTCTCCCCGGAGGAGAGGGGCTGGGGGTGAGGGGGTATCAGGATAGAGCACGCGCCTGATGAAGCGCGCAGCTGTCATCGACGTTGAAGACTAATCATCACCGCCCCTCACCCCCGACCCCTCTCCGCGAGGGAGAGGGGAGATTCGCCTGCATGAAGGCCGCACCCGGGCTCCCCTCTCCCCGGAGGAGAGGGGCTGGGGGTGAGGGGGTATCAGGGGTACAAACCGGCAAGATGGGTGACGGACTGGACCGGCAACATGGGTAACAGGTCAAACTGGCTGGCGAGGGGGACTTGCCGATGCCTTGGAGAGAGACCTGCACCATGGATGCACGCCTTGGATTTGTTGCGGATTGTCTGGAGGGTGGCTTGCCGATGGCGGCTTTGTGCGCGGTTTACGGGATCAGCCGGAAGACGGGCTACAAGTGGCTTTCGCGGTATCGCGCGCAAGGTCCGGCGGGCCTTCTGGACCGATCGCGGGCACCGCTCTGCCCGGCACAGGGGCTTGATCCGGCTGTCGAGGCGGCGATCGTGGAGCTGCGCGGGCGCTATCCGTTCTGGGGTCCGCGCAAGCTGAAGGCGCATCTGGAGCGTGAGCGGGGTGATGTGGACTGGCCTGCGGCGAGCAGCATCGGGGACCTGCTCGCGCGCCGCGGGCTGGTGCGTGAGCAGCGTCGCCGCCGACGGGGCCGGCCCGTGTTGCAGCCCTTTACGGAGGCGCGCGGTCCCAACGACGTGTGGTGCGCGGATTTCAAGGGCTGGTTCCGTACGCGCAACGGGGCACGCTGCGATCCGCTGACGATCAGCGACGCGCATAGCCGTTTTCTGATGTGTTGCGACATCGTTGCGCCGACCGGTCGGGGTGTCGCGCCGGTCTTCGAGCGGGTCTTCCGGGAATACGGCCTGCCGCTGGCGCTGCGCACGGATAACGGGTCGCCCTTCGCCTCGCAGGGGGCTGCGGGCCTGACCCGTCTGGCGGTGAGCTTCGTGAAGCTCGGCATCCGGCTGGAGCGGATCGACCCCGGCAAGCCACAGCAGAACGGGCGTCACGAGCGCATGCACCGCACGCTCAAGCAGGAGACCTCGGCTCCCGCTGCTGCGACGCCGCGTGCGCAGCAGGCGCGGTTCGACCGCTTCCGCGAGGCCTACAACACGGTGCGTCCGCACGAGGCGCTGGGCCAGGAGCCTCCGGCTGCGCATTATGCGCCGTCGCCGCGTCCCTATCCCGATCACATTCCCGAGCCTTGGTACGATGCCGACCACGCCGTGCGCCGGGTGCGCCCGAAAGGCGAGATCAAGTGGCGCGGCGGGTTGGTCTTCGTCAGCGAGTCAGCGAGGCCGTCGTGGGAGAGCCCGTCGGCATCGCCGAAACCGAAACCGGCGACTGGATCGTCCGCTTCTGCGACATCGATCTCGGCATCATCAGCCGCAAGACCGGACGGCTCCACCGCTTTGCCGCACCCCGGCCGGGGTGCGGCAAAGCGAAACCGGAACAAACAGAGGAAACTGTCACCCATGTTGCCGGTCCATAATGTTACCCATGTTCCCGGTTGCACACAGGATAGAGCACGCGCCTGATGAAGCGCGCAGCCGCCATCGACGTTGAAGAATAATCATCACCGCCCCTCACCCCCGACCCCTCTCCGCGAGGGAGAGGGGAGATTCGCCTGCATGAAGGCCGCACCCGGACTCCCCTCTCCCCGGAGGAGAGGGGCTGGGGGTGAGGGGGTGTCAGAATGGAGCCCGGGCGTGATGAAGCGCGCAGCCGCCATCGACGTTGAAGAATAATCATCACCGCCCCTCACCCCCGACCCCTCTCCGCGAGGGAGAGGGGAGATTCGCTTTCATGAAGGCCGCACCCGGGCTCCCCTCTCCCCGGAGGAGAGGGGCTGGGGGTGAGGGGGTATCAGGATAGAGCACGGGCCTGATGAAGCGTGCAGCTGTCATCGGCGGCGGAGATTGCCCCGGCGCCGCCCCTCACCCCCGACCCCTTGTAACTTGAATCGCGCCGTTTCTGGTACAGTGCCGGAGGCGGTGGCGAGTGTGAGACCGATGCCCCTCAGGGATACCGAGCCCGTTGGAGAGCCTGGGTCCGCGCTCGCCGTTCCATTGAACCCGAACAGTCGCTTGGGCCGCCATATGAGCCCGTTTGTGCAAGGATGGGGAACAATGGAAGCCACTGCCCTCTTCGTCGGTATCGACGTCTCGAAAGATCGTCTCGATGTGCATGTGCATGGGCGTGACGAATGGTTCGACGTGCCGCGCGATACCGAAGGCATCGCCGCGCTGGTCGAACGGCTGCGTGCCCTGACGCCGCAGATCATCGGGATCGAAGCCACCGGTGGCTTCGAGAATGTCGTCGTGGCCAGCCTGGCCGTGGCCGGATTGCCCGTCGTCGTGGTCAATCCGGCGCAGGTGCGCGCCTTTGCCAATGCGCTCGGCAAACGCGCCAAGACCGATGCCATCGATGCCGCCGTGATCGCACGTTTCGTCGCGGCGACACAGCCGGAGATCCGGCCTGTCAAGGACGAAGAGACCCGCCTGCTGGCAGATCTCGTCGCCCGCAGGCGCCAGATCCTCGCCATGATCAAGGCAGAGAACCAGCGGCGCGCAAACGCGCCGCCACGCATGCAAAAGAGCATCGACCGCCTGCTGAAGGCGCTCGGCCGCGAGATCGACAGCGTCAATGGCGACATCGATACCGGCATACGCAACTCTGCGCTCTGGCGCGAGAAGGAGAACCTGCTGCGCTCCGTGCCCGGCGTCGGCCCCACCATCGCGCGGACCCTCATCGCCGAACTGCCCGAACTGGGGACCCTCGACCGCCGCGCCGTCGCTTCCCTGGTCGGCCTCGCCCCATGGACCCGGCAATCCGGACGCTGGCGCGGCAAGAGCTTCATCGGAGGCGGGCGCGCGAACGTGCGAAGCGCCCTGTTCATGGGAGCCCTCGTCGCCGCACGCCACAATCCCGTGCTCCGGGAATTCCGAAACAGGCTCGTCGCACAAGGCAAACCAAAGATCGTCGCCATCGTCGCCACAGCCCGAAAGCTCCTCACAATGCTCAACGCCATCATCCGGGACAAAACGCCATGGCAAAAACAAAACGCTTGACCCGAAAGACAGTCGCTCTCCACGGCGGGAGAGGGGAGAGCGCGCTGCATCACCGCTTACAACACCAGCGGGTGATCAGGCGTGGGCGGGCTCCGGTGCTGGTGCTGGGGGGTGGTTTGGCGGGGCTTGGTGGAGTTGGTCCAGGGTTTCGCGGATGGTGTGGAGGCGGGTGACGATGATGTTGGTGGCGGTGCGCAGGGCGTCGCGATCGTCGCCGTCCTCGAGGTCGGCGAAGGCCATGTCGAGGGCGAGGAGGAGGGCGCGCAGTTCGCCCAGATCATCGGTGATGCCGAGCAGCGTGAGCTCGGCGCTGGCGGGCAATCCCCCGTCTGCAGGGGATGCCGCTGGCTTTTCACCGGGCGCGGCACCGAGCGGCGCGCAATGCGCCTCCAGCAGGGATTTGAGCCGCGCGACCTCCTGCGGCGCGCGGCCGGCGAAGAGGCGGCGCAGCCAGGCGATGTCATCAGGAGACAGATCAGCCATGACGCCCCCCTTCCTGCGCAACAATGCGCATGGCGTCGCCGGCATCGGCGCAAGCGCGGGAAACGGGGGAGATGGAGGAAAAGCGCGCGGATGCGGCGCCGTCTGCCGGAGCCGTGACCGGGTCATCCGGGCGCATGCACAGACAGCCCCCGCAAAAACCCCCCGGCCCCATAAAGGCCCCTTCCGCCGCGAAGGCGGTTTTGGTATCGCTGATTGTAGCCATTGGAAAAGTCTCCGTTTTCTGATGGTCAGAGCCGGGCAGGAGGCTGCCACTTCCTGTTCGGCTCGCAATCTTTTATAGGGGTTTTGGGGTGGGGGTGCAACGGGGGTTGTGGGGTGGGATCTCGGGGACGTGAACAGCCGCCACTTGCCCACTCGGTAGCGATGACGTGCAAAACCGTCGCTGCGTGTCAACGAATGGCAGTGCACGCACGCTTGACGACATTGATGGTTACCGTTTAGAAAGATGATATCAGCGGCGAGGACCTTAACGAAATACCGAAAAGGACTTCTTGTAAATTGCGCTGCATCTTTCCAAAGAAACAACGCATACGTTTCTACTCACATCATTCCTCCTGTTTCTGTTAGAAACCCAACATGCTTCGATCTCCATACGCAGAGAAAGCCCTAGAGCAAAACTTCCGTGTCGGCGATTCCGGTAGATGGAAAGTCGATCTTGGGAAAGATAAGAATTCTATCGCAACATCGGCTGCTGAACGGGCAGCATCAGATCCGCCACAAATATTTATAGATTCAAAGCGCGATAAGTCAGGAAAGGTAATTTACTTTGCTGGTGATATCGAAACAGATTTAATCCTACGTGCGACCTACCGACGTCTCTTAAAGCAGTACCGTGTTCATCTCCCCAACCGAGAGGACATCGTAAACGGAATTATCGAAGCCACAAGCGAAGCGTGTCCCTATCGTGTAACGAAATGTGACGTGAAGTCGTTTTATGAAAGCTTGGATGCGGAACCAATCGTTCGAAAATTTTTAGAGGACACCCGGACTGACCCTAACCTTAAGGCAGTTTTAAGGCAAACCTACATCGCGGCATCGATTGCCAGATCCGTAGTTCCGCGAGGGTTAGCGATTAGTACCGTTATCGCAGAAATAGCTTTACGGGACTTCGACCGGGTTATTCGAAAAACTCATGGGATTCATAGATATTTTCGATATGCGGATGATATAATTATTTTTTCCTTACCTGATGTGGAAATACTTTCTATTGTTGAAAAAGAACTTAATGCCATTGGACTGCAACTTAACGAAAAAACTGAAACCAGTGTCGTTCGGTCAATTGCAAAATGGAAGGAGCCTAAACTTCCTCCCGTGGCTAAATATTCATATCTCGGATACGATTTTGTTGCTGATGAAAAAGTATCAAGCGACAGTTCGCGGGAATTTAATATTTCAATTTCTGCGACAAAGTTACTAAAAAGAAAAACTAGGATTTTTTTATCTTTACACGCGTTTTTAAAAGATGGAGACGCAAGGCTATTGATTGATCGGCTAAATTATATTAGCACGAATCAATCTGTTTACAAAACCCGTCACAGTCATGGAGCAAGAAAACAGAAAATTAGAACAGGCATTCACTACAACTACGCGCGTTGTGGTCATTACCCGGCGTCAAAGAACGGGCGCATTCGATCCAAACACAACGCGCATGAGTTAATTGCGATCGATGTTGTTTTGCGAAATATTCTTTGGGGCTCACAAAGTGAGTTTGCAAAAGCTATCTCGTCACTTCCATCGCATATTCAGGATGATCTTAGGCGTATATCTTTCGCTCAGGGGTTCAAAAAAAGATTGATGAAGCGTTTCACAAGGCAACGCATGGCGGAAATATGTAAGGTATGGGGACATGAGTGAAATAGATAGCCGCATGCGTGAAATCCGCGCGATCCTCACCGAAACGTTGCCGTACGAACTCCCTTTTGGTTTCACAAACGACAATCTTTTTCTGTCAGAGTTAAAAATTGATGCTCTAGATCCAGAACAGAGAAAAGTTGTAAATCGACTCCGACATGACCATTCTGATTTTACAAAGCCCTTTCTTTATAAAATAAACCGGTCACATCGCTCGCGGAACACATTGGCAATTATCCACCCGGCGCACCAATTAAAAATTGCCAAATTCTTAGCAGAATTTGAGAATACAATTCTACAATCCTGCTCAAGAAGCACCTTCTCTCTGCGTCATCCAGCTGGAACGCTACGCATCTATCGGAAGGATAGTACCGCCGATGTTCGAAAACGTTGGTCCCTGGGGTTGCCCAATCAACAATTCGGCAAAGTCATTAAGACACCTTACTCACCGTCTTTTTTTGCTTACCAGAAATATCTTCTTCTAAATCTCTTTTTTTCTTCGAATGAGTTAGTTCGGCTTGAGAGTCGATTCAGCCATTTAAGAACTCTCGACGTTTCGAGATGTTTTTTCAATATTTATACTCATTCAATTACGTGGGCACAAAAAGACAAAGATTTTTCGAAGAAAAATTCGAGGAATTATTCTTTTGAACAACGATTTGATTTGGTTATGCAAAAAGCAAACTACAATGAGACTGCTGGCATCGTGGTTGGACCCGAAGTGTCCCGCATTTTTGCTGAGATAATATTTCAGCGTATCGATCTTGATTTGGAGCGACATGCCGCTGAAAGGGGGCTTATATCAGAAAAGGACTACGCTGTTCGCCGTTATATCGATGATTTTCATCTCTTTGGTAAGAATTTGGACACATTAAACATTCTAGAGGATCTTCTAGCTGATGCGTTGGAGGAATATAAATTATTTCTAAATATCGATAAGCGCGAAGATCTTCAAAGACCATTTGTTACGAAAATTTCTCGCGTCAAGCACGAAGTTGGACAAGTATGTGAAAGCCTTGAAAGTGCCCTTACACAGGCAATTGCAGTTGATCCAGGTAAGCTCGTGGTTCGTTCAGATGCACAAATATTTGGCCGAAAAGCCCTTGATGCGCTTCGCTTTTTAGGTGGTTCTGAAAGAAATGCTTTCGTTAACTCCTTTGCGGATGTATTTGGCACAATTGGTCGAATTATTGACGCATTTGAGAAAATTAAATATGATCGCGATCACGAAGACGATGCTATTTTAGAGATAATCGGTCGTCTGAAATTAGTTATCAGAATTCTCTTTTATCTTCTTTCCGTTGATTTTAGAGTTCCACCTTTAATTCGAGCAGCGTTTATTATTAAAAAAATTGTAAATCTTTTAAATCGTTTTTCACCTTCAGACAAGAATATTATAAAGGCTCATATCGCTTATGAACTCAGTCAACTTCTGGAGAGTAACTATTCTGAAAAGACGGGACCACTGCCGCTTGACCCAACTTAAACACCTGATTTCCGATAATTATGGATTTTCAATGGGATAGGGGGCGCCTTCGCGCTTTTAGCACCACGGTCGGAGGGTCGTGCGGTCAAGCAGCTTCGGTTTCGGCGATGTTCGGCGGCAGCGCCACGCCGACGGCGCGGAATACCGGCCCGACCTGACCGCTTACCGGGGTACGGATGGCAATGCTGCGTCCGTCCTTTTCGATTTTGCCGCTCTGCAGGCGGTCGAGATCACGCAGGAGCGGGCGCCACTCGGGTTTGATCCCGGCTTCGGTGCAGCGGTCGAACAGCTCCTTGTGCAGCATCAGGGCGAGGAAGGAGCAGAAGACGTGGCCGCGGATGGCGGCATCGGATGAATGGAAGATCGGACGTGTCGAGAGCGTCGCCTTGGCGACACGAAACAGCGTCTCGACGGTGAGCAGGTCCCGGTAGCGCAGCATCGCCTGAAGCGGAGAAATCCTCGCGTTGGTGCGCAGGACGAAGATCCCGTCATAGCGGGCTTCCTCGGCGATCTTGCCGGCATCGATCTCGAAGGCATCACGCGTCGTGGTGTTGAGATAACGCCTGTAGGCGGAGTTGCCGACGAGGGCCTTGTCGCCCTTCTTCAACTGCGTATCGAGGGCAGCGATGATGGCCTGGCGGTCCTCGCGGTCCTTCTCGGCCTGCGCCTCGTTGCGGCAGACGATGTAGCGGACCCCGTCGACGACGACCTCCTTGGCGAAGAGCTGCGTCTCGCCCTGGCTGCGCTCGACGAGGAGCGGCGTGAGGGGTTGCGGATCGTCGAGAACCCGGCGCATGCGTGCGTCGGTGCGCTCGCGCACACCCAACACATATTCCAGACCCTGTTCCTCTAGCGCCGTGATCGTGGCCTGCGAGATCATGCCCCGATCCGCCACGATGCAGGCTCGGGTGATACCGAAACGGCTGCGCAGCCGCTGCACGATCGGCAGCAGGATGGCGACATCGGCGGTGTTACCTGGCATCATCTCGGTGCAGACCGGGCGGCCATCGGCATCGACGATGACGGCGAGGATCATCTGGTTGAGATCAGGGCGATGGTCCTTGGAATAGCCCCGTGCCCCCAGCGTCTCGCCGCCTTCGCCGTGGAAGGACAGGGAGGTCGTGTCCATGAAGACGATGGAGAGATCGGTAAACAGGTCGCGCCGGCGCGCAAACAGCGCCTCCTCGATCACGTCCTTGACGGTACGCGGCGAAAAGGGCGTCGCATCCTTCTGCTCGTCCTTTGGCAGATCTTCT
This sequence comes from Saliniramus fredricksonii, assembly GCF_900094735.1. NCBI lineage: Bacteria > Pseudomonadati > Pseudomonadota > Alphaproteobacteria > Hyphomicrobiales > Salinarimonadaceae > Saliniramus > Saliniramus fredricksonii. Next base: position 841,094 of record NZ_FMBM01000001.1, read on the forward strand.
CCGAGCCAGGCCATGGCCCGATAGAAATGGTGCAGCGACAGATCGTCGGCACCGGGAATGTCGTAATCCTGCATCCAGGACGCGCAGTCGCGATCCGAGCCGGAGACGAACAGACGGTGCAGCGTCGCGGTGAACACGGCCCGCTCCACCGGGAATTCGAAGCCGCGTTCCCCAAGCTGATCAGCGATCACCTGATCGATGCCGAGTTGCTGCCACAGGCGCCCGAAGAGCAGCGGCCCGCCGATGCGACGAGCTTCGTATCGCGCCACATCACCGTTGTTGATGGCATCCAGGACCATGGCCCGTTCCGTGAACCGTCCGACCGAGGCGGCCAGGCGATCGAGATCCTTGCTGGCGAGAACCGTTTCCTTGCGTCCGAGATTGCGGATGATGCGCTGCTTCGTGCGGCCACCCTCGCGGACATTCTCCACAAGGTAGATGTAGGTGTAGCCATTGATGGTCTTCTCGCGCACGAACATGCCGAATTAGCATCTCAGAAACCTCCATTCGTCAAGCAATGAAACGCCTATTCTTACATTATTTAGCACCACACAAACTGACGCCCACCGACCCCACCTCAATAACATCAATGGCTTACGGAAAAATGTTCCCGCTTCGTCCAATTCAACTGTTCAACTTGGGCTTGAGATGCTGAACACATTCCTGCTTGGCCTTATGACGGAGCCAGTCTCATTTTGCGTACAAAGTGGCACCCGGGAATTGATTGAAAATGTCCTTATTGGCAAACATAAAGGCTATTTTTCGATTCTGTTCGCATTACATTATATGAATAGCGTTTCACCTGATGATCTCGACCAGCTGGACGTATCGACAGAGAACTCTAGGCGAGAATTCTTTTGCCATGAAGTCGCTAATCTAATTATTTGTGAAAAATGTGAGCCTAAGATCAATGCAGAGGATTATCTAATTTTTTGCGATTTTTTATCCTGTCCTGCTATCGACATAGATTTGCGCTGGAATACTTTTTGCAAAAAATTAGGCGGGCAGCCGATTTCAAAGAGAAAGTTCGAAGATCTGATGTTGCGACTGCGCCACACAAATTGGAAAGAGCCAGGGCGTGAATTCGAGCTCTTAATTAGGAGGTTGCAGCCTGCTTATTTTTCAGCATAATCTATGGGTGGTGGCGGATTTCTTGCGCTAGATAGTGAAAGCCGGCTCTTCGGCGGACACTGAGCCACTGTGCCGAGTCAGAATCACTCAACCCTCGGGAGCGGTGAGGCGAATTCGGCATGGTGGCACGCTACACACATGAGCGTGTCTTCTGTCACCAATTTTCCCCTAAACCAAGCGCGCCGTTAGACCAAGCCCGATGGAAAATTGATTCTCGTCCCAATGGATTGGGAGCAGCAATGCAACGCATACTGGTTTGTTATTGCTCAGATACCTCAGAGACCTCGCTCTTGTTCGCATATTGCACAATTCACTAGCTAGGCGGGATGATTGCTTGCATGACGTACGCCTGTGACTGTGAATGCCCGACATGGCGCACCTCCGCACCCCATCACCCCTGCGCCCGCCCCCGCTCCTTCTCAATCAACCGCATGATCCGCTGCTTCTTCCTCAGGCGGGCGGCGTCGAGGAGCATTTGGCCGGCCCAGCGGTAGACGTTGCGGGCTTCGACCTGTTCGCGCATCACGCGCATGCGTTCGCGCTGCTCGCTCGCCTCCATGGTGAGCGCCCAGTAGAAGGCCTCGCCCATGGCGTGGGCGTCGTAGGGGTTGACGATGAGGGCTTCGCCGAGTTCGCGGGAGGCGCCGGCGAAGGCGGAGAGGATGAGGACGCCTTGCTCGTCGTCGCGGGCGGCGACAAATTCCTTGGCGACGAGGTTCATCCCGTCATGCAGGGATGAGACGATGCACAGCTCGGCGGCGCGGAAGAGCTCGAACACCTCCTCCGGGTCATGGTGGCGCGCCACCAGCTGGATGACGTCGAAGGGCCCGCCATGGCGTTCGCTGATCTCGCGGGCGAGCGCCTCGGCCTCCTCCTGGAGGGATTTGTAATTGGCCAGCTTCGAGCGCGTCGGCGCCGCCGCCTGCATGAAGCAGAAGTGGCCGATCAGCTCGGGATGGGCGGTGAGCAGGGCATCGACGCCGTGCATCCGGTCGAGGATGCCCTTGGTATAGTCGAAACGCTCGATGCCGACCGCGAGCTGCACATCCTCGGGCAGGCCGAGGCGCTTGCGCACGGCCTTGCGGGCCTCCGGCACGGGCTTTTGCCCCTCCATCGCCGCAGGCGGCCATTCGATCGAGATCGGATAGGGCCGCACGAAGGCCTCGTAGCCCTTCAGCGTGATCGAATCGCTCTCGCGGTCGATGCGGCTCTCGATGACGCGGTCGACGGTCTCGATGAAGTTGTTGCAGTGGAACTGCGTGTGGAAGCCGAGGATCGAGGAGCCGAGCAGCCCGTCGATGATCTCTTCCTTGTAGGGGCAGATGCCGAAGGTCTCGGAATTCGGCCAGGGGATGTGCCAGAAGGTGATGATGGTGGCATCGGGCAGCCGGTCGCGGATCATGCGCGGGGCGAGCGCGAGGTGGTAATCCTGGATCAGCACGATCGGATCGGGGCGCTTGGCCTCCGCCACCACGGCCTCGGCGAAGCGCTCGTTGACCTTCTGATACATCCGCCAGTCCGGTTCGCGGAAGACGGGGCGCACGAAGGCGATATGGCAGAGCGGCCACAGGCCCTCATTGGCGAAGCCGTAATAATAGCCCTCCTGCTCCTCATCGGTCAGCCAGATCCGGCGCAGGGTATAGGCGGGGCTGGAGGGCGGCACCATCACCCGGTCGTTGCCGTCCACCGCCTCGCGATCACCGGTGCCCGAGCCATGCGCGATCCAGGTGCCGCCACAGGCGCGGGTGACGGGCTCAAGCGCCGAGACGAGGCCGGAAGCGGGGCGCTGCACGATCATCTCGCCGTTCTCGTCGCGATTGTGGATATAGGGCTCGCGGTTGGAGACGACGATCACCTCCGAGCCCGGCAGCTCGTTGGCGAGCGCGATGCGCAGGGTCTCGGGGTTCCACTCGGTATGCACCGTATCGATGCTGCGGCGGGCGAAATCGAGCTCGGACAGCGCGGCGCGGATCTCGGTGCCGATCTCGGTGGGCGTGTGCTTGATATCCTCGGCCCGGCCCTCGCGGGCATCCTCGATGGCGCGGCGCACGGAGATCGTCCATGAGCGCATGATCCAGAAGGCGACGAGGGAGGCGAGCGCGGCACCGCCAAAGGCGACGCCGATGGCGGCAAGCAGCAGGAAGATCCGCGCCTGGCTGCGCCGCTCCTCGACATCGGCATAATCATGCAGGATGACGAAGCGCACATCCTCCGCCGGCGCGGAAAGCGGATAGGCCGCGACCATGGCCCGGATCCCGGCGTAATCGGCCCGGGTGAAGACCTCGCCGGCGCCGACGGCGATCTGCTCGCAGGCAAAGCCTTCGGGCATGTCCGACGAGGCGAGACGCAGGGTGCCGCTCTCGCACAGCCCGACGGCGAGGACGCCCTCATCCTCCGCCAGGCGCTCCATCAGGACGGTGAGCCGCGGGCCATCCTCCGGCCCCTGCAGCGAGAGGACCTGATCACGGGCCGCATTGAACAGCATCTGCGAGCGCATCTCCACATCGCGCTGCGCCCATTGGTTGACGAAAGCTGTGGCAAAGGGCCAGATGGCCAGAACAACGACGAGGGTGATCGCAAGGGCGATCGCGCCGTATCTCATCGTGACGCGCAAAACCGGAACTCCCGCATCTGGACCATCCGCCGCGTGACGCGGTCGGGACCTTGATCTGATTTATCCCGCAGTTTCAACGTCGAGGCAAGAAATTCGTTTCCATCCGGATTTTATCTGAGGCGATTCTGGGTGGGATGTAGGCATATTCAGTATAAATCCGCATGAAGAATGCATCAGGGGCGATGCGTAAGTATAAATCTGGTAACGTGACGGGGTTTATACTTTGCCCGCGACGGCACGTCTGCCGGTTCCGTCGCTGCGCCGGGCGGCAGGCCGTGGCGGCGGCGCCTTTGCGGGATTGCCTGTGGATAACGAGGATATCGGGGAGAGGGCACAAAAGACACGGTTTTTCCGTCGCTTCGCATCCGCATTCATCGAATCGTCATGCCAGCGCGGCGCTATGGGGGGCGACAAGACATGCCGCGCCCGGCTGAACAAGGCGTCGGGGGCGTCGCGTAGACGGAGGTGATCCGTGAGCGTCCATTACCTGCATTGCAGCAACGGCGTCGATCTGATCGTCGATCGCACCCCCTATCGGGCCCGGCGAATCGGAGACGCGTATCGCGAAGCGCTCAGGCGCGCCCGCCACATCATGGCGGCGGCTTCCTGGCAAAGGAATTGGGATGGCTGGTGCGTCCACATCTGCGACGAGGCCGGCGAAATCGCCTGCGTGCCCTTCTGCGAAGCGCAGGTGATCCCTTTCAGAAGGCACATTCCTCAAAAGCCGGCAGCACCGAGCCTTCCCAGCGCCCGTGATACAGCGCCAGCAGCGCCTGGGCCCGGTTCGTCCCCGTCGCGACGATCTGCTCGAGCGGATCGAGGAAGCGGGTTTCGTCGCGTCCCAGTCTGTCAATGATCGCACGCGCCTCCAGACCCTCGCGGGCGATGCGCAGGGTCTCACGGGCGATCTCGTGGACACTGTGGCCGCCGATGCGCGCGCAAAGCCCTTCGCGGGGGACGGCATCCCGCAGGGCCTGGCGCTCATCGGCGCTCCAGCCCTTGACGAGATCCCAGGCGGCATCGAGCGCGCCGTGATCGTAGAGCAGCCCGGTCCAGAAGGCGGGCATGGCGACGAGATGGCCGCGCGGGCCGGCATCCGCGCCGCGCATCTCCAGAAACCGCTTGAGGCGCACTTCGGGAAACACGGTCGAGACGTGGTTGGCCCAGTCGGAGCGGCTGGCACGCACCCCCGGCAATTGCGGCAGCTTGCCTTCCATCAGATCCCGGAAGCTCTCGCCGGCCACGTCGTGATAGATGCCGTCGCGCATGACGAAATACATCGGCACATCCATCACCCAATCGACATAGCGCTCATAGCCGAACCCGTCCTCGAAGGCGCAGGGCATCATGCCGGTGCGGTGGGGATCGGTATCGGTCCAGATCTGCGAGCGCATCGAGAGAAAGCCGTTGGGGCGGCCCTCGGTGAAGGGTGAATTGGCGAATAATGCCGTGCAGATCGGCTGCAAAGCCAGCGAGACCCGTAGCTTCTTCACCATGTCGGCCTCGCTCGCATAGTCGAGATTGACCTGCACGGTGGAGCTGCGCAGCATCATGTCGAGGCCGAGTGTCCCGACCTTCGGCATGTAGCCCATCATGATGCGGTAGCGGCTTTTCGGCATGACCGGCGTATCGGCGCGGGTCCAGAGCGGGCTCATGGCGAGATCGAGGAAGCCGATGCCAAGCGGTTCGGCCACGCGTTGCAGCGCTTCGAGATGCGCGTCGAGCTCGGCCTGGGTCTCGTGCACATCGCTGACCAGCCCGCCCGAGAGTTCGAACTGGCCGCCCGGTTCGAGCGAGATCGCGCCGCCACCTTCGCCCTCGAACAGGCCGATCAGATTGCCGCCATCGGTGATCGGCTCCCAATCGGTCTCGCGCATCAGCCCCGCGAGCAGGGCCTGCACGCCGTGATCGCCCGCATAGGGGACGGGGCTTTGATCGGCGCGGTAGAACGGGATCTTCTCGTGCTCCGTGCCGATGCGCCATTGCGCCTTCGGCTTCTCGCCGGCTTCCACCCAGGCGACGAGCTCGTCGCGGGATTCGATCGGCGTCGCGTCGGATACGTCACGGGCCATGCGCAGCTCTTTCTTCCAGCGCTTTCTTCCAGCGCTTGCACGATCGCCCGGGACGGGCGCAGATTCTGGGTGCTTGATACGGCGCCCGCCCGGCAACCGCAATCGCGCAGGATTGCCGATACCCGTACGGGCGCTGCATTTTATTGCATGAACGCAAGACTATCAGACGGGCCAATCTTCCAGACGGTAGGCGGAATCCCAGAACATGTATTCGAGCTGCGTTGCGCGGCGATATGAAAAATGCATCCGTGCAAGATTGTTCGCCGATGCCGCAGCCGCTGCGGCATCGGTGGTGGCGATCATGGCGCGCACCGCATCGTGGAATTCCTCGCCGGCATAGGTGTCGATCCAGGCCTGGTAGGGGTTGTTCTCACTGGCGCGGGCATGGATGTCGCGCCCGATCTCGGCATAGATCCAGAAACAGGGCAGGAGGGCGGCCAGCACCACCTCGTAGGGCTCGCTCCAGGCGGTGGCCAGCAAATAGGAGACGTAATGGCTGCAGCCGGGCGAGACAGGGGTCGTCTCGAACATGTCCTGCGTGATGCCGAAATCATCGAAGAACGAACCGTGCAGCGAGCGCTCGACCACAATCGCGACTTCGGCACCCTTGGAGAACTGCACGATCTGGTCGGGATGCGGGGCTTTCGCCGCCGCAATGGCGAGCGCGCGCCCGAAACCGATCAGATAGTGCGCATCCTGCACGATATATTGCGTGAAACGCGCCTTCGAGAGCGTGCCGGCGGCGAGCTCCTCGTTGAAGGGCATGGTGCGGATGGTCTCATAGAGCGTGAGATTGTCCTGCCATGCCTTCGTGGAGAATGCCCCCGGCTTCATCGGGGAGAGCGGGTCGGTCGCGGCGGGGGAGCGGGCGATATCGGGGATCTGTGTCATCGGGCACGAGGCTCCTTCATGATCGATACGGCAATATCGCTCAGATGGCCTCTTCCACCGCCTTTCCGCAAGTGACCGTATCCGCATTTCCACCCAGATCGCCCGTGCGCAGGGTCTTTTCCGCGAGAACCCGCTCGATTCCGGCGACGATCTCGGCTGCCGCTTCGCGCTCGCCCAGATGATCGAGCATCATCGCGCCGGACCAGATCTGCCCGATCGGATTGGCGATTCCCTGCCCGGCAATGTCGGGGGCCGAGCCGTGGACCGGTTCGAACAGCGAGGGGAAGGCGTTTTCGGGGTTGATATTGCCCGATGGCGCAATGCCGATCGTGCCGGTGCAGGCGGGGCCGAGATCGGAGAGGATGTCGCCGAACAGGTTGGAGGCCACGACCACGTCGAACCAGTCGGGATGCAGCACGAAATGGGCGGTGAGGATGTCGATATGGAACTTGTCCCAGGTGATGTCGGGATATTGCGCCGCCATCGCCTCCATGCGCTCGTCCCAATAGGGCATGGTGATGGAGATGCCGTTCGACTTCGTCGCCGAGGTCACGTGCTTGCGCGCGCGGCGGCGCGCCAGCTCGAAGGCGTATTTGAGAACGCGATCCACGCCCACCCGGCTCATCACCGTTTCCTGGATCACCACCTCGCGTTCGGTGCCGGCGAACATGCGCCCGCCGACGGAGGAATATTCGCCTTCCGTATTCTCGCGCACCACGTAGAAATCGATATCACCCGGCTCGCGACCCGCCAGCGGCGATTGCACGCCGGGCATCAGCTTCACGGGTCTCAGATTGACGTATTGATCGAATTCGCGGCGGAATTTCAAAAGCGAACCCCAGAGCGAAACATGATCGGGCACGGTATCGGGCCAGCCTACGGCACCGAAGAAGATCGCGTCATGCCCGCCGATCTGCGCTTTCCAGTCATCGGGCATCATCTGCCCGTGCTTCGCGTAATAGTCGCAGGAGGCGAAGTCGAACCAGTCGAGCTTGACGGTGAAACCATGGCGTTTGGCGGCCTTTTCGAGAACACGCACGCCCTCCGGCACCACTTCCTTGCCGATTCCGTCACCGGGAATGACTGCGATCGAATAGGTCTTCGTCATGGGCTTCCTCCGCGAATGCGTTGTTTGCGGCGCGCGCACGCCGGATCCTGTCTTGCCGCGATACTGCCCGATCCCGCCGGGCCGCGCGAGACGGCGCCACGCGGAAACCGCGTTGGTCTGTGTTCACGGATTCGCCGCGCCGTGCATTGTCTACTGCCCGCGCTTGCGCTCCGCCAGCGCAATGCCACCCAGGACGAAGGCGAGGGCGGCGGCATGGTAGATCCGGAAGGGTTCGGCGAGGATCATCACGGCGAGACCGGCGCCGAAGATCGGGACGAGATTGACGAACAGGCCCGAGCGCCCCGGACCGATCAACTCGACCGCACGCATGAAGCACAGCTGCGCGATCAGCGAGGGAAACAGCGAGACATAGAGGATGATCAGCCAGCCGTTCAGGGTCGGCCATCGAACCTGCCCCATGGCGATCTCGATGCCCAGCAGCGGAACCGCGGTGATGAAGGCGATGATGGCGAGGATGGCGAAGAAGGCGAGCCCCGAGACCTGCGGTCGGTTGCGCAAGCCGAGTGTGTAACCGGCATAGAGTACACAGGCGCACAGCATCAGCAGGTCGCCCGGATTGAAGGCGAATTGCAGGAGCGTCGCGAGTTCCCCGCGCGTGGCCACGAGCGCCACGCCGGTGAGCGTCACGATCGTGCCCGCCACCTGCAGGGGCGTGATGCGCGTACCATAGACCAGCAAGGCGCCGATCAGCACGATGATGGGCATCGCGCCCTGGATGATGGTGAGGTTGACAGCGGTGGTATAATGCGCGCCGACATAGAACAGGGCGTTGAAACCGGTGAAGCCGAGCGCGCCCATGCCGATGATCATGGGCAGCTTCTCGCGCAGAAGCGGCCATTCGCGCACCAGCTCCTTGTGTGCAATCGCGACCGCGATGACGATGACCACGGTCCAGCGCAGACAGGTCAGCGCCATCGGCGAAATCTCGCCCACGGCGAGACGGCTGGCCACGGCATTGCCGCCCCACATCAGCATGGTCAGCGCGAGCAGAAGATAGGCCTGCCCGAAGAGCCAGCCGATCGGGGTCGTCACGAAGCGCAGGAGACGCGGGGTCGGGCCCTTCCGGCCATCCGCAGGACCGCTTTCGGGGTCGGCATCAATCTTGCCGTTATCATCCGGATGGCGGGAATCGGTCATGGCGTTCCATCATCGCTTGTCGCGGCATGCGCGCTTGCCATGATCGGGCTTACGCGCCCGGTGCCCCGATGGCAACAATCGCGCGGCCACCAAACGCGCACACCCGCTTCCGCCGCACCGCCTTGCGCCGGTGCGCCGGCGAATCGAACGGGTCGCGACGACGCGCGTCAGGCCATGGTCAATGCGGGCGTGCCTGTGCTAAAGCATCATCGTGTCAGGTGGTTACCGGCTGACGGGACAATGATGCGGCAAAAGATCGTTCGGGTGTGGGGCCGGCTCCGTCGGTTCGGATCACGCTCTGAATCCGGGAAATATCTGTCGGCGGGCCATCGTGGAAGCGTGGTCGCCAGGCGGGCAGCGATGGCCGTGATCTGCGGTCGAACAACATGGCGGTTGGAAATATGGCGGTCGAGACGCCCAAACCCTTGAGCGCACCCCGGATCTATCTGATCCGCATGGCGGTCTTTCTGATTCTGGCGGGTTTTCTGGCCTTCATCCTGTATCGGCCGATCTGGAACGCCTTCCTGAGCAATCCGGGCCTCAACGGCCTGATCGTCGGGGTGCTGCTGGTCGGCATCATCCTCGCCATCAGGCAGGTGGCGCGGCTGTTCCGGGAGGTGCGCTGGGTGAATTCGCTGGATCTGCGCGACGGCGCCTATCAGGGTCGCGCCCCGGTCCTGCTGGCCCCGATCGCCCAGACCATCGGTCGCAAAACCGGCAATGGCGCGGTCAGCATCGATGCCGGCACGATGCGGACCCTGCTCGACACGATCGGCGCGCGCCTCGACGAGAGCCGCGAAATCGTGCGCTATCTCGCGGGTCTGCTGATCCTGCTTGGTCTGCTCGGGACTTTCTGGGGGCTGATCGAGACCGTGGGGGCTGTCGGGCGCAACATCGCCGATCTTCCCACGGGCGGCGACGCGGCGGTTCTCTTCGACGAATTGAAAAACTCCCTCGCCTCGCCGCTGATCGGTATCGGCATCGCCTTTTCATCGTCGCTTTTCGGCCTCGGCTCATCACTCGTCGTCGGCTTTCTTGATCTGCAGGCGGGCCAGGCACAGAGCCGTTTCTTCACCGAGCTCGAGGATTATCTTACCGCTCACGCGGTAGAGGAGCCGGTGATCGAGGCACCGCGCGGCATGCCTGCGGCGACGGGCTTCGGCGGCGCGGAGCTGGCAGGCGCCCTCGACAAGCTCACCACCACCATCAATGAAGGCGGCGGCGGGCGGCAGGCGACGCAGGCCATGGCCAACCTCGCCGAGGGCATCCAGGGGCTCGTGCAGCACATGCGTTCCGAGCAACAGATGATCCGCGACTGGGTGGAGGCGCAGGCCACCCGTGAGAAGGAACTGAAGGCCGTGCTGGAGCGGCTCTCGTCACAGGACAAGGGCTGAGCCATGGCGCTGGCGCCCCGCTCCAGACGCGATCGCGGTCTGAATTACTGGCCGGGCTATGTCGATGCCCTGTCGACGCTTCTGCTCGTGATTGTCTTCCTGCTCTCGATTTTCGTGCTCGGCCAGTTCTTCCTGACCCAGGAGATCTCCGGGCGTGATACCGTGATGGACCGGCTCAACCGCCAGATCGCGGAACTGACTGATCTGCTCGCCCTGGAGCGCTCGACGCGGCGTGAGCTGGAAGACACGCTGGGCTCGCTGGAGAGCACGCTGTCCGAATCCGAGGCCGAACAGGCCCGCCTGCAAGCCATGCTTGATGCCGGGGAAGGCGTTTCGGATCGGGCCGAGGAGCTGGCCGAGGCACTCGTGGGCGAGCAGGAAGCGACCTCGCGCGCGGAAAACCAGATCGACATCCTCAACCAGCAGATCTCGGCTCTGCGTCGGCAGATCGCCGCGCTGGAATCCGCGCTTGATGCCAGCGAGGCGCGTGATCGCGAGAGTCAGGCGCGGATCGCCGATCTGGGCAGCCGGTTGAACGTGGCGCTCGCCCAGCGTGTGCAGGAACTCGCCCGTTTCCGCTCCGATTTTTTCGGGCGTTTGCGCCAGATTCTCGGCGAGCGCGACGATATCCGCATCGTCGGCGACCGCTTCGTCTTCCAGTCGGAGGTGCTCTTCCCGCTCGGGACCGCCGAGCTGCGCGAGGGCCCGCAACCCGAACTCGATCGCGTGGCTGCGGCGATCCTGGAACTTGCCGAGGAAATCCCGCCCGATATCGCCTGGGTGCTGCGCGTCGACGGGCATACCGATGACCGGCCGATCGCGACGGCGCGTTTTCCTTCGAACTGGCATCTCTCGTCGGCCCGTGCCATCGAGGTGGTGGAATATCTGATTGATGCCGGGGTGCCGCCGGAGAATCTGCTCGCAGCCGGTTTCGGCGAGTTCCAGCCGATCGATACGGGTACGACCGAAGAGGCCTATGCCCGCAATCGCCGCATCGAATTCAAGCTCACCGAGCGCTGATCGTCGCGCAGCCCGGTACAGCCGAGATCCAAGCTCGCGCATTGGTGAGCGGAGCGCATGGAGCCCGCGCTTGCCAGCGGCGCGAGGCTGGGCTAGCCAGATCAGCAGTGGGAGTGACACGCTGCATGCCGCTCGTCGAACGCTATATCCTCAAGATTGCGGTCACCGCCTTCCTCGTCTGCCTGCTTGGTCTGACGGCGGTGATCTGGCTGACCCAGGCGCTACGCGAAGTGGATCTGCTCACCGGGCAGGGGCAGACGCTTGTCGTCTTTCTCACCTTCACATTGCTGTCGCTGCCGGCCCTCGTCGCCATCATCGCGCCGGTGGCTCTGTTCATTGCCATTCTCTATACGCTGAACAAGCTCAATGGCGATTCGGAGCTCGTGGTGATGAATGCGGCGGGCATGTCGTTCTGGCGGATCATGCGCCCCTTCGGCTGGCTGACCGGTGGCGTGGCCGCCATGGTCGGCGTCATGGCTGTGGTGCTGGTGCCGGCCAGTTTCAATGAACTGCGCTTCCTGATCACCCAGATTCGCGCCGATTTCGTCGCCAATCTGGTGCGTGAGGGGCAATTCACGGAGATCGACCGGGGCGTTACCTTCTCGTTTCGCGAGCGCTCCGGCGAAGCCTTGATGGGGATCTTCCTGCAGGATCGCCGCGATGAACGGCGCACTCTCGTCTATATCGCCGAAATCGGCCAGATCGCTCAGGTGGACGAGGAGAGCTATCTCGTGCTCGAACGCGGCAGCGTGCATACGCTCACTCCCGGTGCCCGTGACAGCTCCATCGTCGCCTTCAAGCGCTATGCGGTCGACCTATCCGCCTTCGCGCCGCAGGGAGATCTCACCTTCTTCAAGCCGCGCGAGCGCTCAACCGGCGAATTGCTCACGATCGACGACAGTGACCCGGTCTACGCCGCCTTTCCGGGACGGTTCCGATCCGAATTGCATGATCGGCTCAGCGCCTGGCTCTACGTGCTCGCCATGGCGGCGATCGCGTTCGCCGCTCTCGGTGACGCACGTACCACACGCCAGGGACGCGGGCTCGCCATAGCGGCTGCGATCGGCGGTGTCGTTGCCCTGCGCGTGGCGGGGTTTGCCGCGACGAGTGCTGCAGCGCGCTCGGATATCGCCGTGGTCATGGTCTGGGCCATACCGGTCCTTACCCTGATCGGCGCTTTCGTGATCATGAATCACGGCGCGCGCTTGCGGCGCATGCTGCCCGCACCCAAGCTACCCGCCCTGCCGGCGCGCCTGCGCTCTGCGCCTCCCGGCGGAGTCGGTTGAAATGCCCGTCGGTTACACACTCGCACGCTATATCGGTCGGCAGTTCCTGCGCAGCATCGCCACTGTCTTCTTCACGGTGTTCGGTCTCGTCTATATTCTCGATTTCGTCGAACTGGTGCGCCGTGCAGGCGATGTCGCAGGCGCAACACCCCTCTGGATGGCTCAGCTGGCACTTCTGCGCACACCTTCCGTGACCGAGCAGGTCCTGCCCTTCGCCATCCTGATCGGCGCAATGACGACGCTTCTGACCCTGTCGCGCAAGCTCGAGCTGGTGGTGGTCCGCGCTGCCGGAATCTCGGTCTGGCAATTCCTGTTTCCGGGTCTCGTCATTGCAGGCGGGATCGGCATCTTCTCGATCCTCGCCTACAATCCGGCGGCAGCGATCCTGAAGCAGTATGCCAGCGAGGTCGAGACGCGGATTTTCTCATCCTCGCCGCAGGCGCATACGGGTCGCGACATCTGGATTCGCCAGCGTCAGGAAGACGGCTCGGCGATCATCCGCGCCGGCAGTGTCATGGAAGGGTCGACCGAGATCGCCGCAGTAACGGTTTTTCGCTTCGATCTTCAGGGGGGCTTTCGCGAGCGAATCGAAGCAGGATCGGCGGTATTGCGCTCCGGATATTGGGAAATGCGCGATGCGCGCGTGATCGCGATCGAAGGCGAACCGGAACGCTTCGACAGATACCTTTTGCCATCGGGTCTCGAACCGGACCAGTTGCGGAGAAGCTTCATGCCGCCCGAATCAGTTCCGTTCTGGAGCCTGCGCGAGAGGGCCGAACAGACCCGTCGCGCCGGGCTCGACGCAACCGCCTATCAGCTGCGCTACGAGAGTCTGCTCGCCCGGCCCCTGCTCTTCGTCGCCATGGTTCTCGTCGCGGCTTCCGTTTCTTTAAGATTCTTCAGGTTTGGTGGTGTGGGGCCGTTGGTTCTGGGTGGCGTCGCGGCGGGTTTTCTGCTTTACGTCGCTACCGAGCTGATGGAGGATCTCGGGGCTTCGGGTCTGGTTGGAACGACCCTCGCCGCGTGGTTCCCCGCTGTGGTGGGCAGTTTGCTCGGCGTGCTGGCCTTGCTTTATCAGGAGGATGGTTGATGATCCTCCGGGCAGGTTCGAGGCAGGGAGCGGGAATGAGACGGGTCGGTAGCGCGATCGCCACGCTGGCGCTCGTGACAGCGTTGAGTACGGGAATCGTGTCGCTCCCCGCGCAGGCGCAGGGCGGGCTCGACGACGTCGTCGCCGCACGCGCAGCCGGTGAAGGCCCGCAGCGTCTGCTGCTCGAGGCCGATGAACTCATCTATGACAACGACCGGAATCGCGTCATCGCCGCCGGCAACGTCGAAATGTATTACGGCGGTCGTTCACTGCAGGCAGATCGTGTTACCTATGACCGCAATACCAGCCGCGTCTTCGCCGAAGGCAATGCCCGTCTCGTCGATGCCGATGGCACTGTCGGCACCGCCTCCTTCTTCGAGCTCACTGATGATTTCCGCAGCGGCTTCATCGATTCGCTGCAGGTCGAGCAGGATATCAGCGATGACGGTTTCGGGCGCCCGGGAACGGGGCGCTTCAGCGCGCGCCGGGCCGAGCGGATCGAGGGCGAGCAGACCATCTTTCATCGCGGCACCTACACGGCGTGTGACACTTGCGAAGAGAATCCCGGCAGGCCGCCCTTCTGGCAGGTGCGCGCTGCGCGGGTGATCCACGACAAGGAAACGAAGACGATCTATTACGAGAACGCCGCGCTGGAATTCCTCGGCGTTCCCGTGGCCTATCTGCCGTATTTCTGGTCGCCGGATCCGACGGTCAAGCGCAAGACCGGCTTTCTCACCCCGACGATTTCCCTGAACGAGGCGCTGGGCCCTGGTGTGACGGTCCCGTTCTTCTGGGAGACGGGCCCCAATCACGATCTCACCTTCCGTCCGCAATTCCTCTCCCGGCAAGGCGTATTGGGCGACGTGGAATGGCGCCACCGGCTCCTGACCGGGTCTTACGGCATCCGCGCGACCGGTATCTTCCAGCAGGACCGCACGCAGTTCAAGGCGCCGCCATCCGGCCCCGGCGATCGGAATTTTCGAGGCTCGATCCAGACCACCGGGCGGTTCGGGATCAACCGGCGCTGGCATTGGGGCTGGGACATTACCGGCGTCACCGACAAGTGGTATCTCGACAATTACGGCATCAATGCCGCAACGCTGACCAGTCACTATAACCGCGAGGCCGTCTCGCAGGTCTACCTGACCGGTCGCGGTGAGCGTTCCTTCTTCGATCTGCGCGGCTATTACTTCAAGGCGCTCGCGACGCGCGATTTCCAGCAGCATCAGCCGGTGGTCCATCCGGTCCTGGATTACAACAAACGGATCGACGCGCCGCCTGCCATCGGGGGTGAGCTGGCGCTCGACGTGAATTTCGTCAGCCTGTCGCGTGAAACATCCCAGTTTCGTGCCGCCGACCCGCGAGATCCGAATGCGCGCGGTCGTTTCGGTGGCATTTTCGACACCTGCGCATCCGGCGCCTTCAACCGTGACCAATGCCTGCTGCCCGGCGTCGCCGGTTCATATTCTCGCCTGACCAGCCAGGTCTCGTGGCGCCGCCAGATCATCGACGGGCTCGGGCAGAGCTGGACGCCGTTTGCCTATCTGCGCGCTGACGGGATCTGGTCGTCGCCGCGCACTTCCGGCTTCCAGAACGCCGAAACCGCCAATCTGATGGGCTCGAGCGACCGTTTCCACGGGCGCATGACTCCGGGCGTGGGTCTCGAATACCGGTTGCCGATGATCGCGCGCGCGGGCAATTTCGGTGTTCACGCGCTGGAGCCGATTGCGCAGATCGTGGCGCGGCCGAATGAGAGCCGGATCGGGCGGTTGCCCAACGAGGATGCGCAGAGCCTCGTCTTCGATGAAAGCAATCTGTTCAGCTGGGACCGTTTTTCCGGCTACGACCGCGTCGAGGGCGGGGTGCGTGGCAGTTATGCGCTGCGTTACGGGCTGACCGGGCGCGACGGCTTCAGGGCGGAAGCCCAACTCGGACAATCCGTACAACTGGCCGGACGCAACTCGTTCCGGTCAGGCGATCTCGTCAATACCGGACGCGATTCCGGTCTCGAATCACGCTTTTCGGATTATGTCGGGCGGGTCAGCCTGAGCCCCAACGAGATGTTCTCGATCGATGCGCGCGGGCGCTTTGATCGCAGCACTTTCGATATGAAGCGCCTGGAAGCGGGTGCACGCGTCAATTTCGACCGATTCCAGGGTGCGGTGACTTATGCGCGTTTCGCGCCGCAGCCGGAACTGGGCTATCCGGATCGCCGCGAGGGCTTGCAGGTTTCGAGCCGGGTCGAGCTCTCGCCGCACTGGTTTGCGACGGGTTCGGTGATGTTCGATCTGTCGCGCTATCTCGACGACCGGCGCAGTGGCGCGCCGGAATCCGACCGCTTCTCCGTCGCTTCCATGTCGCTCGGTCTCGGTTATGCGGATGAATGCACGACTTTCACCGTGACCTACAGCGCCCGCCCGCAAGACGGCTCGCTCGGTACGCGCGATCAGAATCGAACCATCATGCTGCAGCTCGAATTGCGCTCGCTTGGCGGTGTCGGCGTGACGCGCAGTCTTGAAGAGGACCAACAAGGCATAGCGCCGTGACGCGGGCCGCGCCGATCGCCCTCACCCTTGGCGATCCCGCAGGTATCGGCCCGGAGATCGCCTGGCGCGCCTGGCGGATCTTGCACCACGATCCGGGCCTTTGTTTCTTCATGCTCGCCGATCCGCAGCATCTGGCGCGCAGCATCGAAGCGCAGGCTGCGGATATCCCGCTCGCAACCATCAACCGGGCGGATGAAGCGGCAGCCGTTTTCGCACGCGCCCTTCCGGTGATGTCCTTGCAAAACCCGGCGCAGGCCGCGCCCGGCAAGCCCGATCCGGCCAATGCGGCTGCCGTGATCGAATCGATCGAGCGGGCGGTCTCACTTGCGCGGGCGGGTGAGGTCTCCTGCGTGGCGACCAATCCGATCGCCAAGCATGTGCTCTACGAAGCCGGTTTCCGCCATCCCGGCCATACGGAATTCCTCGCCGCGCTCTGTGCGGATGCGGGCGCGGATGGCGCGACGAAACCGCCGCGTTCGGTGATGATGCTGTGGAGCGAGGGGCTCGCCGTGGTGCCGGTCACGGTGCATATCCCGCTGGCGGAGGTGCCGACGCAGCTCACCCGCGATCTGATCGTCGAGACCGGGCGGATCGTGGACCGTGATCTGCGCAGGCGTTTTCGCATCGATGCGCCGCGACTCGCCATTGCCGGGCTAAACCCGCATGCGGGCGAGAACGGCACGATGGGGCGCGAGGAGGTCGATGTCATCGCGCCGGCCATCGCGCAATTGCAAGGCGAGGGGATCGATGCGCGCGGGCCCTATCCCGGCGATACGCTGTTTCATGCCCGCGCCCGCGCCGGTTTCGATGCCGCCTTGTGCATGTATCACGACCAGGCACTGATCCCGATCAAGACCATCGCCTTCGACGAGGCGGTGAACGTCACGCTCGGCCTGCCCTTCCTGCGCGTCTCGCCGGATCACGGCACGGCCTTCGACATTGCCGGCAAGGGCGTGGCGCGGCCCGACAGCCTGATCGCTTCCCTGCGCCTCGGCGCGCGCCTCGCCACCGGCAAGGCCTGAGAGCGCCATGGCTGCGATCGACGATCTGCCGCCCCTGCGTGATGTGGTCCAGCGTTTCGATCTCGCGCCGAGGAAGGCGCTGGGGCAGAATTTCCTCTTCGATCTCAATCTCACCAGCCGCATCGCCCGCTCGGCAGGGACGCTCGAAACGGTGATCGAGGTCGGGCCCGGCCCGGGCGGGCTGACGCGGGCGCTGCTCGCAGCCGGCGCGAAGCGCGTCATCGCCATCGAGCGTGATTCCCGCTGTATCGCGGCCTTGCAGGAGATCGCGGCGCATTATCCGGGGCGGCTGGAGATCATCGAGGCCGATGCCATGCGCTTCGATCCGCGCCCGCTTCTGGGGGATGCGCGGGCGAAGATCGTCGCCAACCTGCCCTATAATGTGGGCACGCAGCTTCTGCTCGACTGGGTGACGGCGCCGGAATGGCCGCCGTTCTGGGAATCGGCGACGCTGATGTTTCAGCGCGAGGTCGCCAGACGCATCGTCGCCGATGAAGATGATCGCGCCGATTACGGACGCCTCGGCGTGCTATGCGGCTGGCGCACGCATGCGACGATCCTGTTCGACGTCGCGCCGTCTGCCTTCGTGCCACCGCCCAAGGTCACCTCCAGCGTGGTGCATCTCACCCCGCGCCCGGATCCCGCGCCCTGCGATCTCGCCATGCTGGAGAAGGTGACACAGGCTGCGTTCGGCCAGCGCCGCAAGATGCTGCGCCAGAGCCTGAAGGGGATCCATCCCGATCCCGTCGCTCTGCTGACGCCGCTGGGGATCGCGCCGACGGCACGCGCCGAGGAGCTCGGCGTGGCCGGTTTTCTGGCGATCGCCAACGCGCTGGCCGGAACACGCTGAATTCAGGTCTCTTCCGAGAGCAGGTTTTCGACAAAGCCGGCAAGGGCGGGATGGCGCTCGCGCCGCAGCCGCTCCGAATCGAGGATAGCGCGCAATTCGCCGAAGGTACGCTGCAGATCGTCGTTGATCAGCACGTAATCATAGGTCTGCCATTGCGCGATTTCCTCGCGGGCATTGGCCAGGCGCCGGGCAATCACCTCCGGCGAATCCTCGGCGCGTCGCTCCAGCCGGTTGCGCAGCTCGGCCATGGAGGGTGGCAGGATGAAGACGCTGGAAACGTCATCGGGCATCTTTTCGACGATCTGCTTCGTGCCCTGCCAGTCGATATCGAACATCATGTCTTCGCCAGCCGTGAGCGCCTGCTCGACCGGTTTGCGGGGCGTGCCGTAGAAATTGCCGTGCACCTCCGCCCATTCGAGGAGATCGCCGCGCTCGCGCATCTCCAGGAAGTCGTCGCGGGCGATGAAGCGGTAATGCACGCCGTCGATTTCCGAGCCACGCCGGGCCCGGGTCGTCACCGAAACGGACAGCCGGATGCCGTGATCCTGCTCGATCAGGTTGCGCGTCAGCGTGCTCTTGCCGGCGCCGGAAGGCGAGGAGAGAATCAGGAGCACGCCGCGGCGGGGGATGAGGGCGGTATCGGGCATCGGCGTCACTCCACGTTCTGAACCTGCTCGCGAAACTGGTCCACCACGCTCTTCAGTTCCAGCCCGACCCGCGACAAGGTCACATCCGAGGCCTTGGAGCACAGCGTATTGGCCTCGCGTCCGAATTCCTGGGCGAGAAAATCGAGCCGCCGGCCCACGGCGCCGCCCTCGGCCAGAAGCGCCCGCGCGGCGGCAATATGGGCATCAAGCCGGTCGATCTCTTCCTGTATATCGGCGCGGGTGGCGATCAGCACCGCTTCCTGGTGCAGGCGGTCGGCATCGAAACCGGTCCCCGCCTCCATGATGCGGGCGATCTGCCCGGCAATGCGGGCGCGGATGACCTCCGGCGTGCGGGCCGGGTTGTCACGCGCCGCTGCAACGAGCCTTTCCATGGCATCGAGCTGCGCGGTGATGACCTGCGCGAGCGCCGCGCCCTCGCTGCGGCGGGCTGCGGCGAGGGTTTCCGCCAGTTCATCAAGCGCTTTGTCGAGATCGGCCTGCAGCGCCCGCGTGATGCTTTCGTCATCGGTTTCCACGATATCGATGACACCGCGCACGGCGAGCAGGCCGTCAAGGCTGGCGGGACCCACAGCCTGCGAACGCGGGGCGCGTTCGACGGCTTCGACGAGGGTTGCGAGAATATCGTGATTGACGCGAAGGCGCGGCGCAGTTTCCGACCGCGTCAGAGTGAGACCAACCTGGCACTGGCCGCGCGTGAGCACCTTGCCGAGGCGTTTGCGCGCCTCTTCGCCCAGCGCATCCCATCCCGAAGGCATGCGCAGCCGGATATCGAGGCCGCGCCCGTTCACGGATTTCGCCTCGAAGGCAAAGCTGTAGGGTCCGCTCGTACCCGTCATCCGGGCAAAGCCGGTCATGCTCGCAATGGTCATTCAACCGCCTCCCGGATGCGCTGCACGGATCTGCGTCGTCATCGCCGACATGATCGTCATCGGTGAAACGGCGCTTTTGCACCGGCGGCGGTGCCAAGGCAAGCCGGCCGTACTGCCGGAACCCTCAAGAGCGGACATGAAGCGGGTATGAGCGACCCGGGCGCGCGTCAATGGCGCGGTGCGATCGAGAAACCGCCGGCGCGGATGCGATCGGGCAAGCCCTGGGCGAATTCCGCCGCCGCTTCCTCGCCATAGGTGGCGACAAGTTCCTGGAAGGCGGCGAAGATCGCGGCCTGCGCCATGCAATCCGCGTCGAGACCGTCGAGCTGCGCTTCGGCGAAGGCTTCGGTGACATAGCCGAGCGCCACGCGCTTCTCTTCGGCGACGTCGGTGATCGGTGCCGACTGATAATCGTAATCTTCAAGCATGAAACCGTGTCTCTCCCACCTTCCCACAGCCGCGACCTTAGAGCCGCGACGTGCCGGCTTCCAGTCTCGCCTTACGAAAAGGTTAACGCGACCCGCTTGTTTTGTGGAAAAGGCCTGACGCTACGGCAAGAAGAGCGGCTTCGTTGCAGCGCGTTTCAGTTTCCGTAGCGTGTCGCGATCATCCCGGCGAGCGCATCGCCTTCTTCCAGAAAGCGCGCGATGGCGATTTCTGCTGCGGGGGTGCAGCGCCGGTAGGTCAGCGCGAATGCCGCGTAACCGCGATTATAGGCCCCGGCGAGACGCTCGGCGCGCTCCGGCCCCTCAGCCTCCAGCAGATCCTGCATGCGTTCGGGCCATTCCGACGCATCCTGTGCCGCGCACAGGTCGCGCAGGAAGGCGAGCGACCCCATGACCTCCGCCAGACGCATGAGATCGGCCTCATAGGACGGCGGCCGGGACGGCGCGCCGTCCTGCGCCGATCCCGAGACCGGCCCCGTGAGCATGAATGCGGCTGCGAGAAGGAGGATGAGAATCGCGTGTTTCATCACGATTGCCGCCGCACGAGGGCACCCGCCCCCGCGACGATCTCGGACAGATGCGGCGTCGTGGGCAGATCCGACAGCGCCGCCGGATCGGCCCAGATTACCGCGCCCGCTTCGGGGCCGGGGCGTGGCTCGCCGGAGACCCAGAGCGCGGCATGGGCGCAGATCACGTAATGCACGCGCACGGCCCCCGCTTCGTCGCGCTGGATGATCTCGATCGGCCGGATCATCCCCAGCACACGCGCCGTCACGCCGACTTCCTCATGCAACTCGCGCAGAGCGGCCTCGGCGAGGGTCTCGCCAGGCTCCACCAGACCGCCGGGCAGGGTGTAGAGATTGTCCATCGGCGGGCGCGTGCGCGTCGCGAGCAACACCCTGTCGCCGCGCAGCACGCAGATGCTGGCGGCAAGAAGGGGGCCTGCGGGATAATCGCGCTGTAGCGTCATGCCCATGCACCTCGAAATCGCGCCGCGGAGCCCGCAGCATCGCCCATCCGCCGCTTTGTCGCAAAGTCCGATCTGGCCGGCAAGGACGGATTGCCGCGATTGGCCGCCCCCGAACGCGCGAAAGCCCCGTCCTTGAGGGGCGACGGGGCTTTCACGATGCCGCTTGCGCGAGTGCCGTAACAGGCAGAGACGACTTACTTCACGAACGGAAGCCGCGCATCGTCGCCGAGGCGCATCTTGCGATACTCTTCGCTTGTCGTGATGGATTCGTAGAGATGCGGGGCGTAGAGCATCAGCTCACGCTCGAAGCGACGCATCTGGGCGCGCTCAAGGCTGTTGAGCAGGCGCTGGAAGAAACCCTTGCGCACGGGCTCTGCCGTGGTTTCGGTGGTGATCGCATCGGCGGTAGGGGCGTTCGGGTAATTGAGGGCATAGGCCATGGGGGACATCTCCTGAGCTGGTTACGCTCTGATCATTCCCGAGCGTTTCCGTTGTCGTTGCATCGCAATATAAGTCAGCATCCCTGCCCTAGCTATGGAGTCTGGGACATGTTTGCCATGCGTTTCATGCATGCACATGCGCTGAATGTCTCAAACATGCTCGTTTGACGCATGACGCGGCACGTTGCCGACAAATATGGCAGGCCACAGCCGCATCTGCCGTGTTGCGGTGCAGCATGAGTTCGAATTATCGTCATCGGGATTTCGTTTCCGGGTCTTGCCGCGCGAGGTTCAGGCCGGTTGCGGCCTGATCGAAACCTTGCATCTGCCACGCATCCGACCCAGAACAGGACAAGGCATCGAAGCAGATGAGGTCTTGCGTGAGTGGTCCGTTCCAGACATTCGACGATCCCGTGGCCGGCGGACGCGATCCGGGGCGGCTGGCGCGGCTGCGCGCCGCGCTCGCCTCACGCGGCCTGAGCGCCTTCATCATCCCCCGCGCCGATGCGCATCAATCCGAATACACGCCGCCGCATGACGAGCGGCTGGCATGGCTGACGGGTTTTACCGGCTCGGCGGGGCTCGCCGTGGTGCTTGCGCGTGCGGCGGCGCTGTTCACCGACGGACGCTACACCCTGCAGGCGCCGCAGCAGATCGACATGACGCAGTGGCAAGTGGTCGATTCGACGCGTACCAGACCCTTCGTCTGGCTTGCCGGGCACCTCGGCGAGGGTGATGTCGTCGGCTTCGACCCGTGGCTGATGACCGCGCGGGACGTGGCGCAGCTGCGCCGGGAGGTCGAGACTGTCGGCGGATTGCTGCAAGCCGTGCCCGATAACCCGCTCGACGCGCTCTGGGAGGACCAGCCGCCCCCGCCGCAGGCGGCGCTGTGGGCGCATGATCCGGATCTGACCGGCGAGAGCGTCCCGGACAAGCTGGCGCGGATCCGTACGGCGATCGGCGAGGCGCGCTGCGATGCCCTCGTCGTCAGCGACCCGCATAATCTGTGCTGGGCCTTCAATCTGCGCGGCGCGGATGTCGCGCATACGCCGATCGTGCTCGGCTTTGCGCTGATCCCCGCCGAAGGCCGTCCGGTTCTCTTCATCGCGGGCGGCAAGATCGATGCGGCGATGCGTGCGGCGATCTCGGAGCATGCCGATCTCGCCGAGCCCGAGACCCTGCTCGAAACCCTCACCGCCCGCGCTTCCGGTGGTGCGAAGCTGCGCATCGACAGCGCCACCGGCGCGGAGATCCTGCGCGAAACCGTCGTTCGGGCCGGCGGCGAGGCCGATGTCGCGGCTGATCCGATCACGCTGATGAAGGCCCGCAAGAACCCGGTCGAGATCGCCGGAAGCCGGGAAGCGCATCTGCGCGACGGCGTTGCGGTCTCGCGCTTCCTTGCCTGGTTCGCCGATACCGCCCCGCGCGGGGAGCTCACCGAGATCGACGCCGTGTGCAAGCTGGAAGAGATGCGCGCGCAGACCAATGCGCTCGTCGAGATCGCCTTTCCCACCATTGCCGGAGCCGGGCCCAACGGGGCGATCGTGCATTACCGGGTCAGCACGCAGAGCAACCGGGCAATCGGGACGGGGGAGCTGTTCCTGATCGATTCCGGCGCGCAATACAACGACGGCACCACCGATATCACCCGCACGCTGGTCACCGGTGAGCCGACACCGGAGATGCGTGCGCATTACACCCGGGTGCTCAAGGGCCATATCGCCATCGCCCGCGCCGTCTTTCCCAAGGGAACGACGGGCGCGCAGATCGATGCGCTGGCGCGGCTGCCGCTCTGGGAGGCCGGGCTCGATTTCGACCATGGCACCGGGCATGGCGTCGGCAGCTTCCTCTCCGTGCATGAAGGCCCGCAGCGCATCTCGAAGGCAGGCAATGTCGCCCTGGACCCTGGGATGATCCTCTCCAACGAGCCGGGCTATTACAGGGCCGGCAGCTACGGCATCCGGCTGGAGAACCTGCTCCTTGTGGAGCCGCGCGAGATCGCCGGCGGCGAGCGCGAGATGCTCGGATTCGAAACCCTCACCCTCGCGCCGTTCGAGCGCCGGCTGATCGAGCCCGCCCTGCTGGGGCGGACGGAGCGCGCCTGGATCGACGCCTATCACGCCCGCGTCTGGGAGAAGCTGGCGCTATCGGTCGACGACGCCACCCGCGCCTGGCTGGAAGGCGCCACGCGACCGCTGGCTGTTTGACGCTTGCGAACCGGTGGCGTGATCGGTCGATGGCGCAAACGGCCTTTGGCCTGAACGCCCTGTGCGGCGCGCCCTGTGGCGCTTAAGCTTTCATGCGTGAGGCACCAGCGCGTGGAGGCGATATGGACAAGAGCATGATTCCCGATCTTTCGGGCAAGGTCATCGCGATCATTGCGCCGGGCAATATGGGCGCGGGCCTCGCCACGCGCGTCCGCGCTGCCGGATTTAGCGTGCGCACATTGCTGGCCGGGCGCGGCGAGGCGACACGCATGCGGGCCAGCCAGGCGGGCATGCAGGATGCTTCCCCGCCGGACATCGCCGCCTGCCCCGTGATTCTCTCCGTGGTGCCGCCGGGGCGTGCCCATGTGCTCGCACGCGAACTCGCCCCCGCTCTCGCCGCAGCGCCGGTCAAGCCGCTCTATGTCGATTGCAACGCGGTCTCGCCCGAGACGGTGAAGGTGATCGCCGAGACGATCACGGCGACGGGTGCGGCTTTCGCGGATGCCGGGATCATCGGCTTGCCGCCGACGGCTGACGGCCCGCTTCCGGTGATCTATGCCAGCGGCGAGGCCGCGCCCGGGCTGGCTGCGCTGAACCATGCCGGTCTCGACATCCGTGTGCTCGACGGTCCTGTCGGCGCCGCCTCGACCCTGAAGATGTGCTATGCGGGCATTGGCAAGGGGCTGACGGCGCTCGCCTGCGCGATGATCCTCGCCGCCGAACGCGCCGGTGCCGGTGAGGCCCTGCATGCGGAGATGGAGCGCAGCCAGAAGATGCTGCTGGGGCGCCTCGAGGGCAGCATTCCGGACATGTTTCCCAAAGCCTATCGCTGGGTCGCCGAGATGGAAGAGATCGGCGGTTTTCTGGATGAGGAGCGGCCCGAATCCGGAATCTATCGCGGTATGGCGGGTTTCTATGACCGCCTCGCCGGCGATTTCGATGCGCAGGGTCCGGAGATCGCGGCGCTGAAGCGGTTTCTGGACAAGAAGTAATCCGCAGGCCCGGCCAGACGGAACCGGAATGAGCTGCTATCGGGTGCGCGCGAAATGCCGGTCGGATGACCTCGCCCGGCTGCGCGGTCCAAAATATTGAAACGATGAAAATTTTACGCCTTTACCAAATGGCGCGTCGATGCCGTTTCAGAGCAGGCAAAACCAATGCATGCGAACTCATATTATGATATCATACATTTATGAGGTATTATTTGAACAAATATCAGTTGCGTGTTCGTAAGCCACGCCCCCCGCCCGGTCTTGGGCGGGACGTGGTCGTTTCCACACCGGAGGAGAATGACGCTTTCGAGCAGGCCTTATGGCGTCAGACGCTGGCGCGCGCCATTCGTCAGGCGCGCCAGGAGGCGCGCGGGCGCAAAGATCCCGTGCTCAAGCAGAAACTCCGCCGGCTCTACCGCACGCTCTGGGGCGGTCGGCGGGTCTCGCCCGGCGCCGGTGATCCGGCCCTAGAGCGCGCCGCTGCCCGGCTGGCCGGCGAGCAGCGCGAGGCCGATCACCAGCACGAAGGCGGCAGCGGCGAGCTCGAAGCCCGAACCGACGACCACGCCCCGATCATTGCGCCCGCCGGCGATGCGCAGGGCGAAATCCTTCATGAAGACGGCGGTGAGCGCGATCACGCTGGTGGTGATGGCGGTGCCGACGGCCATGGCGAAGGTCGCGGCGATCCCCGCGCCGATGAGATCCTGCGAGGCGGCGAAGACGAGCAGGACGAGGGCTCCGGCGCAGGGCCGCAGGCCGGCGGCGAAAACCACGCCGGCATATTCGCGCCAGCGCCGCAGCCGCATGAATTCCTCGGGCGGGGGCAGATGCACGTGGTCGCACCCGGCGGGGTTGTCCAGCCGCGCCCCGCGCCGATGCAGGATGAGATCGGTGAAGTGCCCGGCCTTGCGCCAGGTCAGCCAGAGCCCGAGCAGGGCGACGACGAGGAAACTCGTGAATTCAACCCGCCCCGTCAGCCGGTCCATACCGACTGCCGTGAGGCTGAAGACCGCTATCGCGGCGCCGACCATGGCGATGGCGATGACGGCCTGCAGGAAGGCGGCGGCAAAACACAGGCCGATCCCGCGCCGCAGAGCGCGCTCTTCCGCGACGAGATAGGCTGAGATCACGGCCTTGCCGTGACCGGGCCCGGCAGCGTGAAAGACGCCGTAGGCGAAACCCACGCCCATCAGGGCCCAGAACGCCCCACCGCCCTCGGGCAGGGCGCGCACGCCGGCCTGGATGCGCTGGTAGAACAGCCCCTGCAGAGCCAGCACCGTGTTCATCAGCGCATTGCCCGGCGGCGCCGTCTCGCGCTGCGTCATGCCGAAAGGCGCGGCCGTGGGCGCCGGCGCGGGCGCGGGTGGCACGAGGAGATACAGAATCAGATTGAGCGCACCGCCCACGGCGAGCACGGCGATCAGCGCGAAACCGAGGCGCAGCGCGAGACGGCGCCACCCTGCCGGGCCGGTACGTCCGCGCCGATAAGCGGCACCACCTGTATCGGTGCCGAAAGATGCCGGCGGCGGGGACGGGCTGGCTCTGGTCATGTCACTTCGCCATCATGGATACGGACGTCCTTCGCGCGGAGGCGTTCACGGGCAGGCGATCAGCGCACGATTTGCGAATTGGTCGCCGAAATCGGAGGCCGCCGTCAAGGTGGCGAAGAAGGCCTCCGACAGGCTCGCGGTCTCTTCGATCTCCGAGGAGGCCGGGCGCGTGATCGTCATGGTGCAGCCTTGCGGCCCGCCGACGAGGCTGATGGCGTCGTCACCCTCGTCGATGGTGAAGGAGACGAACAGCGTCGGATCGTAGATTTCCATGACGAAGGCCGTGCGCGGTCGGGCTGGTTCACTCAGCGGCAGGGTGAAGCTGAGCGTGAGTTGCCCGCCTTCATAGACCATGTCGTAATCGACGGGTGGCGCGAAGGCGCGGTCATCGCCATCGATTCGCGCTTGCGTGAAATAGCCGAATTCGACCAGCGAGGTAGCGTTGATCTCGGCCAGTTCACGCAATTCTTCCGGGCCGACCGCGCCGTAATCCTCCTCCAGCCCCTGCACGGCCCAGGCGGAATAGAATTCGTCGAAGGTCCAGATATGCCGCAGCCCGGCGACACGCCGGGATTCGTCATAGAGGATTTCGGCATGCGCGGTGACCCAGACATGCGGATGCGCCCGCGCGGGGTGCGTGGCCAGCACCGACATGCCGGTGAGCAGCGCCAGCACGGTCAGCATGCGCAGCGCGATCCCGCATGACGGCATCCGGGGCCGGGACGAGGTTGCATGGCGCGCTCGACTCTCGATCATGGCAATCCGTTTCTTTCCCGACCGCAGCCCCGCGCTCCGGCAACGCGCTCCACCATCGATGAAACTGCGCCGCTATGGTTAAGCACGGGTTAATGCTTCGTATCACATGCGGGCGATCTCGCACACTGCACTGGTGCTGCGCGAGTGGGGCGAAAGCATGACGGGGTGATGCGGCGCGGGCATGGTACGCACGCGAACATGGCACGCATGCACGCGGGCAAGCCGCTTTTCCCGCGCGATGCACCCTTGCGGGCGGGACGAAATCCTTCCACTTTCGTATGAGACCAATAAGCAACCGGCACGCGCCCGCGATTGACGGTTATCGTTGAATATGTCAGCATCACTGACATATCATGCGCGTTTTTACGGATGCGCGCCCGGAAACGCTGAGCGCGGACGAGACCGGTGGCAAGCCGGCGGAACGCGGGAAGCCGAGGGTCGCGAACGGCGACCGAGGAGGACGAACGTATGAGCAAGGCTGGCATCAACGAGAAAGCCGTGCAAGACAAGGCCGTACAAGACAAGGCCGTGCAAGATAAGACTGCGAAGACAGCGAAGACCGCAACCTCTGCGCCGGCCAATGCATTGCGCGACGTCTCCCTCGACGACAAGTACGATCTCGGCAAGGACCGCGTCTTCCTTACCGGCACACAGGCGATCATCCGCCTGCTGCAGATGCAGCGCGAGCGTGACCGGCTGGCCGGGTTGAACACGGCGGGTTTCGTCTCCGGCTATCGCGGCTCGCCGCTGGGCGGGCTCGATCTCAATCTGGCACGGGCGAAGAAGCATCTCGCGGCCTCCCACATCACCTTCCAGCCCGGCCTCAACGAGGAGCTCGCGGCGACCGCCATCTGGGGCACGCAGCAGGCGGAACTGCGCGGGGAAGGCAAGTATGACGGCGTCTTCGGCGTCTGGTACGGCAAGGGCCCGGGCGTTGATCGCTCCGGCGACGTCTTCCGCCATGCCAACATGGCCGGCAGCTCGGCCAATGGGGGCGTGCTCGCGCTGATGGGTGATGATCACATCGCCGAATCATCGACCGTGGCGCACCAGTCGGAATTCCATTTCGTCGACGTGATGAGCCCGATCCTGAACCCCGCCGGGGTGCAGGAGATCCTCGATTACGGCCTCTACGGCTTCGCCATGAGCCGCTATACCGGGACCTGGACCGCATTCAAATGCGTCAAGGACAACATCGAATCGACCGCCTCGGTGGATGGTTCGATCGACCGGGTGAAGATCGAATACCCGGATGATTTCGCCATGCCGCCGGGCGGGCTCAACATCCGGCTGGGCGACAGCATCCTCGAACAGGAAGCGCGCCTGCAGGATTACAAGCGCGATGCCATGCTCGCCTTCATCCGCGCCAACAACCTCAACCGCACCATCCTGACCGGCGGGCGCCATCCGAAGGTCGGTGTGATCACCGTCGGCAAATCCTATCTCGACGTGCGCCAGGCCATGGACGAGCTCGGCCTCGACGAGGTCAAGGCCAATGATATGGGCCTGCGGCTGTACAAGATCGCCTGCCCCTGGCCGCTCTCGCAGCGCGAGCTGATGGATTTCGCCCAGGGGCTCGATCTCGTCATCGTGGTCGAGGAAAAGCGCTCGCTGATCGAGGTGCAGCTGCGCGAGGAGCTCTACGGCACCGCCAACCAGCCGGTCTGCATCGGCAAGCGCGACGAGCAAGGCGACTGGCTCTTCCCCGTCAAGGGCGCGCTCGATTCCAACGACATTGCCATCGCCATTGGCGAGCGGCTCCTGCGCTACCACAACAACGATGATCTCGCCGGGCGCGTGGCGCGTCTGAAGGAGGCGCAGGACATCCTCGCAAAGACCAGCGACGTCTCCAACCGCACCCCGCATTTCTGCGCCGGCTGCCCGCATAACAGCTCGACCAAGGTGCCCGACGGCATGCGCGCCTATGCGGGAATCGGCTGCCACTACATGGTCCAGTGGATGGACCGCAACACCTCGGGCTTCACCCAGATGGGTGGCGAGGGGGCCAACTGGATCGGCGAGGCGCCATTCTCCACGCGCAGCCACGTCTTCCAGAACCTGGGCGACGGCACCTACAACCATTCCGGCGTGATGGCACTGCGCTGGGCGGTCGATACGAAGACCAACATTACCTATAAAATCCTGTTCAACGACGCCGTCGCCATGACCGGCGGCCAGACGCATGAAGGCGGGCTCACCGTCGACATGATCGCCCGGCAGGTCCGTGCCGAGGGCGTCGAGCGCATCGCGCTGGTGACCGACGAGCCGGAGAAATACCCGTCGACGGCGGATTTTCCCGCCGGCATGACGATCAACCATCGCGACGAAATCCAGAGCGTGCAGCAAGAGCTCGCCGAAATCGGCGGCGTCTCGGTGATGATCTACGACCAGACCTGCGCCTCGGAAAAGCGCCGCCGCCGCAAGCGGGGCACCTTCCCCGATCCCGACAAGCGCGTGATCATCAATGAACTCGTCTGTGAAGGCTGCGGTGATTGCTCGGTCCAGTCGAACTGCGTCGCGGTGCAGCCGCTTGAGACGGAATACGGGCGCAAGCGCCAGATCGACCAGTCCAACTGCAACAAGGATTTCTCCTGCGTGAAGGGCTTCTGCCCGTCCTTCGTGACGGTGCACGGGGCCAAGCCGAAAAAGGCGAAGGTCTCGGGCTCCGGCAATGCATTGCCCGAAACGATCCCCGATCCGCAGATCCCTGCGATCGACACGACCTGGAACTGCATCGTCACCGGCGTGGGCGGCACCGGCGTCGTCACCATCGGGGCCATCATCGGCATGGCCGCACATCTCGAAGGCAAGGGCTGCGGCATGATCGACATGGCCGGCCTCGCCCAGAAGGGCGGCTCGGTCTACAGCCATGTGCGCCTCGCCAAGTCGCCGGAAGAGATTCACGCCATCCGCGTCGCGGCGGGGACGGCGGATCTGGTGCTCGGCTGCGATCTTGTGGTGAGCGGCACCAAGAAGGTGCTGGCTGCGGTTTCACCCGGGCGCACGGCACTGGTCGTCAACACGGCGGAGGTCTATCCGGGCGACTTTACCCGCGATGCCGATTTCTCGCTGCCGGCGGAGCGCCTCAAGCGCGAGATCAAGCGCATCGCCAATGGCGAGAAGGTCGATTTCGTCGATGCCACGGCGATCGCCACGGCGCTTCTGGGTGATGCCATCGCGGCCAACATGTTCATGCTGGGCTTTGCCTATCAGCGCGGCGCGGTGCCGCTGCATGCCGATGCGATCGAGCGCGGCATCGCGCTCAACGGCCAGGCCGTGGCGATGAATATCGAAGCCTTCCGGCTGGGCCGCAAGGCGGCAGCGAGCCCTGAGGGGCTGGCCAAGGTGGTCGCCTCGCTGAAGGCGCCGACCAGGGCGCGCGAGATTTCGCAGACGCTCGACGAGACCATCGCGCGGCGCGTCGAATTCCTCACAGCCTATCAGGATGCGGCCTATGCCGCGCGCTATCAGGCGCTGGTCGAGAAGGTCCGCGCTGCCGAAGCGAAGGCCGTTGACGGCAAGGAGGGGCTCACCGAGGCCGTCGCGCGCAACCTGTTCAAGCTGATGGCCTACAAGGATGAATACGAGGTCGCGCGGCTCTATTCCGACGGCTCCTTCCTGCGCCAGGTGGACCAGACCTTCGAGGGGCAGAACCTGCGCTTTGAATTCCACCTCGCCCCGCCGCTTCTGGCCCGCAAGGATCCCAATACCGGCGTGCCGCGCAAGATCACCTTCGGGCCGTGGATGCTGAAGGCCTTCGGGCTGCTGGCGAAGTTCAAGGGCCTGCGCGGCACGAAGCTCGACGTCTTCGGCTACACGCAGGAGCGCCGCACCGAGCGGCAGCTGATCACGGATTACGAGGCCATGCTGGAGGAGATCGTGGCGAAGCTCTCGCCCGAGAACCACATCACCGCCCTCGGCCTCGCCGCGATCCCGGCCAAGATCCGCGGCTTCGGTCATGTCAAGGAGCGCCACCTCGAAGCCGCCAAGGCGGAAGAGGCGGCCCTGATGGAGCGCTTCCGCAACCCGCAGAAAGCGCCGGCAGCCGAAGCGGCGGAGTAATTGGTGGAGTGAGGCGGATCAAGCTTCACTCGGGGGCGGTGTATTATCGCCCCCGGCTTGCGGCGGGTTCGTTTTCGCCTGGCTGGCGGCAGGTGGCGCTGAACCTGGAATCGGTCCATCTGATCCAGAGGGTTCCGCGCCTGGGAAGCCAGTCAAGGGAAAATGCTCGGAGTTGACAGCAACAAATCCTCTCACAACGACCCTACCGAACCAGTTCCGCGTCCTGTCGCGTGCGATGACTAGTGCGATTCCAGAAAATAAGAAGATAAACTGAAAAACTATTATTGATTCATTTATCAATTTATATTGCCCATACATAAATAAAACTATAAAATTTAAAATACATGAAACCCCTATGTTTTTCCCCATGCGTTCTAATGTGTTTATTGTAGATATTAGATTTCCGAGAAAGTCGCTCTTTGCCTCTATTTCTCGACGCATATAATATATAATTGCTAACTTATTTTCTTTTTCTAAAAGATCTTTGCCAAATCTTCGTTTAATTATATCAAAAGCAATAAGAAGAAATGTATCGGGCTTCTTATCAAATTGAATTGGGTTTCTATAAAACATTCTTTGTAATGGATCATATTGCAGTTTGCGTACATATTTATCAAATTTGCCATCGATACTTAATATTGAGTCCATAAAAAAACCTATGATATAACTTGTTAGAAGAAATAGAGATATTGTTGCGGCATTTATATTGATACCTATATTTATATTTGTTTCTAAATAATAAATATATAAAATAGGCAGCAAAATGACGATGCCTGGAAACAAATGACTAGCTAATTCTTTGAAACTCCATGTGATGCCATTCATGACGCGCGCCCCCGCTTCACTGTGTTCACACCAGTGAATTTAATGCATGGAACGTCGATATCAATCTTTTATTGTGCTTTGCTCCTCGTGCGCTCCTCCCCCCGACACAAACCCGTCCGCCCGCGGCATGCTCGGTTCCGGTCCGGTCGCGGGTGGTTTCGTATCGGGCTGCGACGTGGATGCACCTGTCTCCACGCCCGCGATGAAATCGACGATGCGCGCAGCCGCCTCGCCGTCGAGCAGCGGGGCGTGGCCCTGGCCGGGGACGCTATGTGTCTCGCAGGCCGGATGGCGTTTTTCCATTTCGCGCAGCGTCTCGTTTGAAAGGATGTCGGAATGCGCGCCGCGCAGGACGAGGAGCGGCGCGTGGGAGAGGGCCGCGAAAAGCGTCCAGAGCGGCGGCAGCGGCTTTTCCAGATCGAGCCCGGCCAGCCCTTTGAGTAGCGCGGGATCATAGACGGGCACCAGCTTGCCGTCCTTCTCCTGCCATGTCCCCCGCGCAAGCTTCATCCAGCCTTCATCGTCGAGACCGGGGAATTGCTTGTCGGAAATCGTCTGCATGATTTCCACAGCCTGGGTGAAATCGCGCGGCACGGGCAGCTTGCCGACATAGCCGCGTATGCGCATCAATCCCTTCGGCTCGATCACGGGGCCGATATCGTTGAACACCGCCGCGCGGATTGCCGTTGGACGCGCCGCCGCGATCGCCATGGTGACGAGCCCGCCGCGCGAGGTGCCGACGAAGTTCGCCTGATGCACGCCCATCGCGGTCATCGCGGCGAGGCAATCATCCATCTCGATGCCGATATCGTAATTGCGCCAGTTGCGATCATGCTGCGACAGGCCGCGCCCGCGATAATCCAGTGCGAGCACACGTCTCGGTGTTTCGGCACCGGACAGGGCGCGCGCGAGATCATGAAAATCGTAAGCCGTGCGCGCGATTCCCGGCAGGCAGACGACCGGGGT
This sequence comes from Saliniramus fredricksonii, assembly GCF_900094735.1. NCBI lineage: Bacteria > Pseudomonadati > Pseudomonadota > Alphaproteobacteria > Hyphomicrobiales > Salinarimonadaceae > Saliniramus > Saliniramus fredricksonii. The sequence goes on from NZ_FMBM01000001.1 coordinate 874,027, forward strand.
CAGGGCCGAGTCGATCGGGCCATAGTCACGCAGATGCAGCACCAGCCCGTCTGCCGCCGACACGAAACGTGAGCGATATCCGGCATCGTCGCGCCCGTTCGCCATATCCGCCGCCGCGACATTGTCTTCCTGCATCGCCGTGATCCTCTCGCTCGCGCCTCATGGCCGCAGAGGATGCGTTCTGTGAAGGGGATTCGCAAGAACGGCGATGCCCGCTGGCGCGGTGCAATCAGTCCCGGCGCTGCGATGCCGGATCGCAGGCGCCGTCATCCGTGCATGGGGCTGGTTCCCGTCTGCCGCCGAAGAGGCGCTGCAACTGTGGGCGTATGGGCAGGAACACGGCATAGGCGCCATCCAGCAGGCTCGCCAGCGGCTCACGGCGCAGGATGCGTCCGATGATGCGAAACCCGTCGAGCCGGGCCATGATCTCGGCGAAGGCGCGGCCGCCGGAAATCAGCTTTCCCTGCGCATCCATGACGTGAAACCGCGCCATGGCATCGGCGCGCGCGAGACCGGGAGCGACGTCCTGATCGGGCGCGAGCTTGGCGACATCGCTCCAGCGCAGGCGCTCCGCGCCCTTGCGGCGACGATAGAAGGCAATTTCGCGCGCGCAGAGCGGGCAGTCACCATCATAGAAGACGGTGAGCGTGGGGGAGTTCGTATCCATGACAGGGCAAATGGAGCAGGCGCGCGACCCGGGCAGGGTGCGCGGGGCATCGCATGCTGCGTCAATTCAGCGCTTCCGGGCCGTCGCCACGGTGATGCTCAATGCGCGGCGAGAAGCCCGTCCCCGCGCGCTGCACCGAGGATTCGCCCCGGTACGGCGTCATCATGATGCTGCACCAGGACGACGAATCGACCCGTGGCATCGGCAAGCCGGGCGGATACCCGCATCGCGGTTCCATCCCATTCCGCGACGCGGCTCATCGCGCGCACGACGTTGCCGTAATGCGCCTCACGCCCCTTGTTTTCCCCGCGCTCGATAGCGACGCTGATCAGGGGCTCGACCTGCAGCAACCAGATCTCGCCGCCGGCGTCATGGTCGCCATGCAAGGCGATGGTGAGATCGCGCCCCTCGCGTGTCACGGAGACCGGCACCGGCAGCCGTGTCGCGTGGCGATCGGCGGCGGCCAGCGAGGCCGCGATGGCGCGCGGATCCGAGCCGATGCAGGCGTAGAGGCCGTTCACCACCATCTGCGGCGTGAAGACGCCGCGATCACCGCGTGTCTCGGCATAGGCGCGCTGGCGCTCGGAGAAAGCCGGCTGCGCGAGCGTATCCTCCCAGCCCAGATAATCCCAGTAATCGACATGCAGGGTCAGGGCGATCAGATCGGGGTCGCGCGCGAGTTCGATCAGTTTCGCATCCGCCGGCGGGCAGGCCGAACAGCCCTGGCTGGTGAAGAGTTCGATCACTGCGCGCGGGGTCTGGGCCTCCGTCGCGGCGGCGGCAAAGGCCGGGGCGGCGAGCGCCAGGAAAGCACCCGCCCGAAAACCGTTGCGCAGGATGCGCAGGACCGAATGCGACATGATCGGGAGCCGAAGGGATGCGGAGAACATGACGCCAGTTAAACGCAACCGGGCCGGATATGGAAATCACGTTGGCTTGAGCCGTGCGCCAGCCGGCTTCTCGCCGAAGTATCGCGCGGCAGCGGGGAGCGCCCGGGGATCACTCCCCGGGCTGTCTCTCCCGCGTCGCCGGCGCCACGGGTTGCGTTTCCGGCGCATCGATGAACGGGATTTCGGCCTCCCCGCGTTTCGGGCGCGCCAGCAGCAACTGGCTCGCGACCGTCAGGCCGACGAGGGATGCGCCGGCAATGTCGGTATAAAGCCCCGGATTGATCAGCACGAAGGCCGCTGCGAGCAGCAGCAGGCGTTCCCAGAAATGGGTATGGCCGAAGAAGAAGTAGTTGTGCAGCGCGGCGGCCAGACAGGTGACGCCGATCGTGGCCGTGATCACCGTTCCGAGAATGACCTGCCATTCGCCGATCATCAGCAGCGAGGGGCCGAAGACGAACATGAACGGGATGATGTAGCCTGTCAGGCCGAGCTTCACCGCCGCCCACGAGCTCTCCATCAGGCCGGCCCGTGAGATGCCGTTTGCCGCATAGACCGCCATGGCGACGGGCGGCGTGATGGCCGAGAGCACGGCGAAATACAGCACGAACAGATGCGCCGCCTCGACCTCCACGCCGAGCCGCACCAGCGCGGGAACGAGCAGGGCGACCTGGACGATATAGGCCGGCGTCGTCGGCAGGCCCATGCCCAGCACGATCCCGGCGAGCATGGTCAGGATCAGCGCCGGCAGCAGCAGGTTCTGCGAGGCCGCCATCACGACATTGGTGAAGGCGAGGCCGAGGCCGGTGAGCGTGATCGTGCCGATGACGATACCGGCGCAGGCACAGGCCAGCGCCACCACCAGCGTGTTGCGCGCACCCGCTTCCAGCGCCTCGATGATGGCCCTGGGCGTGAAGGTGTAGCGGGTGGTGGAGCGCAGCCAGGTGGTCGGAATCACCGAGCCGATGCCGCAAAGCGCGGCATAGGCGGCGGAATAGCCCGACAGCAGCACGCCGACGATGATGAACAGGGGCAGGAACAGATGCCCGCGCTCGCGAAGCACCTTGCCGAGTCGCGGCAGGTCAGGCTTGGGAATGCCCTTCAGGCCGATGCGCTTGGCCTCGAAATGCACCGCCATGAACACGGCGACGTAATACAGGATCGCCGGCAGGATGGCGAAGGCCGCCACGGTGAGATAGCTCGTACCGAGGAATTCCGCCATGACAAAAGCGGCGGCTCCCATGATCGGCGGCATCAGCTGTCCGCCGGTCGAGGCCACCGCTTCCACGGCGCCGGCGAAGGCCGGGCGATAGCCGGTCCGCCGCATCAGCGGAATCGTGAAGGTCCCGGTCGTCATCACATTGGCGACGGCACTGCCCGAGACGGTACCGAACAAGGACGAGGTGATGACCGCCACCTTTGCCGGGCCGCCGGAAGTGTGGCCCGCCAGCGCCAGGGCGAAATCCATGAAGAGCTGCCCGGCTCCGGAGCGCTCGACGAAGGCACCGAACAGGATGAACAGCATCACATAGGTGGCCGAGACATAAAGCGGGATGCCGAAAATGCCCTCGGTGGTCAGATAGAGCTGGTCGAGCATGATGCCGACGCTCTGGTTGCCCCAGGTCAGACCATAGAGCAGGAACAGCGCCGCCGTGACGGTCAGCGCGAGTCCCGTCGCCCGGCGCGCGGCCTCCATCACGACCAGGATCAGCGTGATGCCGAAAACATAGTCCAGCGCCGTCGGATCATCGACGTAATACATCCGCATGCGGATGTATTCGAGGTTGAACATCGGATAGAGCGACGCGGCTGCTGCAGCGACCAGCAGCGCCAGATCGAACAGATTGGGGCTCTTCGCCTTGCCGTCGCGTCCGGGCAGGATCAGGAAGGCCAGCGCCAGGGCGAAGGCGAGGTGCATGCCCCGCATCACATAGGCATCGGGGGCGCCAAAGAAGGCGACGTAGAGATGGAACACCGACATCGAGACCGCGACGATGGTGATCAGCCATCCGGTGAGCTTCTGCGGCAGATACAACATGGCCCCTCCTCCATCGCGGGGGCGCGCCGCATGCTGATAGGGCGCTTTGCCTCCTCGCGGATGCCAACGTTTCGGTTGTCACGAATGCTGCGCGTCAAGGGTGTGGCGCCCGGGACGCAAACCGCCGCCCCGATGAATCGCGGGCGGCGGCAGATATTCACGTCACGGGTGCGATCACATCGCGCCGTGTTCCTCGTAGTAACGCTCGGCGCCCGCATGCATCGGCACGCCGGTATCGGTCGCCATCACTTCGAGGCTGGTATCGGCCATCACGCGCACGATGGAGGTGAGGTCCTCCATGTTCTCGTGCATGCCCTCGACCAGATTGTAGACCACGTCCTCGTCGAGATCGCAGCGCGCGATGATGTGCGTGGCATAGCCCACCGCCTGCACGTCCTCGTCCTGGCCCGGATAGCTGCCGGCCGGAATCGTCAGCTTGGTGTAGCCCGGATTAAGCTCGCGCATGGCCTCGAACGTGTCATCCGGCATGTTGACCAGCTTGATGTCGCGCGAGGAGGCCAGATCCATCACGGCGGAAGCCGGAACGGTGGTGCCGAGCGTGAAGACCTCGGCATTGTTGTCGCGCATCAGCGAGACGGCATCGGTGTAGGAGACGTGGCTCACACGGTCGAGATCGTCATAAGTCAGGCCGGCGACTTCCAGCGCCTGCGCCGTCACGAACTCGGCCGTGTTGCCGCGCGGCTGGATCGCCACGGACTTGCCCTCGAAATCGGCGATCGAATCGATGCCGGCATCGGCGAGCGCCACGATCTGGAAATACTGCGGATACAGGGTCGCGACGTTGCAGACGTTCTCCTGGGGATTTTCGAACGGCGCGCGACCGGCAAGGCCATCGACCGTGGAGATCGAGTTGCCGAAGCCGATATCGGCCTTGCCTTCGGAAACGGCGCGGACATTGGCAACGCCGGCACCCGGCAGAACCTGAAGGTTGACGCCGTATTCGCCCATGATGTTGGCGAATGCGCCACCGAGCGGATACCAGGAGCCGCCCTGCGGGCCGGTCATGATACGTGCTTGCTGCGCCTGCGCAGCCGGAGCAGCGAGAATGGCGAGGCTGACGCCTGCGGCGAGCGCGGCGAGTTTCATCTTGCTGGACATGCGTGTCCCTCCTGAACGGGTTTCCTCGAAGCGAAAGTCGTCGGTTCAAATGCCGACGTGTTTTCCGAAGCGATTCCTCCCATGTTCCGCAACGGAAGAGCAAGAATCGACTTCGTGTAACTTCGCCAAAGGTATAAGGGACGCAGCGCGAAAACTCCGCAACCGACACAGGATTGCGAAAATTCCTTTGCGTAACTTCTTGATGGTTCGCAGAAGGATCAGGCGGCGGGCAGACGCAATGTCATGCGCGTGCCGGCGCCGGCGACGCTGGCGATCTCGAGCGTACCGCCGGCATGTTCGGCGAAAGCGCGGGCGGTCGCGAGGCCGAGCCCCGTACCCTCACCGACCGGTTTCGTGGTGAAGAACGGCTCGCCGGCACGTGCAAGCGTCGCTTCGTCCATCCCCGTCCCTGCATCGGTGACGGCGATGGCGATGATGCGTGCTGCCGTGTCGGCGCCCTCCGCAGCGGCGGCTTCGGGAGTCTCATGCTGCGCCGTGATCCGGATGGGGCCGCCATCGGGCATGGCGTCGCGGGCATTGAGCACGAGATTGACCAGGGCGGTCTCGAATTCGGCCCGGTCGCCCGTCACCTGAGGCAGATCGGCGCCGGATTCGCAGATCAGGCGATGGGCCGGGCCGATCGTGCGTTCGAGCAGATCGCAGGTTTCAGCCAGGGCTGCGGCGACGTCGAAACGCGCCGTCGGCATCTGGTCGCGCCGCGCGAAGGCGAGCATGCGTTCGATCAGACGCGCACCGCGCTCGGCCGAAGCGTCGATCATGCCGGCAATGCGGCGGACCTCGTCCGGATCGTCCGCGCGCTTGGCCACACGCGATGCACCACCGCGCATCGCCTGGACGATGTTCTTGAAATCATGGGCAACACCGCCGACGATCCGTCCGAGCGCATCGACGCGCTGGGCATGGGCGAGCCGGCTCTCGGCCTCGGCGCGCCGCTCGGCCTCGAACCGGGCATCGGCGAGTGCCACCCGCTCGCGCCGCGCGGCCCGCTGGATCCGCGCCGTCAGCACCAGCAGCGCCATGGCCGCGATCCAGGCGATGGCGGCATGCGCCACGAGTTCGCGCAGCCATGCCGCACGCATCGTCTGCCGGCTCATGCCGTAGACCACGTAGAGGGGATAGCCGGTTACCTTGCGGTAAGCATACAGCCGGCGGTTGCCGTCATGCGTCGAGACGGCATCGATCAGACCCTGATCCGGGTTCTCCGCCAGGGCCGCCCCAACGACCTCCTCCGCCGGCAGGCGCCACGATCCATCCCGCTCGCCCGGATTGCCTCCGGCGTCACGGGTTGCGTCTCCGGAGGGAATCCGGGCGAGCACGGCGCCGCCACTGCGCACCAGGGCCGCCGCGTCCGCGTCGCTCTCGCGCACTGCGCGGTAGAAATCCTCGAAATAATCAGGCGCGAACGAGGCCACGATCCATCCGCCCGCCTCGGGTGCGCGGCTGCGGGCACGGCTGACGGGAAAGACCCTTTCTCCGCGCGGACGCGCGGTGACGGTCTCGCCGATATAGACCCGGTCGCCATGATGGGCTTCGGGCCGGGTATAGTCGCGGTCGCTGGCATCGATGGGAGTCAGGGGGAATTCCGCGCTGCCGGCCACGATCCTGCGGTCGGGCGAGACCAGCACGATGCCGCCCGATGGCGGCGAGCGCCGGTTGAGCGTGGCGAGGAGGGCATGCAGCCGCCGTGATTCCGCGATGCTCTCCCAATCGCTTTGGCCCATGCCGTAATCGATGGCTTCGAGAATCGCCTCCTGGGTATCGAGGCTGCGCAGGACGTGCTCATGCATCATGTCGACCATGCGCTGCACCCTGTCGCGCGCTGCGGTCTCGACGCCGTGCCAGCTCCACCAGGCGGCGAGGCCGAGGACCAGCAAAGGCAGCAGCACCGAAGCCGCCCACAGGGCGGCGAAAGGTGCGCGCGATCGCAGATCGGCCCGGGCGGCTTGCCGGATCGTCTCTTCTTGCCCGGCGCCGTCGGCGCCTTCGGGTTTGCCGTTCATGCCATCTGGATAGCGGCTCGCACGGGGCCGCGCAATCGCGGACCGGGTTAAGGCCCCGTTAGCCGCGTTGCGCTAGAAAGAAGCGACCGTACGGGATCCATACGGTGAGCGTGCCCTGCGTAACGGGATATGTCGATGCGTCTGTTCCCCGGGCTTCCCGCGCATTGCGCGATCGGGAAAGCCGGACCGATCCGGGCTTGCCGCGCCGCGATTGTCATGATGATCGCGTGCTGCGGGCTCGTGCTCGCCGCCGTCATGGGCGCGCCGGGCCTTGCCATGGCCGAAGAGCCGGGCGAGGTCAGTGTGCGCGGCCAGCAGGATGAGGGCTTCGGACGCATTCAGCTGCAATTCGGCGAGCCGGTCCGGGTCGAAGCACGCGCCGCCAACGGTGTCATGGTGATCGCCTTCGAGGAACCCACCGTCATCCGCAGCGAGCGGCTGGCGCAACAGATGCCCGCCTATGTTTCCGTCGTGCGCCATGATCCGGACGGAACGGGCATGCGCATGGCGCTCACCCAGAATTTCAACGTCAACGTGATTCATGCCGGGGAGCTCGTCTTCGTCGACATCCTGCCCGAGCGCTGGAGCGGCATGATGCCGGGTTTGCCCCCGGAAGTCGTTGCCGATCTGGCCCGGCGCGCCCGCGCCGCCGAAGCGCTCATCGCGGAAGAGCGTGAGCGGCAGGAGGAAGTTCCGATCCGCCCGCTGCCCGTGCGGGTGGCAGAACTGCCGACACTGACCCGGCTTGTCTTCGAGCCGCCGGTTCCCACGGCCATCAGCCGCCGGGTCGAGGAGGACGTGTTCGAGCTTCGCTTCGGCGACCCCTTCCGCCTCGAGGCCGAGCGCCCGCTCGCCGCCATACCCGGCATCGACGCTTATGAAGAGAGTGATCCCGACGGCAATCTGACGGTCCGTCTTTTGCTCGAACGGGGCTTCGATGCACGCGGCTTCCACGAGGATGACAGTTATATCGTTGATATTGAACCGCGCGAAGGTTTCGAGGAGGTCGTCGCGTCCGATCTGCCGGCCCTTCCGGCGTCATCCCCCGATGATGAACTCCCCGGCGCGGATCGCCGCGCCGGGATGCCGGACCCGATCGATCCGGAACCGGATGATGCGGGTGATGACGCCCCGGTTGCGGCGGATGTCGAAGATCCCGCACCCGCGTCATCGGTCACCAGCATCGAGCAGCTGATCCGCGAGCAGCTTCCCGAGCCCGAGAGCGGCGAGACCGAGGATGCGCGGGGGCGCTTCCTGCCCGGCCCGGATGACGGCGTTCCCGAATCATTGCGGCTCGATTTCGATTTCGGCGAGGCTGTCCCTGCCGCAGCTTTCACCCATGGCGGCATTCTGCGGGTGATCTTCGACAGCCGCAAGCCGCTCGCGCTCGATCCGCAACCGGAAGCGAGCGAGGCCGTGGCACGGCTTGACGGGATCCTGCGCGAGGGGCGTTTCGTCACTGTGCGCTTTGCGCTCCCGGAGCCGCGGCTGGCCCATCTGACACCGCATGATCGGGGCTGGACGCTCGGTATCGACGCCGATCCCGACCGCGCCGCGATGCCTGTGACAGTGCGTCCCGATATCGACGATTCCGGGCGTCATGTCGTCGCCGTTGATCTGCCGGAGGTTTCCGCGGTGCACTGGATCGACGCACCGGAGACCGGGATGCGCATCGCCGTTGCCACTGCGGCAGGGGAGCCGCGCAATCTGCCGCGCGATCAGCGCTTTCTCGAATTTCAGCTGCTCCAGACCGTGCAGGGCGCGGCCGTCGCGGCCATTGCGGATGATTTGCGCGTCAGGGTGCGCGATGACGAGGTCGTCGTATCGCGGCCGCGCGATCTGCTGATCAGCGGTACATCGCCCGCAGCGGGAGAGGCCGCCCCGGGCGAGATCTCGGGAGAAGCCGTTTTCGAAGCGGGTCCGTGGCGTGATGCCCGCGGCGGCGCGGTACGCCAGCGCCTGCACGAACAGATGGAGGCCGTGATCGAGGCCCGCCCGTCGCAACGCGGCGATGCCCGTCTCGATGTCGCGCGTTTCATGCTGGCCAACGGCCTCGCCACGGAAGCCGCAGGCGTCCTCGACGTCGTCGCCCAGGACGAGCCCGACCGCAGGACGGAAAGACGCTGGCTGCTCCTCAAGGCCGCTGCGGCCATGGCGATGGAGCGTCTCGATGAAGCGCGCGCGCTTCTCTCGCATCCCGAACACGACAGTGATCGCGAAATCCTGCTCTGGCGGGCCTGGCTCGATGCCCGCGAAGGCCGCGCGCAGCAGGCGATCGCCGGTTTCCGACACGGGCGGCCATTGCTGGAGGCCTATCCCGACGATCTTCAGGGCGCCATGCGCCTCAGCCTTGCCGAGAGCGCGCTCGCAGAGGGTGAAATCAACCTGGCACGCCGTGAGGCGACGGCGCTGGCTCAATTGGCCCCCGGCTCCGTTGAGCCGGATGCGCTGCATCTGCTCGAAGCCCGGATCGACATCGCCATCGGCCAGCCGGAACAGGCACTCGCCAATCTGGCCCGCCTCGCCGAAGAAGCCGCGCGCCCCTATGCCGCGCAGGCGGAATTGCTGCGTCTCGAGCATGGCCTGGCACGCGGCGCGGTCGATACCGACGAGGCCATCGCGGCACTGGAGCGTCTCATCGTCTCCTGGCGCGGTGACGAGGTGGAGGTCCGCACCCTCGGCCTGCTCGGGCAGCTCTATGCCGAGGAAGGGCGCTGGCGTGATGCCTTCGTCGCTGCACGCAATGCCGGCGCCTTCTTTCCCGACCATCCGGTTTCGCGGGAATTGCACGATGAGACAGCGCGCATCTTCGACGAGATCTTTCTCGGCGGGCGCGACGAAGCGCTCGACCAGGTCGAGGCCGTGGCCCTGTTCTTCGATTTCCGCGAATTCCTGCCGATCGGAAGACGTGGCGACGAGATCGTGCGCCAGCTTTCCAACCGGCTGGTCGAGCTCGACCTCATCGACAAGGCCACGGAATTGCTGCGGCATCAGGTCGATAACCGCCTTGACGGTTCGGCACGCGCCACGGTCGCGGCGCGTCTCGCCACGCTCTATCTGATGGAGGGCGAACCGCTGGCCGCACGCGAGGTGCTGGCGGAGACGCGCTTGCCGGAACTGCCGGAATCGATTCGCCAGGCCCGCATCCTGCTCGAAGCGCGGGCACTGTCGGATCTCTCGCGCACGGATCTCGCCCTCGAAATCCTTGCCGATACCGAAGGGCCGGAGGTCGACCGCCTGCGCGCGGACATCCTCTGGACGGCGCAGCGCTGGCGCGATGCCGGCGAGGCGCATGAAGCGCTGGCCGGTCGGCGCTGGCAGGATGGGGACGAACTCAGCCGGCGCGAGCGCACGGACATCCTGCGCGCCGCGATCGCCTATACGCTCGCCGACGAGGCGATCGCCCTCGACCGGCTGCGCGCGAAATTCCTCGATCAGATGATGGCTTCGGAGGATGCCGACGCGTTCGCCGTGGCCTCGGCTCCCGATTCCCTCGACACCGAGGCCTTTCGGACCCTGGCGACGCGCGTCACATCGAGCGATACCCTGTTCGACTTCCTCGAAGAATACCGCAAGCGTTTCCCCGAAACCGCGCTGCCGTCACGCCCGGGCGACGCCACGGGCGTGACCGGAAGCCCGGTCCCGGAAGATGAGCAGGCGCGGCTGAGCCCGGGCGCGGCGCCCGCAGATCGCGGCTGACGCACGTGCGGCAGCAATCCAGTTTATCATCATTCTAATTCTAAATTGCTGATATTGCTGATATTTTTCTTGACGCGGCTGTCGCTGGCGGCAATGCTGATCCATCTTCCGTCATCATCGCAACGCGGGCCTTGAACCCGCTGCTTGAGGTAGCGACGTGTCATTGAACGATCCGAGCGTGGACTCTTCCTGCGTCTCGCATGATGGTCCCTCCGAAGACCGTCATCGCGACGACGACTCATCCGGTCTGCAACCGCATGCGGAGCGCTCTGCCTTGTTGCGGGCGCTGGCCCATCGCGACGAATGCCTTGCCCGAAAACGCAATTATGCCGGTCGCAGCCTGCATGTCCGGCGCAAGCTCGATGCCGCCCTGCGCGCCGCGGAATCGGATGTCGCAATTCTGCGCTACGCGCTCGGTGAAGCTGTTGATGGCACGCGGGCGCAAGGCGGTTCACGCTAGAGCGGCAGCGGGGCGAAATCGCCGATGCGTCCTGCCGCAAAATCCTTTATGAAGGGGTATGGTCCGCGATCGCCTCGATTCCCTCCTCGTCACACTCGAAGCCGAACACCGGAAGAAGCCGTTCGGTGATGCGGGTGCGTTGCGCGCGCGTGTCGTGCCCGAGCTGCGCGCGCTTCTCGCCGATGGCCGCCGCCATGCCCAGGAGCGGCTCTTCGCCGAGGGTGACGGGCTTGCCTGTGCGCGGCGCCTGTCACGGCAGATGGATGCGGTGGTCGAAACGATCTACGAGATCGTCAACCGCATTCTCTATCCGGTCGAGAATCCCTCGACCAGCGAACATCTTTCGATCGTCGCCACCGGCGGGTACGGGCGCGGCGCGCTGGCGCCGGGATCGGATGTCGATCTGCTCTTCCTGCTGCCCTACAAGCAGACCGCCTGGGGCGAGAGCATGGTCGAGGCGATGCTCTACATCCTCTGGGATCTGCGGCTGAAGGTCGGTCACGCCACCCGTTCCGTCGACGAATGCCTGCGCGAGGGGCGCAGCGATTTCACCATCCGCACCGCGCTGCTCGAAACCCGTCACCTTGCCGGCGATGCGGGGCTCTACAGCGCGCTGAAACAGCGCTTCGATGCCGAGCTCGTCGAGGGATCTGCGGCGGAATTCGTCGAGGCGAAGCTGCGCGAACGTGACGCGCGGGTGCGCAAGGCCGGCGCCTCGCGCTATCTGGTGGAGCCCAACGTCAAGGACGGCAAGGGCGGCCTGCGCGATCTGAACACGCTGTTCTGGATCGGCAAATACGTCTACCAGGTCGAGGATGTGAAGGCGCTGGTCGGCGCAGGGCTGTTCACCGCGCAGGAATTGCGGCTGTTCCAGCGCTGCGAGGAGTTTCTCTGGCGGGTGCGCTGCCATCTGCATTTCGAGACCGGGCGCGCCGAGGAGCGCTTGAGCTTCGATCTGCAACGGATCATTGCCGAGCGTCTCGGTTTCTCCGAGCGTGGCGGCCTCTCCGCCGTCGAGCGCTTCATGAAGGCGTATTTCCTCATCGCCAAGGATGTCGGCGATCTCACCGCGATCGTCTGCGCGGCGATGGAGGCGCGCCAGGCCAAGCGGATACCGATGCTCGATCGCTTCATCGGCAGTCTGGGCGGCCTGCGCGGCGCAACACGGCGACGCCGCGCGATCGGCCCCTTCGTGGTCGAGAACAACCGCCTGAGCGTGCGCGATGAAGAGACCTTCAGGAGTGATCCGGTCAATCTGATCGCGCTGTTTCGCGAGGCCGACCGGCATGATCTGGCGATCCATCCGGATGCCTCGCGGCTTGCCACGCGCTCGCTCAAGCTGATCACGCCCAACCTGCGCCGGGATGTGCGCGCCAATGCGCTGTTTCTCGATATCCTGACCTCGCACAACAAGCCCGAAAGCGTGTTGCGGCGCATGAACGAGACCGGCGTGCTGGGCCGTTTCATCCCCGATTTCGGGCGGATCGTGGCGATGATGCAGTTCAACATGTATCACCATTATACGGTGGACGAGCATCTCATCCGCGCGATCGGCCATCTCGCCGCCCTCGAAGCGGGGCGGCTGGGCGACACCCATCCGCTCTCCGATCGGATCATCCATACGATCAGCCACCGCCGGGCGCTCTATATCGCCCTGTTCCTGCACGACATTGCCAAGGGGCGAGAGGAGGATCACTCCATCGTCGGTGCCCGCATCGCGCGCAAGCTGGGGCCACGCCTGGGCCTGACGCGGGCCGAGACCGATACGGTGGCCTGGCTGGTGGAGCATCACCTTCTGATGTCGACCATCGCCCAGAGCCGCGATCTCTCGGATCCGCGCACGATCGCGGATTTCGCCGGCGTGGTGCAGACGATGGAGCGGCTCAAGCTGCTCCTGCTGCTCACCGTCGCCGACATTTCCGCCGTCGGGCCCGGCGTCTGGACCGGCTGGAAGGGCGAGCTTCTGCGCACGCTCTACAGTGAGACCGAGCTCGTTCTGGGCGGCGGCGATGCCGATCTGGCGCGACCGGCGCGCATCGACCAGGCCAGGGCGCGGTTGCGCGCGCAATTGCCGGAATGGAGCGATGCCGAATTCGCTGCCTATGCCGAGCGGCATTATCCGGGCTACTGGCTCAAGGCCGACGAGCGCTTTCGCGAGCGCCATGCCCGCTTCATGCGCGAGGCCGACGCGGCGGGTCAGAGCGTCGCCACGGGATTCGAAACCGACGGCTTTCGCGGGGTGACCGAGATCACCGTGGTCTCACCGGACCATCCGCGCCTGCTCGCCATCGTCACCGGCGCCTGTGCCGCCGCCGGCGGCAACATCGTCGATGCCCAGATCTTCACCACGGTGGATGGTATGGCGCTCGATACGATCTTCCTGTCGCGGGCGTTTGATCGGGACGAGGATGAATTGCGCCGTGCCGAGAAGGTTGCCGGCTCGATCGAGCGCGCGCTCAAGGGCGAGGTGAAGATCGCCGATCTCGTCGATGGCCGGCGCCAGCCGCGCGAGCGCACGAAGCCCTTCGTGGTGATCCCGGAAATCGTGCTCGACAACACCGCATCGGGCCGTTTCACGGTGATCGAGGTGACCGGGCTCGACCGGGCCGGCCTGCTCTACGATCTGACCACGGCATTGGGGCGGCTCAATCTGAATATCGCCTCGGCCCATATCGCCACCTTCGGTGAAAAGGTCGTCGACGTTTTCTACGTGACCGATCTCACCGGCGGCAAGATCATCCGCCCCGCCCGTCAGAACGCCATCCGCAAGGCCCTCCAGGACGTGATCCAGGGAGCCTCTGCGGGCGAACGCAAAGCTGAGGGCAAGGCTGAGGGCAAGGCCGAAAGCAAGGCCGACGGCAAAAGCGCAGCCCCCGGCGGCACCAATGCGGCGCGCGGGGCGCGACGCAGTGCTTGATTTCGGCCCCCGGCGCCATGATATCAGGCGCAACGATGCCAAACCGCCGCATCAGCGGCCCGTGAACCGCCGTTGACGCGGCCCATGCCTTTCGAGAGCGAGTGATTACGGACGAGCCATGACAGACAGCCATCCGAAAGACCCCAACCACAATCCCCAATCCGGCAATGCCGATCCCGCGAATGGCGGCCCTGCTCCGCGCCATCAGGAAGCCGGGGCCGCTTTCGCCAGCCAGGCCTATGCCGCAGCCGCCCAGGAGGGCGCCCAGGAGGGTACCCGGCAGGACGAGGGTCATGGCGCGACGGCCCCTCGCGCCGGCGGGGTCGATGACGCGGCTCCCGGCACTGACGCCCTCGCCGCCGCCGAAGCCGAGAAGGCCGAGATGAAGGACAAGCTCCTGCGCACCCTGGCCGACATGGAAAACCTGCGTCGGCGCACGGAAAAGGAAGTCGCCGATGCGCGTGCCTATGCGGTGACGGCCTTTGCCCGCGATATGCTCACGGTGGCCGACAACATTCATCGCGCCCTTGACGCCGTGCCTGCGGAAGCCCGCGTGCAAATGGATGATGCGCTCAAGGCGCTGATCGAGGGGATCGAGCTCACCGAGCGCGATCTGATGAAGAGCATGGAGCGCCACGGTGTGCGCAAGCTCTCACCCGAAGGCGGGAAATTCGATCCCAACCTGCATCAGGCCATGTTCGAGGTGCCGGATCCCAGCGTGCCGAGCGGTCAGGTCGTGCAGGTGGTCCAGGACGGCTATGTGATCGGTGAGCGCGTGTTGCGCCCGGCCATGGTCGGCGTCGCCAAAGGCGGGCCGAAGCCGGCTCCGGCCGGGCACGGGAACGGTGGATCCGACAGCGCGGCCTGAGGGCCGCGCCCCGCGCGCGCGCCGAAAGGCGGCCTGCTTCGTCGCCGGCAGCGCCCTGCTCGCAGCCTCTCTCGTGCTGCCGGGATGTACGCCCCGGATTGATGAGGAGCAGGCGCGGCTGTGCCGGATGACGCTGCCGGCGCTCAATCCGGACGGGGCCGATATCCGCATCACGCGTCTCGTTCCCGCGCGCGACGGCCCGGGTATCCGGATCGACTATACCGTCACCCCGAGCGCCGAAATCGGTATCCGCAGCCGCGCGGGACCGCAGCGCGCCTGGGTGATCTGCCGGTTCGATCCGGTCCCGTTCTCGACGAGCGCGCCGCGTCTTGCGGCGATCGAGACGCAGAACGGCCCCGTCACTGGTGCTTCGGTTTATCTGATGCAGCGTTTCTGGCTGCGTACGCCCGAGGCGGCAACCGCCGATCCCGGTCGTTGACCGCGTGGTCGCAAACGCTTATCCGGGGAACTGATCCGGCGCGTGTGGCGCCACCGGGAGTCGTGATGAACCAGGATCCGGACAAGGTCCCGGCAAAAGAGCAGGTCCCGGCAGGGGAGCAGGTCCCGGCGGCGCGGCGCCGCCTGCCTGTCAGCTGCACCATCATCGCCTGCGACGAAGCCGACCGGATCGGGCGTTGCATCGAATCGGTGCGCGATCTCGTCGACGATGTCGTCGTCGTGGATTCCGGCTCGCGCGACGATACGGTTGCGGTGGCCGAGGCGCATGGTGCACGGGTGATCTTCAATGCATGGCCGGGCTACGGTCCCCAGAAGCGCTTCGCGGAAGATGCGGCGCGGCACGCCTGGATTCTCTCCCTTGATGCCGATGAATGGCTGCCGCGCGAAGCCCGTGAGGAGATCGCAGCGCTCTTCGCGCAGGGGGAGCCCGCTCTGGCGGGTTTCCGGTTTCGCATTCCCACCGTCTATCCGGGCCGCGCGCGACCGCGCCCCTTCGCTGGCTATCATGCGCATGTGCGGCTGTATGACAGGCGCCGCGTGCGCATTCCGGCATCGCTCGTGCACGATGCGATCACCTTCGATCCTGCGACGATGCGCCTGGCAAAGCATCCGATCCACCATGAGAGTATCCGCTCGCTGGCCCATCTCGTGGAAAAGAACATCGCCTATTTCCATCTGCAGGCTGTGGAGATGCGGCGTTCGAAGCTGACCACCCTGCCCCGCCTGCTGGTGGAGCCGGTTGCCGTATTCGCGAAGTATTATTTCCTGCGGCGTCATGTCACCGGGGGCTTGTTCGGCCTGCGCTACGCCCTCACCGTTGCTTATATTCGCAGCTATCGCCTTGCCGTGCTCGCCGGTTTCTTTCATGCCCGAACCGAGGCGACACGGCTGGGGCTTGAAGCGGGGCGCGGGGCGGATGCCGCGCAGCCCCCTGCGCAATCGCGTGCGACGGAGTAGACGACAGGTGGACGCGGATTCGTCAAGGTCTGGATTCGACGCTTTCGCCCATTGCGAGAGCCTGGTGCGTGACGGCGATCCGGATCGCTATTTCGCGACCCTCTTCGCCGATGCGACGGCCCGCCCGCATCTCTTCGCTCTCTACGCCTTCACCCTCGAGATCGCGCGGGTGCGCGATGCGGTGAGCCAGGCGCTTGCCGGCGAGATCCGGCTGCAATGGTGGCGCGATGCGCTCGCGCCGGAAGCGGCGACCGGCGCGCTGAGCGGCGATGTGCGCGCCAATCCCGTCGCTGCGGCGCTGCTCGACACGATCGCCCGGTTCAATCTGCCGTTGCAACCACTGCTCGATCTGATCGATGCGCGGCTGAATGATCTCTATGACGATCCGTTTGCGGATCTGAACCAGCTCGAGGGCTATTGCGGCGAGACCTTCAGCGCGCCACTGCGCCTCGCCGGGCTGATCCTCACCGATGGCGCCGATGCGGGCGATGCCGATGCCGCCGGTCATGCCGGTGTGGCGCTGGGCATGACGGCGCTGATGCGTGCCTTTCCCGTGCATGCAAGGCGCGGTCAGCTGATGCTGCCGCCTCTGGATGTCCTGGGAGAGCAGGGCCTCACCCGCGGCGATATCGTCGCCGGGCGTGCGGATTCGCGGAAACTCGCCGCCGCCATGGCGCGGATGCGCGACCAGATCCGCCGCCATCGCGACGCGGCGCAGACGGCTCTGTCCGCCTGCGATCCGCGCATCGGGCCGCTCTATCTGCCGCTCGCGCTGATACCGCTCTATCTCGATCGCATGGAGCGCGGCGATTACGCGCCCTACGAGACCCGCGTGGAAGTGCCGCGCTGGCGCCGGCTCTGGCATCTGTGGCGGCAGGCGCGCAAGGGCTGGCGCTGATCCGGTGCGGCGCATGGCGGATGTGCGCAGACGCACAGGCTGCAAATCCGGCAAGCGGAATTGTCTGGCTCTCCATCCCATGCTTGGTTCGATCCGTGATCAGCGGAGGACGGGCGATGGCGGATGATCCGACAATGCTGCCGGAGACAGCCTGGGAACGGCTTCGGGCGGAGGAGATCAATGCCCGCGCGGGTGACGATGCGATCGTTTTCCTCCCCGTGGCCTCGACCGAGCAACACGGCCCGCATCTTGCCACGGGGGTTGATACCCTGCTGTGTACGGCGGTTTGCGACCGCGCCGCCGGCCTGCTGCTGGCGCGGAGAGAGGCCTGTATTCGCGCCCCGGCCATGCCTGTGGGGCTGGCCGCGCATCACATGCCCTTCGGCGGGTCGCTGACCCTCTCGCTTGCGACCTGGCACGCGCTTTTGCAGGATATGTGTCGCGCCATCGCGGATGCCGGATTTTCGCGCATCGTGATCGTCAACGGCCATGGCGGCAATGCCAGCGCGTTGAATGCCCTTTCCGGGGAATTGTCCCGAGCGGTTCCCGCGCGCATCGCCGTGACCACCTATTTCGGTCTCGCCCAGGACGAATTTGCCGCGATCCTGGAGGATCAGCGCGGTGTCCTGCATGCGGGCGAGGCGGAAACCTCGATGATGCTGGCTCTCGCTGAAGATCTCGTCAGGGACGATGCGCTGCCGGGCGCCTACGGCCCGCCGGCGCAGGATGCGGCATCGGTGCTCGGCGCGCCGATGTATCGCTGGCGTGACTTCACCGCGCTGACGCGCACGGGCGTCATCGGCGATGCCAGGCATGCAACTGCCGGAAAGGGCGAGAAGCTGATCACGGCTGCGGCGCGGGCGCTCGCGGGCATGGCCAGCGATCAGGCGCTGTGGGCGTAAGCACCGCTGTCGGAACCGGATGCCGTCCCGGCGCGCCCGGCACACCGCATCCAGCCGATATTGCATCCCCGACAATGACCGCAACAACCTTGAATCCCACGCCGGAGTGGCTATGGTCCCTCGTGAACCAGCCGTGAGCCGCCATGACCATCGACGAAACCACCGAACTCGACACCGCAACCCGCAAGGTCCCCCTGCACGGGCCCGAGGCCTTCGAGGGGATGCGCCGGGCCGGTAATCTCACCGCGCAGGCGCTTGATCTCGTGGCGGAGATGATTCGCCCCGGCGTCACCACCGAGGCGATCGACGCGCTGGTCTTCGACTTCGCCATGGATCATGGCGCCTATCCGGCAACCTTGCTCTATCGCGGCTATCCGAAATCGAGCTGCACCTCGATCAACCATGTGGTCTGCCACGGCATTCCCAATGAGAAACCCCTGCGCGAGGGTGATATCGTCAATGTCGACATCACCCTGATCGTGGATGGCTGGCACGGTGATTCGAGCCGCATGTATTTCGTCGGGGATGTCTCGCGCAAGGCGCAGCGGCTGTGCGACATCACCCATGAATGCCTGATGCGCGGCATCGCCGCCGTGAAGCCCGGCGCCACCACCAACGATATCGGCGCGGCGATCCAGGCCTATGCCGAGGGCGAGCGCTGTTCGGTGGTGCGCGATTTCTGCGGTCACGGGCTCGGGCGCGTCTTCCACGATGCGCCCACGATCCTGCATTTCGTCGAGCCCAATTACGAAGTGAAACTCGCGCCGGGCATGATCTTCACCATCGAGCCGATGATCAATCTCGGCCGCCCGCATGTGAAGGTGCTCGGCGACGGCTGGACGGCGGTGACACGCGATCGCGCGCTCTCGGCCCAGTTCGAGCATTCCATCGGCGTGACGGAGACGGGCTGCGAGATCTTCACGCTCTCGCCCAAGGGCTACGACAAGCCGCCCTATCAGATTGCATGATTTTGCATTTTGCAATCTTGACGCTTTCGCAACCGGAATCCGGCGCCTAGAATAGGCGCGAGAATCACGCTTGCGCGCCGGAGTTCGCCACCATGTCCGCCCTCGAGGACGAGACGCCGCATTATTACGGCCATCGTGATCGTCTGCGCGCGCGATTCGGCGAAGTGGGCGGCGATGCGCTGCCCGATTACGAATTGCTCGAACTGGTGCTGTTCCGCTCGATCCCGCGCCGCGACGTCAAGCCGCTGGCCAAGGAGCTGATCCGCCGCTTCGGCGGCTTCGCCGAGACGATCACCGCCTCGCGCAAACGGCTCGGCGAGATCCCCGGCCTCGGTGAGGCGACGATCACCGATTTCAAGATCATCGAGGCCTCGGCCCGGCGTCTGGCCAAGGGTGCCGTGGCCAAACGCCCGGTCCTGTCCTCATGGAGCGCGGTGATCACCTATTGCCGCACGGCGATGGCCTTTGCCGAGAAGGAGCAATTGCGCCTGCTCTTCCTCGACAAGCGCAATGCGCTGATCGCCGACGAGGTGCAGCAATCGGGCACCGTCGATCACACGCCCGTCTATACCCGTGAGGTGGTCAAGCGTGCCCTCGAGCTCTCGGCCACGGCGATCATTCTCGTGCATAACCACCCCTCCGGCGATCCGACGCCGTCTCAGGCGGATATCCGCATGACGAAAGAGATCGCCGATGTCGCCAAACCGCTCGGCATCGCCGTCCACGACCACATCATCGTGGGCCGCGAGGGGCATGTCAGCCTCAAGGGGCTGAAGCTGTTCTGACAGCCTTCACGGTCCGCAGAGGCCTTTACCCCCAGGGCCCGCGACGGCGTCCCGCCCGCCCGCCCGCCCAGGGCGCACCCGGCGGCGGGCCGGCATGGCCGCGACGCACGGGAGCGGCACCGGGGGCGGCCATGCCCACCGGGGCGCTCATCCCGCCGATCCCCATCTGCTGCGCGAGACCTTCCAGAGCGGCGATGCGGTTGGCGGTATCGGGATGCGTCGAGAACATGTTGTCCATCGCCTCGCGCCGCAGCGGGTTGATGATGAACATCGAGGCCGTGGCCGGATGTCGCTCGGCATTTTCGTTGGGGATGCGCGCGACGCCGCCGGCGATCTTTTCCAGCGCCGAAGAGAGCCAGAGCGGGTTGCCGCAGATCTCCGCGCCCATCCGGTCCGCCACGTATTCGCGCGAGCGGCTGATCGCCATCTGGATCAGCATCGCCGCCATGGGCGCGAGGATCATCATGGCGAGCATGATGAAGGGATGCGGGCGGTTGTCGCCGCGCCCGCCGAAGAGGAAGCCGAATTGCGCCAGCGTCGAGAGCGCGCCGGCGATCGTCGCCGAGACCGTCATGATCAGTGTGTCGCGGGATTTGACGTGGGCCAGCTCGTGCGCCATCACGCCGGCGAGCTCCTCGCGCGAGAGCATCCGCATCAACCCGGTCGTCGCCGCGACGGCGGCGTTTTCCGGGTTGCGTCCGGTGGCGAAGGCGTTGGGCTGCGGGTTGTCGATGATATAGACCTTCGGCATGGGCAGCTCGGCGCGCTGTGCGAGTTCGCTGACCATACGCACGAATTCCGGCGCGCTCGCCTCGTCCACCTCGCGCGCCCCGTGGGCCCGCAGGGCGAGCTTGTCGGAATTCCAATAGGCATAGACATTGGTCCCGGCGGCGATGACGAGGGCGATCAGCATCCCCGCCTCACCGCCGATCATCAGTCCGACGACGCCGAACAGGGCGGTCATCGCAGCCAGCAGCAAGCCAGTCTTGAAGTAGTTCATCGACGGGTCCCATTCTGGTGAAAACCGCCCTATATGTGGGGTGTGTACCGGTCTTACGGCAAGGTCATGGCAGGATCTGAGGTGGGATTCCGGTGCTTCAGGATACTGGTTTTCGACGAGGACGACATGCAATCCGACAGTATCACGACAGATCTTCCGGCAGAGGAGCCCGCAGAGCCGCCTGCAGCCGAGATGCCCGGTGCGGCACCCGGCAAGCCGTTGAGCGCTGCCGCACGCCGGGCGCTCGAGGAAGCGGCCGAGCGCCGCGCGGAGATCGACGCCCGCGCCGCCGGGATCACGAAGGATCCCGAGCGCCTCGGGCGCGGCGGGCTGGAGCCCGTGCGCTACAACGATTGGGAGATCAAGGGCACCGCCTGCGATTTCTGAGCCATTGCCCTGCGATTTCCGACGCGCATGGTTCGTATCAGAAGACCGGTTGCAGCCGCACCTGCGGGATCGGGATCGGCCCCATGAAGACGCGGCCGTCACGCAGATCGAGCGGCGGGAAACGGCGCAGGTCTTCCGGCCCCATCGTCGTCTCGTCGCGCGGCGCCAGCGCGTCGAGCATCATCATTGCATTGCCCTGCTGCTGGCCGCCTCCGAGCAGGCGCCCGACCAGATCCTCGATCCCCGCTGCTGACGGCTCGATCCGGCCCTGAAGGCGCAAGGCCTCGTCCAGACCCAGTTCCCCGGCGATCTGCACATGCGCATCGCCCTTGCGGATATCGATCATCTCGAGAATGAGTGTCCCGCCCGCATCGCGCCAGTTCACGGCCATCTGGCGCGGCGAGCCGGCACGCAGGCTGCGCAGACTGGTGGTGCGCGCGCCGATCTCGACCCGGGCCGGGCGATCATCGCCGACCAGGCGGTCAAGTGCCGGTGCGCGGGCGTCGCTGGCGCGCATCACGATGTCGACAGCACCGGTACCGGGTGCGAGATCGGGGGCGGGGCGCAAATACAGCTCGACCCGTTCGGCGGAGGCCTCCATCGGAACCGTGCCCGTCCCCCGGACCGTGATCTCGGGTGCACGCAGATCCAGTGCGAACTGCTCCGTCCCGCGTCCCAGCTCGGTGATGCTGGCCTGCAGGCTTTCCCAATCGCCCTCGAACGCGGCGACGCCGTCCGTGCCGCGGAAAGGACCTGCGGCTTCGATGATGACGTGGCGCGGCTGATAGACCTGCGCCACGGCCCGCGTCGGCCCGAGCGAGAAGGTGGTGCCGTCGGAGCGGGTGAAGATCAGACTCGCACAGGAAATCGCGATGCGGAACGGGTAGCCGCCGATATTGCGATCGGCGCAATCCCAGTTGCGCCCGAGATTGGCCTCGCGCACCAGCCGGGCCTCGATCTCGCCGTCGACACGCTCGCGCACGTAGAACCAGGCCGCACTCCATACCACGATCAGTGTCACGAGCAGGATATAGGGCGCAAACAGCCAGAACCGGCGCGTCCGGCGACGCGGCGCCGGTGGCGCGGCATCCCGGTCGGAATCGTGATCGGGAGAATCTGGCGGTGAATCGTCTGGGCTCGACATCGAATGCTCCAATTCCGGGCGGGCGCCGGGTCGATCGATTGCGATACGCCCGCGAACCTGATAGCGCCTCTCGTGCAGGAAATCGAGGGCGAGAACGTGACCGACGGACAGCTTGCGACAGACGATCTCTGGGTCTTTGGCTACGGCTCGCTGATGTGGCGCCCGGGCTTTCGATACGAAGAGTGCCACCGGGCCGAGCTTCTGGGTTTCCATCGGGCCTTGTGCGTCTATTCCTACGTCCATCGTGGCACGCCGGATCGCCCGGGCCTCGTGCTCGGCCTCGATCGTGGCGGGGCCTGTACCGGTATGGCTTTCCGGGTCGCCGCGCGGGAAACGGAGGCGGTGATCGCCTATCTGCGGGCGCGCGAGCAGGCGACCATGGTGTATGAGGAAAGCCGGGTGAAGGTCTCCCTTGAAGACGGGCGCGAGATCGAGGCGCTCACCTACGTGGTCGATCGCGCGCACGAGCAATATGCCGGGCGTCTGCCCACAGGCGAACTCCTGCGCCTGATTCGGCAGGGGGTCGGGCAATCCGGCGAGAATCCCGAATACGTCATCGCCACGGCGGCGCATCTGCAGGAAATGGGCGTGGCCGATCCGCTGCTCGACGGTTTGTCGCGGGCGCTGACCGGTGAGCACTCCGACGACGGCAGCGAAGACGGCCCGCAACACCCCAGACCTTAGAATCATTCCTGATGAGGTAGATTGCGCGGCGCGTTTCGGTTATACGCCGCACAGTGCGCCGCGTTACCAGTGCGCGCCGGTCCGGCCCCAGGGCCCCGGCGCGCCGATCGCGATGGGCGTCCGGGCGCTCCCGGAGCGGCGCGGGTGGTTTTCATGGGAATGCCATCTTTGTCGAATCTGTTGGGTCATCCAGCAAGCGAGGAACGCTCATGTCGCTCGATAGCTTCAATTGCCGCCGCGAAATCACCGTCGGCGACCAGAAATACACCTATTTCTCCATTCCGGAGGCGGAGAAGAACGGTCTCGAAGGCGCCTCGCGCCTGCCGTTCTCGCTCAAGGTTCTGCTCGAGAACCTGCTGCGCCACGAAGACGGGCGCACGGTCACCAGGGACGATATCGCCGCCGTCGCCGCCTGGCTCGAAGACAAGGGCTCGGCCGGACGCGAGATCGCCTATCGCCCCGCCCGCGTGCTGATGCAGGACTTCACCGGCGTTCCGGCCGTGGTCGATCTCGCCGCCATGCGTGACGGCATCACCCAGCTCGGTGGCGATCCGGCCCGGATCAACCCGCTCGTGCCCGTCGATCTCGTCATCGACCATTCGGTGATCGTCGACGAATTCGGCACACCGAAGGCCTTTGCGCATAATGTCGAGCTGGAATATCAGCGCAATGGCGAGCGCTACCGCTTCCTGAAATGGGGCCAGTCCGCCTTCGACAATTTCTCCGTCGTGCCCCCCGGCACCGGCATCTGCCACCAGGTCAACCTTGAATACATCTCCCAGGCCGTCTGGACCCGCAAGGACGAGAAGACCGGCGAGACCATCGCCTATCCGGATACGCTGGTGGGCACCGATTCGCACACCACCATGGTCAACGGGCTCGCCGTGCTCGGCTGGGGTGTGGGCGGCATCGAGGCGGAAGCGGCCATGCTCGGCCAGCCGGTTTCCATGCTGATTCCGGAAGTGATCGGCTTCAAGCTGACCGGCAAGCTCAAGGAAGGCGTCACCGCCACCGATCTCGTGCTGACCGTGACGCAGATGCTGCGCGCCAAGGGCGTCGTCGGGAAGTTCGTCGAATTCTACGGGCCCGGTCTCGACGACATGCCCGTCGCCGACCGCGCCACCATCGGCAACATGGCCCCCGAATACGGCGCCACCTGCGGCCTGTTCCCGATCGACCAGCGCACGCTCGATTACCTCAACGTCTCGGGCCGTGAGGAATCCCGTCTCGCCCTCGTCGAGGAATATGCCAAGGCGCAGGGCATGTGGCGCGATGCAAAGACGCCCGATCCGGTCGTCACCGATGCGCTCGCGCTCGATCTCGGCGATGTGGTTCCCTCGCTGGCAGGCCCCAAGCGCCCGCAGGACCGCGTGCTGCTCACCGATGCCAAGCCCTCCTTCGAAGACGCGATGGAGAAAGAGTTCAAGAAGGCGATCGATCTCTCAAAGCGCTACAAGGTCGAGGGCGCCAATTTCGATCTGGGCGACGGCGATGTCGTGATCGCCGCGATCACATCGTGCACCAACACCTCCAATCCTTCCGTGATGATCGGCGCCGGCCTGCTCGCGCGCAATGCAGTGAAGAAGGGCCTCAAGACCAAGCCTTGGGTGAAGACCTCGCTTGCACCCGGTTCGCAGGTCGTGGCGGAATATCTCGAAGCTGCCGGCCTGCAGGGCGATCTCGACGCGCTCGGCTTCAACCTGGTCGGCTTCGGCTGCACCACCTGCATCGGCAATTCCGGCCCGCTCGATCCGCCGATCTCCAAGGCGATCAACGACAACGATCTCGTCGCGGTCTCCGTGCTCTCGGGCAACCGCAATTTCGAGGGCCGCGTCAATCCGGATGTGCGCGCCAATTATCTCGCCTCGCCGCCGCTGGTCGTGGCCTATGCGCTGGCGGGCACGATGTTTGCCGATATCGTCAACGAGCCGCTCGGCCATGATCCCGACGGCAAGCCGGTCTATCTGAAGGACATCTGGCCCTCCGCCAAGGAGATCCAGGACTTCATCGACAAGACCGTCACGCGCGAACTGTTCAAGACCCGCTATGCCGATGTCTTCAAGGGCGACGACAACTGGCAGGCTGTCGAGGTCGAGGGCGGCATGACCTATGCCTGGCAGGGTGGTTCCACCTATGTCCAGAACCCGCCCTATTTCGACGGTATCACCAAGGAGCCGGCGCCGATCACGGATATCGAGAATGCCCGGGTGCTGGGCCTGTTCCTCGATTCGATCACGACCGACCACATCTCGCCTGCGGGCAATATCCGCGTCGCCTCGCCGGCGGGGCAGTATCTGCAGGAGCATCAGGTCGCCGTGGCCGATTTCAACCAGTACGGCACCCGTCGCGGCAACCACGAGATCATGATGCGCGGCACCTTCGCCAATATCCGCATCAAGAACCAGATGGTGAAGGACGAGGAAGGCAACGTGGTCGAGGGTGGCTACACCATCCACCACCCCTCCGGCGAGCGGATGTACATTTATGATGCCGCCATGCGTTACGCTGAGGAAGGCGCACCGCTGGTGATCTTCGCCGGCAAGGAATACGGTTCCGGCTCCTCGCGCGACTGGGCGGCCAAGGGCACGCGGCTTCTGGGCGTACGCGCGGTGATCGTGGAGAGCTTCGAGCGTATCCACCGCTCCAACCTCGTGGGCATGGGCGTGCTGCCGCTCGTCTTTGACGAGGGCCACACCTGGCAGTCGCTGGGCATCACCGGCGCCGAGCAGGTCTCCATCAAGGGGCTCGCCGGCGACCAGCTCAAGCCGCGCCAGAAGCTCACCGCGCAGGTCACCTTCGCCGATGGTTCGGTGAAGGACGTGCCGGTGATCTGCCGTATCGATACGCTGGACGAGCTGGAATATTTCCGCAACGGCGGCATCCTGCACTACGTCCTGCGCCAGCTCGCCGCCTGATCGGCGCGCGATCGCGATATTGATGACGACCGGGCGACAGGTGCGCCCGGTCGATTCGTTTTCCGGGCGCTCTTTCTCGTTGTTGCGGGCTCCCCGTCGCGCGCAAACGCGCTACTCTCTGAACCGTGTCACACGATCCCGATCCTCTCCTGCCCCTGCGCTTTCGCGACTGGTTCGCCGGTCGCGGCTGGCAGCCGCGCGACCATCAGCTGGAACTGCTCGCCCTGGCGCGGGCGCGAAGCAGCGCGCTTCTCGTCGCCCCCACCGGCGCGGGCAAGACGCTGGCCGGGTTCCTGCCGAGCATGGTCGATCTGGCCGATGCCCCGTTGAAACCGCGCGAAAACCGGCTGCACACGCTCTACATCTCGCCGCTGAAGGCGCTCGCCGTCGATGTGGCCCGCAATCTCGAGACCCCTGCGCGGGAGATGCGGCTTGATCTCGCCATCGAGACCCGCACCGGCGACACGCCTGCCCACAAGCGGGCACTCCAGATGGAGCGTCCGCCGCAGATCCTGCTCACCACCCCCGAGCAGCTCGCCCTGATGCTCGCTCATCGCGAGGCGCGCAATCTCTTTGCCGGATTGCAGCGCGTCGTGCTCGACGAATTGCACGCCCTCGTCACCTCCAAGCGCGGAGATCTGCTCTCGCTCGATCTCGCCCGGCTCTTCGCCCTCGCCCCCGATTTCACGGCAGTGGGGCTCTCGGCCACGGTGCGTGAACCGCAGGCGCTCGCGCGCTATCTCACGCCCGACGATGCCCGCCCGCCGCAGATCGTCACCGTGGAAGGCGGGGCGCGTGCCGAGATCCGGATGCTGGAATCCGACCATCCGCTGCCGCAGGCCGGGCATACGGCGGCGGCGTCGATGCCCGCGATCTACGAGCTGATCCGCCGCCACAGGACGACGCTCGTCTTCGTCAATACCCGCATGCAGGCGGAATTCGTCTTTCAGGCTTTGTGGCGGCTCAACGAGGAGACCCTGCCCATCGCCCTGCATCACGGCTCCCTCGATGTCGCGCAGCGCCGCAAGGTCGAGGCGGCAATGGTCGAGGGGCGGCTCAAGGCGGTGGTCTGCACCGCGACCCTCGATCTCGGCATCGATTGGGGGGATGTCGATCTCGTGATCAATGTCGGCGCGCCCAAGGGCGCGAGCCGGATCCTGCAGCGGATCGGGCGGGCCAATCACCGGCTCGACGAACCCTCGCGCGCCTATCTCGTGCCGGCTAACCGTTTCGAGATCCTCGAATGCCGCGCGGCGCTCGATGCGGTGGAGGAAGCCGCCCAGGACACGCCCGACATGCATCCCGGCGCCCTCGACGTGCTGGCCCAGCATGTGCTCGGCATGGCCTGTGCCGAGGCTTTCGATGCCGATGACCTCTTTAGCGAAATCCGCATGGCCGCGCCCTATCGCGATCTCGACCGCGAGACCTTCGACGACGTGCTGCGCTTCGTCGCGACGGGGGGTTATGCGCTCACCGCCTATGAGCGTTTCGCGCGTATCGTGCAGGGCAAGGACGGGCTGTGGCGCGTACGCGATGCCCGTACCGCACAGCAATACCGCATGAATGTGGGCACCATCGTCGAGGCCACGATGGTGAAGGTGCGGCTTGGACGTCCCGGTCGCGCCGGCCAGCCGGTGGGGCGCGGCGGGCGCGTTCTGGGCGAGGTCGAGGAATATTTCGCCGAGACGCTCTCGCCCGGTGATACCTTTCTCTTTGCCGGCGAAGTCTTGACCTTTCACGGTCTCACCGAGGATGCGGCCATCGTCTCGCGTGCCGCTGCGGGGACGGATCCGAAGATCCCCAGCTATGCCGGGGGCAAATTCCCGCTCTCGACCTATCTCGCGGCGCGGGTGCGCGGCTATCTGGCCGATCCGCAGAGCTGGGCGCGGCTGCCTGCGCAGCTCGTCGCACTGCTCGATCTGCAAAGGCTGCGCTCGCGCCTGCCGGGCCCGGACGATCTGTTGGTCGAGACCTTCATGCGCGCGGGGCGCTCCTATCTCGTGGCCTATCCCTTCGAGGGCCGGCTCGCGCATCAGACGCTCGGCATGCTGCTCACGCGCAGGCTTGAACGCGCCCGGATGAAGCCGCTCGGCTTCGTCGCCAATGATTACGGGCTCTGCGTCTGGGGGCTGCGCGATATCGGCCTGATGGAGAAGACGAAACCCGGTTTCATCGCGGATCTCTTCGCCCAGGACATGCTCGGTGACGATCTTGAGGAATGGCTTGAGGAATCGGCGCTGATGAAGCGGACCTTCCGCTATTGCGCGGTGATCGCCGGGCTGATCGAGCGGCATTATCCCGGCCAGAAGAAGACCACGCGCCAGGTCACCTTCTCCACCGATCTCGTCTATGACGTGCTGCGCAAGCACGATCCGCGCCACATTCTCCTGCGGGCGGCGCGTCAGGATGCGGCGACGGGGCTGCTTGACCTCAAGCGCCTCGCCGTGATGCTGGAGCGGATCAAGGGGCGAATCATCCACCAGCCACTCACCCGCGTCTCGCCGCTCGGCGTTTCGATCATGCTCGAGATCGGGCGCGAGAGTGTCTATGGCGAAGGCGCGGATGATCTGCTGGCCCAGGCGGAAGAGGAATTGATGCGTGAAGCGGCGGGGACCGGGAATGCCTGACCATGCTTGTCTAGTAGCCGGCTCATGAAATTGGCGACCAAATCTATAGCCGACGAACGATACACCGCCGAGAGTGCCTTCAGCCTCGGCCGTCTCGCTGCGATCTGCGATTTATCCGGCGCGCTCTGGCTGCCCGACGAGCGCACGCTTCTGGTGGCTGATCTGCATTTCGAGAAGGGCGCCGCGCGTGCGGCGCGCGGCTACCTGCTTCCGCCCTATGATACCCGCGAGACATTAAGCCGGCTTAGTAAGGTCATCGCCCAACATGATCCTTGCCGCGTGATCGCCCTGGGCGATTCCTTCCATGATCGCCATGGGCCGGCCCGGCTCTCCGGTCCGGCGCTCGCCACGGAGCGCGCCATGCTGGCCGATCTGATGCGCGGGCGCGAGTGGCTCTGGCTCACCGGCAATCACGACCCCGCCCTGCCCGATTCACTCGGCGGTGACGTCGCCGCGCGCACGGAACTCGCCGGCGTGCGCCTGGTGCATGAGCCCTCTCTCGACAGCGGGCCTGAAATCGCCGGCCATCTGCATCCCGTCGCGAAGCTCACGGGCCGGGCCGGGCGGCTGCGCGCGCGCTGCTTCGCCCGCAATACGACGCGCTGCATCATGCCCGCCTTCGGCGCCTTCACCGGCGGTCTCAACCTGCGCGACGCCGCCTTCGCTCCATTTTTCCCCGACGGCGCCACCGCGCATGTGATCGGGCGTAAGCGCGTCTATGCGGTTGCCCGGGACCGGCTCGTGGCGGATTGAGCAACGCCCTCAGCCGCGATCACCGCCCTGAATCAGGCTGAAATCTGCCACGGCGCGGGTGGCCTCGCGCAGGGCGTGGAGCAGGCGCAGGCGGTTGTCGCGAAGCGCGGGATCCTCGGCATTGACGGTGACCTTGTCGAAGAAGGCATCGACCGGCGCGCGCAATTGCGAGAGGGCACGCATCGCGGCTTCGAAATCCTCCCTCGCGATCGCCGCTTGCGCCTCGTCGCGGCTGCGTGCGAGTGCCACGGCCAGCGCCTTTTCCTCGATCTGGCCGCGTTCCTGGATCAGGGCGAGATCGGGGGCGGTGTCGAAGGGCTTGCCGTCCTTCTTTTCCTCGATGCGCAGGATATTGGCCGCGCGCTTGAAACCCGCAAGCAGGTTGGCGCCGTCTTCCGTATCGAGGAAATGGCCGAGCGCCTCGACCCGGCGCACGGCGGAGGTAAGATCATCCTGGCCGGGCAGGGCGAAGACCGCATCGATCAGATCGTGGCGCGCGCCGTGATCGCGCAGATACACCTTGAGGCGATCCACCAGGAAGGCGAGCAGATCGGCCTCGTCGGAGCGCGCGGGCGCGCCGCCTTCCTTGCCTGAATCGCGTTTGCCGACGCCGGACGTGACCGCGACGCCCTGCGCGGCGAGGCGTTCGCCCCAGGCGATGAAGAGCGGCTCGAATACGCGCGAAAGCGCGAGACGCACGCCGTTATCGAGCAGGAGCCGGATCACCCCGAGCGCCGCGCGGCGCAGGGCATAGGGGTCCTTCGAGCCCGTCGGCTTCTCGTCGATCGCCCAGAAGCCGGTCAGCGTGTCGATCTTGTCGGCCAAAGCCACCGCGATGGTGACCGGGGCTTTCGGTACGGCGTCGGTGGGGCCGAGGGGGCGGTAATGATCCTCGATGGCGGCGGCGACCGCGTCATCCTCGCCCTGTGCCTGCGCATAATAGCGCCCCATCAGACCCTGCAATTCGGGGAATTCGCCGACCATCTCGGTGACGAGATCAGCCTTGGATAGCTGCGCGGCGCGCGCGGCGCGCGCGGGATCGGCATCCACGATCGGAGCCAGTTCGCGCGCGAGATCGCCGATGCGGGCGATGCGGGCGGCCTGGGTGCCGAGTTTCTCGTGGAAGATGATCGAATCGAGGCGCGGCAGACGCGCTTCCAGCCCGGTGGCGCGATCGGTCTCCCAGAAGAATTTCGCATCGGAGAGCCGCGCGCGCACCACGCGCTCGTTCCCCGCCACGATCTGCGCGCCGCCATCGCTGGCTGCAATGTTGGCGACCATGATGAAACGATTGGCGAGCCGCCCGTCCGGGCCGGCGAGCACGAAACATTTCTGGTTGGTGCGGATGGTGGCGCGAATCACCTCGTCGGGAATGGTGAGAAAGGCCTCGTCGAAGCTGCCCATCAGGGTCACGGGCCATTCGACCAGTCCGGCTACCTCTTCGAGCAGCGCATCGTCTTCCACCAGCGTCAGCCCCTGGGCGAAGGCGAGATCGCGCGCGTCATGGGCGATGATATCCTGTCGCTGCTGCGAATCGGCGATGACCTTCGCTTTCTCCAGAGCAGCGACGTAATCGTCGAGGCGGCGCACGGGGATCGGCGTGGGCGCGAGGAAGCGGTGGCCGTAAGTGACATCGCCCGCCGCGATGCCGCCGATCTCGAAGGGTACGACCTCCGGTTCTTCGGTCTCGGGGCCGAATGTGCACAGGATCGAACGCAGCGGGCGCACCCATGTCAGAGAACCGGGGGTGGCCGATTGCGCACCCCAGCGCATGGATTTCGGCCAGGGGAAATTGCGAATGATCTCCGGCAGGATCTCAGTGAGCACCTCGGGCGTGGGCAGGCCGGGGCGCTCGATCACGGCCACGTAGAAATCGCCTTTCTTCGCGTCGCTGCGGATCGCGGCATCCTCGATCCGCGACAGCCCCGCGCCCTTGAGGAAGCCCGCGAGCGCGGCTTCCGGCGCGCCCACGCGTGGGCCCTTGCGTTCCTCGCGCCGATCCTCGCCCTTCGCGGGCAGGCCGGCTATGTGGAGTGCGAGCCGGCGCGGCGTCACCAGCGTGCGCGCGCCCTCATAGAGAAAGCCCCGCTCGACCAGCGCATCGGTGACCCGCCTGCGCAGATCCTCCGCAGCCTTGCGCTGCATGCGCGCGGGAATTTCCTCGCTGAACAGTTCGAGCAGAAGATCGGGCATGGGAGGGCGTGCCTGGGCTGGGTGTTGCAAAAGCTGTCGACCACGGGGCTATAGCGGGTCGAAGGCAGGCGCGGCAAGAGCGAACGGCATTGCGCGCAGACGCGGACGTCGCTCAGGCCGCTGCCCGGTTTTCGTCGAGAGCCGCCACCACGACATCCGCGATCGACAGGCAGGAGGTCAGCCCGGGGCTCTCGATGCCGAACAGGGCGACATGGCCCGGCAGACCATGCTCCTGCGGCCCGCAGATCATGAAATCCGCCGCCGGCTCGCCGGGGCCGGTGAGTTTGGGGCGGATGCCGGAATAATCCGCCGTCAGGGCGCCATCGGGCAGGGCGGGCCAGTAGCGCCGGATTGCGGCATAGAAACTCTCCGCGCGCTGCGGATCCACCTCGTAATCTTCGCTCTCGACCCATTCCACATCCGGGCCGAAGCGCATCTGCCCGCCGAGATCGAGGGTCACATGCACGCCGAGTCCGCCATCGACCGGGGCGGGATAGATCAGGCGCGAGAAGGCCGGGCGTCCGGTGCAGCCGAAATAATTGCCCTTGGCATAGACGAGCGGCGGGATCAGCTTTTCGGCGAACCCCTCCGTCGCCCGTGCAAGCCCCTGCGCGCCGAGCGCTGCGGCATTGATGACGGCATCGAAGGGCATTTCCTCATCCGCCACCGTCGCCTGCCAGCGCCCCTCATGACGGCGCAGATGCGTGACAGCGGTCTCGAAGGCGACCATGCCGCCGTGATCCTCCAGATCACCCTGCAAAGCCAGCATGAGGGCATGGCTGTCGACGATGCCGGTCTGCGGGCTCCACAGGGCGCCGACGCAGGAAAGCTCCGGCTCCATGGCCCGGGCATCCGCCCCGTCAAGCAGCGTGAGCCCTTCGACACCATTGATCGCACCCTGCTGCGCGATCGCCTCGATCTTGCTGCGCTCGGCCTCATTGGTGGCGACGATCAGCTTGCCGGGGCGGGCATGGGGCACGCCGTGGCTCTCGCAGAAGGCATAGAGCCGCCGGCGGCCGGCGACGCAATGATGCGCCTTGCCGGAGCCGGTGGGGTAATACATGCCCGCATGGATCACCTCGCTGTTGCGCGAGGAGACGCCGGAGCCGATCGATCCGGTCGCTTCCGCCACCACGATGCTATGGCCGGCCATGGCGAGCGCGCGCGCACAGGCGAGCCCGACGACACCGGCGCCGATGACGAGGATTTCCATCAGTTTCGCCCTCGCCTCATCTGCTGCTCACCCTTCCTTGCGGGCCCGGTCGATCGATTCCCTGATCATCCTGCGCGCCTCGGCGGCATCGCCCCAGCGCACGATCCTGACCCATTTGCCGGGTTCGAGATCCTTGTAATGCGCGAAGAAATGCTCGATCTGCTTGAGCGTGATATCGGGCATGTCGGACACGTCCTTGACGCCGTCATAGCGCTTGGTCAGCTTGGAGGTCGGCACGGCGACGATCTTCTCGTCCTGCCCCGCTTCGTCTTCCATGATCAGGACGCCGACAGGCCGCACCGCGATCACCGCGCCGGGCACGATGGCGCGTGTGTTGGCGACGAGCACATCGCACGGGTCACCGTCATCGGAGAGCGTATGCGGGATGAAGCCGTAATTGCCCGGATAACGCATCGAGGTATAGAGAAAGCGATCGACCACCAGCGTGCCGGCATCCTTGTCGAGCTCGTATTTGATCGGCTCGCCGCCGATCGGAACCTCGATCACGACATTGACTTCATCCGGGGGGTTCTTGCCGATGGAAACGGCGTCGATACGCATCGCGATAGCCTCCTCACTCGTGAGATCACATCAGACGGGGTCAAATGTGAAGGACGCGTGGTCCTAACCTTTTCGCGCCTGCGAGACAAGCAGGCACAAGGTCGGATACGGGCTCACAGACCGTCCTTCTGCGCCTCGTAGCGGGCCCTGGTCTCCTCGTTGGGCGGGTACAGGCCGGGAAGCGCCACGCCGCGTTCGACCTCGCGCATGATCCACATTTCGAGCCGCTCCTGCTCGACAGCGGCATGGGTGACCTCCTCGACCATGGCGGCGGGTATCACCACGGCGCCGTCCGAATCGGCGACGATCAGATCATCGGGGAACACCGCCACGCCGCCGCAGCCGATCGGTTCCTGCCAGCCGACGAAGGTCAGCCCCGCCACCGAGGCCGGCGCCGCAACGCCGCTCGCCCAGACCGGCAGGCCGGTATCGGAAACACCGGCCCCGTCACGCACCACACCATCAGTGATCAGCCCGGCGACGCCGCGCTTGTGCATGCGCGCGCACAGGATGTCACCGAAGATGCCGGCATCGTCGATTCCCATCGCATCGACGATGGCGACGGCCCCTTCCGGCATGTCTTCGATCGCGGCGCGGGTGGAGCGCGGCGAGGACCAGGATTCGGGCGTGGCGAGATCCTCGCGCATGGGCACGAAACGCAGGGTGAAGGCGGGGCCGACGAGGCGTTCATGCGCATGATAGAGCGGTCTGGGGCCCCGCATCCAGGAGCGCCGCAGACCCTTCTTCAGGAGGACGGTGGTCAGCGTCGCGGTGGTGACGGCGCGCAGCGCGTCGAGAATGGCTAAATCATGCGGCATGGCGACCTCCGGATCAGCAAGCGCGGGCGGGTGCCCGTTTCCATCAAGCGATACGCAAGAGCGCAGCGTACCGCAATCCGTACGGCCCTGCCCAGATGGCGCTTTTCTCGGCAATCCGTATGGGCGGGATGGGGTGAAGGGTCTGCAGCATGCTCGAGCTGCGCTCTTGATTGCCGTTCAGGTGCGTCTTTCAAACCGTGAGCCGGTATCCATCTGACGCAATGATGCTCCGGCTGCGACGCCATTGAGGATTTGTTCGTGTGATCCAGGTAGTATCAGCAAGATCACGAATCGCGCCAACCGGAGGGCCAGCCCATGAGCTCGCTCGATCTCGCCGTGATCGGCAATTGCATGAGTGCCGCGCTGATTGACCGGCGCGCCCAGATCGTCTGGGGATGCTTTCCCCGCATCGATGGCGATCCCGTCTTCTGCGCCCTGCTGGACGGGGAGGAAGTCGGCAATGGAAAGCATGCGAAGCGTGGCGTTTTCGCCGTCGAGCTGGAAGGCATGACGCGATGCGAGCAGCATTATCTCGGCAACACCGCCATCCTGATCTCGACGCTCCATGACGATGACGGCAATGCCGTCGAGATCACCGATTTCGCGCCGCGCTTCATCCATTACGACCGCACCTTCCGCCAGCCCGGCATGGTGCGCCGGGTGCGCCCCATCGCAGGGCGCCCGCGCATCCGCATCCGGCTGCGCCCGATGTTCGAATGGGGCGCGCGCGCCCCCGAGATCACGCGCGGCTCCAATCACATGCGCTTCGTCGGCCCCGGCCAGGCGCTGCGGCTGACCACTGACGCGCCGATCGCCTATGTGGCGGAGGAGCGCCCCTTCGTGCTCGAATCGCGCATTTCCCTGATCTTCGGCCCGGACGAGCCTCTGCGCAGTTCCGTCGATGCCACGGCGCGCGATTTCTTCGAACGCACGACGGATTACTGGGCGAACTGGGTTCGCTCGCTCTCGATCCCGTTCGAATGGCAGGAGGACGTGATCCGCGCGGCGATCACCCTGAAACTGTGCAATTTCGAGGAGACCGGCGGCATCGTCGCCGCGCTCACCACCTCGATCCCGGAAGCACCGCATACCCAGCGCAACTGGGATTACCGCTATTGCTGGCTGCGCGACGCGTATTTCGTCGTCCATGCCCTCAACCGGCTCGGCACCACCCGCACCATGGAGGGCTTCCTCGCCTTCATCGCCAATATCGTCGATGATTCGGAGGATGAGAAACTCGCCCCGCTCTTCGGCATCACCCGCGAGAGCAAGCTGGAGGAACATGCGGCATCCGCCTTGCCCGGCTATCGCGGCATGGGACCTGTGCGCTACGGCAATGCCGCCTATACGCAGATCCAGAACGACGTCTATGGCAGCGTCGTGCTCGCTTCCACGCATCTTTTCTTCGACAAGCGCCTGCATCGCGCCGGCATGCATCACCTGTTCGAGCAGCTGGAGAAGCTCGGCGCCAAGGCGGTCGCGGTCTATGACACGCCCGATGCAGGGCCGTGGGAATTGCGCACCATGGCGGCGATACACACCTTCTCCGCCGTGATGTGCTGGGCCGCCTGCGACCGGCTCGCACGCATTGCCACTCATATCGGGTTGCATGAGCGCGCCGAGCACTGGCGCAACCACGCAGATCTGATGCACGCTGCCATCTGCGAGCGCATCTGGAACCCGCGGAAAGGCCATTTCGTCTCGACCTTCGAGGGTGAGGATCTCGATGCGACATTGCTGCTTCTGGCCGAGCTCGGCTTCGTCGCCTGCAGCGACGAGCGCTTCATCATGACCGTGGAGGCCATCGACCGGCAATTGCGCCGGGGGCATCTGGTCAAGCGCTATGCCGTCGCCGATGATTTCGGCCGGATGGAGACGGGCTTCCTGATCTGCTCTTTCTGGTTCGTCGATGCCCTCTGGGCGATCGGGCGCTGTGACGAGGCGCGCGCCATGTTCGAGGAAGTGCTGAAGCTGCGCAATTCCTTCGGGTTGCTCTCGGAAGATGCCGATTTCGAAACCGGCGCGCTCTGGGGCAATTTCCCGCAGACCTATTCCATGGTTGGCCTGATCAATTCCGCCGTGCGGCTCTCACGCACATGGGAGGAGGCATTCTGAGGGGCGTGCCCCTCAGGATTTTCGCAACAGCGATGCGCTTTCGTCCGTCGGGTTGGTACCGACACGTCAGATGATCGCGTGGCGTACCTTGGCCGAGACCCATTCCGAGAAGACGACCGTGGCAAGGATCAGCAGCAGGATCACCGTCACCTGCGGCCATGCCAGCACGTTGAGGGAAGACTGCAGCTTGAGCCCGATACCGCCGGCGCCGACAAGCCCGAGAATGGTGCTCTCGCGGATGTTGATATCCCAGCGAAACACCGAAATCCCCCAGAAGGCCGGCATGACCTGCGGCACGATTCCGTAATTCAGGATCTGCGCCTCGCTCGCCCCGGTCGCTGCGATCGCCTCGACCTGGCGAACATCGGTCTCCTCGATCGCCTCATAGAGAAGCTTGCCGACGAAGCCGATGGAGCGCAGGGCGATCGCGATGATACCCGCCAGCAATCCCGGACCGATGATCGCAACCAGCAGCAGCGCCCAGATCAGCGCATTGATCGAACGCGATGCCACGATGATGAACAGGGCGATCGGACGCAGGATGGTGGCGGAGGGCGTGGTGTTTCGCGCGGCCATGAAGGCGATCGGCACCGCCATGATCACGCCGCCGATCGTGCCGATCGTGGCGATGTTGATCGTATCCCACAGGGGCTGCATCAGTTCCGGCAGATAGGACAGGCGCGGTGGCCACATGCGGCTGCCGATATCCGATGCCTGCCGGGGCGCGTCCTGGACGAAGGCCCAGATCGTGTTCTTCGTCATCAACTGCCAGCACCAGACGAACAGAGCCACGAGCCCGAGCCAGCCCATCCACATGAACAGCCGTGTGCGCGGCGTGCGATGGCTCCAGACCTCCTTGTAATGCGTGATCTCGCTCATTGCAGAAACTTTCGAAGATAGCTGGAGCCGTATTCGGCGATCATGACGATACCGATGATGATCAGGAGGATTGCGCCGGCGCTGTCATATTCGTAGCGGTCCATCGCGGTGTTGAGAGTCGCCCCGATGCCGCCGGCACCGACGATGCCGATCACCGCGCTCTCGCGAAAATTGATGTCGAGCCGGTAGAGCGACAGGCCGATCAGCCGTGGCATGACCTGCGGCTGGATGGCGTAGTTGATCAGTTGCAGCCAGGAGGCTCCGGTCGAACGCACCGCCTCGGCCTGGGTCTCGTCGATCTCCTCGATATCATCCGCGAGCAGTTTCGCGATGAAGCCGATCGTCGCGAAGGACAGCGTCAGGAACCCGGCAAAGGGGCCGAAACCGAACATCGCCACGAGGAAGATCGCGATGATCACCTCCTGCAGCGAGCGGCTCACCGCGATGATTGTTCGGCAGACATAATAGACCGGCGCCGGTGCCAGGTTGCGCGCCGCGCCGATGCCGACAGGGATCGAGAGGATCACGCCGATCACTGTCGAGGTGAGCGTCATCGTCAGGCTTTCGATCAGCCCCCGATAGATATCGTTCCAGCGGCTGGTGAAATCGGGCTGCAGAAAGCCCATGATGAAGCGCTGGCCGCGCTCCAGCCCGACGATCACACGCTCCCAGTTGACCTCAAGCGTGCCGATGGCGAGGACAAGATAGACCAGAATGGCGATCTGCAGACCGATGCGCCAGGTGCGGTCCTTGATGATCTGTGGCGGACGGCGCCAGGTTGTCGGATAGGTGGTGCTCATACCGCAATCGCCTCCAGACGCCGTTTGGCGTCGGCCTCGGCATCCGCCTGCTCCTCGTCACCACGACGCATGGCGTTCCAGTCCTCTGCGCCGTAGATTTCGGTCAGGGCGGCTTCATTGAGTTGCTCTGGCGGCCCGTCGAAGACGACGCGCCCGGCGCGCAGGCCGACGATTCGCTGCATGAATTGCTGCGCCAGCGGCACGTCGTGAATATTGATGATGGCCGGAAGGCCGCGCTCGGCGCAGATCTCGATGAGAAGCCGCATGATCTGGCGCGACGTCTTGGGATCGAGGCTTGCGGTCGGTTCATCGACGAGCAAGAGCTCCGGCTCCTGGGCGAGCGCACGCGCGATACCCACGCGCTGGCGCTGACCGCCGGAGAGCGCGTCGGCCCGCTTGTCGGCCTGGTCCATCAGACCGACACGGTCGAGCAGGCGATAGGCGAGCTGGATGTCGGAAGGCGGATATTTCCGCAGGAAGCTGCGCCAGAACGGAACGTAGCCGAGCCGTCCCGAAAGCACGTTTTCCATCACGGTCAGGCGCTCGACCAGCGAATATTCCTGGAAGATCATGCCGATGCGGCGGCGTTGCCGGCGCAGTTCGGACTTGCCGAGCCGCACCAGATCGACATCACTGAGCACGACCTGACCGGCGCTCGGCTCTACCAGCCGGTTGATGCACCGGATCATGGTGGATTTGCCCGCGCCCGAAGGTCCGATGAGACCCATGATCTGGCCCTTGGGGATGGTCAGTGTCACGTCGCTGAGCGCGGCGTCGCCCGTTTTGTAGGTCTTCGTCAAGCCTTCGAGGTGCAGCATGGCGGCATCTTTCCAAAAAAGAGGCATGGGCGACAACCTGCCGCCCATGCTGGTTCTTGCAACGAAAGGTTCAGTTACATTCGTAGACGACGCCGTTGGCTTCATCAATGGTGCGGATCACCGCCCAGTCTTCCTGGAACGTGATCGGAATGAACTGGTCCTCACCGTTACGACCGAATTCCTCGGCCAGAGCAGAGCCTTCCCACTCGAAGCTGAAGAAGGCTTCCTGGATCTTTTCCTGCAGATCCGGGGCCAGGTTGTAGACCGTGCCGTAACCCGTGGTCGGGAAGGTCTGCGACTGATAGATCGTCACGAGCTGGTCTTCGCTGACGACGTCGCGGTCGATCATCCGGCCCTTGACCGAATTGGCGATCGAAGCGGCGATGTAGTCCTTGTTGGCGACGCCGAGGATCGAGCTGTCATGCGCACCCGAGAAGGTCGGCTCGAAATCGGTGCCGGCTTCCATGCCGAACTCGGCCATGAGGATGGCGGAGGGAGCCTTGAAGCCCGAATTGGAGGTCTCCGAGGTGAAGGCGAGCGTCTCGCCCCGAATGTCCTCGACTTCCTCGATGCCGGAGTCCGGATAGGTGATGATTTCCATCTCGTAACCGAAGGAGCCGTCTTCAGCCGCCATCATGGCGAAGGGACGGAAACCGGCGCAGGCCACGGCCAGCGGGTTCGAGCCGGTGTTGAAGCCGGCAACGTGCAGGCGACCGGCGCGCATGGCCTCGATCTGGGCGGCGTTCGACTGGACCGGGAAGAACTGGACGTTCTTGCCCGTCACTTCGGCCATGTGATCGAGAAAGCCCTGCCAGACTTCGGCATAGACAGCCGGATCTTCGACCGGCGTATAGGCGAAGATCAGCGTGTCCGGATCAATCCAGTCCGCAGAATCTTCCGGAATGTCGGCGATGAGATCGCCGTCATTGTCGACATAGCGGCTGCCGAGCTGGAATTCGGCCTGGGCGGGAAAGGCGACGGCGAGCGCGGCGAGCGCGGTCAGGGTTGCAAGTGCTTTCATAATTCTCCCCTAGGTGTTGGATGACGGCGTTGATAGCGGCTTTGGATGACAGTTGCATGACAGCCTGCCATGCGTGACGCTCTGGTCAGGAGCCGGCTCATGACCTTGCGCGATCAAGTGTCGTTGCGTCAGGCTCGATTCACGCGCCAGCCTGGCCGCCGCGTCGCTCGCGGTAGCTGATGTAGATCCCCGCACCGGCGATCACGCAGGCGCCCAGGATCGTATAACGATCCGGGAGCGTGCCGAAGGCGATGAAGGCGAGTGCGCCGGCCCAGACGATCTGGCCATAGGCATAAGGTGCGACCAGCGATGCGCTGGCATCGCGTAGGGCGAGGACCACGAGGCCGTGACCGGCGCTGGAGACGAGCCCCATCGCCAGCGCAACCCAGAGCTGGTCTGCCTGTGGCGCGACCCAGAAGAACGGTACGGCGAAGCTGGCGATGACGAAACCCACCAGGGCCGACCAGGCGAGCGTCGTCACCGGTGCGTCGCGCGCGCTGACATAGCGCGTGATCGTCCCCGCGATGGCCCAGGAGGTTGCCGCCAGCACGGGGAAGAGCGATGCGATCCGGAAGGCGTCGGTGCCCGGGCGCATCACGATCAGTACCCCGCAAAAGCCGATGACGGCCGCAGCCCAGCGTCGCCAGCCGACCACTTCATGCAGGAAGACGACGGCAAAAGCCGTCAGCAGGATCGGCAGGATGAAGAAGATCGCCGTCGCATCGGCCACCGGCAGAAACACGATGCCGCTCATGAAGAAGACCGCAGAGCCGAGCATGCCCAGTCCGCGGACGATCTGCAGACCGGGGCGCCGCGAGGCGAAGCCCTGCACGCCTCGGGTCGCGAGCAGAAAGCCCAGAATCAGCACTGCGAAGACAATGTAGCGCATCCAGGCGATCATCAGGGGCGGCAGTTCGGGGGTCAGCATCTTGGCGAAAACGTCGCCACAGGCGAAGAGCGCCGTACCGGCGACCATCGCGAGAATACCGCGCAGAGGATGGGTCGTGCTCGGTGCGACCGCCATCACGCCGTATCAGGTGAGGTAATTCAGGGCACGCAGGATCTCGAAATAATCCTGCGCAGGGAGGCGGATGGTGCGGTCGCCG
The DNA here is from genome assembly GCF_900094735.1 of Saliniramus fredricksonii. Classification (NCBI taxonomy): domain Bacteria; kingdom Pseudomonadati; phylum Pseudomonadota; class Alphaproteobacteria; order Hyphomicrobiales; family Salinarimonadaceae; genus Saliniramus; species Saliniramus fredricksonii. The sequence goes on from NZ_FMBM01000001.1 coordinate 914,706, forward strand.
AGATGTTCGGCACCGGGATACCAGCGATGGCGTTCGGCCAGCAGCGGGTCATTATAGGTAATCTCGAGCACCGGCGATTGCGGCACGGCGAGAAGCTGCCTCTCCCCGCTCCGCGAAAGCGCCTGCGCCGCGCCGGCCTCGATCGCCGCGCAGGCGCCGGCGGGGGTCATCGACAGGGTTGACTGGCCGTAACCCTGCTTGACCGCGCAACGCCCCACTTGCGGCGCCACGTCCGCGATCTCCGCCATCAGCCCGGCATCCCCGCTGACGAAGACCGTCGGCACGCCGAGCATGGCGCCTGCGAGCGCGTGGATCAGGAATTCCGAGGCGCGCCGCCCATCCAGGCGGATTTCGGCGGCAGCGAGGGAGAGTGTATGGGCGAGCGCATTCGCTTCCGATCCCGCCGCTGCGTGATAGCCGATCATCATCAGCGCATCGAAGCTTTCATCGAGCCCCTGCACCATGCACAGCGGATGGCCGGCCCAGGCACGTACGATGCGGATATCGGGGGGCAGCCGGTCGAGGATCAGATTGCGGCCCGAGGCGTGGGCGTCCTTGACGACGACCTCCGTCGCGCCTGCCGCGCGGGCACCCCGGATCGCGGCGAGTGCCTCGTTGGTCATGATCTCGCGGAATTCCGCGTAATCCGCATGCGTGCGCCGCGCCTCGTCCCAATGGGTGATGCCGGCGCAGCCCTCGATATCGACGCTGATGAAGACCTTCATGAAACAGCCCCCCGTTTCAGGCAGCATCGGCCTTGCGCAGGGCCCTGTCGAGCGGCGTGAACGCCGAAAGCCGGAAGGGGCGGATGCACATCGCCATCAGCAACCATCGGCACTCCGGCTGTCATCCGGATGTCACATGCACGCGTCATCGAACGCGCAGGCTCTTTCCATGAATATCGAAAAAGCCTATGCGAAGCATGAGATGGCAAGCGGAGGGACGATCATGCGCGTGGGCATCAACGGCATGGGGCGGATCGGGCGCCTGGTTCTGCGCGCGGCCCTGGGTGCGGCGGAGCGCCCGCAGGACGATCCGCGCCGCGACAACCGGCTCGACATCGTCCATGTCAACGAGATCAAGGGCGGGGCGGAGACGCTCGCGCATCTGATCGCCTTCGATTCGATGCAGGGCCGCTGGCGGTCCGAAATCGCCGGAGACGATGCGCAGGGCGTCATCAGCATCGATGGCAAGCGTATCGGCGTCTCGGCCCATGCCGCGCCCGCAGAAATCCCCTGGGGCGATCTCGGCGTCGATCTCGTCATCGAGGCCACCGGCAAGTTCCTGAAGCGGGAGACGCTGGAAGGCCATTTCGCGCGCGGCGCGAAACGCGTGCTGGTCGCGGCTCCCGTCAAGGACGGCTCGGCGCTCAATCTGGTGATGGGGATCAACGACCATCTCTATGATCCGGGCGAGCACCGCCTCGTCACGGCGGCATCGTGCACGACGAACTGCCTCGCTCCGGTGGTGAAGGTGGTGCATGAGGCGATCGGCATCCGCCACGGCCAGATCACCACGATCCACGATCCCACCAATACCAATCTCGTGGTGGACGGCGTCCACAAGGATCTGCGCCGCGCGCGCTCGGCCATGCTCTCGTTGCAGCCGACGACGACGGGTTCGGCCACTGCGATCGCGCTGATCTATCCCGAACTCGAAGGCAAGCTCGACGGTCATGCCGTGCGCGCTCCGGTGCTCAATGCCTCGCTGACCGATTGCGTCTTCGAGATGGCGCGCGAGACCAGCGCCGAGGAGATCAACGACCTGTTCGCCATCGCCGCTTCCGGCCCGCTCGCGGGGATTCTCGGCTTCGAGGCACGCCCGCTGGTCTCGATCGATTTCGCCGGTGACACCCGCTCCAGCATCATCGACGGGCCGTCCACGCTGGTCACCGACGGCACGCTGTTGAAGATCTATGCCTGGTACGACAACGAGATGGGCTTTTCCTGCCGCATGGTCGATCTCGCCTGCAAGATGCGTGAGGCCGGGATCTGAGCATGAAGACGGGCACCCGCAACTACGCCATCGTCACGGCCTCCTACTGGAGTTTCACGCTGACGGACGGCGCCCTGCGCATGCTGGTGCTGCTGCATTTCTTCAACCTCGGCTATTCTCCCTTCACCCTGGCCTTTCTCTTCCTGCTCTATGAAGCAGCCGGCGTCGTAGCGAATTTCGTCGGCGGCTGGCTCGCCACGCGATTCGGCATCACGCGGATGCTCAGCGTGGGGCTGGTGACGCAGATTACCGGCTTTCTCATCCTCTCCGCCGTCTCGCCGCAATGGAGTGTGGTGCTCTCCGTCGCCTGGGTGGTGGCGGCGCAGGGCGTGTGCGGTGTGGCCAAGGATCTGACCAAGACCGCCTCGAAATCCGCGATCAAGGTGGCGGAGGCCGAGGCCCGCGGTGAGGCGGGGGAGAGTCGGCTCTTCGCCTGGGTCGCCTGGTTCACCGGCTCCAAGAACGCCATGAAGGGTTTCGGTTTCTTCCTCGGCGGCCTGCTGCTCGAGACGCTGGGCTTCCGCCATGCGCTCTACGCCATGGCCGGCGCACTCGCCCTGGTGCTCGTCGCGGTGAGCCTGTCGCTTCCCGCCTTCATGGGCAAGGCGAAGGCGAGCGGGAGCGCCCGGGAGCTTTTCGGCAAGAGCCGCGCCATCAATCTGCTTGCGGCGGCGCGGGTGATGCTGTTTGGCGCGCGCGACGTCTGGTTCGTCGTCGGCTTGCCCGTCTTTCTCTATGCGTCCGGCTGGACCTTCACCATGGTTGGTGGATTCCTGGCTGTGTGGACGATCGGTTACGGCGCGGTGCAGGCGTTCGCGCCGCATCTCGTGCCGCGTTCCGCCGACGGGTTCAGCCGCGAGGTCGGTGCCGCGCGGATCTGGGCGGTGGCGCTCGCGGGTTTGCCCGTCATGATCGCGCTGGCGCTGATCGGCCTCGACCTGCGACCCGACCTGATCCTGGTGACGGGTCTCCTCGTCTTCGGTTTCGCCTTTGCCGTGAATTCCTCGCTGCATTCCTATCTGATCCTCGCCTATGCCGGTTCGAAGAAGGCGGCGGAGGATGTCGGGTTCTATTATGCGGCGAATGCGGCGGGCCGCTTCATGGGCACGCTGCTCTCGGGCCTGCTCTACCAGTATGGCGGAATCCACGCCTGCCTGATCGGCTCCGCCCTCATGCTGACTGCGTGTTTCGCCTTCACGCTCGGTCTGCCGCGCGGACAGGCCGGCCTCTCCGCGCCTGCGGAATGATCGGATTGCGCCTGTTTGCCGGCAGCGGGAGCGATGTTTGCGCGAAAGCGGTTTCTTCGCGGGAGAACATGCTCTAAATACCCCGTTTCGCAATGATCGGGCCCGTCCATGTCCCATAACAGTTTCGGCCATCTGTTTCGCGTCACCACCTTCGGCGAGAGCCACGGGCCGGCTCTCGGCTGCGTGGTTGACGGCTGTCCGCCGCAGATCCCGCTCACCGTCGCGGAAATCCAGGCCGAGCTCGACCGCAGGCGGCCGGGCCAGTCGCGCTTTACCACGCAGCGCCGCGAGCCGGATCAGGTGCGCATTCTCTCCGGCGTGTTCCAGGACGAGCGCATGCCGCAGCAGGTAACAACCGGCACGCCGATCGCGCTGATGATCGAGAATGTCGATCAGCGCTCGAAGGATTACTCCGATATCCGCGACAAGTATCGCCCCGGCCACGCGGACTACCCTTACGATATCAAGTATGGCGTGCGCGATTATCGCGGCGGCGGGCGCTCCTCGGCGCGTGAGACGGCGGCGCGGGTTGCCGCCGGTGCCATCGCCCGCAAGGTCGTGCCGGGTCTGCGCGTGCGCGGTGCGCTGGTGCAGATGGGTCCGCATGCGATCGATCGCGGCAACTGGGACTGGGACGAGATCGCGCGCAACCCGTTCTTCTGCCCCGATGCGCAGGCTGCCGCATTCTACGCCGATTATCTCGACGGCATCCGCAAATCCGGCTCCTCGGTCGGAGCCGTGATCGAGGTCGTGGCCGAGGGCGTGCCGCCGGGTCTGGGTGCGCCGGTCTATGGCAAGCTCGATACCGAAATCGCCGCGGCGCTGATGTCGATCAATGCGGTCAAGGGCGTCGAGATCGGCGCCGGTTTCGCCGCAGCCGCTTTGACCGGCGAGGAAAACGCGGATGAAATGCGCCCCGGCAACGGGGATGCGCCCACCTTCACCAGCAACCAGGCGGGCGGCATTCTCGGCGGCATCTCCACCGGCCAGCCGGTGGTGGCGCGCTTCGCCGTGAAGCCGACTTCCTCGATCCTGACCCCGCGCGCCACGGTGACGCGCGACAATGCCGAGGCCGATATCCTCACCAGGGGCCGTCACGACCCCTGTGTGGGGATTCGCGCCGTTCCCGTCGGCGAGGCCATGCTGGCCTGCATCATCGCCGATCACTATCTCAGACACAGGGGCCAGGTTGGCAAAAGCGCCCCCTGGCCCGCAGGCGGTTCCTGATCGCCCTTCCTCCATACCAATGTGAGCCACCATGCCCCAATCCGTCACAGAAGCCATCGAAGCCTTTGCCGCCGGCGAGATCGTCATCGTCACCGATGACGACGATCGCGAGAACGAAGGCGATCTGATCGTCGCGGCAACGCATTGCACGCCGGAGAAGATGGCCTTCATCATCCGTCATACCTGCGGCATCGTCTGCGCACCGTTGACCCAGAGCGAGGCCCGCCGGCTGCGCCTTGATCCGATGGTGCCTTCCAATGATGCACCGCTCGGCACGGCCTTCACCGTTTCCGTCGATACCCGTCACGGGTTGACCACCGGCATCTCCGCCGAGCAGCGCTGCAACACCGTGCGCGCGCTCGCCAACGGCAATATGGGTGCCGGTGACTTCGTGCGCCCCGGCCATGTCTTCCCGCTGATCGCCAAGGAAGGCGGCGTGCTGATGCGCTCCGGCCATACCGAAGCGGCGGTGGATCTGTGCAGGCTCGCCGGCCTTCCGGAAGTCGGTGTGATCTGCGAGCTCGCCAATGATGACGGCACCGTGATGAAGGGCGAGCAGATCACCGCCTTTGGCGAGAAACACGGCCTCAAGCGCGTCTCCGTGGCCGATCTGATTTCCTATCGGCAGGCGCGGGAGAAGCTCGTCGAGCGGCTCGGCAGTTTCCCGGTCGAGACCAGATATGGCGAGATGACGGCTTATGCCTATGCCACACCCTTCGACGAGGTACAGCATTTCGCACTGGTCCACGGCGCGATGGGCGATGGCGATAACGTGCTCGCGCGGCTGCATCGCGCCAATGTCGTGACGGATATCTTCCAGGGTGGCGCGGGGCTCGATGCGGCTTTGGCGCGGATCGCGCAGGAAGGGCGCGGCGTCGTGGTCTATCTGCGCGAGGGCACGGCGGGTGTGCCGATGACCTCCTTCAAGGAGGATACGACGGGCACCGAGGCGGAGCGCACGCGCACCTGGCGCGAAGTCGGTCTCGGCGCCCAGATCCTGCGTGATCTGGGCGTGAAGTCGATTCGCAATCTCTCGACATCGAAACGCGCCTTCGTCGGCCTCGGCGGGTTCGGGATCGAGATCAAGGGCGTCGAGACGCTCTGACGCCGGATATCGGGCGCGGCGCGGCGGGTTGCGAGACCCGCCGACCTCCCCGGATGCTCAGGCGAATTCCAGAATCACCGCATCGACGGCGAGGCTGTCGCCTTCCTTCGCGACGATCTTCGCGATCGTGCCTTCGCGCTCGGCGCGCAGCACGTTCTCCATCTTCATCGCCTCGACCATGACCAGCGGCTCGCCGATCTTGACCTCCTGGCCCTCGCTCACGAGAAGCGAGCGCACCAGCCCCGGCATCGGGCAGAGCAGCTGCTTGGTGGCGCCGCCATCGCGCTTTTCCGGCATGATCGCGGCAAGATCGGCCTCGCGGCGGGTATAGACCCGCACATCGGAAAAGGCGCCGGCATGCGAGAGCCGCACGCCGTTGAGGAGGGCGCGCACCTGCATCGCCACCGGCGTGCCGTCGATCGTGCCGGCCCAGACCGGATCACCCGGCTTCCAGCCGCTGGCGACGAGGATGCGGGTACCGTCTGCGAAATCCACGGCGAGCTGGCCTTCGGCCTCGCTGATCGTGATGTCGTGGCGTTCGCTGCCCAGCATGACAGAGCGTTCGCGGGTGAAGCGCACCGCCTCATCGGGGCGCATCTGGCCGCTGATGCGGCGCTTGCGCTCGTTGAGCAGGTGATCGATCTGTGCACCCACCGCCGCGATGCGCAGCGCGACGACACCCTCCGGCACGGGCAAGGCGAAACCGTCCGGGAATTCCTCGGCGATGAAGCCTGTCGAGAGCCGTGCCTCGCGCCAGCGCGGATGCGCCATCAGGGCGGAGAGGAAGGGAATGTTGTGGCGGATGCCGTCGATGGCAAACGCATCGAGCGCGCGGGCCTGGGCCTCGATCGCCTGTTCGCGGGTGGGGGCGTGGGTGACGAGCTTGGCGATCATCGGATCGTAATAGATCGAGATCTCACCGCCCTCGGTGACGCCGGTATCATTGCGCACGCTGACACCGTCCATGCCGGAATCCGCCGGCGGGCGGTAGAGCGTGAGCCGACCGGTCGAGGGCAGGAAGCCGCGGGTGGGATCCTCGGCATAGATGCGGCTTTCCACCGACCAGCCGTCGAGCCGGATATCCTCCTGCGCATGACGCAGCTTCTCGCCGGCGGCGACGCGGATCATCTCCTCGACGAGATCGATTCCGGTGATCATCTCGGTGACCGGATGCTCCACCTGCAGGCGGGTATTCATCTCGAGAAAGAAGAAGGACTTGTCCTGGCCGACGACGAATTCGACCGTGCCGGCGGAATCGTAATCCACGGCTTTGGCGAGCGCGACGGCCTGCTCGCCCATCTCGCGGCGGGTTTCCTCGTCGAGCAGCGGGCTCGGGGCCTCTTCGATGACCTTCTGGTTGCGGCGCTGGATCGAGCATTCGCGCTCCGAGACCCAGATCGCATTGCCGTGCTTGTCGCCCAGCACCTGGATCTCGATATGGCGCGGATCGACGATGAACTTTTCCACGAAGACCCGGTCGTCACCGAAGGAGGAGGCGGCTTCCGATTTGGCGCGGGCGAAGCCTTCCGCCACCTCGTCCGCCGAATGGGCGATCCGCATGCCCTTGCCGCCGCCGCCGGCGGAGGCCTTGATCATTACCGGATAGCCGATCTCGTCGGCGATCTGCACCGCGTGTTCGGGGCTCTCGATCACCCCGAGAAAGCCGGGAACCGTCGAGACATTGGCCGTGGCTGCCGCCTTCTTCGATTCGATCTTGTCGCCCATGGCGGCGATGGCGCGCGGATTGGGACCGATGAAGACGATGCCCGCCGCCTTCAGCGCCTCGGCGAAGGCCTCGCGCTCGGAGAGGAAGCCGTAGCCGGGATGTACGGCCTGGGCGCCGGTCTGCTTGCAGGCATCGATGATCTTCTCGATGACGAGATAGGATTCGGCTGCGGCTGCCGGCCCGATATGCACCGCCTCATCCGCCATCTCCACATGCAGCGCGTCGCGATCGGCATCGGAATAGACCGCGACGGTCGCAATGCCCATCCGCTTCGCAGTCTTGATGATCCGGCAGGCGATTTCGCCGCGATTGGCGATGAGAATCTTGTCGAACATGGGCAGACTGAACTCGTGCGGTTGGAACGGGCTGCAAAGGCGAAACTGTCAAGCGTTACGTCCATCATCTCCCGCGCGCTGTCAAGCATGGGTCCGGATCACGAGGCACATCTCCGGGTTGGTGAGCCATGGCGGCACGCATGAGGACCGTGCGTGCATGCGCGCCTGCGCGATCTGCGCGATTTCACGCATGCACCCGCGCGCCCGTCGGATTATGCTCAGGCCATCGCCGACGCGCATGCCATGCTGCCACGAGCCACGCGCAGGCACCCTGCAGCGATGCGGGCGACGAGACTGATACGAGCCGCATCCAACGATCTGCGTGAGATCATCGAGAGACCGACATGACCAGCGTCCTGCATCGCAGCCTGAAAGCCACCTATCCCAGGGCCGCCAGCGGCCACGGCATCCATATCCGCGACACGCAAGGCCGCGATTATATCGACGCTTCCGGCGGCGCGGCGGTCTCCTGTCTCGGCCACATGCATCCCGACGTGCTGAGCGCCATGCGCAAGCAGCTCGAGCAGCTCGAATACGCCCATACCGGCTTCTTCACGACGGAAGTGGCGGAGCAGCTCGGCGATGATCTCGTGGCGCATGCGCCGGAGGGGATGTCGCATGTCTATTTCGTCTCGGGTGGCTCCGAGGCGATCGAGGCGGCCCTGAAGATGGCGCGGCAATATTTCGTCGAGATCGGCCAGCCGCAGCGCGCCCGATTCATCGCCCGCAAGCAGAGCTATCACGGCAATACGCTCGGCGCGCTCGCGGTGGGCGGCAACGAATGGCGCCGGGCCCAGTTCGAGCCGCTCCTCGTCAAGACGCATCACGTCTCCCCGCCCTATGCCTATCGCGACCGCCGCGCCGACGAGAGCGACGCGGAATACGGTGAGCGCCTGGCGCAGGAGCTGGAGGCGATGATCGCCGAGCTCGGGCCGGAGACGATCATCGGCTTCATCGCCGAGACGGTGGGCGGCGCCACTGCCGGAGCGCTCACCGCGCCGGAAGGCTATTACCGGCGCGTGCGCGAGATCTGCGACCGGCACGGCATCCTGCTCATTCTCGACGAGGTGATGTGCGGCATGGGCCGCACCGGCACGCTGCATGCCTGCGAGCAGGAGGGCGTCACCCCCGATCTGATGACCATCGCCAAGGGCATGGGCGGCGGTTACGCGCCGATCGGCGGGGTGCTGGTGCACGAGAAGATCATCGACGCCTTCGCCTCGGGCTCCGGCCTGTTCCAGCACGGCCATACCTATCTCGGCCACCCGGTCGCCTGCGCCGCCTCGCTCGCGGTGCAACAGGTGATCCGCCGCGACAATCTGCTGGAGAATGTGCGCAAGCAGGGCACATATCTGACGCAACGCCTCGAGGCGCGTTTCGGCAATCACCCCCATGTGGGCGATATTCGCGGGCGCGGCCTTTTCCAGGCCATCGAGCTCGTCGCCGACCGCTCCTCGAAGGAGACCTTCGACCCGGCCCGCAAGGTGCATGCGCAGATCAAGCAGGAGGCCATGGCGCGCGGCCTGATCTGCTATCCGATGGGCGGCACCATCGACGGCATCCACGGCGATCACGTCCTCCTCGCCCCTCCCTTCATCGTCACCGAGGCCGATATCGACGCCATCGTCGAGCGCCTCGGTGACGCGGTGGATGCGGTGGTCGGCTGAGGCCGGCGTGACGCCGATTGCGCCGGGCCCGCGCAGACACTAGATTCCGGCTTCAACGAGGCGAATGGATCGGTCGTGCGGGATTATATCGGGCGCATCTTGCGCAAGGGCGCGGCAGTTTCGCCGCCGGTGATCGAAGGCCAGGCGGTTCCGACGCCGACCCTGTGGCTGCTCGGCAAAACCGGGGCGGGCAAGTCGTCGCTGGTGCGCGCACTGACGGGCGAGGCGGATATCGGCGAGGGTTTTGCGCCCTGCACCCGCACGGCCATGGCCTATGATTATCCGGCAGAGCACCCGGTGCTGCGCTTTCTCGATACGCGCGGCATCGGCGAGGCCGGCTATGACCCGCAGGAGGATCTTGCGCAAGCCGAACGCGGCAGCCATGCCCTTGTCGTCGTGGCGCGGCTGGACGATCCGGTACAGGGCGCGGTGGCCGACATCCTGCGTGAATTGCGCCGCCGCCGCGCCGCTCTTCCCGTGCTGATTGCGCATACCGGCGCCGATCTCGCCGAGAGCAATGCCATGCGCGCCCGCGCACAGGCGGCCACGCAGTCGCGTTTCGAGGAGGCAGCGGGTGCCGCGCTGCCCGCCGTGACCCTCGCGCTTCCCGCCGGCGAGGCCACCGGTAAAGGGCTCGACGAGCTGCGTGCGGCGTTGGCGGGTCTCTTGCCGGAAGCGGCGCTGCTGATCATGCGCGAAGGCGCGCGCGACGCGGAATCTGCGCGCTTTGCCGAGATCAAGCCTCTGGTGATGTGGTATGCCGGTGCGGCGGCTGCGAGCGATGTCGCCCCGGTGATCGGTGCCGTCGGCGTCCCCGCGATTCAGGGCGCGATGCTCCACGCCATGGCCGGTCGCTACGGTGTCCCCTGGACCACGCAACGCGCCGGTGCCTTCGCCGGGGCGCTCGGCTCGGGCGCGCTGATGCGCTTTGCCGGATCCCATGCGGCCCGCCAGGTGGCGAAGCTCGTCCCCGTGGTCGGACAGACACTCGGTGCGGCGAGTGCGGCGGCGATCAGCTTCGCCACCACCTTCGCGCTCGGGCGTGCAGCGGCCTACTGGCTCGACCGCGAATCGCGCGGTGAGCGGGCGAGCGCGGCGGATCTGCGCCGTCTCTACGAGGAAGCCTTCGCGAGGGCGCGCGATGCAGCTGGCTGAGCGCCTGCGCCGGGCCTATCTGCGCTGGAGCCGCCTCGGCGCCGCCGGGCTGCTCGTCCTGCCCTTCGCCGCGACCTCGCTCCTCGGCTTTCTCTGGCTGCATGAACGGGGCATGCTGCTCTGGTTCGTGCTCGGCTGTGTCGCCCTCGCCACGCTGATCTGGAGCGGACGGCTCGGGCTCGCCTGGCAGTATCGGCGCCGGGAGCGTGGAAAGGCGCGTGCGCAGGGCGAAGCGCGTGCGCAGGGTGAAGCACGCGAAGCATCGCAGGATGGCGATGCGGGGGCCGGTCTGCGCGAACGGCTCGCTCATCCTCCGATCGATCCGGAATGGAGCGCGCGCGAGACCGCAATCTACGAGGCCTCGCGCGCCGCCATCGCCGAGCGCCTGACCGCGCCGGTCGCGTGGGAGGCGCTCCCCGAACAAGCCGTCGCCGTGGTCGAGGACGTCGCCGCGCGCATGTCTGACGGCAAGCGCGGCGCGCTCGATTTCACCCTGCCGGAGGCGCTGTTGCTGATCGACCGGGTCGCGCTGCGCTACCGGGAGTTCCTGCGCAGCCACGTGCCGTTCTCCGATCAGCTCTCGATGCGCGCGGTACACTGGCTCTGGAGCCGGCAGGATCAGGCGCGCACGGTCTGGAAATACGGCTATCTCGCCTATCGCGGCCTGAGGCTCGCCTTCAACCCGCCGGTGGGCGTGCTGCGTGAGATCGAGCGCGCCGCGACTGCCGGCCTGCAGGACCGGCTCAGCGATCAGGTGGTGCGCGATGCGCAGGCGATCCTGCTGGAGGAGGTCGCGCAGGCGGCGGTCGATCTCTATTCCGGGCGCCTGAAATTCTCCGATGCCGAGCTGATCGAGATCCAGCTCGGCTCCGAATTGCGTGATCGCAACAGCCTCGCGCGGCCCGACGACCCGGTGCGGATCATCGTGGTGGGGCAGGTCTCGGCGGGCAAGTCGACGCTGATCAACGCGCTGGCCGGTGACGGCCCTGCGGAGACCGATCTCGCCCCGACCACGGACCGGCTGACGGCGCACGCGATCGAGATCGACGATATTCCCTGCCGCCTCGTCGATACGATGGGGCTCGACGGCTCGGCAAGCGTTCAACAGACGCTGGCGCAGGAAATCGCCGAGGCGGACATGGTGCTGTGGGTGCTGCGCGCCAATCGCCCGGGACGCGCCGTCGACATCGCCCTGCGCGACGCCGTGATGGCGTATTTCGCCGAAGATGCAGCGCGCCGGCTTGCGCCGATCATCCCGGTGGCGACGGCGGCGGATGCGCTGTTGCCGGATTGGCCCTATACCGAAAACCGCCTGCCCGAGGCGGCACAGGCCGTGATCGGGAAGGCAATCGTGGCTTTGCGCGCCGATTTCGCCGGAAAGCTCGGCGACATGCCGCCGATCCCGGTCTGCGCGCGGGCGCCGTCATGGAACCTCGATACCCTGCATAACGCCATTGCCGGCCAGCTCGGCGAAGCTTTGATGACGCAGCGCAATCGCCGGCGTCTGGGAAGTCCCCAAGGGCTGCGTTTCGGCGAGAATCTGGGCCGCGCCGGACGCGGTGTCGCCAAGGGCTTCAAGGTCTTCGGCGGGCGCTTGTGGCAGGCCGCGCGCAATCCGAAGGAGGATCTTGCGGCACCGGTGCCGCAGACCACGCCACAGTCCGCGCCGCAGCGCCCGGTATCGCCCGCAAATTCCGGGACGAAGCCCGGTTCTGACGGTAAATCCTGAGGGCGCATTCGTCAGAGCTCCGCGCGAATACGCATCAAGCGCGTAACGCAATGGCAAGCACTGTTGCGCGAAGATGGGATCTCGCCATTGATCTCAGCGAGGTATTGGCATGGATGCGCTTTTCGCAATGCTGCGTGAAAACAGTTTCTTCTTTCTCGCGGCAGGTGCGTGTGCGGGCATCATGGTGATCCTGCACGCCTTCGGTCTGCTCGGGCACTGGTATCTGGCATGGTGCGGGGGCGATCACGGGGCCCAGGGCAGCGGCGGTACCGATGGCGGGGATTGCGGCGGGGGCGACTGAACGCCCCGCGCCGCCGCTTCGCGCGCTGATCAGCCCGCATCTTCCCTGATCACGCCACGGCGGATCTGGTCTTCCTCGATCGATTCGAAGAGCGCCTTGAAATTGCCCTCGCCGAAGCCGTCATCCCCCTTGCGCTGGATGAATTCGAAGAAGATCGGTCCGACCACGGTCTTCGAGAAGCGCTGCAGCAGGCATTTCGTATAGCCGCCTTCGACCACACCCTCGCCGTCGATGAGGATGCCGTTCTTCTGCAGGCGCTCCAGCGATTCGCCATGCTTGGGCAGGCGCTTGTCAATGCGCGCATAATAGATGTCGTTGGGTGCGGGCATGAATTCGAGCCCGCTCTCGGTCAGCGTCTCGATCGAGCGATACAGATCCGTCGAGCCCAGCGCCACATGCTGGATACCCTCGCCCTTGTACTGGTCGAGATATTCCTGGATCTGGCCGGATTCGCCGGCATCCTCGTTGATCGGGATGCGGATTTTATTATCCGGGCTGGTCATGGCGCGCGAATGCAGGCCGGTCAATTTGCCGGCAATGTCGAAATAGCGGATCTGGCGGAAATTGAACAGCCGCTCGTAGAACTCTGCCCACTCGTTCATGCGTCCGCGATGCACGTTATGCGTCAGGTGGTCGATATAGTGCAGGCCCACACCTTCCGGATGCGGATCGCGTTCGCCGAGCCATTCGAAATCGACATCGTAGATCGAGCCCTTCGCGCCGTAGCGATCGACGAGATAGATCTGCAAGCCGCCGATCCCCTCGATGGCGGGGATGTTGAGTTCCATCGGCCCGACCTGCGTCTGCGCCGGTTTGGCGCCAAGCGAAAGCGCGCGCTCATAGGCGTGGCGCGCATCAACGACGCGAAACGCCATGGCCGGCGCAGAGGGTCCGTGCTTCTGGGCGAATTTCGCGGCGAAGCTCTCGGGTTCCGCGTTGAGGATGAAGTTGATGTCGCCCTGACGGTAGAGCGTGACGTTTTTTGAGCGGTGCCGCGCCACGGCAGTAAAGCCCATCACCTTGAACAGGCGGTCGAGCGCATCCGGATCGGGATGGCAGAATTCGACGAATTCGAATCCGTCCGTGCCCATGGGATTGTCCTCGGAAATCTCCGGGGGTGGGGCATCGTGGGGGAAAGGACCCATTGGTTCCTCCTGTTCTGATGGGTGCCCGGGCGTTCAGGCGTCCGGGTCCGGATCGGGTGCGAGGTTGCGCGTATGCGCGTCGAGCTTCTCGATCAGCCGGATGAATTCCGCGCGCTCGCCCGGTGCGAAAGCCGCGGTGATCTCTTCCTCGAAGCTGCGTGCCTGCGGCACGACGGCTTCGTAGATGGCCCGGCCTTCTTCCGTGAGGCGCAGATGCTCCTCGCGCATGTCGAAGGCATTGGGCTCCTTGCGCAGAAGTCCGCGCTCGACCAGCGCTGTCACCGCGCGCGATACCGTCGATTTATGCATCATGCCGTGCCGCGCGATGTCGCGCGCGGTCCGCACCGGATACTGGCCGAGCGTGGCAATGACCCGCCATTGCGGAATGGTGAGCTGGAAGCGCTCGGCATAGATGCGTGCCAGCGCATTCGATGTGCGCGCCGAGAGAATGACCAGCCGGTAAGGCAGGAATTCTTCCAGCTTGAGCAAGGTCCGGCTATCATTGGCCGCTGCGGAAACCGACATGCGCCCTCGCAGGGGTTCGTTGACAGTGCAACCAATCTGCCACAGAATTCGTTCCACAAGCAACCAAATTCTGTCCGGCGCCAGCGCGGGCCGGCGCGAGGGGAGGTCCATCATGGCAGCACGCTACATGTCCGGATTCGGCAACAGCTTCGAGACCGAGGCCCTGCCGGATGCATTGCCGATCGGGCGCAATTCACCGCAGAAATGCAATTACGGCCTCTATGCCGAGCAGCTTTCAGGATCGCCCTTCACCGCGCCGCAGGCGACCAACCAGCGCTCGTGGCTCTACCGCATCCGCCCGACGGTGAAGCATTCGGGGCGCTATCGCAAGGTCGACAAGCGTCATCTGCGCACCGCGCCCTGCCGCGAGGATGCCGATACGCCGATCGGCCAGATGCGCTGGAGCCCGGTGCCGATGCCCGACGAGAAGATCAGCTTCGTCGAAGGTCTGTGCACGGTGACGACGGCGGGCGACGCGGATACCCAGGTCGGCATGGCCGCGCATCTGCTGTTCGTCACCCGCGCCATGCAGGACGAGTATTTCTTCAACGCCGATGGCGAATTGCTGATCGTGGCGCAGGAGAATCGCTTGCGCCTGTGTACGGAGTTCGGCGTGATCGAGATCGAGCCCGGCGAGATCTGCATCATCCCGCGTGGCGTCATCTTCCGCACCGAGCTCGTCGACGGGCCGGCACGGGCTTATGTCTGCGAGAATTACGGCGGCGCCTTCACCCTGCCGGATCGCGGGCCGATCGGGGCCAATTGCCTGGCCAATCCGCGCGACTTCCTCACGCCGGTTGCCGCATACGAGGATCGCGAGGTGCCCTCGAAGCTCTATGTGAAATGGGGCGGCGAGCTCTATCTCTCCGAGATCGGCCAGTCCCCGCTCGATGTGGTGGCCTGGCACGGCAATTACGCGCCCTACAAATACGATCTGCGGCATTTCTCGCCGGTGGGTGCGATTTCCTTCGATCATCCCGACCCGTCGATCTTCACGGTGATGACCGCGCCGTCGGAGACGCCGGGTACGGCCAATATCGACTTCGTCATCTTCCCAGAGCGCTGGATGGTGGCGGAGAACACCTTCCGCCCGCCCTGGTATCACCGCAACATCATGTCGGAATTCATGGGGCTGATCTACGGTGTCTACGACGCCAAGCCGGAGGGCTTCACCCCGGGCGGGTTCAGCCTGCACAATTGCATGCTGCCGCACGGACCCGACGAACAGGCCTTCGAAACCGCCTCCAACGGCGAGTTGAAACCCGTCAAGCTCACCGGCACCATGGCCTTCATGTTCGAGACGCGCTTCCCCCAGCGGATCACGCGCTATGCGGCGGATCTGCCGGAATTGCAGGAGAATTACATCGATTGCTGGGACGGGCTGAACAAGCATTTCGACCCCGACCGCAAGGATCCGTGGGATCGCTGAGCGCATGACAGGCACAAACCCTGCAAAAAAGGCCGCCCCGGACAGGGCGGCCTCTTCGATTCAGGCAGTATGCCTTGCGCGATTCACGCAACCTTGCGCGAACGCCGTCCGCGCGGGGCGGTTTCGCCCTCCGGCGCCTTGCGACGCTGGGCGCCGAGACCCATGGCCTTGGCCAGCTCGGAACGGGCCGAGGCGTAATTCGGTGCAACCATCGGATAATCCGCCGGCAGGCCCCATTTGGCGCGATATTCTTCCGGCGTCATGTCGTATTTCGTGCGCAGATGGCGCTTGAGCGACTTGAACTTCTTGCCGTCTTCAAGACAGATGATGAAGTCCGGCGTGATGGACTTCTTGACCGGCACGGCCGGAACCGGCGCTTCGACCTGCTCTTCCTGGGCGCCTGTGGCGATTTTCTGCAGCGAGCCGTGCACGGCCTCGATCAGGCCCGGAAGCTCGGCCGTAGGCAAAGAATTGTTGCTGACGTAAGCAGATACGATTTCGACCGCCAGCTCGATATGGGCGTTGTCCTGCGCCGTTTCACTCATCGTTACGAACCTCTTTCAAAGTTAGACCCATGTTCATTTACCGGTTATCAACCGATGGGTGATGTTGCGCTGTCAAACAAGGCTTGAATCAGCGCGAATTGACATGTTGCTCCGACAAGTATGTCAAAAAATATTTTTCATCAAGAGGAGTAAAATAAAAATCTCTTGAAATTTTCCATCATGGCCATGCTCTGCCGTAGTAAATTGACTGATCCCAAACTCAGACCGTCCGGCTCCAAGCGTCGCGACGCCCTTGTTTGCAAGGAATTCATTGTCGCATGCGCTGAAGCGCAGATATTTCCCACGCCTTGAAAATTCAAATCGCGCTTTGCGGTATCGCGCGAAGCAGTGTCGTCGTGACGACAAGCAAAACGCCCCGGAAGCTTGCCGCTCCGGGGCGTGGAGAATCATTGCGACAGGCGGGTGCCCGTTGTCGGATAAAATGATGCGCCGAATCAGCCGCTGGTCACAAGGGTTTCAGCCCGGCCTCGATCTGCGTGCGGCGCTCTTCCAGAAAGGGTGGCAGGGCGAGGCGCTCGCCGAGTGTCTCCATCGGCTCGTCGACATCGAAACCGGGACCATCGGTCGCGATTTCGATGAGGATGCCGTTCGGCTCGCGGAAATACAGCGAGCGGAAGTAATGGCGGTCGACCGGCCCGCTCGAGGGCAGCCGAAGCGCGGCGAGGCGCTGGGCCCAGGCCTCGTATTGCGCGCGATCGGGCGTGCGGAAGGCGATATGGTGGACGCCGCCCGCCCCCTGGCGCGCCGGCGGCAGATCGGGCTCGGCGACGCGTTGCACTTCCGCATCCGGCCCGCCCGCGCCCATCTCGTAGACCTGCACCTTGCGCCCGTTTTCCTCGAATGCGCGCACCGGGCGCATGTCCAGAACCCGCGTCAGCACGAGATCCGTCGGCGCCGGATCGGGTACGCTCAGGGTGATCGGGCCGAGCCCCCGGATCTGGAATTGCGCCGGTACCGGGCTTCTCTCCCAGAGCGCGCCGGCTCCCGCGCCGCCGTCATCGACCAGGCTCAGGCGCTGGCCCTCGGGATCCGCGAAATCGAGGCTTTCGCGCCCGTCGCGGGTGATGATGCCGCCATGCTGCACATTGTGCTCGTCGAAGCGCCCGAGCCAGTATTCCAGCGCCGCGCGCCCGGTGACGCGCAAGGCAGTGCGGGTGATGGCCCGGGTCCCGCGCTCCTCGCGCGGCACGGGCCATTCGAAGAAGGTAATGTCGCTGCCGGGGCTGGCGCGCCCGTCACCGTAGAACAGGTGATAGGCGGAGGTGTCGTCCTGGTTCACGGTCTTCTTGACGAGGCGCATGCCGAGCACCTGCGTGTAGAAGGCGTGGTTGCCCGGCGCATCCGCCGATATCGCGGTGAGGTGATGGATTCCGGTGAGTTGCATGACGGTTCACTCCTGCTGTCATCATGCAGGAAAACTTGCGCATTCGCAAAACACAACGCCAGAGCCGCAAGGTCAACTCGTCAGGAATGCAAGGTCGATCGTGATCAATGCGCTGGTTGCGCAGCGCGCTCCGCCGCCGCATCCGGCAGTGTCACGGTAAACAAGGCCCCTTCGCCCGGTTCGCTCTCGATGCTCAGCCGCCCGCGATGGCGCGCCACGATATGCTTGACGATGGCGAGGCCCAGTCCGGTACCGCCCTTCTTGCGACTCGTCGCGATATCGGCCCGGTAGAAGCGCTCGGTGAGACGCGGCAGGTCGTCGCGTGCGATGCCGGGACCGTAATCACGGATATTCAGGGTCCAGGCCCGCCCCGCCGCTTCCGGGGGCGTGAGGGCGATATCGACGCGCCCGCCGGAGCCGCCGTATTTCACCGCATTCTCGACGAGGTTCTCCACGAGCCGCAGCAACTCGTCGCGATCACCGCAGACCATGGCGGGGCCATCGGGAAAGCTCTGGTTAAAGACCACACCCTCCTCCTTCGCCAGTGGTGCGAGCGTGTCGAGGATCTGGCGGATCACCGGCATCAGGTCGATCGCCTCCGTCGGTGCCAGATGGGCGCGCAGTTCGATGCGCGAGAGAGACAGCAATTCGTCGATCAGCCGCGTCATGCGCAGGGCCTGTTCGCGCATGATGGCGAGAAAGCGCGCGCGCCCCTGCGGATCATCACGGGCCGGGCCTTCAAGCGTCTCGATGAAGCCGAGCACGGAGGAGAGCGGGGTACGCAATTCATGGCTGACATTGGCAATGAAATCGACGCGCATGCGCTCGATCCGGTGTGCATTGGTGAGATCGCGAAAATACAGCATCACCGCTTCCTCGTCCTGCTCCGATCCGGAGGCGATGTCGAGCGGGCCGAGCAGCAATTCGAAGGCCCGCTCGGTGGGCAGGCGCTGGGTATAGCTCACCCGGGTCGGCGCGCGGGTGCGCAGGACCTGCTCGATCCCGCCCAGCACTTCCGGCGCGCGCAGGGCATAGGCGATCGGCGCACGACGGCGCATGGCGGGAAAGAGATTCTGTGCTGCGGAATTGGCTTCGCGCACGCGCGCCGCGCGATCGACGAGAATCACCGGATCGGGAATATTGGCCAGCAGAGCCTCTGCGACGGCAATCCGCTGATCGGCGGAAACGCGCAGGCGTTTGCGGGTCTTGCGTGCGCGGGTCACGGCAATGGCGAGGGCCAGTGCCGTTGCAGCAGCAGCCACGGTGAGAAGAATCCAGCTGAACCCGTAGAACAATGTCGCAGTCGCGACCAGCGCCGCGCTCGCCACCGCCGCACCGATCGCCGCGCCGCGCCAGGCCGCGCGTTCCAGCGCGCGTGTATCGAATCCGCCGGAATCCGCGCCGGTCGCGGGCCCGTCAGCGCCATTGCTCCGCCCGACCGTGCCGGAAGGCAGGAAGGGTGGCGGCGTATACTGGTTCATCGGCTCACCCGGTTCCCGTTCGTGCATGCCGGTTCCCCGCCTCGTCGCTATCCGGATTCACCTGCGCGTATCACCGCACAGGCAAGCCGAAGAGGCAAACGTGATTCGGGGGGCGAGTATGCAACGATGAAACCACGGCGATACGACAGTATTGCGACAATCGCCGGCAATCCGCGGGAAATCGTCATGATTGTCATCATGGCGTCATCCCGCGCGCCTGGTGCAGGCCGGGTCAGTGTCCTTCATAGGATATCAGCGTGCGCACCTCGACATCCATCGCCCGCAGCCGCTCAGCGCCACCGAGTTCCGGTAGGTCGATGATGAAGCAGGCCGCGACGATCTCCGCACCGAGCCCGCGCAGGAGCTTCACAGCCGCTTCCGCCGTACCGCCCGTGGCGACGAGATCATCGACGAGGACCACCTTCTCGCCGGCGACGAGCGCATCGGCATGCATCTCGATCTCGTCGGTGCCGTATTCGAGCGCATAGGCGACGCTCACCGTGCGATGGGGAAGCTTGCCTTTCTTGCGGATCGGCACGAAGCCGGCGGAGAGCTGATGCGCCACCGCGCCGCCCAGGATGAAGCCGCGCGCCTCGATCCCGGCGATCTTGTCGACCTTGCCGCCGACATAGGGGTGCACCAGCGCATCCACCGCCCGGCGAAAGGCGCCGGCATCGCCGAGAAGGGTGGTGATGTCGCGAAACATGATTCCCGGCTTGGGATAATCGGGAATGGTACGCACGGCATTCTTGAGGGCGGCTTCGAAGCTCGGATCCATTTCGCTTCCTCTTTCGCGGGTGGTCTGTTTCAGCAATGGCGACGTGCCGGTTCAGCCTTGCAGGACGCGCCCGGCGACGGCGTCGAGCTTGCCCATCAGCTCCGGATCGCGCGCCTCCGGGGCGGTGATGATCGCCACCTCGAGAGCATTGTGCGAGCCGTTCGGACAGGGCTCGCGCTCGGTGGGGAAATCGCGGGCCATCCGCGCCACGAGCCGCGCGGCGTTCTCGGCATTGGCGCGCAGCACCTTGACCACGGCGGCGACATCGACCGCGTCGTGACCGTCATGCCAGCAATCGTAATCGGTAACCATCGCGACGGTGGCATAGGTGATCTCGGCCTCGCGGGCGAGCTTGGCCTCGGGCATGTTGGTCATGCCGATTACATCGTAGCCGAGATTCTTGTAGGTCACGGATTCCGCATAGGACGAGAATTGCGGCCCCTCCATGCAGACATAGGTGCCGTTCTTCACATGGGCGATGCCCTCCGCCTCGGCGGCGGCGGCGAGGCGCGCCTGCAGGGCGGAGCCCACCGGGTGTGCCATCGAGACATGCGCCACACAGCCCTTGCCGAAAAAGGAGGATTCGCGCTTGTGGGTACGGTCGACGAACTGGTCGACGAGAACGAACAGACCCGGATGCAGCGCCTCGCGAAACGAGCCGCAGGCCGAGAGCGAGACGATGTCGGTCACGCCGGCGCGCTTCATCGCGTCGATATTGGCGCGGTAGTTGATATCCGAGGGCGAGACCTTGTGGCCGCGCCCGTGGCGGGGCAGGAAAACGATCTGCGTCTGGCCGATGCGGCCGAAGCGCAATGCATCGGAAGGCTCGCCCCAGGGCGAGGCGATGTGCTCCTCGCGCACATCCTCCATTCCGGGCAGGTCGTACACACCCGAACCCCCGATCACCCCCAGTACCGCCTTCGCCATCACCGCTCTCCCTCGCTGCGTGGAATGCCTTCATTTGCCTGCAAATGCCCGGCTTCGCAAGGCCGGGACCGCGCAAGCCCGCATCAGCTGTGAGTACAGTTTCCAATTGCACTGGACGCCAGCCCGGGCTTGCGCGAGAATCGCAGGTCAAGCATGCGCATCCCGGGAGGATGTCACAGGAGGACGCCATGGCCGCACAGATCCATCTCTTCCGTTGTCTGGAAGACAATATCGGCGCGCTGATCCGCGATCCCGCCAGCGGAGCCTGCGCCACGATCGACGCGTCCGACGAGCCCGCCATTGCGCGAGCGCTCGCGGAAACCGGCTGGGAACTCACCGATTGTCTCGTCACCCATAGCCATTGGGACCATGTGCAGGGGCTCGAAGCGCTCAAGGCGCGCACCGGCTGCCGCATCGTCGCCCCCGCTTCCGCCGGCGAGATCGCGGAAATGGCCGATACCATCGTGCGCGAGGGTGACAGTGTCTGCGTCGGCGAAATGGCCGCGATCATCTGGGAGACGCCGGGCCATTGCGCCGATCACATCGTCTATCATTTTACCACCGACCACCTCCTGATTGCCGGCGATGTGCTCTTCGTGATGGGGTGCGGGCGCGTCTTCGGCGGTGATTTCGACGCGCTGCACCGGGCGCTGGAGCGGATACGGGCCCTGCCCGACGAGACGGTGGCGATCGTGGGCCACGACTACACCCTCGCCAATGCCCGTTTCGCGCTCAAGGTCGAGCCGCACAACGCCGCGCTGGTCGAGCGGGCCCGCGAGGCGCAGGAGCGGGCGCAGGCCAGGGATCTGTTCGGCATCACCACGATCGGCGAGGAGAAGGCGACCAATCCGTTCCTGCGTGTCCACGAGCCCGCCGTCGCGGAAGCGGTCGGGCTTGCCGGCGGTGCGCCCGACGCTGTATTCCGGGCTCTGCGTGAATGGAAGAACAGGGGTTGACGGATATGGCGCATGGCATTGGCGGTCTCACCGCGCAAGACGTGATCAGGCGGCTTGATCTGAAGCCGCATCCGGAAGGCGGCTATTTCCGGGAGACCTTTCGCGATCCGCTCACCGATGCGAACGGGCGTCCGGTCTCGACCGCGATCTATTATCTGCTCGGCCTCGGCGAAGTCTCCGAATGGCATCGCGTCGATGCCACCGAGATCTGGCATTATCATGCCGGCGCGCCGATGGTGATCACGCTCTCGCCGAATGGCCATGACGCGCAGGCGCGCCATCTCGGGCCCGATCTGATGAACGGGCAGGAGCCCCAGATCATCGTGCCGGCCAATCACTGGCAGACGGCGACGTCACTGGGTGCCTGGACGCTGGTGGGATGCACCGTTGCCCCGGGCTTCGATTTCGCCGGTTTCGAGATGGCCCCGCCCGGCTGGCGCCCGATGCCGCGCGAGGGGGGGTGACGGCTCGCCCGCCCGGCCCGGCGGGCATCGAGGAGCGTGCGCTCAATGCCTGGCCGGCCTTGCAGAGCCTCGTCATGGACGGCTGGCTGGTGCGCTTTGCCGACGGCTATACCAAACGCGCGAATTCGGTCTGTGCCCTGCCCGCAGGCGCGGCGCCTCTCGGAGCGGCAGGGGCGGCGATCGAGGATCTCTATCGCCGCCACGGCCAGACCCCGATCTTTCGCCTCACGCCTTTCGCGACGCCCGGTGACGCAGCCTGGCTCGACGCGCGCGGTTATGAGCGGATCGAGCCGACCAGCGTCATGCTCTGCCGCGATCCCGCCGCGCATGCGCGTCCGGAGCCCGGCCTGCGCATCGCAGCCACCCCCGACGAAGCCTGGCTCGCCGGCTTCATCGCCGGCAACCGCCATGGCAGCAGCATCCGCCCCACCCTCACCGCCATGCTCGCCGCGATCCGGAGCGAGGCCTTCTACGCCACGCTGGTGCAGGACGGCGCGCCCTGCGGCTACGGGCTCGCGGTGATCGAACGCGGCTGTGTCGGGCTGTTCGATATCCTCATCGAAGCGCGCCTGCGCGGGCGCGGTTTGGGGCGCAGGCTCGTCGCCGGCATGCTGGACGAGGCGCTGCGCCGGGGTGCGGGCGCTTCCTATCTGCAGGTTCTGGAGACGAATGCCGCTGCCATTGCGCTCTATCGCCGGCTGGGCTTTGCCGATTCCTATGGCTACGCCTATCGCATCCCGGCGGCGTGAACAGGGGTCGCCCCGGACCGGCAGTGCTCGCCGTTCCGACGGATTGATGCGCTATACCGCGATATTGTCGATCAGCCGCGTCGCACCGAGTTTTGCCGCTGCGAGCAGGCGGCGCGGGCGGGCCGGGTCGGGCTCTCCGAGCGATTCGGCATCACGCAGGGCGAGGTAATCGACGGCGAAACCCGCCTGTACGAGGGCTGCCTCTTCGCGGGTGAGGACGGTGGCGGGATCGTCGCCTGCCACGATCGCCTTTGCGCAGCGTTGCATGGCCGCATACAGCTGCGGCGCGCGCGCGCGCTCGTCGGCGGCGAGATAGCGGTTGCGCGAGGACAGGGCGAGGCCGTCGGCCTCGCGCACCGTCTCGCCGCCGAGGATCGTGACGGGCATGAAGAGATCCGCGACCATGCGCATGATCACCTTCAATTGCTGGTAATCCTTCTCGCCGAACAGCGCGATATCGGGGCCGCATTGCAGCAGCAGCTTGGCGACGACGGTGGCGACCCCGCGAAAATGACCGGGCCTGAACGCATCCTCGAGACCGGCTGTGGCGGGGCCTTCCAGCGAGATCATGGAGGACGAACCCGGCGGATACATTGCCTGCGCCTGTGGCGCAAAAACCAGGTCCGCGCACGGCGCCAGCGCCGCGCAATCGGCTTCGAAGGTGCGCGGATAGCGCGCGAGATCCTCGCCGGGGCCGAACTGGGTGGGGTTGACGAAGATCGAGACGACGACCCGGTCGGCCTTGGCCCGTCCCTGCCGCACCAGCGAGAGATGGCCCTCATGCAGCGCCCCCATGGTCGGGACCAGCGCAACGCGCTCCCCCGCCGCGCGCCATTGCCCGACCCTGGCGCGCAGGGCGGCCACGTCTTCCGCGATCGGCGGCGCCGGGCGGGTCGTGGCGGTTTGATCGGACATCTTTTCCTTCCTCTGACGCCCCGCCAGCCGGGGATCTGCGTGCCGAAGCATCGGCATGCCCATGCCTTATCAGAGCCACCCCCTTGCGCAAATCCCCGATGGCGAACCCGGCATTCACCGCCTGCGCAACTTCGGCGCGAATCCCCATGATCAAGCTGGCCCGCAGCCCGGCTTCATGCTAAACGATCCGCAACGGCCCCGTAGCTCAGCAGGATAGAGCATCAGATTCCTAATCTGAGGGTCACAGGTTCGAATCCTGTCGGGGTCGCCATATCATGAATGCACGATCCGAAAGCCGCCTCGTTCGATCGGCCCGCCAACGCTATCGCCTATCCAGTCGCTGGCTGATCAGGCTGCATCGGCTGAAATATTCGGCGACCGTGCGGATACGCGCGGTGTGGCGCAGGTCCGGGTGGGTCAGCATCCAGAGTTCGACATCGAGGGCGGCGATAATGGGGCCGATGCGGGTCAGGGCCGGATCCGCTTCGGCCAGATAGGTCGGGAGAACGGCGATCCCGGCGCCGGCGCGTACGGCGGCGTGTTGACCGAGGATGCTGTCGGACCAGATCCGGCACTGTTTGTCGTAGCCCTGAGCGGCCATCCAGCCATGCAGCGCGGGATAGGCCATCGAACGGCTCGGCCCGATCCAGGGCGCTTCATGCAAGGCCTCGCGCCCCCCGGTACCCGCCGCCATCGCCGACGGCGCGTAGATCGCCTGCCGGATCAGGCCGAGCTTGCGACCGACGAGATGGGGGTCTGGCGTCGAAGTCGGGCGGATCGCGATATCGGCTTCGCGAAAGGCGAGATCGGAGATCTCGTTCGAGACGTTGATTTCGAGGGTGATATTCGGCTCGCTCTCGCGCAGGCCGGCCAGTGCGGGCGCGAGCAGGCCGAAGAGCAGACCGTCCGTCGTGGTGATACGGACATGGCCGGAGGGACGCAGATCGCGCCCGGCAAGGCGTCGCTCCGTATCATGGGTGAGTTCGGTAATTTTGCGCGCCGTGGCGATGATCTCCTCGCCGGCGGCGGTCGGACGGTAGCCGGTCCGCAAACGTTCGAACAGGCGCACGCCGATCTTCTTCTCGACCGCGTTGATGCGCCGAAACAATGTCGGATGGCTCGTCACCAGCCGTTTGGCCGCGCCGGTCAGAGAACCGGCCTCGGCGATGGCGAGAACGATCCGGTAGTCGCCCCAATCGAGCATGTCGTTCATATTTGAAAGGCCAGCTTTCTCATTCATCGTTTTCATACAATTCACTTGAACGATAAGAGATGGCAACGGCCAATTCTTCCGCCATTGACGGGTCCGAAACCATGCATGCGCATATTGTCCACGCCCATCCCGAACCGGCATCCTATAACGGCGCGCTCACCCGGACCGCCTGCGACGCCCTGAGCGATCAGGGCGCCTCTGTCAGCGTGAGCGATCTCTACGAGGCGGGTTTCGATCCGGTGGAGCGCGGCATGCATTATGACGACAGGCTGGACCCGGACACCTTCGCTCCCCTGGCCGAACAGCGCCACGCCTCTCGTGGGGGCACACTCGCACCAGAGATCAGGCGGGAGATTGCCGCATTGGAGCGGGTGGATCTGCTGATCCTGCAATTCCCGCTCTGGTGGCACGGGCCACCGGCCATCCTGAAGGGCTGGATGGATCGCGTCTTCGTCAATGGCGGCCTCTATACGAGCCGGATGCGTTATGATCGCGGCTATTTCCGGGGGCGGCGCGCTATTGTCTCGATGACCACCGGCGCGCCGCGCGAGGCCTTCGGTCCCGGCGGGCGCGGTGGCGATATCGGGACCATGCTTTGGCCGATCCACTACTCGTTGCACTATCTCGGCTTCGCAGTCCTGCCGCCCTTCCTTTCACACGGAATACAGGGCCACGGCTATCGCTATGCGGAAGACGACGCCCTGCAGGCCATGCTCGCCAATAATCTCCGTAGCTGGCGTGCGCGTTTGCAGGAGCTTGACGCGGATGCACCGCTCGCCTTTCCCGGATGGGACGATTGGGGTGCGCTGGGTGAGGCGATCCGCTGACGATCGGCTTCGCCGTTACTCCGCAGCGATCAGCGGGGTCGTTTCCGTTTCCGCGCGTATCGCCGCATCAAGGATCGCGAGGCCCTCTTCGAGCACCGGGATCGGTGTCGTCAGCGGTGCGAGTACCTTGACGACCTCGTCCTCGGGACCCGACGTCTCGATGATCAGGCCGTTACGCCACGCCGTCTCGCAGATTCGCGCCGCGCGTGCGCCGGAACCGACATCCAATCCACGCATCATGCCGCGACCCTTGAGCCGGACCCGTCCGATCACGTCGCCGCTCGCCGCAAGGCGTGATGCGACGATATTGCCGGCTTTTCGAATCTGGGTTTCGAGCCCGTTATCGCTGCAGAATTTCTCGATCGCGACCCGCGCGGTGACGAAGGCATGGGTGTTGCCACGGAAAGTCCCGTTATGCTCGGCCGGTTTCAGCACGTCGTGCTCCCGGTTGATGAGTACGAGGCTCATGGGCAGGCCGAAGCCGGAGATCGACTTCGCCATGGTCACCATGTCGGGGATGATCCCGGCCTCTTCGAACGAGAAAAAGCTTCCGGTGCGACCGCACCCGGCCTGGACATCGTCGATGATCAGGAGTGCGCCGTGATTTCGCGCCAGTTCCGCGACCTTGCGCAGCCATTCCGGCCGTGCGGCATTGAGCCCGCCTTCACCCTGTACCGTTTCCAGCAGGATCGCGGCCGGGGCATCGAGCCCGGACGACGCGTCTTCGAGCATCCGTTCGAGCAATGCGGCGCTGTCCAGACCTTCGAGATAGTCGTCATAGGGCAGGCGCGTGACCCCGGACAATGCGATGTGCGCTCCGCCGCGATGATAGCCGTTCCCGGTGGCGGCGAGGGCTCCAAGGGTGACGCCGTGAAAACCGTTTGTGAAGGCGATGACGTTGCTGCGCCCAGTCGCCTTGCGCGCGATCTTGAGCGCCGCCTCGACAGCGTTGGCGCCGGTCGGGCCGGGGAACATTACCTTATAGTCCAGCCCGCGCGGGCCGAGGATATACTGCTCGAATACATCAAGAAATGCACCCTTTGCTCTGGTGTGCATGTCGAGCCCGTGGGCGATGCCATCCGAGGCGATGTGTTCGATCAGAGCAGCCTTCATGTCGGGATCGTTATGACCGTAGTTCAGGGACGCACAACCCGCGAGAAAGTCGATGCGGCGGGTCCCGTCCACATCGAAAATCTCGGCGCCGCGGGCCGATGCGAAGACCGCACCGAAAGCGCGGCAATAGCTGCGTACCTCCGATTCACGCCGTTCGAATAGCGTTTCCGTGTCAGCTTGTTCGGACATCATGGTGTTTCCTCCTGGATAGCGCCTGACGATGGGGCGTCGACTGCCGAGCAAGCCCTGCAGTCGATCGCACCGCATGAAGCGCCGCAATGCGGGTTGACTCGAAAGGAGTCCGACCGGTGTCGATCAGGCCTTGGCCAGGGTCTTCGGCGCCGGATAGGCGCCATCGGCATCGTGGTCTTCACGCCCCGTCACCGGTGGATTGAAGACGCATATCGCCCGGAACAGCGTCTTCGGGCGCAGGGTATGGCGATCATGCTTGTCGAGGAGATACATATCGCCGGGACGGATCATGTGAACTTCTCCGGTATCCCGGTTCGCGACTTCGCATTCTCCCTCGACACACAAGACCGCCTCGTAATGGTTCTTGTACCAGAGATCGGTCACCGTTCCCGGATAAACTGTCGTCTCATGCAGCGAAAAACCGACATTATCGTCTTCGAGGATGAGGCGTTTGCTCCGCCAGGTGCCGAGAGCGCCCTTGACGTCGCGATCCGTGTCCGTGATTTCATTCAGTGAGCGGATGATCATTGCAGTTTTCCTTAGTTCACGATTTCGAATAATAGGGATCAGGCAGCGGCCTTGATATTGACCAGGAATGTTGAATAGCCACCGACGGTCTCGAAATCTTTGATGTCTAGTTCTTCAGGGTCGACGTTGAATCCCAGCATGTCTTCCAGCTCCATGAGCGTTTCGAGCATGCTCATCGAATCGAGCCGGAATTCCTGAAACAGGTTCATCTCGTCGTCGAGAGGGGGAACCTGTTCTTCGAGGACTGTGGCGAGCGCCTTGCGCAAGTCCTGCCGCGCTTCGTTGATCGTGTAGAGTGATTCAGACAAGGGAGACTTCCTTCTTTTCGATTTGCGCCCGTTCGGGCATGGCTTCGTATTCGAGCAGTCGCACGAGGGCTTTGCGGTCGAACTTGTTGTTTGCCGTTCGCGGCATCTGGGCGAGATAACGAATTTTTTCGGGGACCTTGTGCGGCTCGAGTCGGCCAGCGAGGAACCGGCGCAGTTTCGCCCCGGCATCGGTATGATCGCGGAGATCCGCACTGCCCGGAGAGACGAAGAGGGTGCCCGTTCGCCCGGCAGTCGGCGGGACCATGACCGCATGCTGAACATCTTCCGCTTCAGCGCAGGCCGCTTCGATCTCGGTACAGCTGACCCGAAAACCGCGCACTTTGAAGATGTCGTCACGCCGCCCTTCGCAATAGAGGTAACCTTCGGCATCCATTCGGCCGTAATCGCCGGTATGCAGGCGGCGCAAGGTTGCGTGGCGGGGTACGATAGGTGGCGTCCGTGAGTGCCTGCGCATTCCAGTAGCCGGCCATCAGATGCGGCCCGGAGACGACGAACTCGCCGGTCTTGCCCGGAGGCAGCGCCTGCCCCGCCTCGTCCACGACCTCGACACGCGTGCCGCGCAGCGGCACCCCGCAGGTACCGGGCCTCGCCAGATCGGCATCAACCGGCGCAATGCTCACCCGCTTGCACTCGGTCAGCCCGTACATCAGCTGGAAACCTAGGCCCGGGAACGCATCACGCAGGACCCGGATTGATTTCGGAGAAGGCGCTGCACCGGTATTCGTGATGAGCCGTAATGCCGGCAATTCTCCGGGCTTTCGCCTGCCCAATACGGCGAGCGTTTCGATCATCACCGGTACGGCGGCAAGCACGTCGGCACTGCTTTGCTTGAGCGCCTTGAACAATCCCAGACCGCCGATGCCGGGATCCTCGAGACAAAGCGTACAGCCGGATGCCAAGGCCAGAAACACTTGGTACAGACCGTAATCGAACGATAGCGGTATGGCGCAGAAGATCCGATCGCCCGCGCGGTAGTCGAGGGCCTCGGCAATTGCGCCGACTGCAAACACCGCCTGGCGATGCGGACAGGTGACGCCTTTCGGACGGCCCGTCGATCCCGACGTATAGATCATGCAGGCGAGATCTTCGCCGATCAGGGTCGAAGCAGGCAGCAACCCGTTGGCGATAGCCGCATTCTCGGATCTGAGATCGGCGAGATCGGGCACAGCGACGCGTCCTGAGATGGTCTCGGCAGTCCAGGTCTCGGATTTTGCCGACAGGATCAAGACCGCGCCGGCATCTTGTGCGATATATGCCCGCTGCTCGGTCGGTGTGGATGGATGGACCGGGATGAAACAACCGCCGGCCATGTTGACGGCATGGATCAGCACCACAGTCATTGCCGAGTTCGACGCTTCGACGACGACCCGGTCGCCATGCTTCACGCCCTGCGAGGCCAACCACGCGGCTGCAATGCGCGATGTTTCCGCGAGCCGAGCAGTCGTGAGCCTTGTTTCGCCGCATTCGATTGCTACATGTTCGGGAGAGGCTGCGGCGGCTGCTTCGAGAAATTCGTGCAGATATTTCACGTCATCGACTCCTTGCGCGCTCTGCTTCGGTTCGGCATGGGCACGACAAACAACCCCTGCGCGGATGCGATCTTCTCCGGTGGGTCGACTTTCTCGACCGCCGAGCTTCCCGGATCGCATGCCCTTACGGTTCGCAAGGCTTCGACCTCGACGAAACGGCGCAGTCGGCTCTGTCGGTTTATTCTGGCGCGCACGGTGATGAAGTCGCCCGGTCGTGCCGGTTTGAGGAATTCGACTCCCTCCCAACGCTGCAAGAGGCTCTCGTCCCCATCATGGATCGCGGCAAGGCCCGTAACCGCATCACCGAACAGCTTCATGATGTGCGCGCCATCGACAAGCGCGCCACCGTAATGGGCATCGGAGGCCGACAGTCGTACCGAGATCGAGAAGCTTTTATCGACCGGCGGAAGCGGCAGATCGTCAGGGAGGCGATAGCGACCGACGATATCGTTCGTGTCGTCACCCGCGCGCACCAGGTGCAGTTCATCACCATCGACGAGTACTTCGTTCGGGTAGCCGTGACTGAGAAATCCGGTGGGTGAGGCACTGGGCCCGTAGGCGCCCGAGCACAGTACCGCCAGCACGTCGCCCTCCGCGACATCACCGAGATCCGCCTTGCGCGCGAGTGTGTCGCTGGGCGTACACAATGGCCCGGTGACAGTCGTTTTGGTGAGGCCCTGGCAGCCGTCCCGCGAGAGGTTGAGAATAGGGAAAGAACGTTTGGCAAAGCCGCCGACGCCGACAGCCGCCATGTGCAGGTTCGTGCCGCCGTCGGCAATCGCGAAAACTTCACCGCGGGATTCCTTGGTGTAGTGCACGCGTGTGAGCATCGCGCCGGAGCCCGCGGTCAGATAACGGCCGAGTTCTATGATGACGCGGGTATTCGGGCAGGTCTCGCGGAAGCGGGAGACGGTCTCATTGATGCCGAGCGCGAGTGTTTCGAGGTCCAACGCGCTTTCATTGTCGAAATAGGGAATGCCGAAGCCGCCCCCTACATCAACCGCTTCGACCGGTATGTCGAGCAATGCGCCGAGGCGCCGCGCCATATCGAGAATGTTGACCGTATTTTCGATGATCGGTCCGGCTTCCAGAAAACGTGTGCCCATATACACGTGGAAGCCCATTACCCGCACGCGCGGTAGCCCGGCCATGACGTCTCGCAGATCGGGGACCTGCTCGATATCGATGCCGAACTGTCGCGGCTTTCCGCTCATCGTCAGCCCGGAGCCGCTCGTCGTGAAATCGGGATTGATCCGAAGCATGACGTCGACGGGCCGCTGAAGACCCTGCTCGCGCGCCAGCTCGTCAATGATTTCCAACTCCCGTGCAGATTCGGCCACGATCGCGAATATGCCGAAGCGCAAGCAGTCTCCGATTTCGTCACGGGTCTTGGCCGGCCCGACGAAGATGATGTTGCTGGCCGGAACGCCGACACGTATCGCGGTATGCAGTTCGGCGCGGGAAGAAACCTCGGCTCCGGCGCCGCAGGATTTCAAACAGTCTACGATGGCTGCGTTCGGATTCGCCTTCAGCGAATACAAGATGTCGATGGTCGGAGACAGCCGACGCCGCAGCTCTGCAAAGTTTGCGCGTATGTAATCTGCGTTGTATACGAATGCGGGTGTCCCGAACTTTACTCCGACGCGCTCCGCAAGCTCGCGATTCGGCAGCCAGGCTCCCGTGGCATCGTGTATGTCGAAGCTGGCGCGCGGCGCGGACATTTCTCCGGTGACCGGCATGTGTGCGTTGTTCATGCGGAGACCTCCGAAGACGTGCGCGCCGGTGCCGGCATGGCGCGCGCCGACATATCCGACATATCCGGTGCATCCGGTCGGTCCAGGCATATCCGCATCAGAATTTCGTCGTGATGGTCATGACCTTCGCCGGCAAGCAGACTTCCCGGATAGAGAAGCTCCTCCTCGATCCGTCCGCCGAAACGCTTGGCCAAGGTCTTCATCAGGACGCGAATGGCTTTGTTGTCCTGGTCGACGGAGGCTTCGATCCGATCCGCACCGCGCGCGATCTCGCGCTCCACGGCGTGGGCAATCATGTCGACGCCCAGTCCGGCCACTCCATGGCGAGGCCGGGTGGCCGTCTGCCAAAGGAAATACGTGCCGGGGTTTCGCGGCGAGCGGAAGCCTGTCAGGAATCCGATCACCTCGCCATTCGCAATGGCTACAATGGATTGCTCAGCGAAGTGCGTGCACCACAAGGCGTAAGCGTATTGGCTATTCGCATCGAGGCGCTGCGTTGTGTTGACCAGGCCAAGAATATCCTTGGCCCAAGTTGAACAGTTGAATTGGACGAAGCGGGAACATTTTTCCGTAAGCCATTGATGTTATTGAGGTGGGGTCGGTGGGCGTCAGTTTGTGTGGTGCTAAATAATGTAAGAATAGGCGTTTCATTGCTTGACGAATGGAGGTTTCTGAGATGCTAATTCGGCATGTTCGTGCGCGAGAAGACCATCAATGGCTACACCTACATCTACCTTGTGGAGAATGTCCGCGAGGGTGGCCGCACGAAGCAGCGCATCATCCGCAATCTCGGACGCAAGGAAACGGTTCTCGCCAGCAAGGATCTCGATCGCCTGGCCGCCTCGGTCGGACGGTTCACGGAACGGGCCATGGTCCTGGATGCCATCAACAACGGTGATGTGGCGCGATACGAAGCTCGTCGCATCGGCGGGCCGCTGCTCTTCGGGCGCCTGTGGCAGCAACTCGGCATCGATCAGGTGATCGCTGATCAGCTTGGGGAACGCGGCTTCGAATTCCCGGTGGAGCGGGCCGTGTTCACCGCGACGCTGCACCGTCTGTTCGTCTCCGGCTCGGATCGCGACTGCGCGTCCTGGATGCAGGATTACGACATTCCCGGTGCCGACGATCTGTCGCTGCACCATTTCTATCGGGCCATGGCCTGGCTCGGAGAAGATCTGCCAAAGGACGAGCAGAAGGATGCGACGCCCTTTTCGCCGCGTACCGTCAAGGACGTGATCGAGGAGGCGCTGTTTGCGCGCCGGCGCGACCTGTTTACCGATCTCTCCATCGTCTTCATGGACACGACCTCCCTGTCCTTCCACGGCGAAGGCGGCGAGACGCTGGGGGCACGGGGCTATTCCAAGGACCATCGCCCTGATCTCAACCAGATGATCCTCGCCGTCATCGTCGATGCCGATGGCCGCCCGGTCTGCACCGAGATGATGCCAGGTAACACCGCCGATGTCGCCATCCTGCTGCCGATCGTGCAGCGGCTGCGCAGCCGTTTCGGTATCACCCGAGCCTGCATCGTGGCGGATCGGGGCATGATCTCGCAGGCCACGATCACGGCGCTAGAGGAACAGGGTCTGGAATATGTGTTGGGTGTGCGCGAGCGCACCGACGCACGCATGCGCCGGGTTCTCGACGATCCGCAACCCCTCACGCCGCTCCTCGTCGAGCGCAGCCAGGGCGAGACGCAGCTCTTCGCCAAGGAGGTCGTCGTCGACGGGGTCCGCTACATCGTCTGCCGCAACGAGGCGCAGGCCGAGAAGGACCGCGAGGACCGCCAGGCCATCATCGCTGCCCTCGATACGCAGTTGAAGAAGGGCGACAAGGCCCTCGTCGGCAACTCCGCCTACAGGCGTTATCTCAACACCACGACGCGTGATGCCTTCGAGATCGATGCCGGCAAGATCGCCGAGGAAGCCCGCTATGACGGGATCTTCGTCCTGCGCACCAACGCGAGGATTTCTCCGCTTCAGGCGATGCTGCGCTACCGGGACCTGCTCACCGTCGAGACGCTGTTTCGTGTCGCCAAGGCGACGCTCTCGACACGTCCGATCTTCCATTCATCCGATGCCGCCATCCGCGGCCACGTCTTCTGCTCCTTCCTCGCCCTGATGCTGCACAAGGAGCTGTTCGACCGCTGCACCGAAGCCGGGATCAAACCCGAGTGGCGCCCGCTCCTGCGTGATCTCGACCGCCTGCAGAGCGGCAAAATCGAAAAGGACGGACGCAGCATTGCCATCCGTACCCCGGTAAGCGGTCAGGTCGGGCCGGTATTCCGCGCCGTCGGCGTGGCGCTGCCGCCGAACATCGCCGAAACCGAAGCTGCTTGACCGCACGACCCTCCGACCGTGGTGCTAAAAGCGCGAAGGCGCCCCCTATCCCATTGAAAATTCATAATTATCGGAAATCAGGTGTTTAAGTTGGGTTAGGATGGAGGGTAATCGTCGTCTGGGAGTGCGAGTTGAGGTCCGCAAATCAGGTGGCTGGGGCTGTGCGCAGAGTCGCGGATGAAATTTGCCGGTAGCGTCCAAGGAGCTGGTGTAATTTCAGTGCCGTCAACGGTGTGATCCTGGGTGGCCATCGAGGTGTATGGTCGAGGTGGAGTTTGCTGACTTCAACCCCGGACCACATGGAGACCCCGATGACCAAGACGAACATGGACCTGTCCGAACTTCTGGCCAAGCACGATCAGGGAGACTTTCTGCGCAGCGTTGCCGAGGCCGTCCTGCAGCTGATCATGGAGGCGGATGTCGAAGGCCTGATCGGCGCTGGCAAGCACGAGCGCAGCGGCGAACGCACGACGTGGCGTAACGGGTATCGAGAGCGCGCTCTCGATACCCGTCTGGGCACGCTGAACCTGCGGGTTCCCAAGCTGCGTCAAGGCAGTTACTTCCCGGGCTTTCTCGAAGCGCGCAAGACCTCGGAACAGGCGCTGGTGGCCGTCATCCAGGAGGCGTGGATCAGTGGTGTCTCGACCCGTCGCGTCGATGAGCTGGTGCAGGCCATGGGGCTGAGCGGCATTTCGAAGAGCACGGTGTCGAAGCTGTGCAAGGACATCGACGAACGTGTCGGCGAGTTCCTGAACCGCCCGCTCACCGGCGAATGGCCCTATCTCTGGCTCGACGCCACCTATCTGAAGGTGCGCCAGGGCGGACGGATCGTACCAGTCGCCGCAATAATCGCCGTGGCCGCCAACACCGAGGGACGCCGTGAGATCATCGGCCTCGGTATCGGCCCGTCCGAGGCCGAGACATTCTGGACCGAGTTCCTTCGATCCCTGCGCGTTCGCGGCCTGGGGGGCGTCAGACTGGTCATCAGCGACGCGCATACAGGCCTCAAAGCCGCCATCGCCCGGGTCTTCGAAGCAACCTGGCAACGCTGTCGCGTCCACTGGATGCGCAACGCCCTGGCCCATGTCTCGCGTGGTCAGCATACTGTCGTCGCCGCTGCCATCCGACAGGCCTTCGATCAACCCGACCGCACCCATGCCGGCGAAACCTGGCGCAAGGTCGCAGAGCAACTGCGCCCGCGCTGGCCAAAACTGGCCGATCTCATGGATGCCAGCGAGCACGACGTGCTGGCCTACATGTCATTCCCGCGCCAGCATCGCACCAAACTGCACAGCACGAACCCAATTGAACGTCTGAACAAGGAGGTCAAGCGACGCGCCGACGTCGTCGGGATCTTCCCCAATGAAGCATCCATCATGCGTTTGATCGGCGCCGTGCTCTTCGAGCAGAATGACGAATGGCAGACATCAAGCCGCTACATGATGGTCGAGGCATTCGCACAGATCGACAAGGAAGAGATCGATCCCATCCTCAGCATAACCACAAAAGCCGCCTGATCATGACCTCAGGCCATCCAGAAAATTACACCAGCTTGACGGACGCGACCAATTTGCCCTGAACGATTCGTGGGAGCTCCGCCGGGAAACTAAGCCGTATCCATCTGAATGGCCCCTGAACCCCAGGCCTCGGCTAGGCGCGGGCTGCTCGCTGCTCCCACCAGTCCAATGGAAACGGTTCCAACATCCGTGCTAGCCGCCTTTATGCATCGCAGCCTGATCATGGGCGCGTGTCGCCGGGTGGTTGGATTTTTCGAGAAGCCGGCGCAGGGTGACCCGCCCCGCCGCTTTTCGGTGGTGGAGATGGTGTAAGGGGCGGGGTTTGCAGGTTGCGGTCGCGGGGTTCAAAAGGGGCGCCAACGTCCCCGGTGGCTACATGGCGAGACGTGGTATCCGGCTCAGCACGATGCGCAGGATCGCATGGTCGGGACATGATGTCGGCAGATGCAGGCAGATCCGCGTCTTCATTTCGACCACGCGGGCGGCGATCTTGATGAGGCGCACACGCAAGGTGTCGAACTGCGCCAGGCGCAAGGCCGCACGTTTCGGCATCGCCGCACGCAGCCCCCACATGAGCCAGTAGGCCCCCGCATGCAGGAACAGCCGGAACTGGTTTGCCGTCGCCTTGCTGCACGAGGTGCGGTCGGCGGCGAGATGGGTCTTCCAGGACTTGATGTGGTTCTCGGCCATGCCGCGACGGCAATAGACGCGCTCATACAAGGTCCTGGCGCGTCCACCCGGGAGATTGGTCACGATGAAGCGCGTGTCGCAACCCTGCGACCCGACCTCGACACGCGCGATGATCCGCTCGGTACGGCTCCAGCTCGCCGCCCCGTCATGGAATTCCTTGAAGCGTCTGACCTTGGTCTGTGTCTTTGCCCTCTCGAAGCGCCGGGTCGTGCTGGCCTCGACAGTTGCCACGCGTTTGCGCAGCGTGCTGGTGGTCGCCACGCCGAAGATGAAGGCAATGCCGTTCGCCCGGCACCAGTCGAGCACCTCGGGAGCGCATGTTTGGATGCCCCCTTTGATGCAAGGATTTTTTTGCCTGTCTGAGCGCGTGATCGGGTGCGGTCATGTTTCAGGCCTCACAAGTGCGGCTTTCGCACGCCGCGGGCCGGGATGGTGATACGCGGATCAGGTACCAAATCAATAGGGCGAGCTCGAGGCTCGTTGCACTCCACTGGTTTACCCGACCCGGATCTGATCGATCATTTGCCCATTCAGGTCATTGCCCTCCTCACATCCCCGAGGCTCCGACAGCCGCGTTCAGCAGATCGCGCCGGTCGGATCCCTGTAATCAGTCTCGCCGGCGAGCATGGCCCAGATCATACGCGCCATTTTGTTCGCCAGTGCGATGGCGACCAGTTTGCGTGGTTTGCGTGCGAGCATGCGCGATAACCACGATCCCGGTCGGCCACCGTGCCGGCCCCTCCAATGCACGACAGACATGGCGCCGATGATCAGCAGGCGTCGAATATCGCGCTGACCCATCTTGGAAGTGCGACCAAGCTTTTGCTTGCCACCGGAGGAGTGCTGTCGTGGAACGAGGCCAAGCCACGCCGCAAAATCGCGCCCACGGCGGAATTCCCGCATCTCCGGTGCAAAGGATGCGATCGCCAGGGCGCAGACCGGGCCGATTCCCGGCATCGTCTGCAGCCGGCGTGCTGTGCTGTTTTCCCTGGCTGCAGTTGCGATCCGCTTATCGAGCTTGTCGATCTCGTCGCTGATTTGAGCAATCTGATCGAGGTAAAGCCGCCCGAGATCGCGAACCAGGTCCGGAAGCGTGTCCTGATCGAGGCAGGCAGCAAAGCGAGCGATATTGCCAACGCCTTGACCGATTATGATGCCGTGCTCAGCAAGATGCCCGCGTAGGGCGTTCACCAGACGGGTTCGCTGGCCGACCAGCAGATCCCGGGTGCGGAACAACATTGCCCGTGCCTGTTGGTCCGCCGTCTTCACCGCCACGGTACGCATGGTCGGACGCTGCGCAGCTTCGGCCACGGCCTCAGCATCAGCGGCATCGTTCTTTTGCCGCTTGACGAATGGCTTCACGTAAATGGGCGGGATCAGCCGCACTTCATGACCCAGACGGGAGAGCTCACGACCCCAATAGTGCGCCGTTGCGCATGCCTCCATCGCCACCACACAAGGCGGCAGCGACGCCATGAACTTCGCAAACTGCGCCCGTGACAGCTTCTTGCGGAACAGCACCTGTCCATCGGCCGCTGCCCCATGAACCTGGAGAACCTGCTTTGCCAGGTCGACGCCAACGATGCTAATCTCACCCATGGATGCCTCCTCCTTCTGTGATGACTTCAGCATCACCATTTTGGCACATTGCGATGCCGTCGGGTGGGGGCATCCACTCCATCAATAGTGACTGTCACCCCTGATCAGGATCCGGGTATGGGGCCAGTGTTGGCGGATCGACCGGACGAGACGGCGCAGATGAGCACGGATCTCGCGGCCACGCGGGCGTTTGGCCGGGCGCAGGACAGCGGCAACGAAACGACCCTCGTCGTCGAACACCACGATCGGTTGAAAGCCGTATTCATCGTGATGCGCGTTGAACAGCCGCAATTGCTGCTCCCCGTGAACGGTATCGAAGGTGTCGTCGAAATCGAGCACGATCTGCGACGGCACTGTCCGGAACGAGCGGCAATACAGGCCGATCATGGCATGACCCATGGCCAGAAGCATGCGCCGATCGGGCAGGTTCTCCAGCCGGCAGAGCGTCGATTGGGAAGCCAGATCTTCATCGCAGGGAAGTCTGCCGCCTGCCATCTTGAAGAGGGGATCGGTCCGCAGGCGGGAGGCGTCATTGGCATCTTCATAGCCGGCTGCGATCATGCACATCCGGAAGCCGATCATCTCGTCGAGCCTGTGCGAGACCATCTCGGGCCGCCGCGGATCATCGATACATGCAGCCAGCGTCGCGGCAACACGCAAACGCTTTTCCACCTCCGCCAAAGCGATCAGGCCGCTATCCGATGACAGGCTGCCGCCGTCAAACCGGGCGACGATGGCCTTGCCATTCACGGGTGACAAACCCTCCAGCGGCAGCGTAGGATCATTCATGGCGGATGTGGCCTCCGTGAAACTGCAAGATTCGGCGTTAGCACCCAAATCTTACGCTATTTCAACGGCTTGCGCTACATCCGCCAGACCTCCGTGCATAATGCGGGCGAGCTCGTCAATGCCCTCGAACAGGAAAAGGCAAAGGGCAAGGCCGGTCAGATCGCCGAAAGCCTCACCCGCCTTGATCTCGTGATCCTCGACGAACTCGGCTACCTGCCGTTCAGCGCCTCCGGCGGCGCGATGCTCTTCCATCTCCTGAGCAAACTCCATGAGCGCACAAGCATCGTGATCATGACAAATCTCGGCTTCAGCGAATGGGCGACGGTCTTCCTCGACGCCAAAATGACGACCGCCCTGCTCGATCGCCTGACACACCGCTGCCACATCCTCGAAACCGGCAACGACAGCTTCCGCTTCAAAACAAGCTCAGCAGCCGCAGCCCGTAGCGGGAAGGAGCCGAACCATAACTTGACGCCCGTCTAACCCTCAGAACATAACCTTAAACCGGGTCAACTCTCGATGGAAATACCGGCTCACTTCTCGACGGAAATCAACATTCTGGGTCCTTCCCTTTCAGGGACACGGACTGGTTAGGTCGTCCGGGTTGGCTACTACCAGCCTCGTCGACCGCCTTCTCGTGTGGATACGCCGCACTATGCGACGTCTACAATCAATAAAGATAATCAATAAGACTGAATAATCAATAGTGAAAATTTACGGTGTGTGATTATGATAAATAATAACTTTAAATTTGACAGATGAATGCCTGCCAACGCTTTGAGCAGTGGTGGCCAGCTTCGTTGCGTGCAAAGTAATCTTGCTCATTTGTTCTCGCCCGTCGTCCATTGCGCCGTTGGCCGCGAAAACCGCATCAGCAATGCCATCACGATACCAAGCCCGAGCGCGATAGTGAGAACCTGCACTGCCGGATACGGCAAGATCAGTGTCACACTCGCGAGCGCGATCAGACCGAGATTGACGGCAAAAACATGACCGGCCACCTGCATCGCGGTGAAACCGTTATCAGTGGCGCGCTGGTAGAAATGGTTGCGATGGGCCTCGAAAAGGCGCTCACGGCGCAGCGCACGCCGGATCAGGGTGATCGTGGCATCAGCGCAGAAATACAAGGGCAGCAGGATGGCGGCAGCGACGTATCCATTCGTCGCCAGCAGGTAGAGCAACCAGGCCACCATCAACCCGATCGGCAGTGAGCCGACATCGCCCAGAAACAGCCTGGCGACCGGTTTGTTGAACAGCGCGAAACCGCACAGCGCCCCGCAGAGCGACGCTGCCAGCAGGGTGGCGAAAGGATCGAGGAAGCCGAGCCAGCCGAAAATCGCCAGCGCCGCGGTAACCGGCACCATCTCCGCGACCGTGATCCAGTCGAGGCCGTCCATGAAATTCACGAGGTTGACGAACCAGAGGCCCGCGAGCAGCGCGATCGCAAGGCCGAATGCTGCCGGCCAGTCTTGCGGAAACAGCCCCGCCTCGACGGGGGCGAAGCCTATGAGCAGCGCCACGCAGCCGGCCTGCAGGGCGAGGCGCGGGAGTGCAGCCATCGGGCGAATATCGTCCCAGGCCCCGGTCAGAGTGAGAAGGAGCGTTCCGGTCGCGAGCGAGAGCGCGGCGGGCATGCCTGGTGCCACATCGAGAAGGGACGCAGCCCCAAAAGTGGTCACCAGCACCCCCGCGACCACCGCGATGCCACCGCCCTGCGGCGTCGGGATGCGATGGCTCGATCGCGCATTCGGTCGTGCCAGGGCGTAGCGCTGCAAAAGCGGCATGCTCATCGCGATGATCGCCACGGCGAGGGCGAACGCGATCAGAAGGGCGCAGATGAGCAGGATGGTGAGCATGGTTATGGCGAAAGGTTTCAGATATCGGCAGTGGCGTGGTGTCGGTTCAACGCAGTATCGGCGCGCGTGCATAACACCGGCATGAGTGGTCGGCCAGCGGAAAGCCGCGATTCGCAGCAGCGCGCCTAAATCCGAGATGCGTTGAAGAACGCGGACCTCATGTCTGGCGGCAATCAGGCGGAGGCATCAACGGTCGGGCTTACCTTCGGCCTTATCGCCTCGGGCAGGTATGTGGCGATCGCCATCGCGTAAGCTGCTGCGATCAATCCGAGCAGCGCCCACCACCAGGCCTGCCAGGCTCCATGGCTGACGCAGGCGATCGCAAACGCGGCCACGACGGTCGTCATGGCATAGGGCAGCAGCGCCGGCGGCAGGACACGCATGGCGCGAAGCCCGAAATACAGGGCCGCCGCAGCCAGCGCCGCACCGACCATTCCGAGTTCCAGCCATATCTGCAAGGGAGCGTTATGCGTGTGGCCCCAATCCAGAAGGCCGCGCTGCATATCTGTCAGGTGTGCGGCTTCCGGGAGGCGGGCCAGGGCATGCGAGGCCTCGATCCCCCAGCCGAAATACGGTTTCTCCCAGATGAAGGGAAATGTTTCCCGCCAGATCTCACCGCGGATGGTCAGGCTGCCATAGCCGACCGCATCATGAATGCGACCGGGAACGAGAGCGTTGGCGACGGATGCGATCCAGGGCATCGACAAGGTGATGAGGGGCAGAACGATCATGCTGGCCCGGTGCAACAGATTCGGCGCAACCAGCGTGAGCGGCAGGATGAGCAGGAACAGGCCGAAGGCGAGCTTGGCGGAATAACTGGCTGACAGAAGCACGGCCAGAGCTGCCGCGATCCACAGCACCACAAGCAGAACCAATCGCCTTTCCATCAGGAGCAGCACCGTCGCCAAGGGAAGCAACAGCGTGATCGCGACCGCGGCCCGGTTGAGGCGCGAAGCCCGTGTCGAGAGGGAGAGCCCTTCACGCAAGGCGCCCGACAACCACATGTCCATCGCCACGATGATCGCTGCTATGCTCAGGATCAGAGCAAAGATGAATGCATTGAACCCGGGACGAAGCCGCAGGCTCGTTGTGATCGCGATCGCACCGAGGACGACCCCGCCCGCGAAATGCAGCGCATGGTTCGCTCCGCGCTCTGCCACAGGCGACCACATGAGCGACGACGCCATGAGCAATACGAGTCCCCCAAAGACAAGTCCGGCGGGAGTGCACAGCGTGGAGGCCAGATCAACAAGGACCGCACGAACGCTTCGCGCGCGATAGGCAGCGACCATGAGCAACACCGTCGCAATGACGAGGATAGTCGGCGGTACCTCGCGCGACGCGACCATCAGGATCGGGGTGAGCATAAGCAGGCCGGCAGAAGCTTGCAGCAGCATTCGATCTGACCGCCCAAAGTCGCCGGGAACATTCATTCTAGGTGTTTCCAATCGATTCGGGGGGCGCCCGAACTGGTCCGTTCACACGAAGGCTCTACCCGAGCCTGAAGGATGGAACAACGGTCTCATCCGCTTGAATGCCGAAGGCACTCAACCGCTCTCCACCCGTGAGAGAAGATTGCGATACAGTTGCATCGTCTCTTCGGCAATGATCGTTTCGGCAAATTCCGCCTCCACGCGCCGGCGGCCGGCTTTTCCCATGCGGGCCCGGGTCTCGGGATCTCGGGCGAGGCGTTCGAGGGCTCCGGCGAGTGCCCGGCTGTCACGGGGCGGCACCAGTAGCCCGTTCCCGCCATCATTGCAGACAGCACGACAGCCGGGCACGTCCGTGGTCACGATCGGACGCGCGCATGCGGCCGCTTCGAGCAGCGATTTCGGCAGGCCTTCGCGATAGGAGGGCAGTACCGCGATATGCGCCTGGGCGTATTCCCCGACGATATCGCGCGAGGGCCCTGCAACATCGACGATCCCCTCCTGTTTCCATGTCTCGAGCAGGGCCGGTGCGATGCTGGCCGGGTTTGCATCCGTTCCACCCACAAGCCGGATCCGGATCGCCACACCCTGCTCGCGCAGAATCCGCGCCGCATCGACGAGTTCTTCGATCCCCTTGTCGCGCAACATCCGCGAAACACAGACCGCGACCGGCTCGCCCTCCGGCTCCGGAACCGGCTTGAAAAGCGTGGCATCAACGCCGGAGCCGGGAATCAACGCAATCTTGCCCGCATCGATTCCTCTTTCGACGAACAGGGCAGCGTCATCGGCGTTCTGAACTATGAGAGCGCTGCCGGATCTGCGCATGCCGATGCGGATGACCGCTTCGAAGACCCTCCGAAGCAGACGCGCCTTCATGCCTTGTGCGATATACAGAAATCCCATGCCGGCCATTGCATTGACGACTACCGGGACGCGAGTCAGCGAGGCCGCGATCTGCCCCAGCAAAACCGGCTTTGCCGCGACATGATGAACGAGATCGGGCCGGAAACCACGGTAGCAGTCGATGATCGCACGCAATGTCGCGAAATCGCGTAGCGGGTTCAGGCCGGATCTGTCGAAGGGAATATGGACCGGCTCGAATCCCTCGGCCGCGATTCGCTCACGATCGGCATCGAGCCTCGTCGCGACGACGATACGAGCGCCGGCATCTTGTGCGGCCCGCGCCACTGGCAGGCGATGCGAGCAGAAATACCAGTCTTCCGAGACAAGGTAGACGAGTGTTCGTCCTGCAAGCTCAGCCTTCGCCAATTCCCGATCTCCCTGCATCCGCCGCACGATCAGGCTTTAGGTGAGTGTGGCGGACTGTGCAAGGCGTGCGTGACAATGCAAGGCGCGGCTGGCCGCCCTGGCCAAGCCGCGCGGCGATCGCCCGGATTGCCTTCCGGCGCCTGCCGCTGTACCGGAGCAGAAGCGGCTCCCGGCGAGAGCGGGCGCCGGACAGACGCGCACAGGAGAATCCGGATGCCGGACAAACGCAGGATTTCCGTCATCGGGCTCGGTTATGTCGGCCTTCCGGTCGCCGTCGCGTTTGCGCGGGCGGGTTTCGATGTCACCGGCTTCGACATCAATGCGGACCGGATCGCGGAATTGCGTGCGGGGCACGATCGCACGCGCGAGGTACCGGACGCGGAACTCGAAGCGAGCACGATCCGCTTTACCGGCGATGCCGATGATCTCGCGCGGGCGGATTTTCATATCGTGACCGTGCCGACGCCGATT
Organism: Saliniramus fredricksonii; assembly: GCF_900094735.1. NCBI lineage: Bacteria > Pseudomonadati > Pseudomonadota > Alphaproteobacteria > Hyphomicrobiales > Salinarimonadaceae > Saliniramus > Saliniramus fredricksonii. Next base: position 957,957 of record NZ_FMBM01000001.1, read on the forward strand.
ACGCCGGGCAAGCAACCCGATCTGACGCCGCTCATGGCCGCGTCGCGGACGGTCGGCAAGATTTTAAAGAAAGGCGATATCGTCGTCTACGAATCGACCGTTTACCCGGGCGCAACAGAAGAAGACTGTATCCCTGTGCTCGAAAAGGAGAGCGGTCTCGCCGCAGATCGCGACTTCGGTATCGGCTACTCTCCGGAACGCATCAACCCCGGTGATCGCACACACCGGTTCGAGAGCATCACCAAGGTCGTTTCGGGCTCGACACCGATCGTCCTTGACATCGTAGCCCGCACATATGGTGCCGTAGTCGCGGCCGGTATCCATCAGGCACCATCGATCAAGGTGGCCGAGGCGGCGAAAGTGATCGAGAACACCCAGCGTGATCTCAACATCGCCCTGATGAACGAACTCGCGATGATCTTCGCGCGCATGGGCATCCGCAGCCGCGACGTCCTGGCGGCGGCGGCGACGAAATGGAATTTCATGCCGTTTTCTCCCGGCCTCGTGGGCGGCCACTGCATCGGTGTCGATCCGTATTATCTGACGGCGAAGGCCGAGGCGCTGGGTTTTCGCCCCGAAGTGATCCTGGCCGGGCGGCGCACGAATGACGGTATGGGCGCCTATATCGCGGGTGAGGTGGTCAAGGCGCTGGTACGCTCCGGGCGGATCGGCGAGGCACGCATCGGCATACTCGGCATCACTTTCAAGGAGAATGTCCCGGACTTGCGCAACAGCCGGGTGCCCGACATCATCCGCGCCCTGTCCGAATACGGTCTCACCACGATGATTCATGATCCCCTCGCCGAACCGGCTCAGGTCACGCGCGAATACGGCCTGACGCTTTGCAAACTTGAGAGACTCACTGAGATCGATGCCCTAATTGTCGCAGTCCCGCATAGGGTATACCGAGATATGGGCGCTCGCAAGTTGACAACACTACTGCGCGAGGGCGGCGTGATCTTCGATATTCGATCATGCCTCGATCCGGAAGAGATCGTAGGGCATGAATATCGGTGCTTGTGAGCCTAGTACTACAGTTGCGTATTCCTTTGCATTCTAATTCTGTGTCCGAATCATGGAGGTTCGGGCATGAGTATTTCGGACTGGTTGGGAACATCGGTGAACTGGGCAGCGGCGTTGGTGGCTTTCAAGCAAGCGCTGGCGCCGATTTTTCCGCGTGTGGAAACATGGCGATCGGCAGGGGCCTTCATTGATGGTGTGCTGTCCGGTGTCGAACGCAAGACGGGCTGGATGCTGGCGGAGCAGGCGGGTCTTGAGCGTCCCTACCGGATCCAGTCCCTTCTCGGTCGAAGCAGTTGGGACAGTGATCAGCTTTGCACCCTCATCCGCGATCAGGCAGTCGATGCGTTGGGGGACAACGGCGTTCTGGTCATCGATGAGACCGGTTTCGTGAAGAAGGGCGATCGCTCGGTCGGGGTGGCGCGTCAGTATTCCGGAACTGCCGGCCGGATCGAGAACTGCCAGATCGGCGTTTTCTGCGCCTATGCCAGCCGCTACGGCCAGACATTGATCGACCGGCGGCTGTATCTGCCGAAGGCTTGGGCGGAGGATATCGAGCGTCGTCGGCGTGTCGGGATTCCCGACGACATTGCCTTCTCCACGAAGCCGGCCATCGCCCGCGAGATGATCGCAAGCGCTCTCGATAGCGGCCTGCAATGCGCGTTCGTACTCGCCGATTCAGTTTATGGAAGCGATTACACGCTTCGCCGAATGCTGGAGGATCGCGGGCAGCCGTATGTTCTCGCGGTCCGATCCAACCAACACCTGCGCTTCCTGCAGGCCGACTGGGGCCTGATCCAGACAGATCCGGCAACGATTGCGGCGGAACTTCCCAAGAAAGCCTGGACGGCGCTCAGTGCGGGCGAAGGTGCCAAGGGCCCCCGTTTGTATCATTGGGCACGGGTCTCATTGGGCTGGGCCACGCCGGAGGGGTTCGAGAGGTGGCTTCTCATGCGCCGTAATCTGCGCAATCGCGATGAAATCGCCTACTACTTCGCTTTCGTCCGAGAGGGAACGAGCCTTGCCGACATGGCAGGCGCTGCCGGGTTGCGATGGACCATCGAGGAATGCTTCCTGCGTGCCAAGGACGATCTTGGCCTCGATCATTGCGAGGCCCGCTCCTGGCATGGTTGGCACCGACACATGGCCCTCGTCATGGCCGCAGCCCTGTTCCTCGCACAGATCGCCGCAGAACAACGAAAGACCGCCTACGCCACCGATGCTGAGAGCAAACGGGACAAAACGAGTCCGGACCGAACAGCCGCATGATCGGCGCCATTGCCGGGCTGATGTCCACCTCGGAAATCCGCCGCCTGATCGCACGCCTCATCCTGACCGAACCTATCGCCACCGCATTCATATGGGCATGGTCCCTCTGGCGAAGGCAGCATCAAAAACAGGCGGCCATCAGCCACAGGAAACGACGCAGGAAGAATAAAAAGCAACTGTAGTACTAGTTGTCAGTGCTTGCCAAGTTATTGGTATATGCCACGGTTTAGGTCGTACTCTGGACGCCCCCTTTGCCAAAACGCCCAATCACGGCATCACAGTACACGATATCCTCCGCACTCAACTCATCTCGATAGCCACCGACCTTGCCTTTTCGCACTTTGAAGCTGTTCGGATCGTCCGGATCGGTGGGGCGAAGGGCCTTGCCATATTTCGCGACATAGGCGCCACTGGCTTCGCGATCGCGCATTTTGTCGAACGTGTTGGCGGTCATGACTTCGGCGACTTCATCAGGGTCGCGGTCCTCACCGAGAAATCGCAATATCGCCTCAAGCACGTGAAAGGTGTTGGCATGGAGATCCTCGTATGAGACCGCTAGAATATTCGCGTCTTGGGAGGCATGCTCGAGCCAGAGGCGGTTGAACCGGCAGATTTTTTCGACACCATGAAGCGGATCTCGTAGAAACGACGAGATATCGCCGTCATAGCCATCACGCCGCTTCGCTTTTTGATAGTAGCCCGAAACGGCAGTGTCGCGCGGGTCGCGGTGGAGAAAGACAACCCGCTCGTAATCATCCGCAGTAGCAGTCGTGATCTGCTCAATTGGTTTCGGGCGCGCATGCCCGCTACCGGCATGAGTGTATTCCAGGCTAACGCCCAGATCATCAAGCATGACTCTCAACCAGGTCCGTCCAGATTTCGGAAACGAAATGCATGCATTCTTTTTGACGGACGACACCAGCTGTAAATCCTCTATTTGGCGCGATTCGGTCGGGATAGTAGGAGCTGCGCACCATCGTCCCGAAAGTGCTTCGAGGAATTGGCGTAACACCGTTCACCCACCTTCTTTGCTTCCGCACACACCCTCATCCTCACGAATACCCCAGCGCATCCATGATCGCTGCGCATTTCTCCTTGATCTCGGCGATTTCGCCTCTGCTCAGGGTCGCCCGGAAATCACCGATGCTCGCGGTGGAGGGAGGAACCTCCTCAAGTTCGCTGATCCACGTCTGCTTGTGCCGTGCACCGGCTTCCAGCCAGCGTAGCGCGCCGCCGTCATAATGCAACGGCAAATCCAGAGCCTTTCCGATGCGCGCGATCTCCGCGACGGGGCGGGCGACGATGTCCTCGTAACGCACTGCGCAGCCGCGCGGCGGCAGGCCGAAGCTGAGGAACTTTTCGTAGGAGGCGTTGATCTTGCCCGCGATGAAGTTGATATCGCGCCGCGCGTACTTATTGCGCTTGTCGGTTTCGCGCTTGCCGATCTTGATGAAGGATGCCGCGATGTCGCGCGGGTCGCGCACACACATCACGAGGGGCGCATCGGGCATAACCCGGGCGATGATGTCGAGCGTGGCGGCGAAGTTGGGATCCTTGAGGACGACATGCGCCGCATCGGGATAGCGCCGCTCCAGCCCGGCGAGATGCAGTGCGATGATCTCGCGCGTATAGGCGAAGAGCGCGTCATCCGTTTCGTAGAAGTAACGTGTCTTTTCCGGCTCCGACAGCGCCCGCCCGCAGGTCTGCACGAGCCCGTGGAGAATGTGCGATTCGGGCAGAAGCACCGCGCCCTCAAGGGCGTTGCACAAAAGCGTCTGAACGAGCGTCGTCCCAGAACGCTGCGGTCCGGCGACCAGAATGGGGTTCGCTTTCGGCATTCATTCACTCATTGCATCAAGATGGGGTCAGAACGACGCACGCTGGCCTTCCTGCACGACATTCATGCCGCATGCAAGAAGTCAATGGTTGTCACCGAAAGGAAAAACGGCGTTGCCGTAGGCAACGAAATAAGGGTTGGCAAAGTCTGTATCGTTGGGCTGACTCCATTTGCCGTAGCGCAGCGGCGCGCCATCCGTCAGCGTGATCCGCCCACCCCCCGCGGTGAGCACCGCGTGTCCGGCTGCGGTGTCCCATTCCATGGTACGGCCCATGCGGGGATAGACGTCAGCCTCGCCGGCGGCAATCAGGCAGAATTTCAAAGACGACCCCGCCGAGACGCGCGCAGCGATCGGGAAGCCCGCCAGGAACGCCTCTGTCTCGGGACTGGAGTGGGAGCGGCTCGCGACGGCGGTCAGCCCTTCCGCCGGCGGGGTGCGCACTGCAATGCTGCGCCATGCACCAAGCTTGCCGTTTTCGACCCGGGCTTCGCGCGCGCCGCTTTGGGCGATGCCAAGAAACATTCTTCCGATCGCGGGCGCATAGACCACACCAGCGACCGGTTCACCATCCTGGATCAATCCGATGTTGACCGTAAACTCACCATTGCGCGCGATGAACTCCTTGGTCCCGTCGAGCGGGTCGACCAGGAAAAAACGACGCCCGGTTTCGGGCACCATTCCCTCCGACACGGATTCCTCTGCGATGACGGGGATGTCAGGTGTTTGTTGCGCCAGCAAGGTGAGGATTGCCGCTTCTGCAGCTTCGTCAGCAGCGGTTACCGGGAAATAGTCTGGCTTTTCGCGCACCTCGATTGGCCCGTCATAAATCGGCATAATCGCGGCGCCGCCGGCAAGGGCTGCTTCAACAAGCACCTCGGCGATCGCATCAATGTCGGTCATGATGTTCGTTGTGTTCATGGCGGTCATCTCAGATAGAGGTGATTGATCATGATGATGCTCGTTGTCCCATAAGCCAGCAACACGATCAAACCCAGTCGCATAAAATCGGCGAGTGAATAGCCGCCGGGCGTCATGACCATGAGGTGGGTCTGGTAGCCGAAGGGCACGAGGAAGTTTGCGCTGGCGCCAAAGGCCACGATCATCACGAAGGCTTCCGGCGGTGCTCCGACGAGGCGGGCGACCTCAAGGCCAATGGGTAATGCCACGAGGGCAGCGCTGACATTCGACAGGACTTCGGTCAGTGCCCAGGTGGTGAGGAAGACGAGAGTCAGAGCAAGGGCAGGCGTGATCCCCGGTGTGACCTGGACGTTCGTATCAGCAACCCCCGTAGCGAGCCCGGATTGAGCGATCACCGTCCCCAGTGTCAGCGATCCCCACAGGATCACGACGAGTTCGAAGGGAAAATTGCGCTTCACGTCCCGCGAGGAGAGAAAGCCCCCCGCGATGGCAAAGACGATGAGCATCATGGCGGCGAGTGCGAAGGGAACGATGCCGCTGAAGGCAAGGACGAGAAACACGGCAAAACCAATACTCACGGTGATCGCCGCACTCAGGCCAAGGAAACGGGCCATTATTCGATGCAAACCCGTCTGTCCGCGTACGAAGAGCAGGCGTCTGAGCCAGTCCATGCGGGCAACGACGGCGGAGAAGAGAACGAGACATACCACGGCGACCAGGGCCGGTTCGGCGAGCAGTCCCAGCAATGCGGGAAACGGCATTGTCCCCAAGAGCGCAATCGCCAGAATGAAGCCGACGAAGGCCGCGACCGGTGACATTCGCCCGCTGATGAGCGCTGCGATCAGCAGGCAGACGAGAACGATCTCGATTATGGCCATGGCCGGCAATCACCCTTTCCGGATCAGCACGCATGTCGTTCAAACGACGATCTGCCGTGTCCGCAGGTATCGGACGATCTCGTCGGCCAGAGCCTCGGGGGTCTTGCCCTGTGTACCCAGATGCATCTCCGTCGCGGTGGGGGTCTCATAGGGTGAGTCGAAGCCGGTGAAGTTCTTGATCTCGCCGCGCTGCGCTTTGGCGTAGAGACCCTTGGGGTCGCGCTTGATGCATTCCTCCAGCGGCGTATCGACGAACACCTCGATGAATTCGCCGTCTTCCACCATCTCGCGCACCATGCGCCGCTCGGCCCTGAAGGGCGAGATGAAGGAACACAGGACCAACAGTCCGGCATCCGTCATCAGCCTGGCGACTTCGCCGACGCGGCGGATATTCTCCACGCGATCAGCCTCGGTAAAGCCGAGATCGCGGTTGAGGCCGTGACGGACATTGTCGCCGTCGAGCATGATGGTGTGGCAGCCCTTGGCAAAGAGCTGGCGTTCCACCAGGTCTGCGACTGTCGACTTGCCGGAACCCGACAACCCGGTGAACCAGATGACGGCCGGCTTGTGACCCTTCAGGGAAGAACGCGCCTCCTTGTCGATGGTTGTGCGCTGCCGATGAATATTCGTCGCTCGGCGCAGTGCGAAATCGATCATGCCGACCGCGACGGTGGCGTTTGTAAAGCGGTCGATCAGGATAAACCCGCCGGTCTCGGGGTTGTCCTGATAGGCATCGAAAGCGACCGGGCTGGAAGCTGACAGGTTGCAGACACCGATCTCGTTGAGCTCAAGCGCGTCAGCAGCGAGTTTGCCAAGATTGGTCACGTCGAGCTTGTGGCGGATCGCGGTCACTGTCACCGGGACATAGCGCATGCCGATCCGCATCAGATATTGACGCCCCGGCAGCATGGCCTCCGGCGCCATCCAGACGAGATGGGCGGCAAACTGGTCTGCCACATCCGGTCGGGTGTTTGGCGGACACAGGATATCACCACGCGACACGTCGATGTCGTCCACAAGCGTGATGGTGACAGCCTCGCCGGCATGTGCCTGTTCCACATCTCCATCCGGGCCGAGAAGGCGCGCGATCGTGCTCTCAAGCCCCGAGGCGGCCACCACCACCGGATCACCGACCTTGATCTTGCCTGACCCGACCGTGCCGGCATAGCCGCGAAAGTCGAGATTGGGGCGGCTCACCCATTGCACTGACATGCGGAATGGCACTGCCTTGCGATCCACATCGACATCGATGGTCTCAAGCGTGTGCAGCAACGTATCGCCTGTATACCATCCCATATTGCCCGAGGGAGCCGCGACATTGTCGCCATAGCGTGCCGAGAGCGGAACCGGGGTGATCGATGAGAATGAGAGTTTGGCGGCGAATGTGGTGAAATCCGACACGATCCGGTCGAACACGGCCTTGTCGAAACTGACGAGATCGATCTTGTTCACCGCCAGAATCACGTGCCGGATCCCCAGAAGCGAGCAGATCGTGGCGTGTCGACGGGTCTGGGGCAAGACACCCTTGCGGGCATCGATCAGGATCACCGCGAGATCGGCATTGGAGGCGCCGGTGGCCATGTTGCGGGTATATTGCTCGTGCCCGGGGGTATCGGCGACGACGAAAGCCCGGGCGGCGGTCGTGAAGAAGCGATAGGCGACATCGATGGTGATGCCTTGCTGGCGCTCATCCTCCAGCCCGTCGACGAGAAGTGCGAGATCGATCTCTTCACCGGTCGTGCCGAAACGCCGGGAATCCTTTTCCAGGGTCGCCAGCTGATCCTCGTAGATCAACTGGCTCTCGAAAAGCAGCCGCCCGATCAGCGTGGACTTGCCGTCATCCACCGAACCACAGGTGAGAAAACGCAGCAGGTCCCTGGAATGGTTCGCGACCATGCGGGTGACGAGCGAGCCGTCCTGATCGCGATGGTTCCCGCGATAGAGCGCATCGGAGTAAAAAGCGTGCCGGTTCATCAGAAATACCCCTCCCGCTTCTTCTTCTCCATGGAGGCGGCCTCGTCGGTATCGATCAACCTTCCCTGACGCTCGGATGTGCGCGCCGCCATCATCTCGGCGACGATCGCCTCGACCGTATCGGCATCAGATTCGATGGCTCCGGAGAGCGGGTAGCAACCCAACGATCGGAAGCGCACCTTCTTCATGACGGGTTTTTCGCCCGGTTCGAGGCGCATGCGCTCATCATCGACCATGATCCAAGTACCGCCGCGCTTCACGACCGGGCGCTCTGCAGCAAGATAGAGCGGAACGACCGGGATGTTCTCCGCGAGCGTGTAGAGCCAGATGTCGAGCTCCGTCCAGTTCGACAAGGGAAACACCCGGATCGATTCCCCCTGGCGCATTTTGGTGTTGAACAGCCGCCAGAGCTCGGGGCGTTGATTGCGTGGGTCCCAGCCATGCCCTTCGGAGCGAAACGAAAAGATCCGTTCCTTGGCCCGGCTCTTCTCCTCGTCGCGCCGCGCCCCGCCAAAAGCCGCGTCGAAGCCATGCATGTCGAGCGCCTGCCGCAAAGCCTCCGTCTTCATCACCTGTGTATGCAGCGACGAGCCGGAATCGAAAGGATTGATACCCCGCTCGATTCCTTCCGGATTCGTATGCACATGCAAGGTCACCCCGAGCGAACGCGCGAGCTCGTCACGGAAGGTGATCATGTCGCGGAATTTCCAAGTCGTATCGATATGCAGAAGCGGAAACGGCGGCTTGCCCGGCGCAAAGGCCTTCATCGCCAAGTGCAGCATCACGCCCGAATCCTTGCCGATTGAATACAGCATCACCGGATTGCGAAACTCAGCCGCAACCTCGCGGATGATGTGGATCGATTCAGCCTCAAGGCGTTGGAGATGATAGCTGAGCATGGCAGATCACTTTTCTGAACCTTTCAAGGGCGGGTTCCTTGAACCAAATCTGGGTAAAGATTTGAGTAGACTGTCCGGTAAGTGGTGTGAATTGGAGGGTCAAGGAAAAACATACCGTTGGTGGCCACATGTGCCAGGATTACACGATCACGCCCCGAAGATCACGCTGCGAATGCGGCCTCACGTTAGTACTACAGTTGCTTTTTATTCTTCCTGCGTCGTTTCCTGTGGCTGATGGCCGCCTGTTTTTGATGCTGCCTTCGCCAGAGGGACCATGCCCATATGAATGCGGTGGCGATAGGTTCGGTCAGGATGAGGCGTGCGATCAGGCGGCGGATTTCCGAGGTGGACATCAGCCCGGCAATGGCGCCGGTCATGCGGCTGTTCGGTCCGGACTCGTTTTGTCCCGTTTGCTCTCAGCATCGGTGGCGTAGGCGGTCTTTCGTTGTTCTGCGGCGATCTGTGCGAGGACCAGGGCTGCGGCCATGACGAGGGCCATGTGTCGGTGCCAACCATGCCAGGAGCGGGCCTCGCAATGATCGAGGCCAAGATCGTCCTTGGCACGCAGGAAGCATTCCTCGATGGTCCATCGCAACCCGGCAGCGCCTGCCATGTCGGCAAGGCTCGTTCCCTCTCGGACGAAAGCGAAGTAGTAGGCGATTTCATCGCGATTGCGCAGATTACGGCGCATGAGAAGCCACCTCTCGAACCCCTCCGGCGTGGCCCAGCCCAATGAGACCCGTGCCCAATGATACAAACGGGGGCCCTTGGCACCTTCGCCCGCACTGAGCGCCGTCCAGGCTTTCTTGGGAAGTTCCGCCGCAATCGTTGCCGGATCTGTCTGGATCAGGCCCCAGTCGGCCTGCAGGAAGCGCAGGTGTTGGTTGGATCGGACCGCGAGAACATACGGCTGCCCGCGATCCTCCAGCATTCGGCGAAGCGTGTAATCGCTTCCATAGACTGAATCGGCGAGTACGAACGCACATTGCAGGCCGCTATCGAGAGCGCTTGCGATCATCTCGCGGGCGATGGCCGGCTTCGTGGAGAAGGCAATGTCGTCGGGAATCCCGACACGCCGACGACGCTCGATATCCTCCGCCCAAGCCTTCGGCAGATACAGCCGCCGGTCGATCAATGTCTGGCCGTAGCGGCTGGCATAGGCGCAGAAAACGCCGATCTGGCAGTTCTCGATCCGGCCGGCAGTTCCGGAATACTGACGCGCCACCCCGACCGAGCGATCGCCCTTCTTCACGAAACCGGTCTCATCGATGACCAGAACGCCGTTGTCCCCCAACGCATCGACTGCCTGATCGCGGATGAGGGTGCAAAGCTGATCACTGTCCCAACTGCTTCGACCGAGAAGGGACTGGATCCGGTAGGGACGCTGAAGACCCGCCTGCTCCGCCAGCATCCAGCCCGTCTTGCGTTCGACACCGGACAGCACACCATCAATGAAGGCCCCTGCCGATCGCCATGTTTCCACACGCGGAAAAATCGGCGCCAGCGCTTGCTTGAAAGCCACCAACGCCGCCGCCCAGTTCACCGATGTTCCAGACCAGTCCGAAATACCCATGCCCGAACCTCCTTGATTCGGACACAGAATCAGAATGCAAAGGAATACGCAACTGTAGTACTAGGTCACAAACTCATAAAGGGGATTCCCTTCGGAGGCGAAGGATGATTCAAACTCCTTGAAGGAGTTTGCAATGAGCCCGCGTCGTTACGAATTGAGCGATTTCGAGTGGTCGATTATCGAGCCGCTGTTGCCGAACAAGCCTCGCGGGGTGCCCCGCGCCGATGACCGGAAGGTGCTGAACGGCATCTACTGGCGCCTGCGGACCGGCTCGCCCTGGGCCGACATCCCGGAGCGGTACGGCCCGGCGACGACGTGCTACAACCGCTTCGTCCGGTGGCGGAAACTGGGCGTCTGGGATCGTATTTTCGACGCGGTTTCAGCCGCTTACGACGGTGACCTGCAAATGATCGACTCCTCGTCGATCCGTGTCCACCAGCATGCCGCCAACGTGAAGCGGGGAGACGTGATCAAAAAGGGGGCCTTGCGGAGACGAACACCTCCCTTGGGAACCAGCCTCACGCCCGATGCATGGGGCGCTCGCGGGGCGGATTGACGACGAAGATCGATGCCCTCGTCGATGCCAACGGCCTGCCGATCCTGCTGAAGCTGACCGAAGGCCAGGCTCATGACGGGCGCAGCGCTGCCGATATGCTGGACGATATCGGCGAAGGCCAGATCCTGCTGGCCGACCGCGCCTACGACAGCGACGGCTTGCGTCGGACGCTCACGGAACGTCGCGCCTGGGCCAACGTGAAGCCAATGCCCAACCGGAAAAATATCCCCCCGTTCAGCCAATTCCTCTATCGCTATCGCAATCTCGTCGCTGGCCACCCGGCAGCTACACCACGCCTCGGGACATGATCCGGGGGGGGTGCTCAGCAGCACGATCCGGGCGCGCCAAACATGCTTCTGCGGCGCGTTGCGGTCTGCGGTGATGGCCTCAGGACGGCGTCTGTCGTCATCGCTGAGCGTGATGGAAATTCCTGTTCGCATGCCGCAGACTCGCACGCGACACGCTCAAATGGATTCCTGATTCAGGACGCATATGTATCGGTCAATCCACTCTTATGACCGTGGTCAAGGGTAAAGATCAAGCGGCTCGTGCCCCCGTCCCTGCGCAGGATCTGATCGTCGTTGATCGGCAATTTTATCCTGCGCAAGGCATGGGCGAAAACAGCGCGTTCTTCATTCTTGACCACGGGCATAAGAGTGGACATCTTGTCATTGTGTGAACTGTTACTCGCATTGACAGAACGCACGTTCAGAGCCTAGTATTAGGAATTCGACACTCTTGGTGACTACCTCCGGGCAAGTCCGACGCTCTTCGGCACCCGCAACAATGATGGCGCAATATGGGGCTGAAGAAAATCGTTGTTATGGTGCCTGCCTTCAATGAGGCGGAGACTATAGCCGATACGGTCGGCGGGCTTCGAAGGATATCGTCCCAAATCGAGGCTGTGGGGCTCTCGCTCAGCATCTATGTCATCGATGACGGTTCAGCAGACGGAACGGGAGATCTGGCGCGCGGCGCTGGCGCGGATCGGGTGCTGGCGCACAGGGTCAATCAGGGCCTCGGCGCGGCGGTTCGTACCGGTCTGCGCGCTGCGCAGCCACACCGGGGGCTGCGAGCACATCTTCGTCCGCCTTGTCGCGCAGATCAGAACGATGCCGGAATTGCCCATGCAGTATAACGTCGGCATGCTATGCTGAATCAAAGTTGGCCCGTGACGAACGGTGACATGGATCAGCCAATTCTACGAGGGCCCTCCACTGCGAAGGCGGGCAAGTTCTGCCCGTCCCGAGCAGACTGGTAACGAAGAGCACCTTGGCCATCGATGATCGAGCGTATGCATGTGAGCTGACGTTCGCAGCTGGCGCCCATCTACAGATCTTGGTATAAGAAAGTAGCAATATGAAGCTGATTATCCAAATACCCTGTTTCAACGAAGAGCAAACGCTGCCTGCAGCTTTGTCGTGCTTGCCGCGTACCATCCATGGAGTTGATGCAGTAGAATGGCTTATAATCGATGATGGAAGTGCGGACAATACTGCTGCCGTGGCCAAGGCTAACGGCGTAGACCACATTGTAAGGCACATACAAAATAAAGGTTTAGCCGCAGCATTCATGACTGGAATAGACGCCTGCCTTGAGCGCGGGGCCGATATAATCGTCAATACTGATGCAGATAATCAGTATGAAGCCGCTGATATACCGGCGCTTATTAAGCCAATACTTGAGAATAGAGCGGAATTAGTTATTGGTGCTCGACCGATTGATACTATCGAACATTTCTCGCCAATAAAAAAATTCCTCCAGAAGCTTGGTAGTTGGGTTGTACGCTCGGTGAGCCGTACCAAGGTTCCTGATGCTCCAAGCGGATTCCGCGCAATGTCTCGCGACGCGGCCTGCCGGATGGTGGTATTCAGCAATTACACCTACACACTTGAGACGATCATTCAAGCCGGGCAAAAAAATATCACGATTGCATCTGTGCCGGTTCGCATTAACAAGGACCTGCGACCATCGCGGTTGTTCAAGAGCATTCCATCCTATATCTGCCGCTCCATCGCGACAATGCTGCGCATCTTTGTAATCTACCGACCATTCCGTTTCTTCGCGACGCTCGGTATGACTCTTTTCGCGGTTGGCTTCCTGATCGGTTTGCGGTTTGTATATTTCTATCTGACCGGCGACGGATCTGGGCACATACAATCTTTGATCTTGTCCGGGGTCCTGCTCGGCATGGGCTTCCAGACAATTCTCGTCGCTTTCCTCGCGGACTTGATCGCTGCTAATCGGCGGATCTTGGAGGATTTGCGGTATACCGCGCGGCGAGGTAGCGTTTCGTTAGCGAGCGAAAAACACGCTTCACAGACTGGTGCGGCGCACTCGCTAGCGCGGTCAGTCGATTTCGCGCATGAATTGTCTAAACAGCGTTCTCCAGGATGAACCATTTCTGACAGATCCGAGGTAAAGCAATATGGCAGATCAGGGAAGCGAAGGCCTCTTCTCCCCCTTCCTTAAGAATCAGAGGATTCGTGCAGCGCGACCCCATCTTTCGGGTCGTGTGCTCGATGTCGGCTGCGGATCAGGCTCCCTAGCCGAGTTGGTAGAGCCCGACCGGTACCTCGGAGTAGAGATCGACTCGGCCTCCATGACGATTGCGCGGCAACTGTTCCCGGCGCATCGCTTTGTTGGAGAACTTCCGCCGCCCGGCGAGAACTTTGATACCGTCGTAGCTCTGGCCGTTATTGAGCACGTGCCACATCCTGGACAATTCCTCTGCGAGTTGGCGGGCCGGTTGGCCGACACAGCGGCGGCGAGGATCGTGTGCACGACTCCGCATCCCTCCCTCGAATGGGTTCACACCATTGGAGCTCGCATTGGACTGTTCAGCCGCGCTGCAAATGAGGAACACGAGACACTTCTCGACCGGAGAGCCCTTGAGCGTGTCGGACGAGAAGCGGGCCTTACCTTGGCGACCTATCAGCGCTTCCTCGGAGGCGCCAATCAGCTCGCTGTATACGCCCGAGACAGGGAACTGCAAGATTGAATTGGAAAAACTATTGTCTAGTATCCATTGATATCAAACCGACAAGAAAAGTCAGCGGCGGCGGGCTTTGCTGCGTCTGTTTTTGAGATCGATCGATATCCCTAACTGGGTTGCGGAGAGTCAGTCAATGGTCAAAAAACAAGCATACGATAACGTTCCTGGAAATCTATACGATAAGTATAATACGCCCAACCCAATTGCCCGGCGAATGGTTGCCGGCTTTCGGGCAAGTTTTGTTGACTTAGTCTTGCGGACTCATGTCAAGCAAGTTTACGAAATTGGGTGTGGCGAGGGCGAGCTAAGCATGGAATTGTTGCGGCGCGGCTTTGATGTTTTTGGAAGCGACTTGGAGTCGAGTGTTATAGATATTGCAAACGACCGAAGTATCGCCGAAGGCTTTGGTAAACGCTTCATAGTTGCGGATATCTACGACGTGAATCCAATTGATGTATCGGCAGATCTTGTGGTCTGCTGTGAAGTTTTGGAGCATCTGCCGGACGTCGGTCAGGCGTTGAGTGTCTTGGGGCGGATGTCTCGTTCGTGGCTACTGGTAAGCGTTCCACGCGAACCTGTCTGGCGGATTCTAAATGTCGCCAGAGGAAAATATTTGGGCTCCCTAGGCAACACACCAGGTCACATTCAGCATTGGAGTAGCCGGAAGTTTTTGGCGCTTCTTGAAGATTATGTCGATATTGTCGAGGTTAGGCGACCGCTTCCGTGGACGATGGTACTTTGCCGTCCAAAACGAAGCTGAGGTATGCGCATAATGGCGAGCGTTTTTAAGCGCGACCGACTGCGGCCGGTCTACAAATGGCTAGCTAGGCTCGCCCTCGTCGGCTCCTTCGCATTTGTTTATTTCGCTATTCACCAAGTGATTCAGAGCGAAAAAATATCACCATTTGGTGCTTCGACATGGTTTCGGATTACGCTTTCTTCGTTTGGCTACGCACTTCTATTACAACTTGTGGCGCTCGCCTGGACACTGGTCCTACGAGGCGCGAGCAATGGTGTGCCCAGCGTTCGCTCTTGTCTGCTAATTTGCGGTCGAACCCAGATATACAAATATCTGCCGACGAACATGCTGCATCTTGTTGGTCGCTATCAGGCCGCGCGTAGCAAGGGCGCTAGCCATAGATCTCTTGGGCTCGCGCAAGTCATAGACCTCACTGTTATTTTGCTTGCGGCAGCGGCTGTCGCGGCAGCGCTCGGCTATAGCATTTTCGCGGAAAACCTCAAACGCCATGTGGGAGCAATTAGTCCTTTAGGCTTCTTCGCGATCACTGCCTCCGTGGCTTGCATTGGGATCACAATTGGTGTGATCTTTATCCGACGCGCCGGCGGCAGGCTGACAAGCGCCGTGGCGGCCGTACCCGGAGCGTTCGTTCTTTACGTAATCTTTTTCATCGGGAATGGCGCGCTTATGGCCGCCCTAATAAACGGATTGGTGCTAGAGGCCCCAGCGCTTGCCTGGATTGTCGCCGTGACGACGATCGCATGGGTCGTCGGTTACGTCGTCCCTGGCGCACCCGGAGGGCTGGGTGTGCGGGACGCATCGCTGATAGCGAGCCTCGGCAGTAGCCTACCCATTGAAGTCGCCGTCGCCGCAGCATTGGCACACCGATTGGTAACAACGTTTGGGGACGCAATCGTTGCCGCACTCGCATTTTGGATGTCGAACCGAACTCCCAACGCAATAGGGTGAGCCTTCCTAAACATGCCGTAGCAGGATGAACACCTTGCGACTGCGAAGGGCTATTTTGCTGCCGCTTGAGCGCAAGGCGGCATCCGTCTTGACCCCCGCAGTTTGCGTAAACGCCTCTTGGGCGCGGCGACTCATTGAGGTGGCCCATGTGAATTTTCTCGTCTTTTCCTTCGGGCACTTTTTCAGGGCGTAAGGAGGCGCGGCCACGCCAGTGATCCCGAACTTCCGTTTCCCCTTTTGGATTTACGGCGACCCCAAAATTGCGCTATATTTTTAAAATGCGAATTGCTCACTCGTAAATGGCTTGCGCTTAATTCAGCCGATGCCAAGTCAATTAAAATCTTAGATCTGGCTGGCCAGTTTAGCGCTGAATTCGAAGAAAGTTGGAAAATGCTTCGCTCAAAAGATGCTTGTGTTAACAGATTTCCTGCCGAATACTGGCTTTTCATGATTGTTGGAGCAGCAATTATATTGCTCACGTTCTCACTTTATGGAAGAATAACAGATATAGCAAACTCAGCCGATGCGCGCCAAAATCTCCACTCTGCCTATAATCTCGCATTTAATGGCGTTATTAGCCATTCAACATCAGATGAACCTCAGGCGGGGAATTATCGAGAACCGCTCCCAATAATTTCACTTGCAATCCATATACTCGCTCATCCCGCTCTTTCTTCAGAGTTAAGTATCGACGAAATAAATGAGGGAAAAGCAGTCATCGCTGCCAAGTCACATATTCTGTTTTGGGTCTTGTTATTATATTTTGGTATCATGCTTGTTTCTTATGTATCGATACCAAACAAGTTTCTCGCTGCAGCAGTTGCAGCTGTTTCTGTCTATATGACAAACTTGTTTTTCGTAGATAATCCTGGAATTATAGATCGCTTGATGACAGAGCTGCATGCAGCGGCACTTCTCGTTTGGAGTTCAGCATTTATCATTTTGGCGTTGCGGACTGGACGATTTTTATGGTTTTGCATCGCAGGCATTTCACTTGCACTATTATCTCTTACAAAAGCGCTGTTTCTTTATGTCGCGATTGGATTTATTGTTTATCTTATTATATTTTATTGTATTACAGGCTACTTTCAAACCAGAATTAGATCATTTGCACTTGTTGGCGCAATGGTTCTGTCGACTGCAATCGTCCTGTCCCCTTGGATGATCCGAAACTACATTCATTTCCAATCGTTTGAGATTACGCAACGCGGTGGCGTCGTAATGCTGGTGCGCGCGTTTAAGAACGACATGACTGACGTGGAGTGGCGAGGCGCGTTTTACGTTTATGGCCCTTCGCCGATTCGTAATTGGCTCGAGGACAATATGGGATACTCGCGCGATGACCTTGAGATCGATGGCCCGCTCAAACGCCTTAATCGCAGTCGTTCATCTTTCGCTGCAGCCGATCTGCAAGCGGAACGTATGGGGCGCGCGGAAGACGCCATAACCTTCTATCGCGCGGCGAGGGCTGAACGCGTGAGACTGCGAGAGTACTATCAAGAGCTGGGTGTCGACAATGCAGCGCACCGCGCTGATGAGGCTTTGCAACAGCAAGCGCTTGCGCTAATATCGCAAAATCCAATTCAGCATTTGAAGACAACTATTGCTTTCATGTGGCGGGGAATGTGGTCATTTCGGTCGCAGAGCGTCAGCTCAGATGCGGTTACAACGCTTAACGCCTTAGGATTTTGTGCTTTATGGACATTGTTTTTGATCGGAATTTTCAGATTCAACCCCACAATGATAGCGATAACCATTCTTCCTGTCGGCGCGCTAGCATTTTTGGGATTAACGTCTCATTTCATCCCGAGATATTCTGCAATGACAATACCAAATATGTTACTTGCCTTTATTATTGCAAGTGTTTGGATTTTTGAATGGTTTTTTATTAGAGCGCAGAATATATGGCAGCAGCATGCAGCAAGTTTCAGGGGTTATATTTGGCGAAAAGGGTAACTGCCATCAATCGGTTTTCTATTTTCGGCCTGGTTGATCACGTGAGAGGCGGTCTTTCACTCGACGAACCCCCATCTCCACGCTCCGGCATCGCCAGAATCTCTTCCCAGATCGCGAATGCGCGATCCGAGGCGACGACCTGCAGGCGCTCGAGAGCGCATCGGGCCATGGTCGCCTGATCGACCTCCCCGTTCGCCATGCGGCGCATCGCGTCGGCCAGCGCGTCGACGTCGTCGGTCGGGACGACGAGTCCCGTCTCCTCGTGGGTCACGTATTCGAGCGGCCCAGGGGAGCTGTCGCTGACGATCGTCGGAACTTTGCAGGACAGGGCCTCGAGCAGCGCATTCGGTGTGCCCTCGAAACGCGACGGCAGGACGAAGACCCGTGCCTCGCGGAAATGGGCCAACGGATCCTCCACAAAACCATGGAAGACCACCTGCTCGCGCACGTCATGGGCTTGCGCCATCTCCTCCAACTCTTCGCGCAGGGGGCCGTCGCCGAGAATATGGAGCTCCCATTCGGGATGCTCTTGTGCGATGCGCGCGAAGGCCAAGATCGCGACATCGATCGCCTTCTGCTCCACGAGACGGGCACAACAGACGAAAATGGGTTTTTTTTCGACGGACGCATCGACTTCCGGTATCTCGACGAAGTTTGGCACGTAGCAGAGTATTGCTGACCGGACGAATTCCGCGAGAGAATCAACCGCTCCGTGCGAGTTCGCCGTCACCACATCGGCACGGTTATAAACCGCCCGGCGCAACATGTCCCAGGGCTCGGCGAGCGGCTGTCTCGCCGGATCGTTACGCTCCGAAATGATCACCCGCATGTCGAGCCCGCGCGAGGCGATCAGCGTTGATATGCAGGTCTGACTGAGAAAGGCGACAACGCAAGCCGGGCGCGTCGTCACGAGGACATCGCGGATCGCTTCAACCCGCTGTTCCATCGATCGGGTCAGCGCCGCGTTGATGGCACGGTCGATCTCCCGGGTGAGGCCCGGATCGACGGCATTGGCGACCTCAACAAATTCGGTGGCCTCGGCGAGATCCACGTCGGGCGGGGCGTCGGCGAGCTCTCGGCGTGCCCGCTCTAGAGCCTTGGCCAAACGCCTCGCGCGCAACGTCCTTTCCAGAAGCCCGACGCCGCGGCGGGCGTTGCGCATGAAGACATGGGCGGCATCGCTGATCGAAAAAATCTCCGCACATTCGCGATGCATGATCGCCCGCGCCGCGCCGGACCACGTCCGGATACGCTTGCGCCGCTCCCTCCGGCGCCTTGCATCACGCGAGGTGATCGTGGCGAGCGCGGCTGCCGACAGGGCCACGACCAAGATCCCCGATCGGCCGACGAATGTCAGCGAGCGCCCGAGCAGACGCGCCATGGGATGCGGCGCGCGCTCCTCGTGGCGCGTGTCGTCGGGTGACATCTCGTCGTCACCCTGCGCGTATTTTCCTGGCGGCATGGTCGATACCACTCTCCCGCGAAGGCGCACCACCCCCTCGGGCACTTCGTGTGCATCCGCCGGCCTGTCTAACGTCGTCAGCACACCGACGCGATACCCCCGCGCAGCCCAGTACCTCGCGAGCATCAGGGCGATCTTCTGCGCACCGCCGGGCCCTAGATGCGGTAGCACGCACAGGAGATCGAGACGCTGATTGCAATCAGGGTCGCGCTCTGCGTCGGATTCGACGTATTGCCCAGTTGTCATTACCCCACCCCGCTCTGCCGGATCGGCATGTTGGCCACTACAAGTGCTCGGACGACGTCGTCACAGTAACCCGATCGAGCTCCAGCCCCAAGCCACATATCCACTATGCAAAATTAGCATGCACTAAGTTCTGGCGCGTGTGGGGATATCCAGTAGATTATCAAACATAAAAAGCACGTAAGCCAATCGATTAAACAGAATTCTCGCAAAAAAATTCCAATCATCAAATACTAAAATTCGATAAAATAATTTATCAACAATATTTAAAAAAAAATTAATATTATATATTAACGAAATATTTTTCTCAGTAATTTAGAAATATTACTGATTTTAATTGGGTATTTAGTCGAAAAACTACTTGATTCACGTAAGAGCTGGTCCTGACGTTTCTCGATATTCTTGAGGCTATCTTCAATTTTAAGAAGCAGGAAGAACTCTTGCAACCGGACAAAGTCGAGCCCACCAAGATAGCGGAACGATACGGTAGACCCGGGTCAGGCCTCGTCAATTCTCTCAAAACAATCAGAATTTGATTCGATCATGAATTGTAGCTCGCGATGCTTCCTTTGTTTTGATTTCTTCCAAAGCCCATAATCCATCAAAACCACAACCGTTGTTCCCGCAACCCAGTGTGGGGCGAACTCGACGAGCAACTTGGTGAAAGGCATAAACCCTTTCGTGGCGTCATCAACATGCAGGGCGATTTCAGGGCCTGCGTATTTGGCATCAATAATCTCGCATTTATTGAAGTAGATAGGCACCCCAAAACGTTGCAAGCGTTCACGAACAAAAGGCAACGTATCCTGTCCTACCTCGATAGACAGACCCCTCTTCTCTGCCTTGCCGACTTCGGCTTCGTTAGCTTCAAACCGATCGTAGCAATAAATCTCGATGTGATCACCTTCTCCCCGTTCTCGGCTCGCCAATGCCATTTGAGCCGTTCCGGCACCCAGCCACGCACCAAGTTCTACCGCAGCCATACCGCTCGGGGCTTTCGCTATGCAATCTCTCAGAAAAGAGCCGATCTTAGTCCCACCCATCGATGGGAAGCTGTTTGCATATTCCTCTAGATCCATATTCCCGTTAGCCTCGTTGGGGAAAATCGCGCTCACAAAGCCCTCAATGATTTATAGGAGAGGATCCTATTGAGCAAGCAGCGATTCGGGCACTCGACCGTAATCACCCGGCGAGGGCCGTGGGGGATAAGGTTCCTTCTTCGCGAAGTATTTTGATGAGTTCGCGAAGGCTTTCGATGCCGAACGGTGAGAAGGCCAGGACGGCTTTGAGGTGGCCCCCGGATTTCGGACCGGGAGATAAGCTGGTATCGATCTGACGAGAGTACGATATCGATGGCGAACACGAGGAAGCGGTATGCGGCGGATTTCAAGGCGAAGGTGGCTCTTGAAGCGTTGAAGGGGGAGCTGACGCTGGCGCAGCTGGCGGCCAGGCACGGGGGTGCATCAGACGATGATCTCGACTTGGCGGCCTCCCGGCTCGCCTCCGCAGCCTCGGCCTTGCCGGAAAACACCTGCGCGTTTCGGATTTCCCGGACAGTGAATCCGCTAAATCCCGGACAGCTGTTTCGCTAATGTCGGGACAGTTTGGCGGTGATGGTCCTCGTGTGCCTGGTTGCGTCGATAGGTGATTGATCCCGGTATTCGTGCTGACGGTCAAGAGGGGGCGTTTTTCTGCTTCCTCTTGCTCTCGCCCTTGAGCTCGATTCGATGTGCGTTGTGGACGAGCCTGTTGAGGATCGCATCGGCGACCGTGGGGTCGGCGATCAGATCGTGCCATTTGGCCACAGGTGTCTGAGCGGTGACGATAGTGGATTTGCGCCGATAGCGTTCCTCGACGATTTCGAACAGGTGGAAGCGCTGTTGATCGGTCAGCGCATGCGTTGCGAAGTCATCAAGGATGAGAAGCTGCACCCGGGTAAGCTTGTCGAGCAGCCGCGGAAAGCGGCCATCGAGACGGGCGAGCGCGAGATCCTCGAACAGCCGCGGAGCGCGAACGTAAAGGACGGTATGATCGAGCCGGGCGGCCTGGCGTCCGATTGCGCAGGCCAGCCATGACTTTCCGGTGCCGGTGTGGCCCGTCACGATCAGGTTCTCGTGAGCCTTGAGCCACTCGCCCTGGGCGAGTGCCATCATGTTGCGTCGATCGAGCCCGCGGGGCGTGGTGAAGTCGATATCTTCCACGCAGGCTTCGGGGAAGCGCAGCTTGGCGGCGGCGAGCCGGTTCCTGACCCGCTTATCGGCACGCATGGCGGCTTCGCGGTCGAGCATCAGACCGAGCCATTCGTCACGGCCCAATTCGGTGGCGTTGTCCTGATCGGCCAGTTCGCGCCATGCGGCGGCCATCCATGCCGTTCAGCCCGAGGGCCTGCATCTGGTTGAGTGTGGGGTTGGCATAGCGTTGATGGGCCTTGGGCATGTGGGCGTTTACGGTGACGTGGCCCGAACGCTGAGAGCGGCGAACGTGGCTGGCGACACGCTGGTGATCATGAAAGATCTCGACGACCCGGTGGGTGAGCCGCACGTTCACGTGTCGTCCGATCAGCCGGTGCGGCACGGAACAAAACGTCTTGTCGGCCTCGATATGATAGTCGGGATGAACCTTGGCGGTCTTCCACTCGGCATATTCGAACGGCGTCGCCGGCAGCGGACCAAGCGCAGCCTGCTCGATCTCCTCGAAAAGCGCGCGACGGCTCTTGCCGATATGGCGCATCGGGCGATTGTTCAACTCGTCCAGCAGTTCGGCAATGGCGGCGTTGAGTTGCGCCAGTGAGAAGAATGTCCGGTTCCTGAGCCGGGCCAGAATCCAGCGCTCGACGATCAACACCGCACCCTCAACCTTACCCTTATCCCGGGGCTTGCGGGGGCGGGTCGGCAGGATTGTGGTGTCGTAATGCTCGGCCATGGCGGAGAAGGTCGCGTTCAGTGTCGGCTCGAACCACAGCGGCTTGACGACACCGGCCTTCAGATTGTCGCAGACGATGGTCTCGGTAACGCCGCCGAAGAACGCGAGCGCTCGCACCTGACTTTCGATCCAGTTAGGCAGCTTCTGGCTGAGGCTGGCGCGGGCGAACGTGAAATTGGAGGCGCCCAACACCGCGACAAAGATCTGGCCCTGATCAATGACCCCGGTAGCGGGGTCGACGATCGGCACGGTCTGGCCGGCATAGTCGGCCTGCATCACCGCGCCCGCGCGATGGCGGTTGCGGAAGGTCGCGCTCACCCGGCGTTCGAAACCGGCGTAGCGCTCGCAGAACCAGGTGTAACCGTAGCCGTCGGGATGGGCAGCACGGTATTCCTGCCACAGCAATGCCAGGGTCACCCCCTTGCGCTTCAGTTCGCGGGAGATCAGCGCAAAATCCGGTTCGCTGCGATCGCGTGGCGGTCGACCGGTGCGTCCGAACAGAAGCCGCTTGAGCGCGGCATCATCGTCATGCTCGGGCGCCAGTGGCCACGTCAGACCCGCCTCGCGGGTGCGTAGCAGATAGGTCGAGACCGTCGTCTTGCTGATCTTCAGACGTTCCGAAATCTCGCGCACTGACAGACCCTGTTCATGGGTCAGGCGCAGGATCGTGCGTATGTCCCTCACTGTCGTTCGTCTCGCTTGCTTCCGTCTCGGCATGGCCCCCTCGCAACGTCGTCGTGAGGGGAAAACAGAGCTATGCGGGATTTTGGGTGATACGGCCTGATCAGGCGGCGCGGTTTTCGGTACCGTTTACGGCGACACCGTTGGTGAATCTGACACCTTCGATGACCATTGGCAACTGCTTCGCGCCCTTCAGGCGGCGCCATGTCTTTGCGGCGGCCTGAACGAGCTTGAAGACCATGAGCTTCGCGGTCTTCTGCGACAATGCTCCCTTGGTCCGCACGGTTCGATGCCTGACGGTGGCGAACACGCTCTCGATCGGATTGCCGGTGCGCAGGTGATCCCAGTGATCGGCGGGGAAACCGTAGAATGCCAGCAAGGCTTCGCGGTCTTTGGTGAGACAGGTCACGGCCTTCTCGTATTTGGCGCCGTATTTCTCGGCGAAGGTGTCGATGGCGGTTTCCGCCGCGGCGCGGGTTTCGGCCTGCCAGATCTCGCGCAGATCGGCCTTCACCGCCGGCTGCATGGATTTCGGGAACTTGTTCAGGACGTTAGCCGTCTTGTGAACCCATGTATGGATGCCCCCGTTCGTGCAAGAGGTTTCTGCTCGGCTCAAGCGCGTGATCGGGTGCGGTCATGTATCAGGCCTTGAGATGCGGCTCTGAACGGACCGCGGGCCAGTATGGAGATACGCGGATCGAGTGCACATCAACAGCGCGAGCTCGAGGCTCTTTGGGTTCAAATGCTTTTCTCGATCCCGATCTGACCGATCGTTTGCCCTTACCTTGCTGTCGACTTCCTCACACGCCCAACGGCCCGGCTGCCTCGGCTGATGTCGTCATCAGACCGCGGCGACCGGACCCCTGAAGTTCTCTCCCCGCGTCGACATCGCCCAGATCCCGCGCGCCATCTTATTGGCCAGCGCGATGGCGACGACCATGCGTGGCTTGCGGGCCAGCATGCGTGCGAGCCAACTGCCTTCCGGCGCGCCCTTCCTGACGGCCCAGCGGACCACCGACATCGCGCCGATGATCAGGAGACGCCGTATGTCGCGCTGCCCCATCTTGGACGTTCGTCCGAGGATCTGCTTCCCACCGGTCGATCGCTGGACAGGGACGAGCCCCGTCCAGGCTGCGAAGTCGCGTCCACGCCTGAACGTCTCCATCGGCGGGGCGAAGGTCTGGACCGCCATCGCAGTCAGCGGGCCCACGCCAGGCATGGTCATCAGTCGTGCGGTGTCTTCTTCCCGCGCCGCTTCGCGCTTCAGCACCTTGTCGAGATCCGCGATCCTGCCGGAGAGCAGTTCGATCTGCTCGAGATAGAGGCGCCCCAGCTCGATCACGAGCGTCTCGAGACGCGAGCCGGCTGCCTCCAGCGCGTCCGCCAGCACCTTGACATGAGCCGGCCCCTGCGGCGCTATGAGGCCGTGCTCGGCGAGGTGGCCCCGCAGTGCGTTGATGAGCTGCGTGCGCTGCTTGACGAGGAGGTCCCGCGTCCGGAAAGCCATCGCCTTCGCCTGCTGCGCCTCGGATTTGACCGCGACGAAGCGCATGGTCGGGCGACCCGCCGCCTCGGCTATCGCCTCTGCGTCGGCCGCGTCGTTCTTCTGCCGCTTGACGAACGGCTTGACGTAGATCGGCGGGATCAGGCGGACCTCGTGACCGAGCTCGCCGATCGCGCGGCCCCACTCGTGGGCCGTCGCACACGCTTCCATAGCAACGATGCAGCGCGGCTGCTTGGCAAAGAAGCCGAGAACCTGCGAGCGACCCAGCTTCTTGCGGAAGCCGACGCTACCGTCCGCTCGCGCGCCGTGCGCCTGGAAGACCCGCTTTGCGAGGTCAAGGCCGATGATGCTAATGTTGTCCATGGATGCTTCCTCCTCTCGTGAATGACCTGCAGATCACCACGTTGGCACATTGCGATGCCGTTGGGAGGGGGCATCCAATCCATCAACAGCGCTGATGATGCGTTCCCGGGAAGACCTCGTCGAGGGCCTTCCAGAACCCCATGCCGCCATCGCCCACGGCGATCTCGGGCGGCACCTTGAGGCCGCGGGCCTTGATGTCGACCAACAGTTCGCGCCAGCTCTGCGCGCTCTCGCGCATGCCGACCTGGAAGCCGACGAGCTCCTTCTTCCCCTCCGGCGTGGCGCCGAGAATGACCAGTATGCACTCGGCCTGCGGTTCCATGCGGGCCTGCAGATAGACACCGTCGGCCCAGATATAGACATACCGCCGGGCCGAGAGATCACGGCCCTGCCAGCGATCGTATTCCTGCTGCCAATCGCCCGTCAGACGGGAGATGACACCAGGCGACAGGTTCGGTGCATCTACCCCGAGCAACGCTGACAGCGCTTCCTGGAAATCGCCGGTGGAGATCCCGCGCAGATAGAGCACCGGCAGCAGGGCATCGAGGCTTTTCGACCGCCGGGCCCATTTCGGCAGGATGCTTGAGGTGAAGCGGACCTTCTTCTCCGCGGGCATATCGGTGGCCCGGTCGCGGACTTTCGGGCGGCGCACGTCGAGCGGACCGATGCCGGTCTGAATGCTGCGCTGTGGCCCATAACCATGCCGGACGATCCGTTGCCGGCCATCCGGCAAAGCCTCCTCGGCATATTGCTCCACAAAGGTATCGGCTTCGGCCCGAAGTGCCGCCGCAAGCATCCTGCGGGCGCCGTCACGGGCAATTTCTGTCAGAGGATCCGCAACAGATCCGGGCTGGTACAGCGGGGTAATCGTGATATCATCTTTCATAGGCGTATCGTTCCTTTTGGAAGTTCTGGCAGGCTTCAGCACCCGCCACGATACGCCACCTCCTCAAACTGCGTCACCCAGATTCGCGTATAGCTCCACCTCCCGCATGGCGCGATTGAAATGCGTGTCGGTTTAACGGTTGGCTTCAAACGACCGGTCGTGAATCTCGCTCTCAGTGGGAATGCGGCATCGGCGGGCTGTGCCAAAACGGACTTCTTGCCATACAAGCCGCGGAAATGAGCCGAGGTCGTGCTGCATCTTCGACAGGGCCTCCAGGAACTCGATGCCCGCCTTCTGAATTCAAGCATAGTCGTGACGAGTATCGTCATAAGAGAGCAATCCAGATGGCGGGCAACAGGACACCTCGAGACTGATTCTTGATTCGATCGTTGTGTCGGCATTGCAGATCAAGGTAGCGCAGTAAATACGCGTCACCTCACCCGGCTCGCACACGTTCCAGGAACTGCGAGACTTCGGTTTCCAGCGTGCCGGCGTTTTCGGAGAGTTCGTTAGCGGAAGTCAGAAGCTGTTCGGAGGCTGATGCCGTATGGCTTGATGCTTCGCGGACCTGGCTGATGTTGCTGGTCGATTCCTGTGTCCCGCGTGCAGCTTCAGCAACGTTGCGTGAGATTTCGCTGGTTGCGGCTTGCTGCTCTTCGACAGCCGCAGCAACCGAATTGGCAAGAGCGCTCATCTCCTCGATCTGATGCGCGATCGCACCGATGGCCGTGACGGATTTCTGCGAGATACCTTGCATTCCGGTGATCTGGGAAGAGATTTCCTCGGTTGCTTTCGCCGTCTGATCCGCGAGCCCCTTTACCTCGGCTGCGACCACGGCAA
This sequence comes from Saliniramus fredricksonii, assembly GCF_900094735.1. Taxonomy (NCBI): domain Bacteria; kingdom Pseudomonadati; phylum Pseudomonadota; class Alphaproteobacteria; order Hyphomicrobiales; family Salinarimonadaceae; genus Saliniramus; species Saliniramus fredricksonii. The sequence goes on from NZ_FMBM01000001.1 coordinate 984,442, forward strand.
AACCCTTGCCGGCCTCGCCGGCCCGAGCGGCCTCGATGGTGGCGTTGAGCGCCAGCAGGTTGGTCTGTTCCGCAATTGCGCTGATCATGGCGATCACCTCACCGATTTTCTGGGCGGAGGTGGAAAGTTCGGTGACGAGTTCGTTGGTCTCGCGGGCCTGCTCGACGGCACTGGCGGATTTCGTTGCGGTTTGGGCAACCTGACTGCCGATCTCCTGCGCAGAGGCGGCGAGTTGCTCGGTCGCTGTGGCAACGGCCTGGACATTCGCCGCAGTCTGCTCTGCGGTGGAGGCGACAGAAGCAGATTGCATGTTGGTCTCTTCCGCCGTTGAGGACAACGAGCGGGCCGTAGCTTCGAGCTCTGCGGACGACGCGGAGAGCTGCCGTACAAGGCCACCGACGGTCGATTCGAACTCATCGGCCATTTTCACCAGGGCTGCACGCTGCTGCGCCTCGACTTCGGCTTCACGGGCCTTGGCCTGCTCCTCCATCTCCTTGTTGCGACGGAGCGCATCGCGGAAAACGGCGAGTGCTTTGGCCATGGCACCCACCTCGTCTCTGCGATCAAGAGCGGGTATTTCCGTTGCGAGATCACCATCCGAGACCTTCGTCATGGCCGAGGTCAATCCGGTCACCGGGTTCACGATCGATCTGGCAAGGAAAAAGGCGATCAGGGCACCAAGTACGAGACCGATCGCGGTCGTCCACATGGCAATCAGCTCGGCGGTTTGAAGAGTCGCGTTGATAACCGGGCCGACCTCATCACGGCGGACATAGAAGCCTTGTGCCGTTTCGGTAATCTGGGCAGTGATCTGTATACCCAGTGTTTCCAGTTGTTCGATGGCGGCTTCGCCGGAGGCATTCTCGCTTGCCAGACGATCAAGCAGCACCTGGTAATCCGTCAACGCCGCATTCAGACCATCCAATGCCGAACCAAGTTCCGGATTGATGACGGATTCTCGCGCTTGCGCATATTGGTCAAAAGCCCCCGCAAGCATTGCTTGAGCACGCTGTAGGTCATCTTCATCACCGTCGCGCATGAAGACGGTGGCGCTGGTGCGTGCTGAGTAAAAGTCACCCCGCATATCGAGTGTTGCGCCGGTGAGATCGGACACCTCGCGATACTCACCGAAGAGGGTTTCCGCCTTGAAGAGCGACAACGTCGCGTAACCGGAGACCCCTGCGAAAAGCATCAGCACGAGTCCGAATGCCCAACTTATGCGAGCTTTGATCGAGAGATTTTTCATGAGAGTAGCCATGTCAGCCCCTTTGCGTGTTCTTCGAACCGTCAATGCTCCACCAAATTGCGATTAGTCTGAAGCCCATAAATGAATAAAATTATAATTATGCTTGTTTTGTTATTTGCATATAAGCCGAGCGTGTATGCGCGACCGCAAGCTCATCCGATTGTCCCGGCTGCCCCGCCAAGCTGCCGCCTTCTCGGGAATCTCCCGTATATGAATATTGACGCCAAGTGCGTATGTTCATCGGGCAGCATATGACTGAGGCTTGCCATGGATACGCTTAGGAGCCCAGCAGGAAATGGCTTTTCCCTGCGCGAGGCTGTTGTGAGTGGCGGCATCATCGATGCCTGCTGTGGCTTGCTTGTCCTTGCCGCAGTGACATCATCACTGCTCGTTATCGCCGGTCTTTGATGGCCCCCTATGCCACTCCGGCATCCCTTGCGATAACCTGGAGCATATTGCGCATTTGAGTGAGCCCGACGATGATGTTTGCACGCGCATCTGCACCGGCTTCTGTGTCGGGCGTGGTGCTCTTGAGTAAAACACGCGCGTGCTGGCAGAATTCCCGCTCCCGCGTAAATGTCTGACGCCCTGAGGTCCTGCTCTCAATTCTTGCAAGATGATGGTCACTGTCTACCAGGGCCTTTTCGAGGCGGGCGTCGATCTGCTGGATGGGCCGTAACGAAACCTCCTTGCGACGCGCAGCGATTTTCGGATGCATGGCGTGCTCCTTCTTGAAGCATTTTCAAACGAGATATTCGGATTTGGTGGTGGTCGAGAGGTATCCGGCGAGGCCCGAAGGCGGAACAGGTCTGGACACAAGGTATCCCTGTGCCAGATCACAGCCCATTTCACGCAGCATGGCGTATTGCTCGGATGTCTCGACACCCTCCGCGACAACCTCGATGTGCAGGGTGCGTGCAAGGTTGATCATGGCCTCGGTGACTGCCGCATCATCGCTTCCGGGCGTCATATGCATGATGAACGATCGGTCGATCTTGAGGACATCCACGGGAAACCGCTTGAGATGCGTGAGGGATGCGTATCCTGTGCCAAAATCATCAAGGGCGATCAGGACGCCCTGCTCATGCAGATCCTCAAGATTGGCAGTGATGATCTCCAGAGCGCGGTCGAGCAGGGTTGTCTCAGTGATTTCAACGCAGAGATCTTCTGGAGAAAGCCCGAAGTCGCCGGAAAGTTGTATCAGTCGTCGGCTGAATTCCGAATCGCGCAACTGTGCCGTCGTGACATTGATGGCGAGCCTGCCGGCCTTGAATCCAAGGGCCTGCATCTGAGCATGGGCACGACAGGCCCGGGAAATAACCGCGTCGCCGAGTTGAAGACCGAGATGGTGTCCCTCGGCAATGGCGACGATCTCCTGCGGGGGGATCGCCTCGCCCTCGCACTTCCAGCGCAAGAGGGCTTCAAAGCCTTCGTGCTGCATGGTGCTGATACGCACCTGTGGCTGAAGAACAATGTCGATTTCGTCTGCGAGCAGGGCGACCGCGAGGTTATCAGCAAGCTTGCGGTTACGTTCGATCTTCTGCCGCATGTCGCAGGCGAACAGACGAACCGTCCCACGGCGAGAATTCTTTGCCTCGTAAAGAGCGATATCGGCATGTTTGAGAATATCCTTGGCCCCATGATCGCGATCGGGGAACAGGGCAAGGCCGACACTGCAACGCGGCGCGATCGCGCGCCCGGCAATCTTCATGGGACGATCAAGGGTCGCGAGCAGATCCTCACACCAGGTCAAGGCTTCCTGATCGCCAGTGACCTTGGGCCACAAAAGCGCAAATTCATCGCCGCCGACACGGGCAAGGGTTGCGCTCTTGTCGATCATTGCCGACACGCGCTCGGCAAGTGTCCTGATGACACTGTCGCCGATATCGTGACCGTGGATATCGTTGATGACTTTCAGATTGTCGAGATCAAGGAAAGCGAGAGCACCGTATTCCCCATCACGACGCCGTGCCACAAGCGTGCTGTTGAGACGCCGCAGCAAAACCTTGCGATTGACGAGGCCCGTCAAGGCATCCGTTTCGGCCTGCAGACGCAACCGCTCCTCGGCAGCCTTCAGGTCAGAGATATCGGTTCGCACACCGACGATGTATCCTGAAGGCGTCTTTTTCTCGCGAACCTGGATCCAGCCGCCTTCAGACCTCTTGCGTTGCACGGGTGCCCCTGGATTGAGATGATCCCTGAGCGCTCTCTGGACGAACGCTTCTTGTGAGACCGGGCTGTTTCCTGCCTGCAGAAACTCGCCGCATGCGACACCTTCCCGCAGCAGTTCTTCAAAGGTGATACCTTGGGTCACTTTGGGTGCAACAAGTGGATAGGTTTCGAGGAAACCCTCATTCCACAGAATCAGGCGATCATCGGAATCAAAAGCGGCCACCCCATCAGGGATGGCCGACATGACATCGCAAACGAGGCTTTCAACCTTTTGACGGGCCTCGACCTCGGCTTCCCGTGCGGCTTCTGCCAGCTTGCGTTGCGTGATGTCGGTGCGGATGGCAACATAGCCTTCGATCTGACCATTGCCGGCGACGACAGGCGCGATGGTTGTATCGACCCAATAGAGACGACCATCTTTTGCCCTGTTGCAGATTTCCCCTCGCCAGACCTCGTTCGAGGCAATGGTCCGCCACATCGTCTGGAAGAATGCCCGTTCATGGGAACCGGAATTCAAGATGGCATGCGTCTTTCCCAGGAGTTCATCACGGCTATAGCCGCTGATCCGGCAAAAGGGCTCGTTGACAGCCGTGATGATGCCGCGGCGGTCGGTCACAGCAACGATCGCGTGCGTGTCGAGGGCATTCTTGTAAGCTGTCAGCTCGGTCGCGAGCTGTCGGTAAGCAGGATGCTCTGCGATCTCCACATCCTCGGCCACCCCATGACCTGATAATGCGATTGTTCCTGCGCTCATGAATTCCGGGCACTTGATGTATCGCATGATCGTCTGCCTTGTTTATCTCGTCGTTGGCCCTGAGGCTTCGTTGCACCTGCTTTTGCCGAGGCCAGCTGGTGCATGATTGATCGTGGGTGCGGTCCATTGCGCCCGCTATTGTCAGATCTTGCGCACCTGTTCGATGAAATCCGCGACCGCCCGGGCGACGCGCTCGCATTCCGCATCGACCGTCGAGGCACTTGTTGTCATGCTCTTTCCCGACTCCGCCGAACGCCGCGCTGCCTGCGCGACGTCACCCATCGCCTGGCTCACCGACGCGCTGCCGGTGGCTGCTTCGGTGACCGAGCGCGAGATCTCGCTCGTCGTCGCCGCCTGCTCCTCGACCGCAGCCGAGATCGCCACCGAAGTCTCGTCGATCGTGTCGATCGTCGTGGAAATGCGTCCGATGGCGGCGACGGTGGATTGGGTCGATTCCTGGATGGCGGCGATCTGCTCGGAAATCTCTTCGGTCGCCTTGGCCGTCTGTGAGGCGAGGTTCTTCACCTCCTGGGCGACGACGGCGAAGCCCTTGCCGGCCTCTCCGGCCCGGGCCGCCTCGATCGTGGCGTTGAGGGCGAGCAGGTTGGTCTGGCCGGCGATGTTCTGGATCAGCGAGACGATCTGGCCGATCTTCTGGGAGGCATCCGCGAGAGCCTGCACGCTCTGCGAGGTTTCCCGCGCCTCCTGCACGGCATTCTTCGTGATCCCGCGTGACTGGTCCACCTGACGCGAGATCTCGCTGATGGAGCTGTCGAGTTCCTCGGCTGCGGCGGCGACGGCCTGGACATTGGCGCTGGTCTGCTCGGCGCCTGACGAGGCGGAGGTTGCCGTCTCGGTCGCTTCACGGGTCGAGCCGATGACACTATCGGCGGCGTCGCGCATGCTGCCATTGGCACGACGCACGCCCTGCATGGCTTCTTCCATGATGGCATCAAAGGCATCGATGGAATTCGACAATTCCGTGATCACCGACCAGGTCAGGGCGGCGGCGACGTAGCGGCCCTGAACGTCGAAGACGGGGGTGATGTTGAGATCCATCCGCTCCGGGCCGAGCTTGATCTTGGCCCGCCAGGGAAGGTTCTTCGGATCGGCCACGATCGCCCGCTGGTGCTCCGGACGCTTGTGAAAGATGTCAAAAGACGTTCCGACAATCTTTTCCGGGTCGAGGCCTTGGGGCAGATGCTCGCGGATGCGTTTCAGCGTCACGATGCTGGTTCGGTTGGCATAGGTGATGATGCCGCTTTGCGGATCAAGCGTCAGGATGTTGACCGGCAGATTCTCTGCCACCGTTTCCAGTGGCGGCCGGATCACTCCCGGCTGAGATGCAGTATGGCCTCGTGCGAGCTGCCCTGACGCCGCCAGGCTGCCGTCAGCAGGTTGCGCAGCAGTGCCACGCTTGAACAGAATCCCCATTTTCCCTTCCCCCATTTCGAATCAGGGTGCATCGATCGAGAGCGCCTGATACCTGCCTGAGCATATTCACGAATATTCTTAGGTATATTATTATGCATACAAACTAATAAAATAATAATTTTTTGACCGATATAACGAACTTGTATTCGTCGGGTTACGCTCGTAATCAGCGAAAGATGCGACATAAAGACACATAACCGTTCAAATATTCGTTTGTTTTGAGTTGACCCTATGATTTATTTATGATTTCTCATAAACAAAAATATAAAAATATACTTTGATATGCTTGACATGCTTAACCACGTCACATATTTGTGAACCTACAAAGATGGGCTTGCAACGCCGCAAAAGGCAGCTCAAAAAGGCGGAAAGAGGGGAAGTTCCGCGTGTTTATCGAGAAAAGCAAGGAAATGACGAAGTGACATTCCCCAATAAGTTGCTCAGCCGATTGTCTTCAGAAGCGCAAACTTTTCTCGCCCCCTACGCAATTACGCAGTGTCTGCTCGGAGGAAACGAAGTCTATCCTCTTGGCGCACCGTTCACGCATGCCTGTTTTCCGGGAACTGCCATTCTGTCATTGATGACGGATCTTGATCATGACGGCGCCAACGCCGAAAAGGTATCGATCGGGCGTGAAGGTTTCCTGGGCCTGGCTCTTATTCTTGGTGGCGAGCGTGCTCTCAGCCGCTCGGTCGTTCGCGTTTCAGGTTCCGCTACGCTCATCCCCATACCAGTTCTCAACGAGGCATCCGAACGTTTTGCCTGTCTGCGTGTAGCGACCCGCCGTTATGCACAGACGCTCGTGATCCAGCTGATGGAAACCGTTGCCGGTGCGCGCATTGAGAGTTCTGCTGTCCAGGTCGCGCATTGGCTGGCCCTGGCCTTTGATCGCATGGATGGTGCAGTGCTCGAACTCAAACAGGACGAGCTTGCAGAGAGCCTCGGCATCGGGCGCATCAGCACTTCGAATGCCCTTCAAGATTTACGCCAAAGACAGATTGTGGAGTACTCCCGCGGTCGGATCACCGCACTCGACCCGGAGGGATTACGCACAATCGCCGGCCCACGATACGCACGGATCAGACAGGCCTACGCCTGGCAGGATGAGATGGAGGAAGATGGGGCAATCGCGCTTGGATTGTAATCAACCAAAATTCGGATCATGCCGCGCAGCAGCAAGACCCTGCACTTCCTCGGTATTCAGAAATTATTCAAGATATTAGGGAAAAAACATGGGATGGATTTTATCCCTCCCGGGTTTGGGAAAGGTATCTCTCCAATACGTTTTTTGGTTTTGATGCAATTTATCCTGAATGTCACAAACTCTTGATTGACGAGAAGACGCATGAGCTGGATAATTTCATCTTCTTTGAGAAGATGAATGAAGAAATCTGTGACATTAAAATATGTCCAGCCAATACACTTGGCGTATGATCCCCATCCGAGGCTCCCGACTGCGGTCAGTCTGACAGAATGCGTTCGAATGCAAAAAAGGGTCGGCGTCAAACGGATAAATGCTTGTAAGCTCCCTGAGTCCGGCGGACTGCTGATCTCGAACTTGACCTCAAGGCAGTGACTGACCCCCGCAACAAGCGCCCCCCGAAACCATATAAGCCGACGCAAAGAACGCTCCCCGACTTCCCAGTCATCTATGGAAAAACGCTCGCCACACATGTGCGCCATATTCCTATATTCATAATTATGTATGTATAAAAATACTCTTTACTGCAAGCGCCATCCGCTGCAAGTCCTGACGTCCAGCAAAAACCGGGACTGCAAGCTCAGCGAACGAGCAAAGGTCATGTCCCCCGTGATGGTGTAGCTCGACGCTAGCGAAGCCGTCCGTTCGCGCGCTTTTGATTGCGCTGTAGCGGACGGTCGGCTTCGCGGGACGGGTGGTGATCGGTGATCTTCCGGTAGGATTGGGTTGGAGACTCAACCTGACCTGAAAGGACGACCGATGACCGATTCCATGATGAACTTTCGCACGCAGGGTTGCTCAGGGTCCTGGAGAAGACCCCTGACGCGGATATCCTGCGCGAGATGATCGGCTTTGCCGCCGAGCGCCTGATGGAGATGGAGGTTGGCGCTCATACCGGTGCCGGCTATGGCGAGAAGCGTACCGATCGCCTGGCGCAACGCAACGGCTATCGTGATCGCGACTGGGAGACGCGGGTAGCGTCCAAGGAGCTGGTGTAATTTCAGTGCCGTCAACGGTGTGATCCTGGGTGGCCATCGAGGTGTATGGTCGAGGTGGAGTTTGCTGACTTCAACCCCGGACCACATGGAGACCCCGATGACCAAGACGAACATGGACCTGTCCGAACTTCTGGCCAAGCACGATCAGGGAGACTTTCTGCGCAGCGTTGCCGAGGCCGTCCTGCAGCTGATCATGGAGGCGGATGTCGAAGGCCTGATCGGCGCTGGCAAGCACGAGCGCAGCGGCGAACGCACAACGTGGCGTAACGGGTATCGAGAGCGCGCTCTCGATACCCGTCTGGGCACGCTGAACCTGCGGGTTCCCAAGCTGCGTCAAGGCAGTTACTTCCCGGGCTTTCTCGAAGCGCGCAAGACCTCGGAACAGGCGCTGGTGGCCGTCATCCAGGAGGCGTGGATCAGTGGTGTCTCGACCCGTCGCGTCGATGAGCTGGTGCAGGCCATGGGGCTGAGCGGCATTTCGAAGAGCACGGTGTCGAAGCTGTGCAAGGACATCGACGAACGTGTCGGCGAGTTCCTGAACCGCCCGCTCACCGGCGAATGGCCCTATCTCTGGCTCGACGCCACCTATCTGAAGGTGCGCCAGGGCGGACGGATCGTACCAGTCGCCGCAATAATCGCCGTGGCCGCCAACACCGAGGGACGCCGTGAGATCATCGGCCTCGGTATCGGCCCGTCCGAGGCCGAGACATTCTGGACCGAGTTCCTTCGATCCCTGCGCGTTCGCGGCCTGGGGGGCGTCAGACTGGTCATCAGCGACGCGCATACAGGCCTCAAAGCCGCCATCGCCCGGGTCTTCGAAGCAACCTGGCAACGCTGTCGCGTCCACTGGATGCGCAACGCCCTGGCCCATGTCTCGCGTGGTCAGCATACTGTCGTCGCCGCTGCCATCCGACAGGCCTTCGATCAACCCGACCGCACCCATGCCGGCGAAACCTGGCGCAAGGTCGCAGAGCAACTGCGCCCGCGCTGGCCAAAACTGGCCGATCTCATGGATGCCAGCGAGCACGACGTGCTGGCCTACATGTCATTCCCGCGCCAGCATCGCACCAAACTGCACAGCACGAACCCAATTGAACGTCTGAACAAGGAGGTCAAGCGACGCGCCGACGTCGTCGGGATCTTCCCCAATGAAGCATCCATCATGCGTTTGATCGGCGCCGTGCTCTTCGAGCAGAATGACGAATGGCAGACATCAAGCCGCTACATGATGGTCGAGGCATTCGCACAGATCGACAAGGAGGAGATCGATCCCATCCTCAGCATAACCACAAAAGCCGCCTGATCATGACCTCAGGCCATCCAGAAAATTACACCAGCTTGACGGACGCGACCGAGACGCGGGCCGGGACCGTGGAGCTGCGCATTCCAAAGCTGCGCAAGGGGAGAGCTACTTCCCGTCATTCCTGGCACTGCGGCGGATGGCGGAGAAAGCCCTCACCGCCGTGATCCAGGAGGCCTACATTCAGGGTATCTCGACGCGCTCCGTCGATGATCTCGTCAAGGCGCTCGGCATGAGCGGGATCTCCAAGAGCCAGGTCAGCCGGCTCTGCGAGGAGATCGATGAGCGGGTGAAAGCCTTCCTCGAACGCCCGATCGAGGGAGACTGGCCGTATCTGTGGATCGACGCCACCTATGTGAAGGTTCGTGCGCAAGGCCGGGAATTTGGCCGGATCGTCTCCGTTGCCGTGACTGTCGCCGTGGGCGTCAACAGCGATGGTCGCCGGGAGGTGCTGGGCATGGATATCGGCCCATCGGAGGCCGAGACCTTCTGGACCGGGTTCCTGCGCAAGCTCACGAGGCGCGGCCTGCGTGGCGTCAAGCTCGTGGTCTCCGATGCCCACGAAGGCATCAAGGCCGCCGTCTCGAAGGTGCTGACGGCTACATGGCAAAGGTGCCGCGTGCGCGAGTTGGCCGGCTCCGATGCCGAGGTCATGGCCATGGGCGAGCCGCTTCTGGCGATCCTCAACACCATGCTGAAAGAGTTCGCACGATTGACCAAACAGGTGCTCGACATTGTACGGCATGAGCAAGTCTGCCGGCGCCTGATGAGTGCACCCGGTGTCGGGCCGATAATGGCGCTGGCGTTCCGCGCCACCATCGATCGACCGGAGCGGTTCGCCTCCTCACAGGCGGTCGGGCCTCATCTCGGTTTGACGCCGGCACGGTACCAATCGGGCGAGACAGATATCCTGGGCAGGATCAGCCGCTGTGGCGACGAACTTGCCCGCACCGCTCTCTATGAGGCTGCACATTCGCTGCTTGTACGTTCGAAGAAATGGTCGAGCCTCAGGGCATGGGGCATGAACATCGCGAAACGCTGCGGCATGGCGCGTGCCCGTGTCGCTGTGGCCCGCAAACTGGCCGTCATCCTGCATCGCATGTGGGCGGACGCGACCGAATTCCGCTTCGGAAAGGCGCCTGCAGCCGTAACAGTTTGATCACCAACAATCCAACAGAGGATGCAGCAGACGCACGTGATCTGAATACAGCTTTCGCCCAAAGAGGCGATACCCGGATCGTTCCTCGGGGACGATGGGCGAGGTGATCTCGTTGAGAACCCAGAACCTGCAGAACCACGGTTCGCAAGGTCGTGCAACAGATCGAGACGCCACGCTCTACTGACCCCATGATGCGGCGGTTGTACGCCGATCGCAAAGAGAAGCGAGTACCTCGCGGAACGACCCGAGAAAAAAACGCAGGAGCAGCTTGACCACAAATACCCCAATCAAAGAAAACTCTTAAGTTGGGTGATGCGGTCGCGCGGTTTCGTAAACTGAGCGTCGTGCTGCGGCGCGGATTATCAATATTTGCCACCTGCGCCTTTCGCTAATGCTGCAACGTCACTCATCTTCATCGTCATCGTGATCTCCAGCCCTGCGCCTGCTCCTGCCGCTCGCCTTATTCTTCTGCACGAGCCGGCGCGCCTTTTTTATGGCCGGGCGCCAGCCCTTCGTGCCGGATTGCTCCAGCGCTACGATGTCGAGATCATCAATGACAAGAAGGTAGTCTTCTGGAAGGTCGTCGGTCTCGGGGATATCCCGATAAACGAAGAAGGTCGTCATGCTTTTGCAATCGAGAGCGGTATGGTCGCGAAGCTTCTTCCCATTGCCGTCATCGTCCGTGACCACTGGTCGCGTGGATACGATCACGAGCGAAGTTTGCGGATCATCGACAACGAGCCTCGGCTCGTCATCCTCCCATCCGATATCAGCTATGGCGGATTTCAGGGGCATGCGGGAGCCGAGCAGCCGCGCATCGACGAGCACGACCGGGCCGTCCTGGGGCTTCTCCAGCCCCATCACCGCCACACGCACCCCCGCGGGCAAAAGTCTCGCCCTGCCTTCGCCGTCTTTGCCGATTTCGAGCATGTCTCCCGGTGCGACGGAGCCGAATTCCCGCTCATCCATACCCTTCACGTCCTGCGTGAACTCTTGATAGCGGCTGATCTCGAGGTAGTATCGGCTAACTCGGGCGTAGGCCTGTATGCCGTTCGAACACCCTGATAGTGTGATACGGAGTGCGCCGATATAGGCGATGAAGATCGCCCAGTCGGCATCGTCGCGCATCATGCCAGTAGTCACGTAGAAAATTGCTACCGCGAGAATTCCGGCAACACCGACCTGGGTAACGAGCATGATCTCGCTGGTGACGCGTCGGCGTCCCATATACGCCGCTGCGATATCGACGGCACTCTGCATTAGTTCATACGGCTGCAATGCGGGATCAGGGCTGAGGTTGCGGGCTTCATCCTTGAACGCGGCCTGGGCCTTTTCGCGCATCCGCGTGAAACGCACCGCCCGCAAGGTCAAAGGGTAGAGAAGCAGCGACCATACGGCGATGCCCCCGAGCAGTATCGCCGTCAGAAACGGATCGATCCAGATCAGGAGCCAGGCAGCCCCGAGGGCGCCGACAATCGGAACAAATGAGTTTAGTAGGCCTATCACTGCAATCGTAGACCTCTTACACCCGTTTGCAACAGAAGAAAGACCGGATTCGGCCACCAAGCGGCTCGCACCCGCAGCGCGAGAGTCCGGCAGGCGGGTCGAGATCCGCGCGATCGCATCGAGGCGCACCGCCAACCATGCGCGCGTTACTGCCAGCGTAATTGCGCGAGAAAGAAAGAGAAACAACACACTCCCGCTGAAAAGAAGGGCTGCTGACACAGTCACCAGCGCAAGAAGGCGAACATCTTGTCGCGGCAACGATTCGTAGGCGATCAAGGGGAAAGTGACAGGTGTATTCGTTTGAAGCAGTTGGGCATACCAGTAGATGATGAACAATGCCGCCGCCTGTCCTGCAAGGTAGAGGCCACCGATGAACAATCCAGTCAGAAGCTTTTTCCGCTGCGACTCGGTCACGGATCGTAGAAGACTCAGGATAGTTGACGTATAATTGCGACCACTGGTCAGGAATATTGAAGCAGCCCCGGCCAGGCCTTCGCTCCTGCGGCGCGCCTTGCGCAGCTTTCTCGTGTGTCTGTCTTCAGTGCGCATGGGTATGAACTTCGTTTCACCTTCGACTGACGCAAATTCAAGTGGTTCTCAGATCGCGTTGTGATGTTTTGTGCCGGCGCACTTTTCACGCCGTATTCGCCAACGCATCGCATTTTTTGAGAAGGCATAGCCGAAGCGGTGTAGGAATAAGGCGCTTATCATACTACCGGCCAGCCATTGCAGCGGGCTCAACGTATCGAGATAGCTGGTGCTGGGGCGTATCTCGGACTGCTCGTTGAAACGCATTCGGTTGCCTTCGAGATTATGGTGCTCATGCTTGTGGTAGTTCAACTGCGCCGCCTCGAATTCGTCCCCGATTGCATGCATGATTCGTTTTACTTCAGCTTTTGGGTCAACTACGAAATCCTCGTAGTATGTCCGAATGAAACTATCTTCTCTACACGCCATCAGTCGATCAATTTTTCGATATAGCTTCCACCACTTGTAGAATCCAATGTAGTAGCTTCGACCCTTGCGGGCGCCGCTATACCCTACGGCCCGCGGATCGCGATACAAGCCAACGACAAAGACATCGAAATCAGGGCACTTCATGAGCCGCTCGAGCCGTTCAGGGCTCTTCGTGCTTTCGACATAGATGTGCTTGCCCGAGACTTCGAGGACCGCCTGGACGAATATTCGGTTGGCCACCGGGTCCCCGGATTCGATCTTCTCACCGGAGATGATGCCTTGCGCTTCTAGCTTTGTGCGAACGGCGTTCCAGAACTTGCAATCGCCGACCCTCGCACCGCAGGTGCAGGGCCTCTTCGACACATTGGAAAATAGGCGTGTCAGAGCCTTCTGCTTGATCTCACCAACGGAAACCAACCTGGAATGCGAGCCGAGTATCAAATCGAGCAGCGTCGAGCCGCTGTGGCCCCTGCCGGCGATATAGACCACCTTGATCTTTTTCGTCATTGGGAAATCCTGAAAGTCGTTGGCAACGACCACCTGAACCTTGCCACCCGGGAAGTTCCGAACGGCTGGACAGTCCGTGTGGTGCTCCAAGGCTGGGTGTGGCATAGCGCGGATTCTTCGCTGGTACAACGGTGTACAGAAGTGCGCACCTGGTGCACCCTTCTATATGTATAGAAATTATTATATATAAATATTACTCATATAATATAATTTGCGCTCTGAGCAACCAATGATGCCCCTAAATTGCCTCGTAAGTTTTCGACAGTGCTCAAAAATGGTCTTGGTAATTCCACCTGGGAACGATCAGCGACAGTATCGATTGGAACTGGGGTGTGAATGTCAGGGCCTCTCTGGGTTTCATGCCTCGAAAACACCAGTCTGGAGAAGTCGATTGGTCCGGGCGTATTTCGAAATGCGGTGATGGGATAATGCGAAGTTTGCTGTTCGAGGCGAAGAATACATTGATCGCTTGAGCGCAGAATTTATTCCAGGGCTGTTCAACGCTGAGATTGGGTAATTTGATTTTGGCGTGACGCGCGGTGAATTTTGGGGATTCCCTCGCCGCATTTTGTCTGAATCTATGAGGGGCAACCATCATTTTGGAGGGTTGCCCGATGGCAAGCACGCTGTTGTCACTGTTTTCCCAGGTTTCTGACCCCTGGCGTGGTCAAGGGAAGATATATCCGTTGGCCCCGATCCTTTTGTTCACGGTGTTGGCGATGCTGGCCGGTGCACGGTCATATCGTCACGTTCACGGCTTCATCCAGACCCATCTGGACCGGCTGAACAGCGGGTTTGGTGTGTCGCTTCCCCGTGCTCCTGCTTATTCCTCGGTCCGTTTCATCCTGCATGGACTTGATGCGGACGAGATTGAGCGCGTGTTCCGCGAACATGCCTCCGGTCTTGCCGAGGCCCCGGTTGAAGGCGCCGGCATGCCTTCGGCGGTGGCCATCGATGGCAAGACCCTGCGTGGCAGCTTCGATGCGTTCCACGACCGCAAGGCCGCGCATGTGTTGAGCGCCTTTGCCATCGACGGGCAGATCATCCTTGGTCACATGGCAATCGCCGAGAAAAGCAACGAGATCCCCGCCGCACAGGCCATGATCAAAGCGTTGGGCCTGACCGCGCGTTTGTTCACCCTCGATGCCATGCAGTGCCAAAAAAACATTCGAGGTTGCTCATGAGACTGGAAACTATCTCCTGGTCCAGCTGAAGGCGAACCAGTCGGTCGTGTCGCGAAGGTGGTGGAAATTTGAAGGCGGCGTAATCTCCGGGTGATTCAACCCACCCAACCGGCGGCAGCAACCGCCAGGGAGATCACGCCATGGACCAGACTACAGACACGACCACGCCAGCGCTACTGTGCAGCGACGCCGGCTACGATCCCATCGAGGATCGGCTTCGGCAGAACATCCGCGCTACGATCGAGGCGCTGTTCGAGGAAGAGCTTGCAGCCGTCATCGGGCGCTGCCGCTATGACCGCGGCGGCGGCTTGAAGAAGGGCTATCGGCACGGCCATCGCGACCGCCAGCTCGTCGGCACCTTCGGAACCGAAACGGTCAGCGTGCCGCGCGCGCGGATCGAGAACGAAGAGGGCAAGATCACGGAATGGCGATCACGGGCGCTGCCGCGTTATCAGCGTCTGACGAAGAAGGCCGAGGCCCTGATCGCCTCGGTCTATCTGGCCGGCACGAACACGCGGCGGGTCAAGCGCGCGCTGTTCGGCCTGTTTCAGGGGGCGGTCGGCAAGGATGTCGTCAGCCGGGCCTGGCGCAAGGTGAAGGTCGACTGGGACGCGTGGTGCGCACGCAGCCTCGCCGATGAGGACATCGTCCGTCTGATCCTGGACGGCACCGTCATCAAGACCCGTCTGGACCGCAAGGCCACGAACATCTCGGTGCTGGCGGCAATCGGCGTGCGCCGCGACGGGCAGAAGGTGTTGCTCGCCATCAAGAACACGGGCGGCGAAAGCAAGGCGGCATAGGGCGGGTTCCTCGGGCGGGTTCCTCGCCGATCTCGATGCGCGTGGCCTGAAGCGACCGGACTTCGTCATTGTCGATGGCGCTCCCGGGCTGGAAGCCGCCCTCATTGCGCTCTGGGGCGAAGAGCTGCCGATCCAGCGGTGCACGGTGCACAAGCACCGCAACCTTCTCGGCCATGCCCCGAAGCGCATGCACGACGAGCTGACCGAGGACTACCGCGACATGATCTACGCCGACACCGCTGCCGAGATCGAAATCCGGCGCAAGGCGTTCCTGCGCAAATGGCGCCTGAAATGCCGTGCGATCACCGACAGCCTCGAGGAAGCCGGGGATAGGCTCTTTGCCTTCACCTGCCTCGATCCGTCCCAGTGGAAGTCGGCACGAACGACAAACGCGATCGAGCGGCTCAACGAGGAATTCCGCCGCCGGATCAAGACGCAGACCGTGCTGCCCTGCGCCGAAACCGTGCCGATGCTGCTCTGGGCACTGCTCGCCTCCGGTCAGATCCAGCTGCGCAAGGTCGATGGATGGCAGACGCTTTCTCAACCGATCGAACCGATCAAGCTTGCCCTCGCCGCCTGAGAAGCGGAACCTTCACATGCCCGGAACTCGTCGCCAGGGAATTTCCACCAGATCCGAGATACGACCCGCCCGTACCATCGCAGCCGACAACCTGCCCTCCGACACCGCGTTCTCGCGCACCAAGGGAAGGTCACGTCAGGAAGATCGGGCTGTTGAGATCTTTCCCGTCGGTGATGCCCTGGCCGGAACCGAGTGGCAGCCATTCATCAAGACCGTGATCCGTATCACCCGCAGCACGTTGCTGTACTCGGCCGCCACCGGCCTGTGGCATCAACGCCAGGAGACCGCCTTCTACGTCTCTTCCGCCGCCGATTACCCAGCGACGGAATGGGCCGCCGCGATCCGAGGTCATTGGGGAATCGAAAACCGAAATCATTATGTCCGCGATGTCTCCTGCAACGAGGATCAAAGCCGGATCCGGGATAATCCCGGCATCATGGCGCGCGCCCGAAGCTTCGCCCGCAACATCCTGCGCAAAAACAACATCACAAATGTGGCGCACGCACTCTGGTGTGGCGCTCTCAGCCTCGATCATATCCTCGCTTACAAAGAAATCTGATTAGCGTTGAACAGCCCTGGAATTTCTCCGCGCTAAAAAGGTGGCCTGTCCGTCTTGCTGGCAGACGAGGCTTCGATAAAAACAGCCATGGCAACCGCGCGGATAATCGCCTTACTGATGCTCAGATTGCGGAAGAACGAAACCGAGTTCACCTGGACCAGGAAGGCCGTTGCCTGACCTGAATTCCCACCTCGGCTGGCGGGGAGCGAGGTCCCGAAGGGGCGGAGGTTGGTCGATCTCGCTTTTCGGATTGACAAAGCTGCCATCAGAGAACCGGCCCGCAGCATGTGAAAGCCGCACTTATGAGGCCTGAAACATGACGACCGCACTCGACACTCGCTCAGACAGGCAAAAAAATCCTTGCATCTAAGAGAGCATCCAGACGTGCGCGCCTCTCAAGACTGCGGTTCGCGGCCTCTGGATAGATTGCCGGAATTAAGATAGAGAACAGCCAGATCGCAGCGCAAAGCATCCATAGTCCTGCACTTGCGGAGCAGATGCTATGAGTTCGCCCTGATTTCTGGCTTATCGATGCCCGGCTTTTGAGAGGACCTTACTCCCATGCGCATCACGATGATCGGTTCGGGTTATGTCGGACTCGTTTCAGGTGCCTGTTTCGCCGATTTCGGGCATGAAGTGGTCTGTGTCGACAAGGATGAGCGCAAGATTGCCATGCTGCAGGCGGGCGAGATGCCGATCTACGAGCCGGGGCTCGCGGAGCTCGTGGCACGCAATGTCGCCCAGAAACGGCTTTCCTTCACCACCGAACTCGCGCCCGCCGTGGCGCAGGCCGAAGCGGTCTTCATCGGCGTGGGCACGCCCTCGCGCCGGGGCGACGGCCATGCCGATCTGACCTATGTCTACGCCGCCGCCCGCGAGATCGCCCATGCGATGGAGGGTTTTACGGTGATCGTGACCAAATCCACCGTACCCGTCGGCACCGGCGACGAGGTCGAGCGCATCATCCGCGAGGAGCGTCCGGATGCGGATTTCGCGGTGGTCTCCAACCCGGAATTCCTGCGTGAAGGCGCCGCGATCAGCGATTTCAAGCGGCCCGACCGCATCGTCATCGGCATCGAGGATGAGCGCGCCCGCGAACCAATGATCCAGGCCTATCGCCCGCTGCATCTCAACCATTCGCCGATGCTCTTCACCGGGCGGCGCACGGCCGAGCTGACGAAATATGCCGGCAACGCCTTTCTCGCCACCAAGATCACCTTCATCAACGAGATCGCGGATCTGTGCGAGAAGGTCGGCGCGAATGTCCAGGATGTCGCCCGCGGCATCGGCCTCGATAACCGCATCGGCTCGAAATTCCTGCATGCCGGTCCCGGCTTCGGCGGTTCCTGCTTCCCCAAGGATACGCTGGCCCTGATCAAGACCGCGCAGGACAATGACGCGCCGATCCGCATCGTCGAGACGGTCGCGGCGGTCAACGATACGCGCAAACGCGCCATGGGCCGCAAGGTCGTCAAGGCCTGCGGCGGCGACGTCCACGGCAAGCGTATTGCCATTCTCGGCCTGACCTTCAAGCCCAATACCGACGACATGCGCGATTCGCCCGCCATCGCCATCATCCGCACGCTTCAGGATATGGGCGCACGGGTGACGGCCTACGATCCTGAAGGGATCGAACAGGCAAGACAGGTGCTTGATGATGTCACTTACGCCGACGATCCCTATTCCTGCACCGAGGGCGCCGATGCGCTCGTCATCGTCACCGAATGGGACGCCTTCCGTGCCCTCGATCTCGGGCGCATGAAGGCGCTCATGAAGGCGCCGGTCCTGGTCGATCTGCGCAATATCTACCGCGCCGACGACGTCGCGGCGCTCGGTTTCAGCTATACGAGCGTGGGAAGATGATGCGTATCAAGCGGATCATCGGCTTGCAGGGACGCAGGACGTATTCGGATTGTGTAACCATGAACCGGCGACATGACGACTGACGCAGCTCACCACATCGCTGTCCTCGTACCCTCGTTGCGCGGTGGCGGGGCGGAGCGCGTGGCTGTGGACTTGTCGAATCACTTCGCCATGTGCGGCGCGCGTGTGGATCTGCTCCTAGTCAGGAACGAAGGTCCGTATGCCGGCGCGTTGCGCAAAGAAGTCAACATCGTGGATTTCGACAAAGACCGGGCTACGCGCTGTTTGCTCCCTCTCCGCCGCTATCTGCGCGCAGAACGTCCTCAGGTGATGCTCTCCTTCCTCAACCACATCAATATCCTCGCGGTCATCGCGAAGCGGCTGTCGCGCGTGGATACGCGCCTCATCGTCAGCGAGCGCAACAGCCTCGTGCGCTTCCGCGAAGGCGGTCTCAACCGGGTCCTGCGAAGCCTCACGGCGCTTTTCTACCCGATGGCTGACGGTATTGTCGCCGTTTCACAGGAGATGAAACTGGAACTCAGCCGGGATCTGGGCCTGCCGGACAAACGAATCGTCGCTATACCGAACCCGGTGGATACCGAGATGATTGCCGGGTTGTCGCGCCACGTGCCCTCGCATCCCTGGCTTCATGATCGGGAGAAACCCGTTATACTCGCGATGGGAAGGCTCGTCGCGCAGAAGAACTTTCCGGTCCTGCTGCGGGCATTCCATCGCGTTTGGCGGTCTCACGGGGCGAAACTGCTGGTTCTTGGCGAAGGGCCGCTAAGGGCGAAACTCGAGAGCCAGGTGGTGGATCTGGGCATCCGTGATCATGTCGATCTGGTAGGCTTTCAGGACAATCCATTCGGCTGGATGGCAGCTTCCGACGTTTTCGTATCTGCTTCGCGATATGAAGGATTTCCAAATGCACTCGTCCAGGCCATGGCATGCGGGTTGCCGGTCGTTAGTACCGACTGCCCTACAGGCCCCCGTGAAATCCTTGAGGATGGGCGTTGGGGTCGGCTCGTTCCGGTCAATGACGCCGAGGCGCTCGCCAGCGCCATTATCAAAACTCTCGACGATCCCACCCCACCGGATGTTCGCACTCGTGTCAAAGCGTATCAGCCGGATCAAATTTTCAGGCAATACGCACAGATTTTGCAAATTCCCGATGAGCAGCTGAGATACACTGCATGATTGGGTGACGCTTTGAATATCCTCCACATCATAAGTAGCCTGGATGACGGCGGTGCAGAAGGCACATTATACCGCCTCTGCACGCACGATCTCGACAACACGCACGTGGTTGTGTCATTAATGGATCTTGGCAAATACGGCCCCCTGCTGACGCAGGCCGGCATCTCCGTGATCAGCCTTGATATGCCGCGCGGGCGAATGAATGTAGCTGGATTGCGTAGGCTCTGGCAATGCATCCGGGATAGGCGCCCCGATGTGGTCCAAACTTGGATGTATCATTCTGATCTCATCGGCGGTGTTATCGCCCGTATCGCCGGATGCCGGCATGTTTTCTGGGGCATTCGCCACACGCAACTGATTCCCGGCGAAAGTGCGCGCGCAACGATATGGGTCGCACGTCTATGCGCCAAGCTCTCGCGCATCGTACCCGAGCGGATTATCTGCTGTGCCGAGACAGCTCTGGAGGTGCATGGCGCACTTGGCTACGATCGCGAGCGGATGCACATCATAGCCAACGGCTATGATGTCTCGCGCTTCGCGCCCAACCCTGTCGCCGCCAGATCGGTGCGAGCCGAACTGGGTCTCGCGGAAGGGGAGCTTCTGATCGGCCATGTTGCGCGGTATAACCCGCAGAAGGACCACGAGACGCTTCTCGTTGCGCTCGCCCAATTACGGAAAGAGGAACGCTGCCCGAGTTGCCTGCTAGTGGGCACCGGCATTGATCAGAATAACCCCTCCCTCATTGCGCGCATTGAAGAATTGGGTTTGACAGACCGCATACACCTCCTCGGGCGGCGCGAGGATATTCCGGCCATCATGAATGCGATTGACGTTCATGTAATGTCGTCGTCGTTCGGCGAAGCCTTTCCGAATGTGCTCGCGGAAGCAATGGCCTGCAAGACGCCTTGTGTCGCAACGGATGTCGGCGATGCCGCTGCAATTCTGGGCGATACCGGCCTGATTGTGCCTTCCCGCGAACCTATAGCCTTGGCAAGGGCGATCGCGCAACTCCTGGACGAACACGGTTCTACCGCTTGGGAATCGCGGTGCGCTGCTGCACGGCAGCGTATTGCTACCTCATTCTCGATAGATGCAATGGTCACGGCTTATGATTCCGCTTGGCGCAAGACCAAACCCGCCCTGAGCGACTAGTACTACAGTTGGTGCGCCGGGAGACCGGCAAGGAGTAGACGGTGGAAGTCCGTTACGATGAAGGAATAGCGAGCCACATCGGCCCCGAGCCGTGCGCAGGCCTCCGCGAGGATGTCAGCGAAGCGTCGGGGGATGTCCCGGTCGCTGTTGAATTTTTGAAGTTGGCGGCGTTGCCCGCCTTGAGCGGTTAAGCTCGGGGTGTCGAATCCTTTCAGGAGAGCAACGCCATGAAGAAAGATAGCACATTGCCGGCGGCTCCGGTTGCCGGAGCTGTGGATGAAGCCCTGACGGAAGTTCAGCAGAGCTTCGAGAGACTGTGTCTTGCCGCCGGCATCAAGGCGCTGGGCGCCATGATGGAGGCCGACGTTGAAGCGGCCTGCGGTCCGCGTCACGAGCGGGTGGAGAAGCGCACGGCCAATCGCTGGGGATCGACCCGTGGCGCAATCGGGTTCCACGGCGGGAAGGTCGGCGTCGAGCGCCCTCGGGTCCGTGGCGTCGATGGTCGTGGGGTGGCGCTCCCGAGCTGGGATCGTGCGACATCGGAGGACTGGCTCGGTCGTTGGGCGATGAACCTGATGCTGATCAACGTCTCGACGCGGCGTTTTGGCCGTGCGGTTCGCCTGCCGGAGGGCGATGTGCCGGCGGGGCATGGCAGCGGCGTATCGAAATCCGCAGCGTCGCGGCGCTTCGTGGCCCTCTCCTCGGAGAAACTCGACGCGTTCATGAACGCTGATTTATCCGAACTGGATCTTCTGGTCATCCAGATCGACGGACTGCATGTCAGCACAGACCTCGTGCTGCTCGCCGCCATCGGCATCGACGCCAATGGCGACAAGCATCCGCTCGCTCTCGTCGAGGGTGCGACGGAGAACACCGCGACCGTCCAGGCGCTGCTGGATAACCTCGTCGAGCGAGGGCTCGATCCCGCCGTCGCACGGCTGTTGATTTCCGTCGAGAAGTGAGCCGGTATTTCCATCGAGAGTTGACCCGGTTTAAGGTTATGTTCTGAGGGTCAGACGGGCGTCAAGTTATGGTTCGGCTCCTTCCCATTTCGGGCTGCGGCTGCTGAGCTTGTTTTGAAGCGGAAGCTGTCGTTGCCGGTTTCGAGGATGTGGCAGCGGTGTGTCAGGCGATCGAGCAGGGCGGTCGTCATTTTGGCGTCGAGGAAGACCGTCGCCCATTCGCTGAAGCCGAGATTTGTCATGATCACGATGCTTGTGCGCTCATGGAGTTTGCTCAGGAGATGGAAGAGCATCGCGCCGCCGGAGGCGCTGAACGGCAGGTAGCCGAGTTCGTCGAGGATCACGAGATCAAGGCGGGTGAGGCTTTCGGCGATCTGACCGGCCTTGCCCTTTGCCTTTTCCTGTTCGAGGGCATTGACGAGCTCGATGGTCGAGAAGAAGCGGACCTTTCGCCGGTGATGCTCGATGGCCTGGATGCCAAGGGCCGTCGCGACATGATCTTGTACCGAGAGCCAAGCAGTTTTTTCACGCTCCGGCTCTCGGCGCCCGGCTGGCTCGCCGCGATGCGCGCAACCCGTTCGGAACGTGGTACCGCTCGGCGATGATGGCCTTTGCATCCGCCACGGATATCTCGAGGCCGTCGACGTCGCGCAGGACATAGGGGCGGCCATCGCGAAGCACGCTGTAGATCCTGTTCGCGAGGCGATTGGCAACGGCGCATAGAGCTTGTTTGTGATGATGCCCCTTGGTGGTCATCAGGCGCCAATATGTCTCGGCGAGCTTTGGGTCGATCTTTCGAGCCGTGTCGGCGGCGAGCATGAGCGCGCGCTTGATGCGATCGTTCCCACTCGCCGTGATCTTCTGCCCGGGACGCTCTGCACCGCCGCTGTCAGCTCGTCGGGGAAAGAGACCGCAGAAGCCCCGTAGGTGGCGCTCCGATCGGAACCTCCCGGCATCGTGGATGACGCCGGCGAGAACGGGCGCGAGGCGCTGGCCGACGCCGGGGATGGTGCGCAGGACATCGTCTGGCTGCAGCTCGGAATACAGCCTCTCGATGCGTCTCTCAAGAGTGCCGAGCAGCTCAATCTTGCGCAGCACCAACTCGATTTCCACAGCGACCTCCATCTGCAACTCGACGAAGTCGACGTGGTGGCGGTGCAGCTTGCGAGCCTGTCTGGCGGCGTCTCGGATTCCGTCGACGAGCGCATCGACGAAGGGGCCGGAGTGCGGTTGATTGCCACTCGCGTGCTCGGCGATGAAGCGAGCGAGGGTACTCTTACGGGCGCGGAGCACCCGATCCGGGTCGAGCCAGTGCTGGAGTACGGCCAGCGAAAGGCGGGTACGCAGGTCGGGGAGCACACGCTCGAGAACGGGAGAGGCCCACCGGACGAGATCCATGAGCCGGCGCTTGCTGGCGGCCACCTCATCCTGAAGCCGACCGCGCTGCTTTGTGAGCCGTTGCAGGGCATGGCTTTTCGGCGACGGCACATGAACAGGGTCGAGCCGAGGGCCGCCGAAGGAGGGGATGGCGGCGAGCACGTGTGCGTCGGCGAGATCAGTCTTGGCGTGCTCGGAAAGATACCGCCGCAGCGCCTTCACCCTCTTGCCCTTCACGCGGGCGACCTCGACGCCGGCGTCGCCCAGGCGGTGGGCGACGGGGAACCAGCTCATCCCTGTCGGCTCCATGATCGCCTGCACGGCGGTGCCGGTATGCACGTCCGCCGATACGGAGGCGACGAATGCATCAAGCGAGGGCGCGTCGTGGCGGAAGCGGATAGGCCGGCCGACGGGCTTTCCATTTTCGAAGATTTGGGCGACATGGTCGCCACGGATCGCAAGGTCTATTCCGACGGTTCTATGCATCTTGTTCAGGGCTCCCTAGTTTGGAACCGATCGCCGCCGGCACAGTCAGGTGGGTCATTCGTGGCAGCGCCCGCGAAGGCGCTCAACAATCGTGTTACACTTGCCCGTCGGCGCGGCTGGGTCGGGCTGACTGCGTCACGGTCACGAGACGATCGGAGGATCTCTCAGGGTCTTCGAGCCCGAACCGGCCTGGTTCGCGTCGACACCGTGCCCGGTTCCCGGCATGCCGGGAACCGGGCCTGATCCTCGATCACGTTGTCAGGGCACTTATCCCAATCGTTTTCCCCGTGGCATCAGACCCGGCTCGCTATGGATACCTGGGTTTTTCCTGTTCCTGGGCCTCCGATCAGAACGACGTTCTGGGCCCCATCGAGGAACTCACACCGGTGAAGCTGACGCACTGTTGCCTCGTTGATCTCGCTGGATGCGAAGTCGAAGCCGGAGAGGTCCTTGTAGGCAGGGAAGCGTGCGACCTTCAGATGATAGGCGATCGAGCGCACCTCACGCTCGGCCAGTTCGGCCTTGAGCAACTGGGACAGGATCGGCACGGCGGCGTCGAACGCCGGCGCGCCCTGTTCGATCAGATCGGTGACGGCCTGTGCCATGCCGTACATCTTGAGGCTGCGCAGCATGATGACGACGGCGCCGCTGGCAGGATCATGACGCATGGCGGCCTTCGTCATTTTGGAGGCGCAGGCCGTCATAGCGCTCGACATTGGCTGTCGGCTCACGGCTCAGGATCAGCGCCTGCGGCGTGTCGATATCCGGGGTGCCGCTTGTCTTGCCGTCGATGAGGCGATGCAGCAGGTTCAGGACATGGGTCTTGGTCGGCACGCCCTCGGCCAGGGCGCGTTCTCATGGCGGTCAACACGGCCTCCTCATCGTGCTGCAGGACGAGCGCGAGAATATCGACCATCTCACGGTCTCCACCAGGACGGCGCAGCATCTGATCCTGCAACTGTCTGAATGCCATGGGCAATTCTGCGAAGGGTGCCCCGTTCCGCAGCGCCCCGGGCTTTCGCTGGATGACCGCGAGATAGTGTCGCCAGTCATAGATCGTGCGGGGCAGTTGCTTGTGGGAGCGATCGATGACGCGCGGATGCTCGCAAAGGATCTGCCCTTCGGCGGCCACCACCAACCGGTCGGGATAGATCCGCAGGCTGACGGGGCGATTGGCGAATGACGCGGGAACGCTGTAGCGATTGTGCTCGAAGTTGATCAGACAGGTCGGCGAGACGCGCTTGCTCTGCTCGACGAAGCCGTCGAAGGCGGAGGGTAGCGGCATCAGCGCGGCCTGCTCCCCGGCCCAGACAGCAGCAATGGTGCCGGGCAGAGCCCCGTGCGGAATCTCGTGCCACAGCTCCATGCAACGCTGTTCCAGCCAGGCGTTCAGCGCAGCCAGATCGGAGAAGTTCGGCATCGGCTGCCACAGGCGTGGTCGTGCATCCTGAGCGTTCTTCTCGACCTGTCCCTTCTCCCAGCCCGAGGCGGGATTGCAGAATGCCGGTTCAAAGACCTAATGGCTCGTCATGGCCAGGAACCGGATGTTGACTTGGCGTTCCTTGCCGCGACCGACGCGATCGACTGCGGTGCGCATGTTGTCATAGATGCCGCGCCCCGGCACGCCGCCGAAAACGCGGAACCCGTGCCAATGGGCATCGAACAGCATCTCGTGGGTCTGAAGCAGATAATACCAATCCGCATTGAAATTGACTCGGGGGATTCCCTCCGAGGCGCAAATCAGATTCAAGGTGGCGAACGGAGGAGTTCGCCATGGCTGCTTTGCCCTTGCGGGATGATTTTGACGCGGAACGCTGCCGTGCGGCGGCGCGGCGCTCGAAGGATGGGGCGCAAACGCGCCGGCTTCTGTCTATCGCGGCTATCTATGAGGGATCGAGCCGGGCGGAGGCGGCCCGGCTCGGCGGCGTGACGGCGCAGATCGTCCGCGACTGGGTTGAGCGGTTCAACCGAGAGGGACCGGAGGGGCTCGTCGACCGCAAGGCGCCGGGCAAGGCTCCTCTGCTCGGCCCCGATCATCTGGCGGCCCTGGCACGGCGGGTGGACGAAGGACCGATCCCGTCCGTCCATGGCGTGGTGCGCTGGCGGATCGTCGATCTCGCGCAATGGCTCTACGAGGAGTTCCGCATCGCAGCGAGCGAGGACACGGTGAGCCGGGCCCTGCGCAAGATGGGCTATCGCAAGCTCTCGGCGAGGCCGCGCCATCATGCGCAGGACACGCATACCATCGAGGATTTTAAAAAAGTTTCCCCGCCCGCCTGGACGAAATCGCCGCCCACCAGAGCCTCGCGCCCGATGACATAGAGGTCTGGTTCGCCGACGAGGCCCGCATCGGCCAGAAGAACAAGATCACCCGACGCTGGGCCAAGCGCGGAACCCGCCCCTCGGCGCCGCACGATCAGCGCACCGCCTCGACCTACATCTTCGGGGCGATCTGCCCGCAGGAGGGAAAAGGGGCGGCTCTCGTCCTGCCGCGCTGCGACACAAAAGCCATGAACCTTCATCTCGTGGAGATCGCCGCCGCAGTCGCCCCGGGCAAACACGCCATCCTCATTCTCGATCAGGCCGGATGGCACATGGCCAAAGGCCTCGAGATCCCGCAAAACATCACCCTCCTGCCGCTGCCGCCAAAATCGCCCGAGTTGAATCCGGTCGAAAACCTCTGGCAGTTCATGCGCGACAATCTCCTCTCCAACCGAGTCTTCGCCTCCTATGACCAACTCCTCGACCTGTGCTGCCAGGCCTGGAACGCCATCATCGACCAGCCATGGCGCATCATGGCCATCGGGCTGCGAGACTGGGCTCATCGGTTCTGATCATTGCGGGTTGGTATTACACCTCCGAGGGAGACGACAGGGCCAATTCTGCTTACCGGGCTCGCAAAATGTGCAAGCTGCGACGGTGGAATGACGTTGCGGACAGATACGGCTCGAAATGGCACGATGCATCGCTATTACACCTGCTCGACGTGCGCGCGCTTGGGGAAAACGGCGCGCAAAGGCCGGTCGATTCGCATGGACAAGCTCGACGAACTCGTCGTTGAGCATCTCTCGGAACGTCTGTTCACAGAAGAAAGAGTAGCAGAGATTCTGTCGCAGCTCTCGTAGAGAAGGGCGGCTCGGTCAGCGGAGGTCGATAGTCGCACCACCGCACTAAGAAACCAAATTGAGGCTGCAGAGGAGAAACTGCGTCGCTTGTACGCGATGGTCGAGAACGGTATCGCTGAGCTTGACGATATCCTCCGAGATCGCATCAAGGCCCTCCAGAATGAGCGTGATCTTGCAAAAGAGGCTCTTTCGCGTGCGCAGGCCACGGCATCTCGCGAAATCATCATCACGCAGGATATGATCAAGCATTTCGCGGAAGCGATGCGCACGCACATCCGTTCCGGCGAAATCCCGTTCCGGAAGGCGTACTTGAAGGCTGTTGTTGAACGCATTGACATCGATACGAACGTCATTCGCATTACGGGAAGCAAAGATACCCTTGAACGGGCGGTTCAGAGTGATCCGGAAAACTTGCCGGCTGCGGTTCGCAGGTCTGTACCGAAATGGCGCTCCCTAGGGGACTCGAACCCCTGTTTTCGCCGTGAGAGGGCGACGTCCTAGGCCACTAGACGAAGGGAGCAGCGCCGAAGCTTCTGGCTTCGGAGAAGGGGTTCGTATATCGATGCATTGCGCCTGCCGCAAGGGGATTCTGGAGCCTGGCCGGAGAATCTGCGACGGCACGGTGACGCAACGGCGCGCGGGACAGGCGCAGCCGCAGAGCTTGTGAGGAGTGATGCGCTTTGGATGATCGGGACGAGACGGTGCACGAATCGGATATGGCGCAGGATACCGGGGAGAGGCTCAGCTGTGTCGCTGCACAGGCCGAGCGGCTCGACCGGGCGCTGGCTGCGGCGCTGCCGGATTTCTCGCGCGCGCGCATCCAGAGCCTGATCCGCGACGGGCAGGCGCGTGTCGACGGTGCGGTCGTGACCCAGGCCTCGCGCAAACTCGTCGCGGGCGCGCGGATCACCCTGGCTGTGCCGCCACCCGTGCCGGCAACACCGGAGGGTGAGGCGATCCCTCTCGCGATCGTCCACGAGGATGACGATCTGATCGTGATCGACAAGCCGGCCGGTCTCGTCGTGCACCCCGCCGGCGGCCATGAAACGGGAACGCTCGTCAACGCGCTGATCGCCCATTGCGGCGATTCGCTGTCCGGAATCGGGGGGGTGGCGCGTCCCGGCATCGTGCACCGCCTCGACAAGGATACCAGCGGATTGCTGGTGGTGGCAAAGAACGACGCCGCGCATCGCGGGCTCGCCGCGCAATTCGCCGATCACGGCCGCACCGGACCGCTCGAACGCGCCTATCGGGCAGTGGTCTGGGGCGCGCCGGAACGTGCGCGCTTCACCGTTGAAGCGCCCATTGCCCGCGCACGCCACAATCGCGAGAAGATGATCGTCGTCGAGACGCGGCGCGCGCGCGTCGGCGAGGAGCCGCGTGCGCAAGGCCGTGAGGCGATCACCCATGTGGCGGTGGAAGAGCGTTTCGGCGCCGTGTCCGGCGATGCTGCGTGCGACGCCCGCACGCACGCCCATGCCGCCCTCCTGCGCTGCACGCTGGAGACGGGGCGCACGCACCAGATCCGCGTGCATCTTGCGCATTCCGGTTACCCGCTTCTCGGCGATGCGCTCTACGGGGCGGGTTTTCGCACAAAGGCAAGCCTGTTGCCGGAGGCGGCGCGTGATGCGCTCGCGGGGCTCGACCGGCAGGCCCTGCATGCCGCGCTGCTTGGCTTCGCTCATCCGCGCACCGGCGAAACCCTGCGCTTCGAAAGTCCCGACCCGCCCGATCTCGCTGCGCTGATCGCGGCTTTGCGCGCTCCCGAGGCGTCGTGAACCGGTTTGTGGCGATCGGTCATCAAAGCGCCGCATCGCGCGGTATTCTTCACAAAACGCACATGCTCCGGAAACCGTGAACGCAGTGCCCGCGTTTTAGGCTTTCGAAGAACCTGTCGAAACGTTTAGTTTTAGAACGGGGTGCAAGGCCCTATGATCGAATCGAAGGCGATTGTCCATGAGGAGATCGCCGAAGGCTCGCCCGTCAGGGGGGCATCAGGAGGATGAAGCATGTCGGCCGGAAACCTGCCCATACTCGCCACGGAAGGCGGCCTGTCACGGTATCTCGACGAGATCCGCAAGTTTCCCATGCTCAAGCCGGACGAGGAATACATGCTGGCCAAGAGCTGGCGCGAGCATGGCGACCGTGAGGCCGCCCACAAGCTCGTCACCTCGCATCTGCGGCTCGTGGCCAAGATCGCCATGGGCTATCGCGGCTATGGCCTGCCGATCTCGGAGGTCGTTTCTGAAGGCAATGTGGGGCTGATGCAGGCGGTCAAGCGCTTCGAGCCCGATCGGGGCTTTCGCCTCGCCACCTATGCAATGTGGTGGATCAAGGCCTCGATCCAGGAATACATCCTGCGTTCCTGGTCGCTGGTGAAGATGGGGACCACGGCCAATCAGAAGAAGCTGTTCTTCAATCTGCGCAAGGCCAAGAGTCAGATCTCGGCCCTCGACGAGGGTGACCTGCGCCCCGACCAGGTGAGCGAGATCGCCACGCGGCTCGGCGTCACCGAGCAGGACGTGATCGACATGAACCGCCGGCTCGGTGGTGATTCGTCGCTCAACTCGCCGCTGCGCGAGGAGGGTGAGGGCGAATGGCAGGATTGGCTGGTGGATGATTCGGCCAGCCAGGAGACCATCCTCGCCACGCAGGAAGAAGGCCATAACCGCACCCGCGCCCTGCGCGAGGCCCTGGCTACACTCAACGAGCGTGAGCGGCGGATCTTCGAAGCGCGCAGGCTGGCCGAGGACCCGATCACGCTGGAGGCATTGTCAGGCGAATTCGGTGTTTCACGCGAGCGCGTGCGACAGATCGAAGTGCGCGCCTTCGAGAAGGTTCAGGAAGCGGTGAAGCACAATCTCGCCGTGATCGAGAAGCCGCAATACGAAGGTACCGGCGCACCCGGCTGAGGCCGGTTTTCCCGCCCCGGTGCGGCAAGCAGCCCGGGATATGCCGCCTCACTCCTCCCAGGCGGCGAAGGCCTGCTCGATCACCTGCTGTCCACTCATGCCCTTGTCGAAGGCGATGACCGCGCGCTGACCGCCTGCGAAGCGCATCGGCAGTTCGATCCAGTTGCGATTGATCAGCAGATTGCGGTTGCGCTGCTGGTCGGCGCGCAGATTCGACAGCCCGATCAGGAAGAAATTGTCGGAAATCGGCACCGTCAGTCCGGCCAGCGGTGCACCGCGCACGACTTCGTCTTCCTTGAGATGCGGCAGGCCGGCATCGAGGACGTTGCGGTCTTCGTCACCGTCATTGACGAAATCGAGTTCGATCGTGTGCGAAGCCGGCAGATCCGGATCCAGGTTGCGCCGGACCGTCATGGTCATGGTGATGCTCATGTCCGGCACGCGCACCTGCGCAACGATGCCCGGATCATCCGGATCGTCCGTATCGAGCCGCCAGACAGCACTGCCTGCTGCCGCACGCGGTTCGCCGGTCGGATTGGCCGGATCCTCCTCATAGAGCATGGCGCGCTGCGCCACGCCGACTTCGCCATCCGGCAGCGCTGCGGGCGGTTCGGGCGAGACGCGCTCGGGTACAATCTCTTCCGGATCGGTCTCATCCGGCATCAGTCGGTCTTCGATACGTGGTGGCTGTTCGATCGGGGCGGGCGCCTCGATCTCGGGCGGTGTGCGCTCGGCCACGGGGGCTTCGTCCTCGCTGGCAAGCCAGTAGGCGGTAAAGGCAATGGCGCCGATCACCACGACGAGGCTGAGCGCCACGATCACGGCACGCAGACCGCCGCCGGAACCGGCGCGCTGGCTGCGCCCGTCGAGGCGCGGGCGCGCCTTCGCTGCGGGGGGCGGCGGCACGGGTGTCGCCTGCGCTGCAGCGGGGCCCTCTGCAGGCTCCTGCTGCGGCGCACGGGGCGGCAGCGGCGCATCTTGCGGCAGAGGCGTCTCTTGCATCGCGTATGGCGGATAAGCCGGCTGCGTGGCGGCATCCTGACCGGAATCCCGGTCGCCCGATACGGGTGCGGCAAAGGGCCCGGCCGGGCTTCCGGGTACAGGTTGCGCGTGTTCAGCCTGATCCGGCATGCCCTCTTCCTGCACGGCCTGATCTGCAGCGACGGCGTTATCGTCCCGGGCAATGGCCTCATCATCCGGTGCGGGCCCGGCATATTCGGCTTCGACGCCGGCAATGGCACTCTCCAGCGCGTGCCGCTCGGCCTCGAACTCTTCCTCCGAAAGCGGCGGGTCGAGGGAGCGCAATTGCGCAAACAGCGCCGTGCGCGCCCTGTCATAGACGGCGGCGCGCATTTCTGGAGCGGGATCGGGGAGGCCCTGGACGGCCCGGGCGATCAGTGGATGATAATCGGCCATGTTCGCTATGCTGTCTTCGTAAACACTGTGTTGCGTGCTCCTGCTGCGGTCAAGCCTCGAAAGGATTCTGCACCAGGATCGTGTCGTCGCGCTCCGGACTCGTCGAGAGCAGAGCGATCGGCGCGCCGATCAGTTCCTCGATATGGCGTACGTATTTGACGGCCTGGGCCGGCAGATCCGCCCAGCTGCGCGCGCCGGCGGTGGAGCCGGTCCATCCCTCGAAATCCTCGTAGATCGGCTCGACCCGCGCCTGCGCGCCCTGGCTCGCGGGGAAGTGGTCGATCACCGCACCGTCCAGCTTGTAGCCGGTACAGATGCGGATGGTCTCGAAACCGTCGAGAACGTCGAGCTTCGTCAGGGCGATGCCGTCGATGCCGCTGGTGCGCACGGTCTGGCGCACGAGTACCGCGTCAAACCAGCCGCAGCGGCGCTTGCGCCCGGTGACAGTACCGAATTCGCGCCCGCGCTCGCCGATGCGCTGGCCGGTCTCGTCATCGAGTTCGGTGGGGAAGGGGCCCTCGCCGACGCGCGTTGTATAGGCCTTGGCGATGCCCAGCACGAAGCCGACGGCACCCGGCCCCATGCCGGATCCGGTCGCGGCCTGACCGGCGACGGTGTTGGATGAGGTGACGAAGGGATAGGTGCCGTGATCCACATCGAGCAGCGCCCCCTGGGCGCCCTCGAACAAGATGCGCTTGCCGGCGCGGCGTTTCTCGTCGAGCAGACGCCAGGTCGCATCCATGAAGGGCAGGATTTTCGGCGCGACCGAGGCGAGTTCGTCATAGAGCGTTTCCGCCTCGTATTCCGGCAGGCCGAAGCCGCGGCGCAGGGCGTTGTGATGGGTCAGGAGCCGCTCGATCTTGGCCGGCAGCGCGTCGAGATCGTCGAGATCATCGACGCGGATGGCCCGGCGCCCGGCCTTGTCCTCGTAGGCGGGGCCGATGCCGCGCTTGGTGGTGCCGATCTTGGTGCCGCCCGAGGCGCCGCTCTCGCGCAGGGCATCGAGCTCGCGATGCACCGAGAGGATCAGCGTGGCATTGTCGGCGATGCGCAGGGTCTCGCGGGTGATCTCGACACCCTGCTCGCCCAGGCGTTCGATCTCGGCCACCAGCGCATGCGGATCAAGCACGACGCCATTGCCGATGACGCCGAGCTTGTTCTTGCGCACCACCCCCGAGGGCAGGAGCGAGAGCTTGTAGACGGCCTCGCCGATGACGAGGGTGTGGCCGGCATTGTGCCCGCCCTGGAAGCGCACCACCACATCGGCCTGGCTGGAGAGCCAGTCCACGATCTTGCCCTTCCCCTCATCGCCCCATTGGGCGCCCACGACGACGACATTGGCCATTGGCTTGTTCCTGCAACCTCGATTGCGCACAACACGAAAAGCCCCGGCACAAGGCCGGGGCGGAAAACCTTGCAATGCCTCTTGCGTGATTGCGGCGGCGAGGTCAAGACCGATGCAGAGGTTGCGCGCGGCGAATGCCCCGCAAGGATTCAGCTGCCGGGCTTCCTGCCGGCGGGTCCCGGTTCCGGCATCTCCACCGGAGCACCGGCTTCCTTCCACGCCTTGAACCCGCCTTCGATATGGGCCACGGGCTTGAGCCCCATATCCTGCGCGGTCTTGGCCGCGAGCGCCGAGCGCCAGCCGGCGGCGCAGAAGAAGACGAAACGCTTGTCCTGCGCGAAGACATCCTTGTGATAGGGGCTTTCCGGGTCGATCCAGAATTCCAGCATCCCGCGCGGGCAATGAAAGGCCTGCGGATTCCGGCCCTCGCGCTGCAATTCGCGCGGGTCGCGGATATCGATGAAGACGGTGTCTTCATCAGCCAACAAGGGCAGGGCCTCGGTGACACTGAGCGTCTCGATGGCGGCATCGGCTTCGGCGAGCAGGGCGCGATAGCCTTTGGTGATCTGTTGCGGCATGTGAGGCGCTCCGTTGCGACAGACGGCGTGACGGCATCGGGCCGGAGTGAGCAACCGGCACCATGGTCCCAGCTTACCTGCAACGCCGTATCATCGAAACGGCGTGTTTTCGAAAAGCACGATGTGAATTCCCGGTTCCGGGACTAATCCGTATCGTCGATCACGTGAATGGCGAGTGCGAGGGCGAAACCGGCGCGCGCCATGGCGGCGATATCGCGGTCGCGGCGCTCCGGTTGCGGGGGCGTGCGATGGGGCCCGAGCCGGCGGCGGCGTGCATAGGCACGTGCGGCCTCGTATTCGCGCCGGGCACGCGCATCGGCATCGTCATCGTCCGGGGCTTCCCCATTGGCCTGCCCCTCGGCTTGTGCCTCGGCGACATCCTCGGCCAGAGCCTCCTCGATCAAGGCCGGATCGAGCCCCTTCCCGCGCAGCTTCGCCATGATGGCACGGTGCGAGCCGCCGCGCCGGCGCAGGCTCGCGACACGGGCGCGGGCATAGGCGGCGTCATCGACGTAGCCGCCGGACACCGCCTGTTCCACGACACCGGCGATGAGCGCCCGCGCCGGGCCCGCGATTTGCGGATCATCCGCCTCGCCACGCAGCCGCAACCGTGTCTCGACCTTGCGCGCGAGGACTTTGTGAAGCTGTGCGGAGGAGGCGGAATAGCGCTCGAGGTAATACAGCGCCGCCCGCTGCAGCCAGGCCTGCGTGACCGGTCGGGGCGGCTTGCGGGCCGTGGCTTGCGAGCCCGTTTTCGCCCCGGCCTCGTCGTCCGTCTCGTCATCATCTGCGCTTTCGCTCATGGGCTCTTTTCCCGTGCGGGAGGCTGATGCGCAAGGGGTGAGATGACGCCGCGACAGTGCATGGCCTGCGCCGCATCAGCAGCCTTGGATAATCCAGGAATCAAAATACAATCCATGAGGATTCATTCTTGCGAAACGCATGCATCGCAGAGAAGCGAATCAGAATGGCGATTTCGCGAAAGGGTTTGACTTTAATGTCAATAGTCGGGCATATTCGAACCTGTCTGGACCATGGCCGGCTCTATCAGTATGAGCCGGCCATTCCCGTGGAAGCGCATCTGCGGATCATTCTGCTGACGCCGGAAATGAGGGAGGAGATCGATGCAGAGTTGCTTGATCGCGAAGCCGAGCACCGGACTGGTGCTTTCCTCGCCGATCTCGACCATTTCATCGCCGGCGGCGAGATCACGATCGGCGACCGGCGCGACAAGCACGCTTTCCTGAAACGCCTTGAGCCTGAGGGCGAGCAGGTCTGGGAACTGCGCAGTGTCGATCCGGAGCCGAGTGTGCGCGCCTTCGGCACTTTTGCCGATACCGATATTCTGGTTCTGACCCCTATGCGCCTGCGCACCGAACTGGGTGGCTTCAATTCACGCGCTTTCAAGGACGAAATCCGCCGCACACGCCAGATCTGGCACGGGATTTTCGCCCCCTACAGCCCGCTAACCAGCGAGAAGGTGACGGATTATGTCAACGAAAACGTCAATGACCTGCGAAATACGCAATAGCATACCGCTCGCACCGCGCCATCTCGGTTATTTCGAACGCAAATTACGCAATGATTTTCATGCCGCTATCCTGAAACTGTTCCGCGAGCGTGCCGCTTCGGGCATGACGAAGGCCGATCTCGCGCGCAAGCTCGACAAACGGCCCGAGCAGATCACGCGCTGGCTGTCGGCGCCGGGCAACTGGACCTTCGACACTGCGGCTGCGCTTGCGCTCGCCATGGACAGCCGCTTCGAGATCAGGGCCGTGCCGCTGGAAAGCGCGCCTCCGGGCAACCGCCACCACCCGCTCGCGGGCTATATTCCGGGTTCGGGGAGTGGTGCCTCCGCTGGGCGAGAGGTGGATCCGGCGCCGACGCGTACACATTCAGGCAACCACCATCTCATCGATTTCGAACGCGTCGACACAGCGACGACGGTGCGGGCCTGAGCATGGATAGCGGAAACACGCCCCGCGCGGAGATTCCGGCCTTCAGGCTGATCAATGCGGTTTTCTGCGAGGACATCCGCCGTGAGGATAATGGCAAGGACATGCTTCTGGGCGTTTATGGCGGCGATATCGTCGTCGCCCGCTGCCCCACACGTGTGGGCGTATCGCTCTGGCTGCAATATTTTTCTGCGCCCGTGAGGGCAGGCGAAACGGGCATCGATCTGCGGCTGCGGTTCGACGGGCATGACGAGCCCGTGAGCCAGATCGGCCTGCCCTTCATGGAAGAGGGCGAGACGACCCTCGCCCTGCGCGGCATGCCGGTCGCCATCGACGGCTCCGGAGTGCTGTTGCTGGAACATTGCCTGCCCGGTCAGGACTGGCTGGAGATCGCGCGCAAGCGCGTGACCTGCCCCGATCCTGCGGCGGAGGCGTCCTCCGGCGATGCCGGCGACACCTGATTCCGGCGCGGATCACCCGCCCCCGTCACGCGACGCGCGCCAGGCGTTCCACAGCCCCATCAGCACGCCATAGAGTGGTGCGGCGACGGCGACGGAGGTGAGGACCTCGTTCGGCGTGTTGCCGAGAAGCAGCATGATCCCGCCATAGATCACCGCGAAGACCGCCGTCGAAATCAGATTGGTGCGTGAAAAGATGTAAGCCGTCATCTCTGCTCCTGAAATAATCTGCGCTGCACGTCATTGTGTGGCGCGTCATTCTCTCCGTCAGCCGGCATCCAGCTGACACAATGATGCGCTAGCCTGCGCCCTGCGCCGCGAGACCCTTGAACAGGAAGTTCTTCCCCGATTTGAAATCGTAATCGGGATCCTCCCAGGCGACCATCTTGCCCGGATTGAGCAGGCCCTGCGGATCGGCCTCGCGCTTGAAGGCGAGCTGGGTCTCGTCGGTCTGCTTCATGCCGCCCTCTTCGAGCGTGTAGCGATGCGGGTTGAAGATCGGCGCGCCCATCTCCTCGTGGATCGCCATGATCTCCTCCAGCCGCTCCTCGCTTGAAAAGCGCACCAGCGGCAGGCCGAAACAGGTGACCTTGCCGTCGAATTTCACGAATTCGAGATGCGCCGGCACTTCCTCGCCGAAGCGCTCGTGAATGCGCTGTACCAGTTCGATCTGGTTGGGGAAGGGGTAGAGCACCTGCAGATAGGTGATCGACGGGTCATCCCGCAAGGCCCGCAAGGTGGTGTGGTTCCACGACAACTCGAAGACCGGCGGCAGGCCCTTGAGATCCTCTGCCGGGAGCTGGTCATTGCGGAACAGCACCTGCGCCCCGCGATAGCGCTTTATGAAACCCATGAGCGGCGCCGTCTGGAAATCAGCGACCATGATCAGCACCACATGCTGCTCGCGCGCGATGAATTTCCTGTGGCGCTTGAAATGATCATGCGCAATCGGCGCCGCGACGAGGCCGAGTTCCTTGATCAGGAGGCCGTCCTGCTCGCCGAGATCGTTGGCAAACTGCGTCGCCGCGCGCAGGTCGTCGAAACCCACGATCACGTCGACCCAGTCATGGGCGGGGGTGAGCGGCATCTCGACCTCGGTGATGATACCGTTGGTGCCATAGGCGTGCGAGACCTTGTGGATGTCGTCGCCGGTGAATTCCAGAATGCGCGGGCTCGCCTCCATCGTCGCCACCTTGAGGCGGATGATGTTGCCGGTATCGCGCAGGCCGCCCCAGCGGATCGAGCCGACACCGCCGGAGCCGCCGGCGATGAAGCCGCCGATCGAGGCGGTGTGGTAGGTGGATGGGTGCAGCCGGATCTCCTGACGCGAATGGCTGCGCGTCTCCTTGTCGAGGGCAGCTATGACGGTGCCGGGCTCGGCCACGACCCGGCCATGGCCGATCTCGCGCACGGCGTTGAATTGCGACAGATCCAGAAGGATCCCGCCGGAAAGCGGCATGGCCTGCCCGTAATTGCCGGTGCCGGTGCCGCGCGGCGTCACCGGGATCGCATGGTCATGGGCCGCCGCGAGCACCTGGAGGACCTGTTGCTCGGAAGCGGGCGAGACCACGATATCCGCAGTGACCGCGTCGAGCTGGCGCTTGAGCGTGGGAGAATACCAGAAGAAATCCCGGCTCTTCTGGCGCACCAGAGCGGGATTTTCCTCGATCTTCACGCCGTCGATGCGCTTCTTGAAGGCTTCGATGTCGTAGCGCGCGCTCATGGCTGTGCTCATGGCTGATCCTTCCATAGGGTCGATCCTTCCATCATGGCTCCCTTTCCGCTGCTGCCGCCTTCAGGCGATCATGTCGAGTTCGTCATAGGGGGGCGGTGTCGTCGCGATGGGACGCCCGCCCAGAAGCACCATCCGGTCGCCCCGGGGGCGGGAGAGCAACTCGTTCATGGAGCGTGCGCGCAGGATCAGGAGATCGGCCGGATCACCGCTCTCGATGCGCCCGGCCCGGTCGAGATTCATGATCGTCGCCGGCGTGCCCGCAATGGCGCGCAGCCAGTCACCCTCGCCGTGATCGAGATGGGCGATGCGGGTGGCTTCGCAAAACACCTCGATCAGATCGAGATCGCCATAGGCGAAGAACGGGTCGCGGGTGTTGTCGGAGGCAAACATTACCGGAATGCCCGCCGTCCTGAATTCCTGCACCGGCGCCACCCCGCGCCACCGCGGTGTCCGCCCGGAGGCGCGATCCTGCAGATACATGTTGCACATCGGCAGGCTGACCACGGCGATGCCCGCCCGCGCCAGCTTGTCGATCAGCCGGTCGAGATCGCCTTCCTCCATCAGCGAGGCCGAGCAGCAATGGCCGCACAGGATCCGGTTGGGGAAGCGGTGGCGGATCGCGGCATCGGCGACACGCTCCAGCGTCCTTGCATGGTGCGAATCGCTCTCGTCCACATGCAGGTCGAGATCAAGCCCGTGCCGGATCGCGGCCGCAAACAGCTTGTCGAGGGCGGCATCGGTGCGCGCATCGGGAGCGTGGCCGGCGAAGGTGACGCCTCCGAGCTGGCCCTCGTAGCGCGCCGTGGTCTCGACCACCTGCGCGAATTCTTCCCCGTTTTCCAGAATATCGTCGAGGAGGAAGAGTGACGTGGCCTGCAGCGTGATCACGTCGCGCCAGGTCTCGCGCAGCTCGGCGAAGACCGGCCAGGAGAGCGCCGTCTGCTTGCCGATGGAGTCGAGATGGGTGCGGATCGCGCCGGTGCCGTGGGCGAGCGCGCAGCGCAGGCCGAAATCCATGCGGCGCGCCAGATCCTGAGCATCCCAGTTGGCCTCGCGGTCGGATTGGGCCGTATCGAGGGCGCCGGGGAATGTGCCGTCGGGATTGGGGGCACGGTTCCAGATGAAGCCCTTGTCGAGATGGGTGTGGATATCGACGAGACGCGGCATCACCAGCGCGCCGCGCGTATCGATGACCGGAAGGTCGGTTTCGTGCGCGCTCGTGCCCGAGGGTGTCACGCCGAGGATGCGCCCGTGCCGGATCACCAGATCGACATGACACAGACCAGCCGCATCCGGCTTCACACCTCCCGCCGAGAGCATGCAATGGGGCACGCTTGCATTGTCGAGGCGGTAATCGCCGGTCGCCGGGATCGGCAGGAAGCCCGTTGCGTGATCATGCGCGTTCCTGTCATCGGCGGCCATGCCCGTCCTCCCGCATGCGGTATGTTTCTATTTCTCCTGCGATATCGCGCTTTCGTGCCAGCGCCGCAAGAGCATATGCGCGAAGGCGGACATGGCGAGGAAGATGATCACCCCCGTCAGTGAGAGCAGCACCAGAGCCGCGAACAGGCGTGGAATGTTGAGCCGGAACTGGCTCTCGATGATGCGATAGGCAAGCCCCGACCCCGCCCCGGCCGAGCCGGCCGCGATTTCGGCGACGACGGCGCCGATCAGGGCGAGCCCGCCGGCGATCTTCAGCCCGCCGAGGAAATAGGGCAGGGCGGCGGGGCCGCGCAGATAGTACAGCGCCTTCACCCGCGCAATGAAGCTGCCCAGCCAGCGCGGCGCCCATTTCGGGCGCGCCGAGCCGTAGAGATCGAACAGTTCAAGCAGGTTGCGGTCGACCGATTGCAGGCCGAGCGTGGTATTCGACAGGATCGGGAAGAAGGCCACGATCCAGGCGCAGGTCAGCACCGCCGTCTCCTGCGGCATGTAGATCAGAAGCAGCGGCGCGATGGCGACGACGGGCGTGACCTGGAGCACCACCGCGTAAGGATAGAGCGAATACTCGATCGCCCGCGACAGCGAGAGCAGCACGGCGAGCCCGACGCCGCCCATGATCGCGAGCGAGAGCCCGAGAAAGGTCGTCTTCAGCGTCTGCAACAGCGAACCGAAGAGCAGCGGCCAGTCGGCGATCATGGTCTCCATGATGCGGCTGGGCGCCGGCAGGATATAATGCGGTACTCCGGCCACGCGCACATAGGTCTCCCAGCTCCAGACCACGATGGCGAACAAGGCGAGTGGCAGGCCGATGCGCAGGGCGAGGGTGAAATCGCGTCCGCGCCGGGCCGCATCATCGGAGGCCGTCAGCGCGAGGGTGGCGCCGTTGGCGGGCTGCGTCGCCGGATCACCGGCGGCATTGCTCGTCTGCACGTTCATCACGGCCCTCACAGATGCTCGTCATAGCCCATGGCCCCGTGCAGGGCCTCGCTCGCCTTGCGGCAATAATCGCCATAGGCGGGCGTGGTGCGAAAATCCCGGTCGCGCGGGCGCGGCGCATCGACATCGATTTCGGCGATGATCCGCCCGGGCCGCGCCGCCATCACCACGATCCGGCTCGACAGATAGACGCTCTCGAAGACCGAATGGGTCACGAAGACGATGGTGCAGCGAAATTCCTGCTGCAGGCGCAGGATGTCGTCATTGAGCTTGAAGCGGGTGATCTCGTCGAGCGCCGCGAAGGGCTCGTCCATCAGCAGCAGCTTGGGGCGAAGCGACAGCGCCCGGGCGATGGAGACGCGCATCTTCATGCCGCCCGACAATTCGCGCGGATAGCTCTTCGCGAATTGCTCGAGCCCCACCAGCGACAGGCAGGAATCGATCGCCTGCGATGCCGCCTTGCGCGAGACGCCGCGCAGGCGCAAAGGCAGATAGACATTGTCGGCGACACTGGCCCAGGGCATCAGCGTCGGCTCCTGGAAGACGAAGCCGATATCGCGTTGATGCGCCTCCGCATCACCGCCGCCGGCCCAGCCGATGGCGCCGCGCGAGGCCGGGATCAGGCCTGCGAGAATGCGCAAAGCGGTCGATTTGCCGCAGCCCGAGGGGCCGAGCAGGGAGACGAATTCGCCCTCGCGAATGCCCAGATCGAGCCCCGACAGCGCGATCGTGCCGTTTTGAAAGACCTTGTCGATTCCCGCGAGGGTAACCAGCGGAGCGCCGGGATGTGCGGCGCCGGAAATCGAGGCGCCGGCATCCAAGGCGTGCCGGGCAGCGGGTGTCGATGCCGGGAAGGGGGCGGTTTGCGCAGTCATGCCATCGCCAATCTCGCCGGACCGGCAATGCCGGCGCGGCGCGGTTTCGAGAGCGGCGGACCGCTCTTTCGGTTGTCCGTGTGGCAGGCTTAGCGGATCGCGTTGCGCCTGTCCAAACTGATGATCAAGCTGATGATCGGATGCCCACCGGGGGCGCGGCGGATGCCGGAGCGGTCCGGCATCCGGTGACACAGGCCTCAGGGCCGCAGTTCCATGCCGACGCCGTTATTCGTAAATTCCAGCGTATAGGCCTGGCGGAAATCGAGATCGGCTTCGAACAGGCCTGCCTCGACCATTTGCGCGAAGAAAGTCTCGATCCGCTCCTCCGTCATGGCGCCGATACCCAGTTCGCGGGCATCACCCGAATCGACGATCCCGTATTCCTTCAGCTTTTCGATGGAATAGGCGATCTTGTCTTCTGTCATTTCCGGATTGTCGCGCATGATCATCGCGTTGGCGTCAGCATTGTCGCCATAAAGATAATTGTACCAGCCGATGGCGGAGCCATCAACGAAGCATTGCACGATATCGGGGTTCTCCTCGACCAGTTCACGACGGGTCTCGATCGTGGTCGCATAGGTGGCAAAGCCCTGATCCGCCAGGAGGAAGACGTTGGGCGTGAAGCCGGCTTCCGATTCGATGGCGAAGGGTTCCGAGGTCAGATAGCCCTGCTGCACGGCGCCCGGATCGGCGATGAAGGGAGCCGGGTTGAAGGTATAGGGGCGGACATTGTCCTCGCGGAAACCATGCGCCACCATCAGCCATTGATAAGAGGTGGCAAAACCCTCGCGCCCGATCAGCAACTGGTCGGCATCGGGCAGATCGGCGAAATCATCGAGTCCCTGGTCGGGATGCGACATCAGGATCTGCGGGTCTTTCTGGAAGCTCGCGGCGACGACGATGGTGGGAATCTCCTCGCGGATGGCCGAGAAGGCCTGGATCAGGTTGCCGCCCATGTAGAAATCGATGCGGCCCACGGGGAGCAGCATGCGGTTATTGGCCTGCGGGCCACCCGGCACGATCTCGACATCGAGCCCGCATGCGGCATAGGTGCCATCGACCACGGCCTGATAATAGCCGCC
Organism: Saliniramus fredricksonii; assembly: GCF_900094735.1. NCBI lineage: Bacteria > Pseudomonadati > Pseudomonadota > Alphaproteobacteria > Hyphomicrobiales > Salinarimonadaceae > Saliniramus > Saliniramus fredricksonii. The sequence goes on from NZ_FMBM01000001.1 coordinate 1,025,696, forward strand.
ATGCTCGGCCTGGGCGACCCAGTTGGTGCCGAATCGCACCTGTTCGAGATCCTGCGCAGCCGCGCTGAACGCCGTCGCGGCGAGCATGGAGGCGGCGATCGCCGCACGAGAAACAAGCGTCATGACCATCATCCCTGCCTAGAAATTGAGCAGCCGCTTGCGCAGCCACCTTTGTGTTGCAAGACCGGGCCCCTGCTGGCAAGCCCCGTGCCGTTTTCATACGGCACTCATCCCCGCATTTTCGCACGCGCCCTCGCGCGCCGATTTCCCTTGTGCGGCGACGGCACAAGGCTATGTTTCCCTGACACGCAGCCTATTGGAAAGTGCGCGATGCGCCATCACACACCCGATACCATCCGCCCGCCCTTCGCCAATTACGCCCATGCGGTGGAGGTGCCGCCAGGCGCGCGGCTGCTCTTCGCCTCCGGCCAGCTGGGCATCACCCGCGATGATGACGTGCCAGAAGATGCCGAGGCGCAGGCGGATCTGTGTTTCGAGGCGATTCGCGCGGTTCTCGCGAGCGCCGGCATGGCGATGGCCGATATCGTGCGCATCAACGCCTTCGTCTCCGACCGCGCCCATCTCCAGCCCTACATGCGCGCCCGTGACCGCCATGTGGCGGAGCCGGCGCCGGCCTCGACCCTGATGATCGTCTCCGGCTTTGCCCGGGAAGTCTTCAAGGTGGAGGTCGAGGTGATCGCCGCCCGCGCTGAGCCCGATGCGTGAGCGCCGCCCGTTCCTGTTGCAATACCGGATGAATTGACGATGCCCGCACTTGACTGGCTCTCCCTGAGCACCGAGGATTTCGCCACCCGCGACATGAGCCGCGCCATTGCGGTGCTGCCCGTCGCGGCGATCGAGCAGCACGGGCCACATCTGCCCGTGGGCGTCGATACGCTGATCGCGCAGGGCTATCTCTCCCGCGTGCGCACGCTCGTCCCCGATGATCTGGATCTGCTGTTTCTGCCCGTGCAGAGCATCGGCAAGTCGAACGAGCACATCGCCTTTCCCGGCACGCTGACCCTCTCGGCGGAGACCGCCATCGCCGCCTGGCGCGAGATCGGCGAGAGCGTGTTCCGCTCGGGCTGTCGCAAGCTGATGATCGTCAATTCCCATGGCGGGAATATTCCCGTGATCGACATCGTCGCACGCGAATTGCGGGTGCGCTTCGGCATGCTGTGCGTCACCACTGCCTGGCACCGGCTGGGCTATCCGCAGGGTCTGTTCTCTGCCCATGAATTGCGCCACGGTATCCATGGCGGCGAGATCGAGACATCGCTGATGCTCGCCTTCGCGCCGGATCGGGTGCGCATGGAGAAAGCCGTCGATTTCACACCGCGCACGGTGGCGATGGCGGAGGAATTCACGCATCTCTCCGCCATCCAGCCCAATGGCTTCGGCTGGATGGCGCAGGATATCAATGCTGCCGGCGCCATCGGCAATGCGGCAGCCGCAACGTCCGAGAAAGGCGAGGCGGCGGCGGCGCACGGTGCGCGCGCCTTCGTCGCACTCGCCGGCGAAGTCGCGCGCTTCAGCCTCGATCCGCGCCGCCCGGGCGACTGACCGGTGCCGAGACCCAACGCTCAGGAAATCTTGCATGGATATCGCCTATCCCATCCGTCCCGAGGCAGCCGCAGCCCCCGAGAGCGGCATCGTCACACTCATGGAATACGGGCGCGGACGCGAGGGGCTGATCCCGCTCTGGGTCGGCGAGGGGGATCTCGCCACGCCCGCCTTCATCACGGAGGCGGCGACGCGCTCGCTCGCAGCCGGGGAGACCTTCTATACCCATCAGCGCGGCCTGCCCGATCTGCGCGAGGCGATCTCGGCCTATATGGCGCGGCATTACGGTCGCGGCGGGCCGATCGAACGCTATACGGTGACGATCGGCGGCATGCATGCGATCCAGCTCGCGATACGGCTGGTGGCGGGGCCCGGTGACGCGGTGATCGTGCCCTCTCCCGCCTGGCCGAACGGGCCGGCGGCGATCGGGGTGGTCGGGGCGCAGGCGGTGGAGGCGCCGCTCTGTCTGTCTGAAAGCGGCTGGCAGCTCGATCTCGCGCGCCTCGCCGAGGCGGTGACCCCGCACACGAGGGCCCTTCTGGTCAACACACCCGCCAATCCCACCGGCTGGACGGCGAGCCTCGATGATCTGCGCGCCATGCGCGACCTCGCCCGCAAGCATGATCTGTGGATCATCGCCGACGAGATCTACGGTCGCTTCCTCCATGACGCGAGCCTCGGCATCGACGCACGCGCGCCCTCCTTCCACGATATCGCGGAAGACGACGAGAAGATCCTCTACGTCCAGACCCTGTCGAAGAACTGGGCCATGACCGGCTGGCGCATCGGCTGGATCGAGGCGCCGGCGGCGCTCGCCCAGACCATCGAGAATCTGGTGCAATATTCTACCTCCGGCGTGCCGGTCTTCGTGCAGCGCGCGGCGATCGCGGCGCTGAATCAGGGAGAGGGTTTCGTCGCGCATCAGATCGAGCGCGCGCGAAGAGGGCGGCGCATCGTGCATGACGCCCTCGCGCGCATTCCCGGTCTGGAGGCGCCGCCGCCTGCCGGCGCATTCTATGCGTATGTCCGGGCGCCGGGCCGCGATGGCGAGGCGCTGGCCCGGGCCCTGGTGGATGAAGCGAATGTCGGCCTCGCTCCCGGCGGCGCCTTCGGTGCGGCGGGGGCTGATTGCCTGCGCCTGTGTTTTGCCCGCAATCCCGCGCATCTCGAAACCGCCATGGCCCGGCTCGTCCCGGTGCTGGAGAAGGCGCTCGCCGGACCCGTGTGATGGCGAAATGCCGCATCAGGCAGCAATTTAAGCATTTTTCCGGATGCGTGCTTGCTTTCCCGTTTCCGCCCGGTTTACATGCGTAACATTGAATATACGTCGCAGGGGAAGCGATGCAGGGGCATGAACAAGGGCCGGGCCCGGCGGAAGCGGGTACGGTCTCGGATGCACGGCTTTCGAGCGTGTTGCATACCGCGGTGGACGGCATCATCGTGATCGACGAGATCGGCACGATCCTGATCTACAACAAGGCCTGCGAACGCATGTTCGGCTACACGGCGGAAGAAGCCGTGGGCAGGAATGTCTCCATGCTGATGGCGCCGGAACACGCCTCGGCGCATGACGGCTATATCGATCACTACAAACAGACCGGGCAGAAACGCATCATCGGCATCGGTCGCGAGGTCCGCGCCCGCCATCGCGACGGGACATTCTTCTTCATCGATCTGTCGGTGGGGGAGGCGATCACGCCGGAGGGGCGGCAATTCGTCGGCATCCTGCGCGATCTCACCGCGCGCAAGGATACGGAGCGGCGGCTGAACGAGTTGCAGGCCGATCTGATCCGCCTCGCCCGGGTCTCGGCGCTGGACGAGATGGGTTCGGCGCTCGCCCACGAGCTGAACCAGCCGCTCACCGCGATCCTGCTCTATCTGCAGGCGGTGGGGCGTGAGTTTTCCCGGGCGCGCGAAAGCGGCCATACCGAGCAGACGGACGAGCGCGCGCGTACCATCCTCGACAAGGCGCGACACGAAGCCCAGCGCGCCGGCCAGATCATCCAGCGCATCCGCTCCCTGGTGGAGAAGCGCGGCCCCGAGCGCAAGCGCGTCGCGCTCAATGCCATCATCGACGATGCCGTCGATCTCACCACGCTTGGCCAGGATCGCGGGATCATCGTGGCACGCGATTATCATCCCGAACTGCCGGAGATCGAGGTCGATCCGGTTCAGATCCAGCAGGTCGTGGTCAATCTGGTGCGCAATGCCTACGAGGCCGTGAAGGGCCGCAAGGGCGGGCGCATCGATATCAACACGAGTATCGAGGATCGTTGCGTGGTGCTCACCATCGCCGATAACGGGCCGGGTATTGCCGCCGACAAGGTCGATGACCTGTTCCAGGCTTTCAAGACCGGCAAGCGCAGCGGCATGGGACTCGGGCTGGCGATCTCGCGGACCATTGCCCAGACCCATGGTGGCGACCTCACGGTCGATCCGGGCGGTGCGGGACGGGGTGCGTCATTCATGGTACGGTTGCCTTTGCCGGTGCCGGGGTCGCAGGACGATGTCCTGCACGAAACAACGCCGTGAGGCGGCAATGTATTGGGGAGCGTGAGGATATCATGACCGATGAAGTGCTCGATATCGCCGTCGTCGACGATGATCCGCCGGTGCGCGACTCGCTGATGACCATTTTCGAGATCGAAGGCTGGCGGGTGCGCACCTATCCGGATGGTGACAGCTTCCTGCTCGAGGCCAAGCGGCAGAAATTCGATTGCGTGATTCTCGACGTGCACATGCCGGGCCGCTCCGGTCTCGAAGTACTCGAAGCGCTGGGCGGCCACCATTACACGCCGCCGGTCTTCGTGATCTCCGGCCAGGGCGATATCCCCATGGCCGTGACGGCGATCAAGAACGGCGCGCATGACTTCCTCGAGAAACCCTTCGATGCCGACGAGGTGATCGCCGCGGTGCGCGAGGCGGTGGAGGCCACGCGCAAGCGCGCTGCACAGGGCAATGACAAGCTCAGCCTGAACTTCACCGGCGCCGACAGCCTCACCCCGCGCGAGAAGGACGTGCTGGCCCAGATCGCCCATGGGGCTTCCAACAAGGAAGCCGGGCGCACCCTCGGCATCAGCCCGCGCACCATCGAGGTGCATCGTGCCCGCATCATGGAGAAGCTGGGCGCGCGCAACACCGCCGATCTGGTGCGCATCGTCTTCACGGATGGCGGCTGAAGGCGCACTTGTGTCGCCTGCGGGCAGGTGCGATCGTCACACGGCCTTACCCTTTGCGCATGATGCCCGGGTAAGCGCGAATCGGGACCGATGACGCGCGCGGGCGTCGCGGATCGGCGCGGGTGACGCGGGAGGCGTGGATGAGCCAGGGCGAGACGGGCCGCAGCAATGGCGATGACGCGGGAGCGGAGCGGAGCGGGAAACGCCCCGGATTGCGTCCCAAACTGCGCCCAAAGGGCCGCGCCCTCGATCGTGATGCGCTTGTCCGGGTGCGGGGCCTCCTCGCCGAGATGCCGCGACGGCGCGATCTGCTCATCGAGGCGCTGCATCGCCTGCAGGACGGAACCGGCCATCTCGCGGCGCCGGATCTGCGCGCGCTGGCGGAGGAATTCTCGATCCCGCAGGCGGAAGTCTTCGAGGTGGCGAGCTTCTACCACCATTTCGATATCGTGAAGGAAGGCGAGACCCCGCCGCCGGCGCTGACCATCCGCGTCTGCGACAGCGTCGCCTGCATGATCGCCGGCGCCGAGGCGCTCGCCACCGCGCTCGATGCCAGCGTCGATCCGCAGACGATCCGCATCCAGCGCGTGCCCTGTATCGGGCGCTGCGCCGAGGCGCCCGCCGTGCATGTCGGCACCCGCGCCATCGCGCCCGCGACGACGGACAGCGTGCACGCGGCGATCGCGGCGGATGATATCCGCGAGCCGATCCCGGATCATGCCTGCGGCCTCGCCGCCTATCGCGCCGCCGGCGGCTATGCCCTGCTGGAGGCCTGTCTCGCAGGGAAAAAGACGCCGGAAGAGGTGATCGCCATGCTCTCCGATGCCGGGCTGCGGGGCCTCGGCGGCGCCGGATTTCCCGCCGGGCGCAAATGGGAATTCGTGCGCGCTGCGCCCGCCCCGCGCATGGTCACCGTCAATGCCGATGAAGGCGAGCCCGGCACTTTCAAGGATCGCCACCATCTTGAACGCGACCCGCATCGCATGATCGAGGGCGCGCTGATCGCTGCCTGGGCGGTGGGCGCCGCGCGCACCGTGATCTATCTGCGCGACGAATATGCCGGCGTGCGCGCGCTGCTGGAGCGCGAGATTGCTTTCCTGCGCGAAGCCGGGCTCGATTCCCACGCGCCGATCGATCTGCGGCGCGGGGCCGGGGCCTATATCTGCGGCGAGGAGAGCGCCATGCTCGAATCGATCGAAGGCAAGCGTGGCCTGCCCCGCCACCGCCCGCCCTATATCGCGACGAAGGGTCTGTTCGGGCGCCCCACCCTCAACCACAATGTCGAAACCCTGTTCTGGCTGCGCGACATCATCGAGGAGGGTCCCGCCTGGTTCGCCAGTCAGGGAAGGCGCGGGGCGAAGGGATTTCGCTCGTTCTCGGTTTCGGGGCGCGTGCGCGATCCCGGCGTCAAGCAGGCGCCGGCGGGGATCACCGTGAACGAGCTGATCGGCGAATATTGCGGCGGCATGCAGCCGGGCCATGCGCTCGCCGCCTGGCTGCCAGGTGGCGCTTCGGGCGGGATTCTGCCCGCGTCACTGGCAGACGAGCCGCTGGATTTCGGCCTGCTCGACCGGCACGGCGCCTTCGTCGGCTCGCATGCGATCGTGATCTTTTCCGATCATGATGATCTGCGCAGTGTCGCGCTCAACCTGATGCGCTTCTTCCGGCACGAGAGCTGCGGCCAGTGCACGCCCTGTCGCGCGGGCACGCAGAAGATCGTGCAGCTCCTCGAAGACGGGCGCTGGGAGGCGCCGCTTCTCGATGATCTCGCGCTGGTCATGCGCGATGCCTCGATCTGCGGGCTCGGCCAGGCAGCGGCCAACCCGGTGACGAGCATGCTGCGGCATTTCCCCGAATGCGCGCCGCAATCAACGAACTGACGCGCCGCATCAGCCCCGCAGCCAGAGCGCCCCGTCGCGCACCTCGAAGCTGCGCAGCCGGCGCAGGACGCTCATGCCCAGAAGGTTCTTGCCGAGTTGTGCGTCGGGCATGATCACGGCTTCGACGTCATGCAGGATGATCGGGCCGAGGCGGAATTCGCGGATCGTGGCGCCATGCGCCTCGACGACGCCATTGGCAGTCGAGAGGCGGTGAGGCGCGCGGGCGCGGTCGATCTGCAGGCCGGCGGCGCGGGCATCGCTCTCGCGCAGGGCGACGATGCTCGCGCCCGTATCCACCAGCATCGCCATGGGCATACCGTTAACCTGCGGGTCGGCATGGAAATGGCCGCGCGTATCCGCAGCAAGGCGCAGGTCGTGAGAGGGTGGGGCAGAGACTTCGCTGCGGCTCAGCGATGGCCTGTCCGGGGCCGTCACCCGTGCCGCCTCGCCGGCAACCGAACGGGTTTGTTGCGACAGGCGCTCGACCGTGGTCACCCCGGCGAACGCGCCACCGACCAGGACGAGACTCGCCCAGATGAGGGGGCGCATGATCAGACCTCTTTCTCGCTGCATTGAGCCCGACCATGGTCCCACCCGGTTAATCGCCGGCTTCGCGGGCTGCGAAACTGTCACCGATCAGGCAAAAGCGTCATACATGGTGAATGCAGCCCTGCCGTAACCCCGGCAATTCCATGGATCGGATCGTCAACGCGTGCCGAAGATGCGATCCCCCGCATCGCCCAGACCGGGGACGATATAGGCGTGGTCGTCGAGACGCGCGTCGATCGCCGCCGTCCAGATCGGCACGTCGGGATGCGCCTCGTGAAGGCGGGCAATGCCCTCCGGTGCCGCGAGCAGGCAGACGAAGCGCAGGTTCCTGGCGCCCTTGCGCTTGAGCAGATCGATCGCCGCCACCGCCGTGCCGCCGGTTGCCAGCATGGGATCGAGGACCAGGATGAGGCGCTGGTCGAGCCCGCCGGGCGCTTTGAAATAGTATTCCACTGCTTCGAGACTGTCCGGATCACGATAGAGCCCGATATGGGCGACACGGGCAGTGGGCAGAAGCGCGAGCAGCCCGTCGAGAAAGCCGATCCCGGCGCGCAGGATCGGGGCGAGAACGGGCTTCTTGCCGGCGAGCCGTGGCGCCTGCATGGTCTGCAACGGCGTCTCGATGGTGACCGTCTCCAGCGGCAGGTCGCGCAGGGCCTCGTAACCGAGCAGCATGCCGACTTCGCCGGCCAGCGCGCGAAATTCCCGCGTGGGCAAGTCCTTGTCACGCATCAGGGTCAGCTTGTGACGCACCAGCGGGTGTTCAACCACATTCACATCCTGCATCGACGGGCCTTCCATTCCGATCCGGGGTCCGGGATCGCTTCTGCTTCGGTACCGCTTGTGTCATGCGTCACATGGCTTCCAAGCGCACAGTCTGGCAAGCTTTTGCGCCACACTCAATCGCCGTTTCACGGACATTGTCCCGAACCATCCCGACGCTGAAGCGTTCGTTCATCCAGGGGTCATCTCACGCCCGGCATGATGTCGGCATGATCGAACGACACGCGAAAGGTGAAGCGATGACAATCATCACGCTCGATATCGGCAAGCGCCTGGCATCTGTCGCGCTGGTGGCCGCCCTGTTCATCCTGATCGGCGCAGGAGCGGCCATGGCCGCGTCCGCATCCGCCTCGGTCGACCTCAACATGCGCTCGGGACCCGGAACGCAGTATCGCGTCGTCGCGACCATCCCGCGCGGCGGACGGGTCGAGGTTCTCGGCTGCAGCCGTGGCTGGTGCGACGTGATCTGGCGCGGACGGCGCGGCTATGCCAGCGGTCGCTATCTGAGCCGTGGCGTGGCGCCGCGCAGCGGCGGCAGCTTCGAGATCATCATTCCCTTCCCCGGTATCGAGGTCCGCCCCGCCCCGCCGCCCCGGTATCGCCCGGCGCCGCCGCATCGCGACTGGCGGGATGATCGCCGGCATCGCGCCGAATGCACTGATCGCCGGCTGCGCCGTTTCCTCGGAGAGCGTGCGACACGCAATACGGTCGCGCGCGCACAGGACCGCTCACGTGCCCGTATCGTGCGCGTCGTACGCCCGGATGAATTCATTACACGGGACATGCGCCGCGATCGCCTGACGATAGAAGTCAACCGGCGCAACCGGATCGTTGATTTGCGCTGTTACTGAATCGGAGGACGAGCGCGTCGTTATCCCGATCCCCGCGCGGTTCGCCTAAAGTCGAACCCTGCGGTTTACGGCCTGGAATCACCAAAAAATCCTTTTATCGCAATGGCAACAAAGCAGCGCTCTCGGAGAATCCGGGTTTGGCCGCACAGATTGATGCTTGCAGTTGGAAAATTGCCGGTTACTAATAGCAACATTCGACGGTACGGCTTGGGGATAACGCAAGCACAAGCCGCAAAACAAGGGCGATAAAGCGGGAAAACCGCACCGTCCGGAGAGGAACGCATTAAGCCGCGCGAGATATTTGGTATCCGCCGGCGCCGAGGAGGGAGATGCCCGTGACGACGGTCGACGTCGCGCGCGAGGACACGTTTCCGAAACTGATCGCGCGGAATGCACGCCTGCGCCCGGACCGGGTGGCCTTTCGCCACAAGGATCTCGGGATCTGGCAATCCTGGAACTGGCGTGAGATGCACGAGACCGTGCGGGCCATGGCCATCGGCCTGCACAGGCTCGGTCTGGAGCGTGGCGACAGGATCGCCATCATCGGGAACAACCGCCCGCGTCTCTATTGGGCCATCGCCGCCGCGCAATGGATCGGCGTCGTGCCGATCCCGGTCTATTCCGACAGCGTCGCCGAGGAAATGGCCTATGTGCTCGGTCATGCCGAGGTGAAGCTCGCGGTGGTGGAGGACCAGGAGCAGGTCGACAAGGTTCTCTCCATCGCCGATGAGGTGCCGACCCTGACCCATCTGCTCTATGACGAGGAAAGGGGCCTGCGCGATTATGACCATACGCGCATGCAGGCGCTCTCGGCCTTCATTGATGACGGGCGCAAGATGCTCGCGGAGGATGCGAAATCCGAGGCCTGGCTCGGCGAGTCGCTCGCGGCGGGCAAGGGCGAGGATCTCGCCATCATCCTCTACACGTCGGGCACCACGGGGCGTCCCAAGGGCGTGATGCTCAGCTATGACAACGTCATTGCCGCAGCGAAGATCGGCTGCGATTTCGACAATCTCAACGACCATGACGAGATCATCGCCTATCTGCCACTGGCCTGGGTGGGCGATCACATCTTCTCCTATGCCCAGGCGATTCTCGCAGGTCTGTGCGTCAATTGCCCGGAAAGCCCGGAGACGATCGCGGAGGATCGCCGCGAGATCGGCACCACCTACGCCTTTGCGCCGCCGCGCGTGTTCGAGAACATGCTCACCCTCACCATGGTGCGCATGGAGGATGCCAGCCGCGTCAAGCGGGCGATGTTCAGGTATTTCATCGACCATGCCGGCAAGGTCGGCGAGCGCATCCTGAATAAAGAGAGCGTCAATCCCTGGGATCGCTTCGTCTATGCGATCGGTGATTTCCTGGTCTATGCGCCCCTGCGCAACCGCTTCGGTCTCGACAAGACCAAGGTTGGCTACACGGCAGGCGAGGCGATCGGCCCGGAGATCTTCAGCTTCTACCGCTCCATCGGGGTCAATCTGAAGCAGCTCTATGGCCAGACCGAGGCTTCGGTCTACGTCACCATGCAGCCCGACGGCGAGATCCATGCCGATACGGTGGGCCGCCCGGCGCCCGGCGTCGAGATCCGGATCGACGAAAACGGCGAGGTGCTGTTTCGCTCGCCGGGCGTGTTCCTGGGTTATTACAAGGATCCGGACAAGACCGCCGAGACCAAGACGGCAGACGGCTATGTGCGCTCGGGCGATGCCGGTTTCTTCGATCCGCAGACCGGCCACCTGCGCATCATCGACCGCGCCAAGGATGTCGGCAAGCTCAATGACGGTTCGCTGTTTCCGCCGAAATACGTCGAGAACAAGCTGAAATTCTATCCCAACATCAAGGAAGTCGTCGCCTATGGCCACGAGCGCGACTTCGTCACCTGCTTCATCAATATCGATCTCACCGCCGTGGGCAACTGGGCGGAGCGCAACAACGTCATCTACGCCTCCTATCAGGAGCTGGCGCAGCATCCGCGTGTCTACGAGATGATCGCGGCGCATGTGGACGAGGTGAACCGCTCGCTCGCCGCCGAGCCGCGCATGGGCGGCGCCCAGGTCAAGCGCTTCCTGATCCTGCACAAGGAGCTCGATGCCGATGACGGCGAGCTGACGCGCACGCAAAAAGTCCGACGCGGCTTCATCGCCGAGCGCTACGCGCCCCTCGTCACCGCTCTCTACGACGGTTCGGACGAGGCCGATATCCGCACGGAAGTGACCTTCGAGGACGGGCGCAAGGGCGTCATCGCGGCGCGGGTGAAGATCCGCGACATGCCGATCCACCCCGTCACAGCCGAAGCCGCCGCCATGGAGGAGGCCGCATGAGCGTGGATCAGACCAGCGCCGCAATTGCCGACAAGGCCGCCGAGAAATCCGCGGGCGAGACCCTCGAACCGCAGGGCGCCAGGGGTGATGAACCGTCAGCGGCAGCGCCGGCACCGCGCCATTTCGAGGAAGTCCTGCTTGCCGTCGACAATGTCTCGCTGGGTTTCGGTGGCGTGAAGGCCCTGACCGACGTCTCCTTCGATATCCGCAAGGGCGAGATACGGGCCATCATCGGGCCCAACGGGGCCGGCAAGACCTCGATGCTCAACTGCATCAACGGATTCTATCATCCCACCGAGGGCAGGATCACCTTTCGCGGCGAGACGCGGCGCAAGATGCGTCCGTATGAGGCCGCTGCGGGCGGGATCGCGCGCACCTTCCAGAACGTGGCGCTGTTCAAGGGCATGTCGACGCTCGACAACATCATGGCCGGGCGCTCGCTGAAGATGAAGGCCAACCTGTTCTGGCAGATCCTGCGCTTCGGCCCGGCCATGCGCGAGGAGGTCGCGCATCGTCGCGTGGTCGAGGATATCATCGACTTCCTGCAGATCCAGGCCATCCGCAAGACGCCGGTGGGCAAGCTGCCCTACGGGTTGCAGAAGCGCGTCGAGCTGGGCCGGGCCCTGGCCATGGAGCCCGATCTGCTGCTTCTCGACGAGCCCATGGCGGGCATGAATCTCGAGGAGAAGGAGGATATGAGCCGCTTCATCCTCGACGTGAACAACCATTTCGGCACCACCATCGCCCTGATCGAACACGATATGGGCGTGGTCATGGATCTGTCGGACCGCGTCGTCGTGCTCGAATACGGTCGCAAGATCGCGGACGGGACGCCGGATGAGGTGAAACGCGACCAGAAGGTCATCGACGCCTATCTCGGCGTGCCGCATTGAAGCCTCGAGCCAGAAGCAAAGCCGCGAGTCAACGCTCATGAACCTCCTGCACCAGATCTTCATCGAACCCTTCGCCTTCATGGGCGAGGCCCCGGACCTGCTTCTGCAGGTTCTCTGGGAGGGCTTCGTTTCCGGGATCCTCTATGCGCTGATCGCCCTCGGCTTCGTCCTGATCTTCAAGGCATCGGGCGTGTTCAACTTCGCCCAGGGCATCATGGTGGTGTTCGCCGCGCTGACGCTGGTGGGCTTCCATGCCATGGGCGTGCCGGCCATCCTCGCGCTGGCGCTGGCGATCGGGGTAATGTTCCTGCTTGCCGTCACGGTCGAGCGGGTGGTGCTGCGACCCCTGGTGAACCAGCCCGATATCATTCTCTTCATGGCCACGTTCGGGATCACCTATTTCCTGATCGGTTTCGGCGAGCTGATCTTTGGCGGCGAGCCCAAGCAGATGATCACCTCGGAGCTGATGCTGCCGGAAGGGCGGACCAGCTTCGACATGGCCGGTGGCTTCGTCACCATCCAGCACATTGATATTGCGGCTGCGGTGATCGCGGTGATCATGATCGCCACGCTCGGCGTTTTCTTCTCCAAGACCCGGATCGGACGTGGATTGCGGGCCGTGGCCGACAGTCACAAGGCCGCGCTCTCCGTCGGCATCTCGCTCAACCAGATCTGGGTCATCGTCTGGTTCGCCGCCGGCATCGTCGCGCTGGTCACGGGAATCATGTGGGGCGCGCGCTCGGACGTGTCCTTCGCCCTCCAGATCATCGCGCTGAAGGCGCTGCCGGTTCTGATCCTCGGCGGCTTCACCTCGATCCCGGGCGCCATTGTCGGCGGGCTGATCATCGGCTTCGGCGAGAAGCTGGCCGAGTTCTACTGGGGCCCGATCGTGGGCGGCGGCATCGAGAGCTGGTTTGCCTATGTGATCGCGCTTCTTTTCCTCGTCTTCCGGCCCCAGGGGCTGTTCGGCGAGAAGATCATCGAACGCATATGACGATGCGCAGGAAGAACAAGACGCATTGCTTGCAGCCGGGGCCGGTCCGGGCACCGCATAACGAGACCAGGAAGGGAATCGCGCCGTGATCTATCGTGAGGCCGGGCAATTCAAATCGAGCTATGCCGCAGACATGGCGGTGTTCCCGCTGAAGCAGGACCGGATCGGCATCCTTGTGATCATCCTGCTGGCCTATTCCATGGCCTTCTTCGGCTCGACCTTCATGCTCCAGGCAGTGCTGATTCCGTTCCTGATCTTTGCGCTCGCGGCGATCGGGCTGAACATGCTGGTCGGCTATACCGGCCTGCTGTCCCTCGGTACCGGCGCCTTCATGGGGGTGGGGGCCTATGCCTGCTACAAATTGATGACGATCTTCCCCGAGGTGAATGTCGTCATCTGGATACTGGTCTCGGGCTTCTTCTCGGCCGGGATCGGGATCCTCTTCGGTCTGCCGAGCCTGCGCATCAAGGGCTTCTATCTCGCCGTGGCGACACTCGCCGCGCAGTTCTTCCTGCAATGGACCTTCAACCGCGTTCCCTGGCTGGTGAACTATAATGTCTCCGGCGCGATCGAGGCGCCCCGGCGCACCCTGTTCGACGTCCAGATCGTGGGTGCAGCGGCCACACCGCAGGCGCGCTACATCGTGGTGCTCACCCTCGTCATCCTTCTCACCTGGATCGCCTCGAACATCGTGCATGGCCGCATCGGCCGGCAATGGATGGCGATCCGCGACATGGATATCGCCGCCGAGCTGATGGGCATTCGCCCGTTCAAGGCCAAACTCATGGCCTTTGCGGTCTCGTCGTATTATTGCGGCGTGGCCGGGGCGATGATGGTCTTTCTCTGGTATGGCGGGGCGGAATACAACGTCTTCAATATCGACCAATCCTTCGAAATCCTGTTCATGGTGATCATCGGCGGCCTCGGCTCGCTGATCGGCTCCTTCTTCGGCGCGGCGCTGATCTTCATGCTGCCGATCGCCATGGGCGCCCTGCTGCCTGCGATCTTCGAGCCGCTCGGGATACGGGTCGGCTCCGAGACGATCGAGCATCTGCGCTTCATGATCCTCGGCGCCATGATCATCTTCTTCCTGATCGTCGAGCCGCACGGCCTCGCGCGGCTATGGCAGATCGTCAAACAGAAGCTCCGGGTCTGGCCGTTCCCCTATTAGGGCGGCCGGAATCACAAGGAGACGTCGCAGCAGACTGAAACCGGCCGGTCAACGGCCACGACCCTGGGAGGGGAACGCTCATGTCACTCAGATTATACGGTATCGGCGCTCTGGCCGCTTCCGTCTTTGCCGCATCCGCTGCGGTGACGGCGGCGCAGGCGCAGGACGGCATCTATGTGCCGCTCCTGACCTATCGCACCGGCGCCTTCGCCGGCTCCGGCATTCCGATCGCTGACGGCATGCATGATTATCTCACCATGCTCAACGAGCGCGACGGCGGTATCGGCGGCGTGCCGCTGATCATCGAGGAATGTGAAACCGGCTACGACACCACGCGCGGCGTGGAATGCTACGAATCCGTGCGCGGCAACAATCCGGTGGTGGTGAACCCCTATTCCACGGGCATCACCCTGCAACTGATCCCGCGCGCAGCGGTCGACGAGATTCCCGTGCTGTCGATGGCCTACGGCCTTTCGGCGGCGGCGGATGGCACCACGTTCCCCTGGGTGTTCAACCCGCCGGTGACCTATTGGGACGGCGCTTCCGCCTTCGTCAAGCACGCCGCCGATGTCGAGGGCGGCTTCGAGAATCTCGCGGGCAAGACCATCGGCCTCCTGCATCTCGATGCCCCCTATGGGCGCGAGCCGATCCCGGTGCTCGAGGCGCTTGCCGAAGAACATGGTTTCGAGGTCAAGCTCTACCCGGTTCCCGCACAGGACATGCAGAACCAGTCCTCGGTCTGGCTCAATATCCGCCGCGATCGTCCCGACTGGATCTACCTGCAGGGCTGGGGCGCCATGAACCCCACCGCCGTGCGTGAAGCCGTGCGCACCAATTTCCCGGTGGATCGCCTGGTCGGTGTCTGGTGGGCCGGTGGCGACGAGGATGCCCGCGCCGGCGGGGCCGAGGCCGCTGGTTACAAGTCGCTGAACTTCCATGGTGTGGGCTCCGACTACCCCTTCATGGACGACATCATCACCTATGTGCACGAACGCGGCCTCTCGGAGTTCCCGCGTGAGCGCATCGGCGACAACCTCTACAATCGCGGCATCTACAACTCGATGCTGGTCGCCGAGGCGATCCGCACGGCGCAGGAAATCACGGGCAAGGACGTGATCGATGGCACCGATATGCGGCTCGGCCTCGAAGCGATGAACATCACGCAAGAGCGGATTGCGGAGATGGGCATGGAAGACTTCATGGCCCCGCTTGGCATCAGTTGCGAAGACCATAGCGGCCATAATCAGGTCTATGTGGCCCAATGGGGCGGTGACGCATGGACACAGGGCACCGACTGGATGTCGCCGATGACGGAATTCGTGCGGCCCCTGATCGAAGACGCTGCTCAATCCTACGCGGCGGCGGATGCCGGATGGCCCGAGCGGACGGAAGAATGCCCCTGAGGCAGGCCGTTTGCCACTGACGAATTCCCGGCGGAGCGCCATCTGCAGTTCCGCCGGGCCCCGATCGCGATGACCCTGCAGGATGAATCCGAGATGAGCGCCACGACCGAAACCGCGCCTGAACAGATCACGACCGATCCCGAAAAGAAGGATCTGATCCTGTCGGTCAACAATATCGAAGTGATCTACGATCACGTCATCCTGGTTTTGAAGGGCGTCTCCCTGAACGTGCCGCGGCGCGGCATCGTCGCCATTCTCGGCGCCAACGGCGCCGGCAAGACCACGACCCTCAAGGCCGTCTCCAACCTGCTCCATGCCGAGCGTGGCGAGGTGACCAAGGGTTCGATCGAATTCGAGGGCGAGCGCATCGAGCGCCTCTCTCCCAACGACCTGGTGCGGCGCGGCTGTATCCAGGTGCTGGAAGGCCGCCACTGCTTCGGCCACCTCACCATCGAGGAAAACCTCCTCACCGGCGCCTTCACCCGCAAGGACGGTTCCGCCGCCATCAAGGCGGATATGGAGAAGGTCTACAATTATTTCCCGCGCCTGCGCGAGCGCCGCAGCGCCATGGCGGGCTATACTTCCGGCGGCGAGCAGCAGATGTGCGCCATCGGGCGCGCCCTGATGAGCAAGCCCAAGATGATCCTGCTCGACGAGCCCTCCATGGGGCTGGCGCCGCAGATCGTCGAGGAAATCTTCGAGATCGTGCAGGATCTCAACGCCAAGGAAGGCGTCTCCTTCCTGCTGGCGGAGCAGAATACCAACATGGCGCTGCGCTACGCGACTTACGGCTACATTCTGGAGACCGGGCGCGTGGTCATGGACGGCGAGGCGAAGATGCTGCGCGAGAACGAGGATGTGAAGGAATTCTACCTCGGCATCTCGGATAGCGGCGCACGCTCATTCCGTAACGTCAAGACCTACAAGCGCCGCAAGCGCTGGCTCGCCTGAAGTCAGGCCCGCAGCATCAGTGTCCGGCAAGAGTGCGCAAGGCCTCCTGCGGGATCTCGATCAGCGTCTCGATGGCCGCGCCATCCCCGACCAGCGTGAAGCGGAAAGGCGTCGCGCCCGTGATTTCACGCGGGGTCTCGGCAAAATCGACCGTGAAGACCTGGCGGCCCGACGAATCGGGCCGGGCTGCCTCATCGGGATCGAGGAACCAGTGATAATCCGGGCCTTCCGCCATCAGCAGGGCATCAGGCGGGGCCTCGACGGTCAGTGCGAGCTTGCCGTCATCGGTCAGGTCGTGGTCATGGAAGGCGAGCCCGGCATAAGGCTCGCCCGGTGTGACGCGGCGGGGCACCTGCCTCGACGCGTCGGCGAGGCGGGGCGCATGACTCCCGCTCTGTGCCACGGGAATGGTCAGTTCGAAATCGGCGAAGGCGGGAATGCAGACATCCTTGCACACGCCGTAGCTGAGGCTGACGCTGAGCGTCACCGGCTCGCCGGTATCGGTCGGGGTGATCATCACCGGCAGGAGCACCTCATCCTGGTAACCGAAGAACGTGCCGCTCGCATCCCTGAAGCGCCCCGGGGCGGGAAATTCGAGTGAAAGATCCGCGACGTTGCGCGAGCCGGACCAATCGATCTCCGGCGGCAGGCCCGAATCACCGGCATGGCGCCAATAGGTCTTGTAGCCCTCAGTGAGTTCGATCTCGATACCGGCGAGCAGCTGTGTCCCGTCGCCGGCGCCGGCGATGAGCCGTGCGCGGGAGGCATGGCCTTCTTCCCAGGCGGTTTCCTGTGCGACGGCCGATCCGGCCATACCCGCCGACAGCGCGAGCAGCATCACCAATGCCGCTGCCGAGGCATACGATGGCTGAAACCGGTTGCGCCGCCCGGCGCGCGCCATGCCGCCATCAAAGAATTCACCACATCGCGCAAACGTCATCCGCATTGCCCTTCCGTTTTGAAATCTACAGGTAACCATCTCCCGCCCGGCCTCCAAGCCCGCCGCGCTCAAGGATGCGTGACCGGGGATCATAAATCGATGGACATCGGCATCCGGTTTCGCGATTCTGGCTCCTGCAGAGAGGATTGTGTCACCATGGACAAGGACCGGGTCAGCGCATTCGACAATCTCGAAGGGCATCTGCTCATCGCCATGCCCGGCATGCCGGATGAGCGTTTCATGCGTGCCGTGATCTATGTCTGCGAGCATTCCGCGCGGGGCGCGATGGGTATCGTCATCAACAAACCGGCCTCCGATCTGCGGCTGCCCGATCTCCTGGTGCAACTTGAGATCATCGGGGATGATGATGCGATGCATCTGCCTGATGCGCTCGATCGCGTGCCCGTCCTGATGGGCGGGCCGGTCGAGACCAGCCGCGGATTCGTGCTGCATTCCCCCGATTACCGCGTGGCGCAATCGACCCAGGCCGTCGCCCCCGGGATCTGCCTGACGTCAACGGTCGATATCCTGCGCGCCATCGCCCGCGGGCATGGACCACGCGATGCGGTGCTCGCGCTGGGTTATGCCGGGTGGAGTGCAGGACAGCTCGAGAATGAAATCCAGAGCAATGGATGGTTGAGTTGCCCGGCGGATCCGGATGTTGTCTTCAACCATGCTGCCGATGATCAATATGCGCGCGCTCTGCGCCTTCTGGGTATCGATCCGGCATTGCTGTCATCATCGGTGGGCCATGCCTGACCGGGCGCTCCCGATCATTGTCGGGCGCATCGGTTTTTTCATTGCGCCGGTTTCCGCCTGCTGAAACTCGTCCCTGAAACGAAACCGCCGCATCTCGTCACGGACGCGGCGGTCAGGCCCGCCGCGCGCGACGGGGCCGGTCATGAAACAATCTCAGTGGACGGTGGCCTTGCCATTGGCCTGTTGCAGGCGCGAGATCTCGTCCTTGAGCTGGAGCTTCTTGCGTTTGAGTTCGGCGACTTCGCGGTCATCCGAAGAGGGGCGGATCTGGGCTTCGTGAAGCGCCTTCTCCAATGCCTGATGCTTCTTTTCCAACTCCACGAGATGGCTCTGCAGCGACATGTCGGGTCCTCCATTCGTTCGTGCCGACGTCATCATACTGTCACACGAAACGTGGCGATTCAAAGATAATCGCATCATTCGGATTTGATCGATTTGCCGAATTCTGCGGGCTGGACGCCTGCTGTGGAAAGGCTTACTGTACGCTTCGACAGCAAGTGAGGCGTCGCGGAGCGAATATGG
This sequence comes from Saliniramus fredricksonii, assembly GCF_900094735.1. Taxonomy (NCBI): domain Bacteria; kingdom Pseudomonadati; phylum Pseudomonadota; class Alphaproteobacteria; order Hyphomicrobiales; family Salinarimonadaceae; genus Saliniramus; species Saliniramus fredricksonii. Next base: position 1,044,455 of record NZ_FMBM01000001.1, read on the forward strand.
TCGGCGAAGAAGAGACTTACCGCAATGCGGGAGATTGCGGGAATGACAATGTCGACAATCTGGTCGCCGACAACATCGTCGCCTTCGGCGGTCCCCGTGACGAGGAGCGGGTGCTGCGCCGCGAACTGGCGCGTCTGCGCCAAGAGCATCGCGACCTCGATTCGGCGATCGACGCGCTCGAGACAATGAGCACCAGCGACAAGCTGCAGCTGCAGCGCCTGAAGAAGCGCAAGCTCGTCCTGCGCGACCGGATCATCGATCTCGAAGACCGGCTCAACCCCGATATCATCGCCTGAACGCGCCGTTATCGAAGGCGCCAGACAGCGCGTCAGCGCACGGCGCGCACGGCCTCGTCATCCTCGATGACATAAAGCACGGGTTCCGCGACGGGTGGCCGGCGAATGCCGGGGCGCACGGGATCGGCGATGACGATGCGGATCGTCTGATCGCTCCGGGTGCCGGCAAGCTCTGATTGATTTGCCTGCGCCCCGGTCAGGACCGTGATCCGGCTGGTCTCGGCAGTGGCCGGTGTGGCGACGACGGCAAGCGGGACGACAGCAAGGGAGAGCAGCGCGGCAGCGCAAAGGGCGGCGCCTGTCAGGCTGCGGCTGATCGGTGCAAGCGACATGGCATTCATCCTTCGATCCCCGATTTTCTGCAATACGGTTAACGAAGTGTAAACGCCATTAGCCATCGCGTCAGCACGAATCTGACCCGAATCACGCTTGCGATGAAACTATTGCGAATTGTATCGTGGCGCTCCGGACGCCCCAGCACACGGGAACTCCCACACATTTACGATCCTGGCCGGACACCCCATCGGAATTCTTGCATCCGGTACCGAAAACGGGGTAATGGCTTGCGCGATGCCGGTTTAGCTCAGTTGGTAGAGCAACCGCCTTGTAAGCGGTAGGTCGTCAGTTCGAGTCTGACAACCGGCACCATTGCCTCTCCCTCGGCCAACAACCCTCGTCCGCCCTGCGATCATCGGGGATCTGCTCCGCAGTCGCGGTTTCGCGCTTGCTATCCAGCGCCTTCTCCATGCTCTTCTGCATCCCGGGCTTCGGGGTTTGCGCGCTCATGGCGCCATATCCGCTGCCGGCGTTGCGCGTTCGGATCATCCTCGCACGCCGAGCGCCTCACTCCTTCGCCTTGTCGATTTCATCTTCGCCGGCGCTTTCGGGCGGCTTGTCCTTGCCGGTCACCAGACGTTCGGCCTCGCCGAGCCATTTTGAATGCGCGTGGCCCATCCGGGTATCGGCATGATGGAACCCGCCCTGCCCCGGGGAATTATCCGTGCCAGGCTGCTTGCGCTTTTCGCTTTCTGCAGGCGCTTGTGTTGCGGCGTCTTCCCTTTTCCTGCCGTCGGATTCCTCGGCCATGCACGCCTCCTCTCATGAACTTGCAATGCGTTTGATCAACGCGCCGACCGCGACCGCGTTCCATGATGACACCGGGTCTTGTGTGGCGCATCAGCAACACCTAGATCAGGGATGCCGGTCGCTTGTCAGGAAGGGCCGGCGCGACAGACGAGCATCATGAGGCGTGCCCGTTCGGGGCGTCGGTGGGTGGCTTGAAAGGACGAGATGATGAATATCGAAAAATATACCGAACGCGCCCGCGGTTTCCTCCAGGCGGCGCAGACCATTGCCCTGCGCGAGGGGCACCAGCAATTCGCGCCGGAGCATGTGCTGAAAGCCCTGCTCGACGATTCCGAGGGCATGGCCGCAGGCCTGATCGCGCGTGCCGGCGGCGACGCGAAAACCGCGCTCCAGCTCACCGACCAGGCGCTCGCCAAGCTGCCGAAGGTCGAGGGCGGCAGTGGCCAGCTCTATCTCCAGCCCGGCACGGTGCGCGTCTTCGACGCAGCGGAAAAGGCCGCCGACAAGGCCGGCGATTCCTTTGTCACGGTGGAGCGGCTCTTGCTCGCACTCGTCATCGAGAAGGATACCGAGGCTGGCAAGGCGCTCGCCAAGGCCGGGCTCAGCGCGCAGAATCTCAACGCCGCGATCAACGCCCTGCGCCAGGGCCGCACTGCCGACAACGCCTCGGCGGAGAACGCCTACGAGGCCTTGAAGAAATACGCCCGTGATCTCACCGAGGCGGCGCGCGACGGCAAGCTCGATCCGGTGATCGGTCGCGACGAGGAGATCCGCCGCGCCATCCAGGTGCTCTCGCGCCGCACGAAAAACAATCCCGTCCTGATCGGCGAACCCGGTGTCGGCAAGACCGCCATTGTCGAGGGGCTGGCGCTGCGGATCGTCAATGGCGACGTGCCCGAAAGCCTGCGCGACAAGCGCCTGCTGGCGCTGGACATGGGCGCGCTGATCGCGGGGGCGAAATATCGCGGTGAATTCGAGGAGCGGCTCAAGGCCGTCCTGCAGGAGGTGACATCGGCGGAGGGCGAGATCGTGCTCTTCATTGATGAAATGCACACCCTGATCGGCGCCGGCAAGGGCGACGGGGCGATGGACGCCTCCAACCTGCTCAAGCCGGCGCTGGCGCGCGGTGAGCTGCATTGCGTCGGCGCCACCACGCTCGACGAATATCGCAAGCATGTGGAAAAGGATGCAGCGCTCGCCCGCCGCTTCCAGCCCGTCTTCATCTCCGAGCCCACCGTCGAGGATACGGTCTCGATCCTGCGCGGGCTGAAGGAGAAATACGAGCAGCATCACGGCGTGCGCATTGCCGATTCGGCGCTCGTCGCGGCGGCAACCCTGTCGAATCGCTACATCACCGACCGCTTCCTGCCCGACAAGGCCATCGATCTCGTCGACGAGGCCGGCGCGCGGCTGCGCATGCAGGTGGATTCGAAGCCTGAAGAGCTCGATTCCATCGATCGGGAAATCATCCGCCTCAAGATCGAGGGCGAAGCGCTGAAAAAGGAGGCGGATACCGCCTCCAGGGATCGCCTCGCCCGGCTCGAGAAGGAACTTGCCGATCTCGAGGAGCAATCCGCGCAGATCACCGCGCGCTGGAATGCCGAGAAGAGCAAGCTCGGCGCAGCGGCGGAGCTCAAGCGCCGCCTCGACGAGGCCCGCACCGAGCTCGCCCAGGTCCAGCGCGAGGGCCAGTATCAGCGCGCCGGCGAACTCGCCTACGGGATCATTCCCGATCTCGAGAAGCAACTCGCCGAGACCGAGGCTGCAGAGGACGCCGCTCCCGCAGATGGCGCCCTGATGGAAGAGGCGGTGACACCCGATCACATTGCCGGCGTGGTCTCGCGCTGGACCGGCGTGCCGGTGGATCGCATGCTCGAAGGTGAGCGCGAAAAGCTGCTCGCCATGGAGACGGAGCTCGCCAAACGGGTCGTCGGCCAGCGCGAGGCGGTGCGTGCCGTCTCGACCGCCGTACGCCGCGCGCGCGCCGGATTGCAGGATCCCAACCGCCCGATCGGCTCGTTCATGTTCCTCGGCCCCACCGGCGTCGGCAAGACCGAACTGACCAAGGCGCTGGCGTCGTTCCTGTTCGACGACGAGAGCGCGCTGGTGCGCATCGACATGTCGGAATACATGGAAAAGCACTCCGTCGCCCGCCTGATCGGCGCGCCTCCCGGCTATGTCGGTTACGATGAGGGCGGGGCGCTGACGGAAGCGGTGCGCCGGCGGCCCTACCAGGTGGTGCTCTTCGACGAGATCGAGAAGGCCCATCCGGACGTGTTCAACGTGCTGCTCCAGGTACTTGATGACGGACGCCTCACCGACGGCCAGGGCCGCACGGTGGATTTCCGCAACACGCTGATCGTGATGACCTCGAATCTCGGCTCGGAATTCCTCGTGGCCCAGAGTGAGGGCGAGGATTCCGATGCCGTGCGCGACGAGGTGATGGGTGTGGTGCGCGGCCATTTCCGCCCCGAATTCCTCAACCGCGTCGATGAGATCATCCTGTTCCATCGCCTGCAGCGTGAGCAGATGGGCGCCATCGTCGCGATTCAGCTCAAGCGCCTGCAAAAGCTCCTCGACGAGCGCAAGATCAGGCTCGAACTGACCGAGGAGGCGCGCGACTGGCTCGGCCAGAAGGGCTATGACGCGGCCTATGGGGCGCGTCCGCTCAAGCGCGTCATCCAGAAATCGGTGCAGGATCCGCTGGCCGAGGCGATCCTCGCCGGCGCCATCAAGGATGGCGAGACGGTGCCCGTCAGCGTCGGTCCGCTGGGGCTGATGATCGGCGGAATCGCGGCGGCGCCGGGTGCGCTGCCGCCCGGCCCGGACAATCCGGTCGACAAGCCGGGCGACGGCTCCGCGCTGCACTGAGAGCCGTGTTGCGCTGCATCAACACACTGCGTCGGGAAACCGGCGCAGTGGTCGCAAAGCTGCGTGAAAGCTTGACAGGACGATGCAATCCTGCGCATTCATGCGGATATTGCGCCGCAAAAAATTTTGTTAAGGAATTCTGGAACCGATCTTGCTTCGGCAGTGTTGTCGGAATGCGAAACGGGAGGTCAGAATCATGAACGTGTTCAGGATAGCCAACAGGGATCTCATGCCGATGCTCGGCGTTTCCATTGTTTTCGGCGCGATCGGCGCGGCGGCCATGATCAGCCTCGCGACACTCTCCGCCCCGAGCTTCTCTCTGGCGGCATTGCTGCCCTGATAACGAGGTGCACAAACAGGCGGCATTTGCCGCCTTTTTATTGTCTATCGGACGGTGCAGCTGCTGGTTCGGCATGCGGGCGTGATTGAAATCCAAGTGGCCGGGCCGGTATATCCGGCGCGCGAATTCGGATAGTGGTGCTGCGCAAATCCGTCTCGCACCATAGTCGCGGTCGTGTGATTGCCGGATTGCGAGAAGCAATACCCGGGTACCGGGCCTCCACATGATGCACGAGGCCCACATTGCAGCAGCCCAAGCTGCATACGTCGAAATTTCATCAATGAGGGAAACTGGAGCGGGCGATGGGATTCGAACCCACGACCCCAACCTTGGCAAGGTTGTGCTCTACCCCTGAGCTACACCCGCACGCTCCGTGACGGCCCTGAAACCGTCTGCGGTGGTCGCCACCGCGTCGATGGCGTTGATATGAACCAGACGCGCGGGCTTTGCAAGAGGATTTTTTGAGGATTTTTTGAGGAATTTCTTGCGGATTTTCTGCCGATTTCCCGGCACAGGCGCCTGCAGAAACGCCGTACGCCTTGAGGCCGGGCCCTTGCATGGTTACAAGCGAAGCCATGATGACACCGCAACAGCTTCTCGACGCCCTTGATCAGCGCGGCTACGCGATCACCACCACCGAGCACGAAGCCGTGTTCACGGTGGCCGAATCGCAGCATGTCAAGGCCCGTATTCCGGGCGGGCATACGAAAAACCTCTTCCTGAAGGACAAGAAGAGCCGCATCTTCCTGGTGACGGCGGAATCGGAAAGTCCCGTCGATCTCAAGCGGCTGCATCCGGTGATCGGGGGCTCCGGCCGTCTGTCCTTCGGCTCGGCGGAACTCCTCGGGGAATTGCTCGGCGTCGCGCCGGGCTCGGTAACGCCGCTCGCGCTGGTGAATGCACCGCCGGAGAAAATCTCCTTCGTGCTCGACCGGCGTCTGGCCGACCAGGAGATCATCAACGCCCATCCGCTGATCAATACCATGACCACCTCGATGCGTGTGGCGGATCTGATCAGCTTCCTCGCGGAGCATGGCCACGAGACACGGATTCGCGATCTGCCGGTGCCGCCGGAAGAGGAATCCACTGATGCCGGGGCTGGTCAAAACGATGCGGCGATCCCATCTTGAGGGCAACCGGTTGCACGGCAACCTCGAACAACCCTGCGCCGATACCCGGCGCGATCACGCCAACGGACCGCGCAGCGGTTGAAGAGCCAGAGAGTGAGACGAGCATGTTCGGCAATTCGATGACGGGACAGGCGACCCCGGCCCCCGGCGCGGCGCAACAGGCGGGCGCCGATCTGATCAAGGAGACGACCACCGCGACGTTCCGCGAGGACGTGATCGCCGAATCGATGAACCAGCCGGTTCTCGTCGATTTCTGGGCGCCCTGGTGCGGCCCCTGCAAGCAGCTCACCCCGGTGATCGAGAAGGCGGTGAGCAAGGCGGCCGGCAAGGTCAGGCTCGTCAAGATGAATATCGACGATCACCCCGCCATTGCCGGCCAGCTCGGCATCCAGTCGATCCCCGCCGTGATCGCCTTCGACAAGGGCCAGCCCGTTGACGGCTTCATGGGGGCTGTGCCCGAGAGCCAGATCGATGCCTTCATCGCCAAGCTCGGCGGTGGCGCGCAGGGGCCCTCGCCCGTGGAGCAGGCTCTGGAGGAGGCGCAGAAGCTTGCGGCCTCGGGCGATGTGCAGGGTGCCGCGCAGCTCTTCGCCGCCGTGCTGCAGCAGGAAAACGACAATGCCCCGGCCATCGCCGGCATGGCGCGGCTGCATCTCGAGATGCAGGATGTGGAGGGCGCCCGGCGCTTCCTCGACATGACACCGGAAGACAAGCGCGACGACCCCGCCATCACCGCAGTGCGCAAGGCGCTGGAGCTTGCCGAGCAGGCCGGAAAGCTGGGCGATACCGCCGAACTCGAGGCGAAGCTCGCCGCCGATCCTGATGATCATCAGGCGCGTTTCGATCTCGCCACCGCCCTGGCCGGAGCCAACAGACGCATGGAGGCGGCGGAGCATCTTGTCGAGATCGTCAAGCGTGATCGTGAATGGAACGAGGACGGCGCGCGCAAGCAGCTCCTGGAATTCTTCGAGGCCTGGGGGCCCAAGGATCCCGCGAGCATTGCCGGACGCCGCAAGCTTTCGGCTGTGCTCTTCAAATAAGCGGAGGGCACCATGCCCACGAATATCGCCTATCGCGGTCCGCAGGATTGCCCCGACGTGATCCCGATCTTTCCCCTGCCCGGCGCGCTGCTTCTGCCGCGCGGCCAGATGCCGTTGAACATTTTCGAGCCGCGTTACATGGCGATGATCGACGATGCGCTGCGCGGCGAGCGGCTGATCGGCATGGTACAGCCGGAATCAGACGGTATTCCGGGCTCCGGCGAAGGCGGAAACGCCACGCCCGGGCGGCTCTATCGGGTCGGCTGTGCCGGACGCATCACCCAGCTCGCCGAGACCGGTGACGGGCGCTACCTGCTCACGCTCACCGGCATCGCGCGGTTTCGCGTGGTCGAGGAGCTCACGGTGATGACGCCCTACCGTCAGGTGCGCGCCGATTTCTCCACCTTCGAGACCGATTTCATCGCCCGTGCCGGCGAGAAGGAGGTCGATCGCGAACGCCTGATCGCGGCCCTTCGCCAATTCGTCAAGGTGATGGAGATCGAGGTCGACTGGCGCGGTGTCGAACAGGCGCCGAACGAGGCGCTGGTCAATGCGCTTTGCATGATGACCCCGTTCGGGGCGGCGGAAAAACAGGCGCTGCTCGAAGCGCCGGATCTGAAGAACCGCGCCGAGGCGCTGATCGCGCTCACCGAGATAGAGGTGTTGCGCGGTGGTGACGACGAAGATTCCTCGCCGACCATGCAATAGCCCGACCGGGCCTTCAGGGATATCGATCCATGTCCGAACACCAACCCGTCCCGGAACATCAGGACGCATCACCCGAGACTGCAGCGGCAGCCCCTTTCGGGATCGATCCCAAACTGCTGGAGATCCTCGTATGCCCGCTGACCAAGGCGACGCTGGAATATGATGCGGACAAGCAGGAATTGATCTCCAGACAAGCGCGGCTCGCCTATCCGATCCGCGACGGGATTCCGATCATGCTCCCCGAGGAAGCGCGTCAATTGCCTGATTGAGGCATGCTTGTCGCGCGTTCGGCGATGGCATCGGCGAGGGCGATGACGCGCTCGGCCATCCGCGCATGCAGCCGCTCGACCATGCGCCCCTCAAGCGCGATCACGCCCTTGCCGGCATTCTCCGGCTGCGCGAAAGCATCGCGGATCGCACGCGCCTGTGCGACCTCTTGCGGATCAGGCGCGAAGACCGTGTTGGCGGGCGCAATCTGGGCCGGGTGAATCAGGCTCTTGCCGTCGAAGCCGAGATCGCGCCCCTGCCGGCATTCAGCCTCGAAAGCCTCGGTATCGTGGATGGCGTTGCAGACACCGTCGAGAATATCGAGCCCATAGGCGCGCGCGGCGATCAGCGTGGTCTGCAGCCAGGACAGCATGCCCTCGCGTCCCGGCGTGAGCCGTGCGCGGGTCTCCTTGGCCAGATCGTTGAGCCCCATCACCAGACAATCGAGCCGCGTCGCGGGATCCTCCGCACAGGCTGTTATCTCGGCGATGCGCAGGATCGCCCCGGGCGTCTCGATCATCGCCCAGATGCGCATATGCGGGCTCGCATCGGCTTCGCGCAGCCGGATCGCGATATCGAAAAGGGTGCAGGCGGTTTCGACCTTGGGGATCAGGATCGCATCGGGCCCTGCCGCGCAAGCGGCCTTGAAATCCGTGTCGAACCACGCGGTTCCGGGGGCGTTCACGCGGATCACGGTCTCGCGTCCGGGCCAGGCGCGCGCCGCCACCATGGCGCAGACTGTCTCGCGTGCAGCTTCCTTCGCTGTCGGCGCGACCGAATCCTCCAGATCGAGGATCAGCACATCGGCATCGAGGCCGCGCGCCTTGTCGAGAGCGCGGGAATTGGCGCCGGGCATGTAGAGCGCGCTGCGACGAGGGCGAATGCTCATGATGCGATCAGTCTCCTGCCTGTTATTGCGGCGCAATGCCCGTGATGCCGTCAGGCCCGATCAGCCCGTTCGCCGCAGACGCTCACGATAGAGCAGGTAGAGCCCGGAGGCGATGACGATGCTCGCGCCGACAAGCGTCCAGGGATCGGGCCAGTCGCCGAAGACGAAATAGCCCAGGAGCAGCATCCAGAGAAGCTGGCTGTAGATGAAGGGTGCCAGAATCGGCGCCGGTGCGCGGGCATGGGCCAGAATCAGCAGCCAGTGTCCGAACCCGCCATAGAAACCGACGGCGCAGAGCAGGAACCAGATCAGCGGCTCGTCCGGCATCTGCCAGACGAAGGGCAGGATCGGCGTCATCAGCGCGACCCCGGCAAGCCCGGAATAGACCATCGTGGTGCGCGAGGAATCGGTGGCGGCCAAGAGGCGCGTCGAGATGCCGTAGAGCGCGTAGCAGATCGCCCCGGCCACCGAGAGGAAGGCGGCGGGATGCATGCCGCCGAAGCCCGGACGCGTCACCACGAGCACGCCGAGAAAGCCCACGCCGATGGCGATCATCCGGCGTGGGCCGGCCCATTCACCCAGGATCGGGCCCGCGAGCAGCGCCACGAGGAAGGGCGTGGCGAAGAGGATCGAGATGGTTTCGGCCAGTTGCAGATATTGCAGGGCGATGAAGTTGAGGATGGTCGAGGCCATCAGCAGGATCGAGCGTGCGACCTGGAGAACCGGGCGGCTGGTGCGCAGCACGCCGGGGCTGGTCCAGTGGTTGACGAAGAACGAGACCAGCACCACGCTGACCGTATAGCGCGCCCAGACCGTCTGGAGCGGATCGACCCCCTGGCTCGCGAGCCATTTCGCGGTCGCATCGAGGCAGGAGAAACAGGCCAGAGCGCCGCTCATCAGGGCGATGGCGATCAGCCTGCTGCGGCGCTCCTCGGGGGAGGCGGGCGCATCGAGATTGCCGGAAGATGCGGGGTGGCGGGCTGGTTCGTCCATGAGGCGAGCATAAACCTGTGCGCAATGTGCTGGCCTTGCGATTGCGCACAGGGCGATCGGAAAGTTTCGAAAGGCCTGCTGCAGCGTCAGGCGGAAATCGGATCCCGATCCGGCGCCCCGGAGGCGAGGGCGATCGCTTCCGGGCTGTCGGCATCGACGGCGTCGTCGCCATCCTCGTCATCATCGCCATCGGCCAGTGCGGAATCATCGGCGGCGGCAAGGCGCGCGAGATTACGCCCGACCTTGCGCAGGAGCTTGCGCAGGCGCTTGCGATCCTTGCCGTCGAGCCCGGCGAGCAATTCGTCCTCGACCTCGTCCCAGAGCCCCGTGATCGCCTCGGCGCGGTCTTGCCCCGCCTCGGTCAGCGCAACGCGCACGACACGACCATCGCGATCACGGTCCTGGCGCGCGACGAGGCCCATCGCCGAGAGGCGCGAGACCGTCTTCGAAGCGGTGGGCGGACGCACCTGCAGGATGGCGGCGAGTTCGCCCATGCTCATGCCGGCGGGAGTGTTCACGCCATCGGTTCCGGTCTCGTCCTTGACAATATTCTTTGCAGTATCCTTGCCGGCGCCTCTGCCAGCCAGCGCCTGAAGCACCTGCTCCTGGCCCGGATACAGCCCGAGTGCGACGAGTTTCTCGCCCATGCGGGCACGATGCAGACGCGCCGCCCGCATCAGCACCCAGCCCACGCTCTTTTCGCCCGGATGTTTCATTCCAAACCCGCCGATATCTCCGGTCCGCCCTTCGTATCAGGGCGCCCGGTTCAAAGCATGTCACGGCAATCCTTTGCCGCATACAGTTTGTCACGGCCACGATGACGCCCGCATGACAATGCAGGCCATCATCCGCCATGGCAGGAGTCGATTCTTCTCATCCGGCATGGCAGGGGCCGGATCGTGCCGGATTTCTGGCACGGTTCGTGTATGCTCCTGTTGCCAAAAAAGCGACCAGAGCAAGCCGCCAGAGCAAACCGCCGGAGAAACCCCATGCCTTATTCCATCCCGCGCGCCGATTACGCCGCCATGTTCGGCCCCACCACCGGCGACACGGTGCGGCTGGCCGATACCGATCTCGTCATCAGGATCGAGCGCGATTTCACCAGCTATGGCGAGGAGGTGAAATTCGGCGGCGGCAAGGTGATTCGCGACGGGATGGGCCAGAGCCAGCGCACCCGCGCCCAGGGCGCCGTCGATACGGTGATCACCAATGCCACCATCATCGACCATTGGGGGATCGTCAAAGCGGATATCGGCATCAGGGACGGGCGCATCGCCGGCATCGGCAAGGCTGGCAATCCGGATATCCAGCCGGGCGTCGACATCATCATCGGCCCGGGCACCGAGGCGATCGCGGGCGAGGGCAAGATCATCACCGCAGGCGGCTTCGACGCGCATATCCATTTCATCTGTCCGCAGCAGGTGGAAGATGCGCTGATGTCGGGGCTGACCACCATGCTCGGCGGCGGCACCGGCCCCGCCGACGGCACCAACGCCACCACCTGCACGCCGGGCTCCTGGCATATCGCGAAGATGCTTGAAGCGGCCGATGGGCTGCCCATGAACCTCGCCTTCGCCGGCAAGGGCAATGCCGCCCTGCCCGGCGCCCTTGTCGAGATGATCGAGGCGGGCGTCTGCGCCATGAAACTGCACGAAGACTGGGGCACCACGCCGGCTGCGATCGACAATTGTCTTTCGGTCGCCGATGAATACGATGTGCAGGTGATGATTCACACCGACACGCTGAATGAAAGCGGCTTCGTCGAGGATACCGTGGCCGCCTTCAAGGGGCGCACCATCCACGCCTTCCATACCGAGGGCGCCGGCGGCGGTCATGCGCCGGACATCATGAAGGTGGCGGGGCTCGAGAATGTCATCCCCTCCTCGACCAATCCGACGCGCCCCTTCACGGTCAACACGATCGACGAGCATCTCGACATGCTGATGGTCTGCCACCATCTCGACCCGTCGATTCCGGAGGACCTCGCCTTCGCCGAGAGCCGCATCCGCAAGGAGACGATCGCGGCGGAGGATATCCTGCACGATCTCGGCGCGCTCTCGATCATGGCTTCAGACAGCCAGGCCATGGGCCGGGTCGGCGAGGTGATCACCCGCACCTGGCAGACCGCCCACAAGATGAAGACGCAGCGCGGCGCGCTTGCCGAGGATGCCGGCACCGGGGCGGATAATTTCCGGGTCAGGCGCTATATCGCCAAATACACCATCAACCCCGCCATCGCGCACGGCATGGACGCGCATATCGGCGCGGTCGAGGTCGGCAAGCTCGCCGATCTCGTGATCTGGGACCCGGCCTTTTTCGGCGTGAAGCCCAAGCTCGTGATCAAGGCCGGCACCATCATCGCGGCGGCGATGGGCGATCCCAACGCCTCGATCCCCACGCCGCAGCCCGTGCATTACCGCCCGATGTTCGGCGCCTTCGGCAAGGCGCTGCAACGCACGAGCTTCACCTTCCTCTCGCAGGCAGGCATCGACAAGGGCGTGCCGCAGGCGCTCGGACTGGCAAAAACCTGCCTGCCCGTGCGCAACGTGCGCTCCGGCATCTCCAAGAAAAGCATGATTCACAACGATGCCACGCCGCAGATCGCGATCGATCCGGAAACCTATGCGGTGACGGCGGACGGGGAACTGCTCGTCTGCGAGCCGGCGAAGGCGCTGCCGCTGGCGCAACGATATTTCATGTTCTAGCGTATCATTCCGTCAGGTCGGACGCTCCAATCAGGATCAGTCCGCGCCGGCCTTGCCCACGCTTGCCAGAAAACGCGCGGTGATCGTGATATCCGCCTGGGTCAGGCCATGGCTTGCGGGCAGGATCTCGAGGCTGACGGCGGCGCCGGCTTCGCCCAGCGCTGACGCCAGTTCCTGCGAACGCGCAGCCGGGATCAGCGGATCGGCGGCGCCAGCCACAATCAGCACGGGTTTGTCGGCAAGCGCTATTCCCGGTGCTTGCGGAAACGGGCGCATGACCCGCCACAGGGCCGCACCCGCGAGTCGATCCGGGGCGAGCCAGAGCAGGGATGCCGCGATGTTGGCGCCGTTGGAAAAACCCAAAGCGACGGGCCGGGTCAGCGCATAGGCCTCGCAGGCCTGATCGATGAAGGCTGCGAGCGCCTGCGTCTGCGCGCGCAGATCCGCTTCGTCGAACACGCCTTCAGCAAGGCGCCGGAAGAAGCGCGGCATGCCGTTTTCGCTGACGTTTCCGCGCGGCGACAGGATCGCGGCACCCGGCGCGATCTGAGCGGCCAGCGGCAACAGATCGCGCTCATCGCCACCGGTGCCGTGCAGAAGCAGCAGCGGCGGCGCCTGTTCCCCGCCCTCCGAGGCCGGCACGAATATGTGCCGGAAGCCGAAAGCATCGCTCACCTGTGAACTGGAGGGTATCGCATTCATCACGCGTCCTCCCGCTCCAGCGAGGGCAGCCTCGCCGCGATCGTCTCGCGACGCGCTTCGAGGCCCGGTGGCAGCTTCAGGCTCTCTCCGAGATGACCCGGATCCTCGTCCACGGCGAAACCCGGACCGTCGGTGGCGATCTCGAACAGCACGCCGCCGGGTTCGCGGAAATAGATCGAGCGGAAATAGTTCCGGTCGCGCTGCTCGGTGGCTGCGATCCCGAAACGCTCACGCAGGGTCTGCGCCATCGCCGCCTGCGCCGCATCGTCGGCGGCGCGGAAAGCGACGTGGTGCACCGATCCGGCGCCGAGACGCGGACGGGTGCCGTAAGCGGATTGCGCGATCTCGACGGCGGTCAGCGGCGAATCGCTGCCGGCGAGGCCGAGATAGCCGGGACGCGCTTCGCTGTGGCGAAAACCGAGCACGTCGCGCAGGATGGCGGCCGTGGCTTCCGGATCGGGCACGGCGAGGGTGACGCTCTCGAAACCGCGCAGCGCCTGCGCCTCATCGATCCCGGGGACGGTCCAGGCCGGCTCGTCCTCGGCGCCCGCGACGCCGATAATGGCGAAAGCCATACCGTCGGGATCGCGAAAGGTCAGGGCGCGGCGTCCCTGGCGTTCGTCTTCGGCGCAGGCGACGCCATGCGACTCAAGCCGTTCGCGCCAGAACCCGATTGCCCCTGCCGGCGCGCGAAACGCCGTCTCGACGGTCTCGCCGTCACCAGGGTGACCGGGCGCGATATGGGGCCAGGGAAAGAAGGTCAGCGCCGAACCGGGGCGCCCCGCCGCATCGCCGTAATACAGATGCCAGGTGGAAGGATCATCGAAATTGACGGTGCGCTTGACCAGACGCTGGCCGAGGATCTCGGCGTGAAAATGCCGGTTGCGCCAGGGCGCGCCCGCCATCGCCGTGACATGATGAATACCCGCGACGCTCATGGCCGTCTCCCGAAGCGTGGCGCCCATGCGCCTCAACTGATGCTCTACAGATCGTCAGCCGATTGCGCATCGGTAAGCAGAGCAAGCGAAATCTTGCAAAAATGCAAGATGCGACCCGCGTAATTCACCCCGAGCTTGTCAAAGCCGCAAGGACGGGCGACAAAGGCGTGTTCGGGAGCACCTCCCGCAGGCGGCGCGCGCGGCGTGGCGGGATCCGGTCAATTTCGAGCCCTGTGAAGACATGCAAGGTATCGAGATCGGTATCGATCACCGCGTGATCCGATACCCGGCCGCCCAGCCCGAGATATGAGCGCAGGAGCGGCGGAAGCGCCGCAAACGCCTCACGGGGATCGCCTTCGTGATGGCGCGCCCTTTCTGCAAAAGAGACGATGCGCGGCGCCTTGATGCCCGGCATCCAGTGCGCCGGAGCCTGATAACGGGCGGCGAGCAGGTCGAGTGCCGCAGCATGCGCTGCATGGGAGGCGCCCGTGAAGGAGCTGCAGCCGAACAGGAGGCCGGCATCGTACTCATCCACGACATTCGCGACCGCACCCCAGGCCAGCCGCAGGATCGCGGGATCGCGCCAGCCCGGACGTGTGCAGAATCGCCCCATCTCGATAACCGGTGCACCATAGTTGCGCAGCGCGGAGAGATCGTAGAACTGCGCCGTGTAACTGCGCCCGATCTCCTCCCCGCAGTGCAGCGGCAGCAAACGGAAACACGCAACGAGCGTTCCGCTGACCTCGTCCTCGATCAGGAGATGCCGGCACATGTCATCGAAGGCATCCCGATCGAGCCCGTCGGGGCGTGGGCGCGCACCGGGTCGGTTCGCGATGAAGGCAACGTGGCGCAGTTCCTGGGCACGCACGAGATCGGCGTGGTCCTCGGCGAACCGGATCCGGTAATGGCTGCGGTGGATCGCATGCATGCCGCGCCCTCCGGGCTGGTGACGGATTTGTCGCCGTGCCAAGATGCGCCGGGCCAATGTGCGCGGGCCAAGATGCGCCGGGAAAAACCGATCCGCGCGCATGACCATGCAAGTCAGCGACGGTCCGAGGTGTCCGACTACCGTCAATCCGAACACCAGACTTTCAATCTACAGCAATTCCAGTCGAATCGCGACAGGAATCAGCTTTCTTGCCTTGCAGTGCGCAAAACGCACGCCCTTGCGCAAAATCAGCATTCTCGCGTCGAAGATCGCCCTTCACGCCCCGCGAAATTGCGGATCGCGCTTCTCGGCGAAGGCCTTGCGGCCCTCTGTATGATCGGCGGTGGCGAAGAGCATCGGCTGGCCGTCCAGCTCACAGGCGAGCACGCGGTCGAGATCATCCGTGCCGCGCGCGAAGGCGGCCTTCGTCATGGCGATGGAGAGCGGCGCGAGGCGGGCCATGTCGCGGGCGCGGGCGAGCGCGATGTCGCGCACGGTGCCGGCGGGGGCGAGCACATCGACGAGCCCGAGCGCTTTCGCCTCCTCGCCGCCGATGACGGGGGCTTCGAGCATCATGCGTTTGGCCGTGCCGAGCCCGACGCGCGGCGGCAACGACCAGATCAGTCCGGCATCGGGCATAAGCCCCACCTTGGCGAAGGAGGCGCAGAATTTCGCACCCGGATCGGCCACCACCACGTCGCTTGCCGTGGCGAGCGCGAGTCCGGCGCCGAAAGCCGCGCCCTCGACGGCGGCGATGACGGGTTTCGGCCCCGCCGCGATGCGGCGCACGATATCATGGATGATGCCGATGCGCCGGCGCGCGCCCATCGGATCGTCTGGACGCATGGCGGAGAGGTCTCCGCCCGAACAGAAAGCCCCGCCCTCGCCGGTGAGCACAATGGCGCGGCAGGCGGGATCTGCGATCAGTTCGTCGAGCGCTTCGAGCAAGGCAAGCCGCAGATCCATGGACAGCGCGTTGCGCTTGGCCGGCTCGTTGAGGGCGAGGATGGCGACGGCGCCGTCACGGTTGACGAGCAACGGTGCACTCTTGGAAGAATCGGCGGGTTTCTGGCTCATGGCTGAGGGTCCGGACTGTGACGGCAGATGCCAGGACGATAACCCGGACGCGCCGCCGCGCCAGCGTCATTGGCCCACATCCGTTGCGGGATTATGCCTGTGATGCGCCCTGCAGCCCGCCTCAGCTGATCTCCACATCGACCACGCCGGGCACGGCGCGCAGCGCGCCTGCGATCTGCGGCGTGGCGAGATACTTGCCCGGCAGCCTGACCTCGACCTCCTGCGCACCCTCGTCGAGGATCAGCACCAGCGAGACCTCGCCCTCGCCGCGCGCCGCAAGCCGCTGCTGTACGGACGGGATCGGACGCGCGTCGCGCAGATAGATGCGCATGCCCTTCTGGTGCTTGGCAATGGCCTCGTCGAGGGGCTCCGCCGTGCCGATCCGCGCGCGCACCTCCTCGCCCTCGATGCCCGCCTGCATCATCAGGATCACGGCGGCGCCGGGTTCGAGAATGTCGCGATAGCGTTGCAGGCCTTCGGAGAAGATGATCGCCTCGAAATGGCCGCTCTGGTCCGAGAGCTGGTAGATCCCCATTTTCGAGCCACTCCTGGTGCGCCGCTCCTGCTTGTCCAGCACGGTGGCGGCCACCCGCCCGACGCTGGAGCCGCTCTTGACGGCGCGCACGAAATCGCTCCAGCGCTGCACCCTGAGCTTGTCGAGCAGGCCTTCATATTCGTCGAGCGGGTGGCCCGAGAGGAAGAAGCCGACCGCGTCGTATTCGCGCTGCAGCCGCTCTGATGCGGTCCAGGGCGTGTATTCGGGGATGCGCAAGGCGACATCGGCGGAGGCGACGCCGCCGAACATGTCGATCATGCCGCCGGCTTCCGCCTCGCTCGCCTGCTGGGCCAGCGCGAAGATCGGATCGACCGCCGCCATGGCGCGGGCGCGGTCGGGCTCCAGCGCATCGAAGGCGCCGGCGGCCACGAGATTTTCCAGGGTGCGCTTGTTGAGGGCGCGCGGCTTGATGCGCCGGGCAAAATCCGCGAGATCCTTGAAGGGCTCGTCCCCGCGCGCCGCGACGATGCTCTCTACCGCCTGGCGCCCGACGCCCTTCACCGCAGCCAGCGCATAGATGATGGTGCCCTCGCGGACGGCGAATTCCACCCCCGATTCGTTGATCGAGGGCGGCGCCACGGTGATGCCGAGCCTCTGCGCCTCGCGGCGGAATTCGGAGAGCTTGTCGGTATTGTCGATATCGAGCGTCATGGAGGCGGCCATGAACGCGACCGGGTAATTCGCCTTCAGCCAGGCGGTCTGATACGAGACCAGCGCATAGGCGGCTGCGTGGGATTTGTTGAAGCCGTAATCGGCGAACTTGGCCAGAAGGTCGAAGATCTCGTCGGCTTTCTCCTTCGCGATCCCGCGCTCGGTGGCGCCGGAGACGAAGCGCCCGCGCTGGGCATCCATCTCCGCCTTGATCTTCTTGCCCATGGCGCGGCGCAACAGGTCGGCATCGCCGAGCGAATAGCCGGCGAGCTCCTGAGCGACCTGCATCACCTGCTCCTGATAGACGATGATGCCGAAGGTCTCGCGCAGGATCGGGGCGAGTTCGGGCAGCGGATACCACTTCGCCTCGGGCTCGCCGCGCCCGTGCTTGCGCTCGCAATAGACCGGGATATTCGCCATCGGGCCCGGACGGTAGAGTGCCACCAGCGCGATCAGGTCCTCCACCCGGTCGGCGGCCATCTCGACGAGCGCCTTGCGCATGCCCGCCGATTCCACCTGGAAGATGCCGATCGTCTCGCCCCGGCGCAGCATGTCGTAGGTGGTCTTGTCATCGAGCGGGATGGAGGAGATGTCGATGCGCTCCCCGCCATCCTGCGCGATCAGGCCGATGGCGCGGTTGATCACGGTGAGCGTCTTCAGGCCGAGGAAATCGAATTTGACGAGGCCGGCCTGCTCCACCCATTTCATGTTGTACTGCGTCACCCGCATCCCGGTCTTCGGGTCGCGATAGAGCGGCACGAGCTCCTGCAGCGGGCGATCGCCGATGACCACGCCCGCCGCATGGGTCGAGGCATGCCGGTGCAAGCCCTCGAGCTTCTGGGCGATGGCGAGCAGGCGCTGCACCACCGGCTCCTCCTCCGCCGCAGCCTGGAGGCGGGGTTCGTCGGCGATGGCCTGGGGCAGGGTGACAGGCTTGGCCGGGTTCTGCGGGACGAGCTTGGTCAGCTTGTCGACCTGCCCGTAGGGCATTTCGAGCACGCGCCCGACATCGCGCAGCACGCCACGTGCCAAAAGCGTTCCGAAGGTGATGATCTGCGCGACATTGGTCTCGCCATAGCGCTCCTGCACGTAACGGATCACGTCCTCGCGGCCCTCGACACAGAAATCGATGTCGAAATCCGGCATCGAGACGCGCTCGGGATTGAGGAAGCGCTCGAACAGCAGGCCGAAGCGCAGGGGGTCGAGATCCGTGATGGTGAGCGAATAGGCCACCAGCGAGCCCGCACCCGAACCGCGCCCGGGGCCGACCGGGATATCGTGATCCTTGGCCCATTTGATGAAGTCGGCCACGATCAGGAAGTAGCCGGGAAACTGCATGTTCTGGATGATGCCGATCTCGTAATCGAGCCGGGCACGATAATCCTCCTCGGTGAAACCCTCGGCCAGGCCATGGGCCCTGATGCGGCGGGCGAGGCCCTCCTCGGCCTGGCGGCGCAGTTCCGCATTCTCGTCCGCGCCCGGTTCACCGGGCCGCGCGAAATTCGGCAGGATCGGCTTGCGCGTGCGCACCCGCCAGGCGCAGCGCATGGCGATCTCGACGCTGTTCGTCAGCGCATCGGGCAGATCGGAAAACAGCGCCTGCATTTCGGCGCGGGTCTTGAAACCGTGTTCCGGCGTCAGCTTGCGGCGCTGATCCTGCGAGACGACCTGGCCTTCCGCCACGGCCATGAGCGCATCATGCGCCTCGTAATCGTCGGGGCCGGGGAAGAACGGCTCGTTCGTGGCGACGAGCCCCACCCCGTGCCGGTCGGCCATGGCGATCAGGGCGCCCTCGACCGCGCGCTCCTCCTCCATGCCGTGACGCTGGATCTCGACATAGAGCCGGTCACCGAAAATGGCGTGCAAGGTCGCAAAGCGCTGCTCGGCCAGCTCCGAGCGCCCGTGAAACAGCGCCCGGTCGAGCGGTCCGCGCAGGCCTCCGGTCAGCGCGATCACGCCTTCGCCATGCGCGCGCAGGGCCTCAATCGCGATACAGGGCTCGGCGCCGAGATCGACATCGAAATAACCCCGGCTGACGAGGCGCATGAGATTGACATAGCCCTCCTCGCAGGTGGCGAGCAGAACGAGATCGGCGGTGCCGGGCGCGCTGATGCGCTGCGTCGGATCGGCGGGCTCGAAGGCGGTGGTGATCTGCACGCCGGGAATCGGCTGGATGCCGGCGCCCGAGAGCTTTTCGGAGAATTCCAGCGCGCCGAAGAGGTTGTTGGTATCGGTCAGGGCGAGCGCGGGCTGACGGTCGGCCTCGGCGAGTTTCGCGAGTTTCGCGATGGGCAGCGCACCCTCCAGCAGAGAATAGGAGGAATGCACATGCAGGTGAACGAATCCCACTTCGCGCAGCACGCTCATTTCCGCTCTCCCCGATCCGCGACGCCCAGCCGTTTGTGACAAAGCGGGAAGGCGAAGTCGAGGGGGCGCGGGAGGCCCGTCCCGCTCGCCTGTGGACGAAAGCGGCCGCGATCGCGCATCAAAGAGGGGCCGCGTCGGTGTGACGCGGCCCCCAAGTTCAAGGTATCGAAGTCCAGGGTATCGAACCAGTGAGGCGTTTTCGATCAGCGGAACAGCGAGAGGATGTTCTGGCTGTTGCCATTGGCGATCGAGAGCGCCTGGATACCAAGCTGCTGTTGTGTCTGAAGGGCCTGCAGACGCGTGGATTCGGCGTTCATGTCTGCATCCACCAGCTGGCCGACGCCGCGATCGATGGAGTCCTTCAGTTCGGAGACGAAGTCCTGCTGCAGGCCAATGCGGTTCTTGATCGCGCCGAGATTGGTGGCGGCATCGGTGATGTCGGAGAGAACCGCATCGACGAGGCCCACGGCCACTTCCATATCCGCCGAGAAGTCGCCATCGGCGGCGGCCGCATTGACGTCGATATCCACCAGGCTGGTACCCGTCACCGAAGCGCCGGCGAAGGTGAAGGTCCCCGAGCGATCCTCATCGAGAATGCCGGCATTGGCGCCACCGGTATCGACAAGCTGCGTCCCCGTGATCTCGACGGTCGTCGTCTCAAGGCTCACGGCACCCGTAGCGGTGCGTGTGAACGAGCTGACGATCTCGCGATCGGCGGCAGCGCCCGCATCGGTGGAGTCGAATTGCAGCCAGTTCTCGCCGTTGAACACGGCCGAGGCGGCGATGTTCTGCAACTGGTTCTGCAATTCGTCGATCTCGCCCTGGATCTTGCCGCGATCGACGCCGGGCTGCGCGGCGGCGGTGACCTTGGCCTTGATTTCGGAGACGACATCAACCGTCGAATTGAGGGCGGTATACATCACATCCACGGTCGCGGCGCCGAGGCCGAGGGCGTCCTGGACGGCGCCGAGTGCCTTGTTGTCCGAGCGCATGGTGGTTGCAATCGACCAATAGGCGGCGTTGTCGGCGGCATCGGACACACGGTAACCGGTCGAGATCCGGTTCTGCGTGGTATCCATCTGTTTGTTGGTGCCCGACAGCGTCTGGAGGGCGGTCATTGCGGCGGAGTTGGTGAGAAGGCTAGACATGGTAAGTCCCTTTCAAGAAATGCAGAGCGAAGGGACATGCCGGGTTTTCACCGGTATGGCGGGAGCGGCGTCATGCCTTTGAGCCGGTCTTCATGCTGCGGCCCAACCCGTCATGGGAAAGAGATTGCCAGCCGAAGCTTGCGCGAAGCTTAAAAGTCGTCGCGCAATTCGACGGGTCGGTCGATTTCGCGCCCTTCGGCACGCGCCGGCGAGCGTATCACCTTGACGAGCAAGGCTTACGGGCAGGGGCCGGTCTCGAGGAACTCGATCGACGTCATCGTGCCCGCCAGCGCGAAATCGCCGAAATCCATCGTCAGATCGGTGGTGACCCCGTTCTCGTGCAGATCGAAACCGGCCACATAGCCCGGCATACCATCGCCAGCTTCGCCGCGATCGAAATAGCTCAGGGTGACGCGCCAGCGCTGGGTCCGGGTGAGCCGGGAAAATGCGCTGCCCTCATCGGGGCCGAGCGGGGCGCCGATCACGGCGAGGGTGTCGTGAATGTCGTCGCCTTCATCGCCACCGTCGAACAATGCTGATTCGAGGATCGCCTCACCGCCTTGCGCGGCATCGAGGATCGCGATGATGTGCTGCGCTGGGAAGGCGGGCGCCTCCGCATGCATGACCTCGTCGCTGCGCGGCTCCTCGAGCAGGATCCGCAGCCCGCCATCGATGATTTCCGCCTCGCCCTGCGTGCGCATCGTCGGCATGCCGTCGAGCAGGGTGCGGGTGTGGAAGCTGAACGCGCCCGCCTCGCCATCCTCGAAGGTCGTGACGTTGGTGTCGAGGGTCATCGCGCCGGCCTCGCCGATCAGCGTGGTAAGCTGGCGCACATTCGTGGTGTAGCCCTCGCAGGCGCTGCCGACGAATTCATAGACGATCCGCCCCTCGGCATCGATCACGTCGCCGCCACCGCGCAGGAGGCTCAGATCATAAACCGCCCGGTGCGAGGCGAGGGCGACAGCCTCCTGCGGCGCCGACCAGGCTCCCGAGGGGGCGACAAGCGCGCCGCCGAGCATTGCGGCGGCGATTGCGATCCGGGCGGAGCGCGAGAGCAGGGGGGATGACCCGCGTGACGGCAGGGAAACGGACATGCGCAAACAACCTTCGATTCGACGCGCCGACTGTAAGCGGCGTGCGGGTGCGGCGCAAACACCATCGTATCGCGCAGCGCTTTCTCCTCTCTTGCTCTGCCCTCTTGCTCTCGCGCCCGCGATCCGCCACAAGCGCAGATCAGGCGGGACGCTGTTCCGCAGCGGAGAGCCAGAGCAACGGGAGCGCATCATGAGCAACGCCACGCAGGGCCGGATCGAGGCCCGACTCGCCGAAATCGGCATCAGCCTGCCTACACCCGCCGCACCGGTCGCGAATTACGTGCCCTTCGTGCGCAGCGGCAATCTGGTGATCATTTCCGGCCAGATCTGCCTGGGCCCCGACGGCAAGATCGCGCCTGCGCATCAGGGCAAGCTCGGCGATGTCGTGGACGAGACCGCCGGACGCGCGGCGGCGCGGGCCTGCGCGATCAATCTGCTGGCGCAGCTGCGCGCCGCGATCGGCGATCTCGACGCGGTGACCCGCGTCGTGCGCCTTGGCGGCTTCATCAATTGCGTGCCCGATTACGGCGCGGTCGCCCAGGTCATGAACGGCGCCTCGGATCTGATGGTTGAGGCCTTCGGCGATGTCGGGCGCCATGCCCGCTCCACCATCGGCGTCGCGCAACTGCCGCTTGATGCCGCCGTCGAGGTCGAGGGCATGTTCGAGGTGCGCTGAGCGCCGCCATCCGGGGAGACAATCATGACATCCAAGCTCGAGCGCCTGCGCGAGATGACCGTGGTCGTGGCCGATACCGGCGACATCGCGGCGGTGCGCCGCCTGAACCCGCAGGATTGCACCACCAATCCGACACTGCTTCTGAAAGCCGCCGGCGATCCCGCCTCCGCGCCGCTGGTCGACGAGGCGATCGCCTGGGGACGGAGCCTGTCGGGGCCGATCGAGGCGCGGGCAGAAGCGGTCTGCGACCGGCTGGCCGTCTCCTTCGGCGCGGAGCTCGCCGGGATCGTGCCGGGCCGGGTCTCGACGGAGGTCGATGCCGATCTCTCCTTCGACACGCAGGCCACGCTCGCCAAGGCCCGCGCCATCATTGCCGCCTATGAGGCGCGCGGCATCGGACGCGAGCGCATCCTGATCAAGATCGCCGCGACCTGGGAGGGCATCCGCGCTGCCGAGATCCTCCAGAAGGAGGGAATCGACTGCAATCTCACGCTGCTCTTCTCGCTGGTCCAGGCGGTGGCCTGCGCCGATGCAGGCGTCTTCCTGATCTCGCCCTTCGTCGGGCGTATTCTCGACTGGCACAAGGCGCGCGGCGGCGGGCCCTATACGCCCGATGACGATCCCGGTGTGGTCTCGGTGCGGGCCATCTACGCCTATTACAAGGCGCATGGCATCGACACGGTGGTGATGGGCGCCTCCTTCCGCAATGCCGGCGAGATCGAGGCGCTGGCCGGTTGCGACCGGCTGACCATCTCCCCCGCCCTGCTCGACGAACTCGCCGCCGATGAAGGCGATCTGCCCCGGCGCCTGTCGCCTGACACGATTGCCGAGGCCCCGGCCCGGCTCGCGCTGGACGAGCCGCATTTCCGCTATCTCCTGAACGCGGATGCGATGGCCACCGAGAAACTCGCCGAGGGCATCCGTGCTTTCGTCAAGGATCTGCACGCCCTGCGCGCCCTGGTGACGGAGCGCCTCGCCGGCTGATGTCGCGGACCGGCCCCGCAGATTCCGCGCTTGCGCAGGATCAATGCGCGGAGCGCCGCCCCGTGATCATGTGTCGCTCTCGAGCCCGGCCCCCGCGGGCTGATCCCGGACATGCGACATGCGGGGGAAAGACGATGAGCGATCAACTGACGCGGCGGGTCGTGGCGCACCGCGATTATCTCGACGACATGCTGCGCAGCCTCGGCTACGCCATGACCGATCTCGACGGCACACCGGCGCTGCCCGTGGCCTGCGGCGATTGCGGGCAGAGCCGTGATTGTGGCACCTGGCGCGATGCGCGCGTGGCGGATAGGGTCATGCGCCGGTCCGGTGTGACCGATTGCGCGGATGTTCCGGCATCGGTCTGGCCGCGTTTCTGCCCGAACCGCGATGCCGGGGAGGGCCGCGTAAGCCCCCTTCCGGTTCAGCGTTGCAGCACGTAGGTTCCCGGCGCATCGCAAAGTGGCGGATAGCCATTCTCCGGAGCGCCGGTCGCGGGTGGCGTAACGGGTTCTGCGGAACGCGCGGCAAGCCATTCCGCCCAGGCCGGCCACCACGAGCCCTGCCGGACCGGCACCTGCTCCATCCAGCTCTGCGCATCAACGAAGGGCGCATCGTGCTCGGTGGTATGGATGCGGTAATGACGGCGCGGATGGTCGGGACGCGAGACGATCCCGGCATTATGGCCGCCATTGGTGAGAATGAAGGTCGTCTGCGTTTCGGTCAGGCGCTGGAACTTGTAGACCGAGGACCAGGGTGCGACATGATCCGTCTCGGTGCCGACGCCGATCACCGGGATGCGCAGATCATTGAGTGCGACCGGGCGCCCGTCCACCTCGTAACGCCCGTGCGCGAGCCGGTTCTCGAGGAAGAGCCAGCGCAGATATTGCGCATGCATGGCATAGGGCATGCGCGTCGCATCGGCATTCCAGGCCATCAGCGCATTGGGGCTGACCCGCTCGCCCAGCAGATAATCACGCACCATCCGCGTCCAGAACAGGTCGTTTGAGCGCAGCATGGTGAAGGCACCGGCCATCTGGCTGGAATCGAGATAACCCTGGCGCCACATCATGTCCTCGAGCAGCGCCACCTGCCCCTCGGTGATGAACAGGCTCAGTTCGCCCGCTTCGGTGAAATCGGTCTGGGCGGCGAAGAGCGAGAGTGAGGCGAGGCGTTCATCCCCGTCCCGCGCCATCGCGGCGGCGGCGATCGCCATCAGCGTGCCGCCCAGACAATAGCCCGCCGCATGCACGCGCTCGGCCCCCGTGATCGCGGTGATCGCGTCGAGCGCCGCGCGCGGGCCGAGATCGAGGTAATCCGCCATGCCGCAATCGCGATCATCAGCATCGGGGTTGCGCCAGGACAGCATGAACACGCTAAAGCCCTGATCGACGAGATGACGCACCAGTGATTCCTGGGGCGTCAGGTCGAGAATGTAGTATTTCATGATCCAGGCCGGGACGATCATCACCGGCTCTGGATGCACCTTCTCCGTTGTCGGCGTGTACTGGATCAGCTCCATCAGCCGGTTGCGCGCCACCACCTTGCCCGGTGTCGTGGCCATGGTCTCGCCGACACGGAAATCACCGGCCTCCGGCGCCACATCCGCCTTTGCCTGCACCGCGCGCGTCGCATCCTCGATGGCATGCAGGGCGCCCTCGACGAAATTCGAGCCGCCGGTCTCGCGGGTGCGGGCGAGTACTTCCGGGTTGAACGGCACGAAATTCGACGGCGCGACCGCGTCGAGCATCTGCCTGACCATGAAGCTCAGCATGGCTTCGTTCTGCGGCGCCACACCGCGCGTCTGCGTCGTCGCCACGCGCCACCAATCCTCACTGGCGAGGAAACTGTCGCGCATCAGGCGAAACGGCGCATCGTCCCAGGACGGCGCAGCGAAGCGGCGGTCGGTGCCGGTCGCGGTTTCCGGCTGCATGCCGAGGGCGAGGCGGGATGCGTCACGCCATGCCTTGTCGACCAGATCGGCCTGTTTTCCGGGCGAAAGCGCGAAATGCAGGGCCCAATCCGTCCAGGCATTGATCAGCGCCGTCGGCGCGATCCCGCCCGTTGCCTGTGCAATCCCGGCGCCGGCCATCCGGTCCAGGATCTGTGCGCGTTCTGCGTTCTTCTGAAAATTGACCATGTGTTGCCTCTTCCCGCAGCATCCTGCTGCCGTTCATGCCTTCAAAGCATGGTTTCACGACGCTTTTGCGTCATCGGCGCCGCCGGAATGCGAGTCAGGCAAGATCGACGCCACTTTCGTTGTCGCCCGGGCGCCATGACGGGAGAGCCCGAGCCGCCGGTTCGAGGCCGACCGCGCGCGCAACGCCAACGGTCGCTCTGCCGGGGAAAGCGACCGGTTCGTCATGTCGGGGGCGATATGCCGTCAGATGTCGAGATTGGCCACGGTGAGCGCGTTGTCCTGGATGAATTCGCGGCGCGGCTCGACCACGTCGCCCATCAGCTTGACGAAGAGATCATCGGCATCGGCGACGTCCTTGACCTTCACCTGCAGCAGCGAGCGCGCATCGCGATCAAGCGTCGTCTCCCAGAGCTGATCCGGGTTCATCTCGCCCAGACCCTTGTAACGCTGCAGATTGACGCCACGCGCACCGAAACTGGTGGCGGCCTCGAACAGGGCCATCGGGCCGTAGATCGCCTTGGCATCGCCCTTGCGCACGAGCTTCGCCGGCTGGCCGTAGACTTCCTGCAGGGTGGTGGCGAATTCGTCGATCCGCTTGGCTTCCTGCGATTCCAGCAGTGCGGCATCCAGCACCTGGGCTTCGGTCACGCCCCGCACCATGCGGGTGAAGACGTAGCCGCCATTCTCGATGCGCCCCTGCCAGCCGCGCTCGGTCTCTTCCGAGAGGATGTCGAGGCGCCGCGCGACATATTCCGCCGCCTGGGGCCCGCGCTCGGGATCGTCGACGATGTCGGCGCGCAGAACACCCGCGATCGCCGCCTGCTCGACGACGAAATGCGAATAGCGCGAATGCAGGGCGCGGATGGTGTTGCGCACGATGCGCGCCTCCTCGACCAGCTTCACCAGCTGCTGGCCCTGGAAGGAGGTGCCGCTGGCGAGATCGAGGCTGGCTTCGACGGTGCCGAGATCGATCAGGTAATCCTCGAGCGCGCGCTCGTCCTTGACGTAGATCGCGTTCTTGCCACGCGAGACCTTGTAGAGCGGCGGCTGGGCGATGTAGAGGTGCCCGCGCTCGATCAGTTCCGGCATCTGGCGGAAGAAGAAGGTCAGGAGCAGGGTCCGGATATGGGCGCCGTCGACATCGGCATCCGTCATGATGATGATCTTGTGGTAGCGCAGCTTGTCCGGATTGAATTCCTCGCGCCCGATGCCGGTGCCCAGCGCCGTGATCAGCGTGCCGATCTCCTGGGATGAGAGCATTTTATCAAAACGCGCACGCTCGACATTGAGGATCTTGCCCTTGAGCGGCAGCACCGCCTGGTATTCGCGTGCGCGGCCCTGCTTGGCCGAGCCGCCTGCCGAATCACCCTCGACGATGAAGAGCTCGGATTTGGCCGGGTCGCGCTCCTGGCAATCGGCGAGCTTGCCGGGCAGGGAGGCGATGTCGAGCGCGCCCTTGCGCCGGGTGAGCTCGCGGGCCTTGCGTGCCGCCTCGCGGGCGGCGGCGGCCTCGACGATCTTGCCGATGATGATCCGCGCTTCCTGCGGATTGAGCTCCAGCCAGTCGCGCAGGGCTTCGTTGACGCCATTCTCCACAGCCGGGCGCACTTCCGAGGAAACCAGCTTGTCCTTGGTCTGGGAGGAGAATTTCGGATCCGGCACCTTCACCGAGACCACCGCAGTGAGCCCCTCGCGGCAATCGTCGCCGGTGAGGGAGACCTTTTCCTTTCTGGTCAGACCCGAACTCTCGGCATAGCTTGTCATCTGGCGCGTCAGCGCGCCGCGGAAACCCGCCAGATGGGTGCCGCCGTCGCGCTGGGGAATGTTGTTGGTAAAGCAGAGCACGTTTTCGTGGTAGCTGTCGTTCCACCAAAGCGCGACCTCGACGCCGATCCCGTCGCGCTCGGCGCGCAGCATCAGGGGCTCCGACACGAGCGGCTGCTTGGCCCGGTCGAGATAGCGCACGAATTCGACGACGCCGCCCTCATACATCATGTCCTCACGCTTCTTTTCCGCGTGGCGGTTATCGGTGAGGATGATGTGGACGCCGGAATTCAGGAAGGCGAGTTCGCGCAGGCGGTGCTCCAGCGTGTCGTAATCGTATTCCGTCATGGTGAAGGTTTCGGGGCTGGCCAGGAAGGTGAGTTCCGTCCCGCGCTTGCCCTCGGAATCCCCGACCACGACGAGCGGCGAGACCGGCACGCCGTGGCGGAATTCGACGAAATGCTCCTTGCCGTTGCGCCAGATGCGCAGTTTGAGCCAGGTGGAGAGCGCATTCACCACCGACACGCCCACCCCGTGCAGGCCGCCGGAGACCTTGTAGCTGTTCTGGTCGAACTTGCCGCCCGCATGCAGCTGGGTCATGATCACCTCGGCCGCCGAGATGCCCTCACCCTTGTGAATGTCGGTGGGGATGCCGCGCCCGTTATCGTTGACCGTGACCGAACCATCGGCATTGAGGATGACGTTGACCTCCGTGGCGTGGCCCGCCAGCGCCTCGTCGATGGCGTTGTCCACCACCTCGTAGACCATGTGATGCAGGCCCGAACCGTCATCGGTGTCGCCGATATACATGCCCGGACGTTTGCGGACCGCGTCGAGCCCCTTGAGGACCTTGATCGATTCCGCGCCATAGGCGTCGTCATTGGGTGATACTGCTGGTTCAGCCATCAATCTTTCCCTGGGAAGCATCCGCGCAACTGCGCTGCCCGGCGGGCGCTTCGTCTGATTCGCTTACGCTCAATCTAATCATGGATCACGACTTTTTCACGGTCTCAAGCCCTGACGAACCATGCTCGGAGCGCAGGTTCAACAGCTTTCTTTCACCGAAGCGTCATTCCATCCCCTCGCAATGCGCCCCGGCGCCCCCGGCGCGGCCTCGCGCCCCCTCGACCGGCCCGGCGCGAGCGCGTATAGCTGTCCCGAGGGCCGGTCACGGCGCAGGCGGAGAATCGCGATGAAGGATCTGATGGGTTTGATGAAGCAGGCACAGGCCATGCAGGAACGCATGCAGTCGATGCAGGCGGAGATGGACGAGATCGAGGTCGAGGGCCAGGCCGGCGGCGGCGCGGTCAAGGTGACGATGAGCGCCAAGGGCATGATGCGCGGCGTTTCCATCGATGCCAGCCTGATGAATGCCGACGAGAAGGAAATCGTCGAGGATCTCGTCGTCGCCGCCGTCAACGATGCCCGGGCCAAGGGCGAGCGTCAGGTGCAGGAGCGCATGGCCGAGATCACCGAGGGCCTGCCGCTGCCTCCGGGCATGAAGCTGTTCTGAGGCACGCGCCAACGCCATGCCGAAAGCCTCTGCCGGGCCCGAAATCGAGCGCCTGATCCAGCTGCTCGCGCGCCTTCCCGGGCTCGGGCCCCGCTCGGCCCGGCGCGCGGCGCTGCATCTGGTCAAGAAGCGCGAGCAATTGCTGACCCCGCTCGCGGACGCCACGCGGGCGGCGGCGGAACGGATCGTCACCTGCTCGGTCTGCGGCAATATCGATACCAGCGACCCCTGTGCCATCTGCGCCGATGGTGAGCGCGATGGGCGTATCATCGTGGTGGTAGAGGATGTCGCCGATCTTTGGGCGCTCGAGCGCGCCGGCATCCTGAATGCGCGCTATCACGTGCTCGGCGGCGTGCTCTCGCCCCTGGACGGAATCGGCCCGGAAGAGCTCAGCATTGCCGGCCTCGTCGCGCGTGCATCCGAGCCGGGCGTCGAGGAGATCATCATCGCCCTCAACGCCACCGTCGACGGGCAGACCACGGCGCATTATCTCACCGATTCCCTGCGCCACCTGCCGGTGAAGATCACCCGGCTCGCCCACGGAGTGCCCGTGGGCGGCGAGCTCGATTATCTCGACGAGGGCACGCTCGGGGCGGCCTTGCGCGCCCGTACCGCCTTTTAGAGAGCCCCGGGCATGCATTCGCGCCCCGGGGCGTCATGCCTGATCAGGAACCCGCAGCACCGTCGAGCAGGGTCACGGCGCGGCGGTTCTGGGCCCAGCACCCCGGTTCGGCGCAGGCGACGACGGGGCGCTCCTTGCCGTAGGAGACCACGCGCATGCGATCGGCATCGACGCCGCGCGAGGCCAGATAATCGCGCACGGTCTGGGCGCGGCGGGCGCCGAGGGCGAAATTGTACTCGCGGGTGCCACGCTCGTCCGCATGACCCTCGATCAGGAAGGTATAGCGCGGATAGCGGTTGAGCCATTCCGCTTGCTGGTTCAGCGTGGCGATGGCGCTGGCATTCAGATCGGTCGAATCCGTGTCGAAGAAGACGCGATCACCGACATTGACGGTGAAATCCTGCGTCGAGCCGGGCGTGCCCGCCCCGCCCGCACCGAACCCGCCGGCGCCGGCGATATCCTCCGCACCGCGCGCACAGGCGGCGAGTGTCAGACCGAGGGCAAAGAGCGCGGCGATACGCAGGCCGCGCGACAGGGTGATGGAAGCAAACATGACGAGACCGACTCCTTGACGCAGGTCCGATGGGGCGTCGCGGCTGTTGTAGCGTGAAGACGTTAAGCGAAGATTTCATCAACCTTGATGAAGTGTTTCCCGCAAGCGTTGCGGCAGTCACTTTGTCGTGAAACCGCAATAGCATGGCTTTCGCTCGGCTTTGCGGCAAAAGCGCGACGGTTTCCGGACCGGCATCGGGCGGGGGCGGGGCGAAGTTCCGGCAGGGGCTCTTCCGCCTCCCTGCAGCAGCATGCCGGCGCCCTGTCAGGCGGCGTCGACGCCCAGACCCTGCAAGCGCGCGAGGGCGGCATCGAGGGTCGCATCGCGTTTGGCAAAGCAGAAGCGCACGACATTGCGCACCGCGCCCTCGGCATAGAAGGCCGAGACGGGAATCGCCGCCACACCGTATTCGCTGACCAGCTGCCGGCAGAAGGCGACGTCGTCTTCCCCGCCGATATCGATATTGAGGAAGTAGGTGCCCTGTGCCGGGATCACGCGATAGCCGAGCCGCTCCAGCCCGGCGGCGAAGAAGTCGCGCGAGCGTTGCAAGTCGCGGCGCAGCCCATGGAAGAATCCGTCTTCCTTCGATAATCCGTAAGCCACCGCCTCCTGCAGGTTGGGGGGCGTGGTGAAGGTGAGAAACTGGTGGGCTTTCGCCAGCACCTTGAGGATCTCGGGCTGGGCGCAGACGAAACCGACCTTCCAGCCGGTGAGGCTGAAGATCTTGCCGGCAGAGCCGATCTTGACGGTGCGATCACGCATGCCCGGACGCGCGATCAGCGGCAGATGCTGCAATCCGTCGAAGACGATATGCTCCCAGACCTCGTCGCACAGGGCGATCGCGTCGAAAGCGACGCAATAGCGCGCCAGCAGATCGAGCTGCGCGGCGGGAAACACGGTGCCCGTCGGATTGAGCGGGTTGTTGAACAGCACGACCTTCGTTTTTTCCGAGAAGACCGCGGCGAGCGCTTCCTCGGTGATGGCGAAATGCGGTGGCTGCAGGGTGACGAAGCGCGGTACACCACCGGCGCGGCGCACCAGCGGCAGATAGGCGTCATACATCGGCTCGAACAGAACCACTTCGTCGCCCGGTTCGATCAGCGCCATCAGCGCCCCGGCCAGAGCCTCGGTGGCGCCGGAGGTGACCATCACTTCGTTCTGCGGATCGAGATCGAGGCCCTGCCAATGCTTGTAATGCGCCGCGATGGCCTCGCGCAGGACGGGCAGGCCGAGCATGGGCGGATACTGGTTCCAGCCCTCGATCACGGCTTTTGCCGCGCGCTCGCGCACATCCTGCGGGCCCGGATCATCGGGAAAGCCCTGGCCGAGATTGACCGCATCGGTCTCGCGGGCGACGCGCGACATTTCCTCGAAGATCGTCGTCGGCATGCCGGAGAGAACCGAATTCATGCGTGGCTGGACCATGGCCTCGTTCCTTCATTCAAACGCCGGGTCCGTTATATCGAACGCATCGCCTCCATGCCAAGTGGAAATTCTCGTCGGATGGAAATTCTTATCGCCGTGAAATACTCACCCGGAGTCCCGCCACCGACGCCAATGCAGGCTCGCGCCCGTCACAAACTCGCCGATCCCACCGTCATGCCGCCGCAGACATAGAGCACCTGCCCGGTGATGAAGCCGGAGCGGGCATCAAGCAGGTAGCTCGCCGCATGCGCGATATCCTCCGGCTCGCCGACACGGCGCACCGGCACCGCGTCGATGATCGCCTGGGTGCGCGGATCACCGGGCGGGTTGGCGCGCTCGAACAGTTCCGTGCGGATCGGGCCGGGGCCGATCGCGTTGGCGGTGATGCCGTGCGGGCCGAGCTCCAGCGCCCAGGTCTTGGCCATGCCGACCAGGCCGGCCTTGGTCGCGGCATAGGCGGTGCGCAGTTCCTTGCCGAGCGCCGCGCGCGACGCGATGTTGACGATGCGCCCGAACCCTGCGGCCTTCATCCCCGGCAAGAGCGCCTGCGCGCATTGCATGGCACAGCGCAGATTCAGCTGCACCGTGGCATCGAGATCGGCGAAGGTCTGCTCTTCCAGCGTCGCGGGGCGCACCACGCCGACATTGTTGACGAGCCGGGTGATGGAGCCGCCCGATAATGCTTTCTCGATCGCCTGCGCCGTCGCCTCCGGATCGGACAGGTCGGCCTGGATGTCCCCGCCGACGCGATCGATGACGATCGGCTCGTATCCGTCCTCGCGCGCCCGCTTTGCGCAGGCCGCGCCGATGCCTGAGGCGCCGCCCGTGATCAGAATCCGTTCCATATTACCGTCCTCCCGCTGGATTTTTCGCAAGCAGGATAGACGCTCACAAGCCGGGGTCACCGCGCGCGCTGAGACAGGCCGCATGCGTGCTATCCCCATCCGCAGGCCGTGGATCGGTCGATCACGGGCCTGCGACCGGTTTTCGCGTTTGCGGCACCGGTTTTCGTGCGCGCGGCGTTGACTCGCGCCCCGGCCATGCTAATCACCCCGCACGCCTTGCAGCGCCGCGATTTGCAGCGCCGCGATCTGCGAGGATCAGGCGGCAGCACCGGATGCGCCGCGCCACGCGAGCAAAACGGATAGCGAACCAGTGACCGACCAGACCTCTTCGACGCCCGTCTCCCATTCGCAGATGGCCAATGCCGTGCGCGCTCTTGCCATGGATGCCGTCGAGAAAGCCAGATCCGGCCATCCCGGGCTGCCCATGGGCGCTGCGGATATTGCCACCGTGCTGTTTGCCGAGCATCTGAAATATGATGTCGCCGATCCCGCCTGGCCCGATCGCGACCGTTTCGTGCTCTCTGCCGGCCACGGCTCGATGCTGCTCTACGCGCTGTTGCATCTGACCGGCGTGAAGGGCGTAACCATCGACGAGCTGAAGAATTTCCGCCAGCTGCATTCGCTGACGCCGGGGCACCCGGAGAATTTCGTCACTCCGGGTGTCGAGACCACGACCGGCCCGCTCGGGCAGGGCATTGCCACCGCCGTCGGCATGGCCTTGGCCGAGCGCATGCTCGCCGCCGAATACGGCGCCGATCTCGTCGATCACCACACCTTCGTGCTGGCTTCCGATGGCGATCTGATGGAAGGGGTGAGCCAGGAATCGATCGCGCTCGCCGGCCATCTCAGGCTGAATCGGCTGATCGTGCTCTTCGATGATAACGGCATCTCCATCGACGGGCCGCTCTCGCTCGCCGATTCCACCGACCAGATCAAGCGCGTCGAGGCTTCCGGCTGGCGCGGTATCCGCGTCG
This sequence comes from Saliniramus fredricksonii, assembly GCF_900094735.1. Lineage (NCBI taxonomy): Bacteria > Pseudomonadati > Pseudomonadota > Alphaproteobacteria > Hyphomicrobiales > Salinarimonadaceae > Saliniramus > Saliniramus fredricksonii. Next base: position 1,077,737 of record NZ_FMBM01000001.1, read on the forward strand.
ACGGGCATGATCCGGAGGCGATTTCGCAGGCCATCGCGGAGGCGAAGACCTCCGACCGCCCGGTCCTGATCGCCTGCAAGACCACGATCGGCTACGGCGCCCCCAACCGCGCCGGCACCTCCAAGGCCCATGGCGAGCCGCTCGGCGCCGAGGAGATGGAGGGCGCGAAGAAGGCGCTCGACTGGCCGCACGCACCGTTCGAGATCCCGCAGGAGATCAAGCAGGCCTGGGAAGCAGCCGGGCGCCGCGGCGCACAGGCCCGCGCCGACTGGCAGGCCCGGATCGGCAAGCTGGAATCGTCTGCGCGCGCCGAATTCGAGCGTCGCCTGAAGGGCACGGTTCCCGCCGGTCTCGCCGGTGCGGTCACCGCGCTCAAGGACAAGCTCGCCGCCGAGCCGGCCAAGGTAGCGACCCGCAAGGCCAGCGAGATGGCGCTGGAAGCGATCACCCCGGTCATGCCGGAACTGACGCTGGGCTCCGCCGATCTGACGCCGTCGAACAATACGAAGACCAAGGCCGCCGTGCCGGTGAAGCCCGGTGATTTCGCCGGTCGCTATATCCACTACGGCATTCGCGAGCACGGCATGGCTGCGGCGATGAACGGCATCGCCCTGCATGGCGGGCTGCGTCCCGCCGGCGCGACCTTCTTCGTCTTCACCGATTACGCCCGCCCGGCGATCCGCATCGCAGCGCTTTCCGGGCTGCCTTCGGTCTTCATCATGACGCATGACTCCATCGGTCTGGGCGAGGACGGGCCGACGCACCAGCCGGTCGAGCATCTCTCCGCCTTCCGCGGCATGCCCAATATCAGCGTGTTCCGCCCCTGCGACGCGATCGAGACGGCGGAATGCTGGCAGCTCGCGCTGGAGCGCACGGACGGGCCGAGCATTCTGGCGCTCACCCGTCAGGGTCTCTCCCAATCGCGTGAGACGGGCGGGGCGGATAATCTGTGCGCTTTCGGGGCCTACGAGATCGCGCCGGCGAAGGGCGAGGCACAGGCGAGCCTGTTCGCTTCCGGTTCCGAGGTCGAGATCGCCTTGCAGGCAAAGGCGGTTCTGGATGAACGCGGAACGCCGACGCGCGTTGTCTCGGTGCCTTCGCTTGATCTCTTCCTGGCGCAGCCCGAAGAGGTGCGCGCACGCATCATCGGCAAGGCGCCGGTGCGGGCGGCGGTGGAAGCGGGTGTGCGGTTCGGCTGGGATGCCGTGATCGGGGAAGACGGCATCTTCGTCGGCATGGCGAGCTTCGGTGCGAGCGCGCCCTACAAGGATCTCTACCAGCATTTCGGCATCACGCCGGAGAAGCTGGCGGATGCGGTGACGGCGCGCCACAACGGCTGAGGGCCGGTTGAGCGCAAAGCGGTTGAGACAGATTTGACAGGGAGATTGACGTCATGACGGTTAAGGTCGCCATTAACGGCTTCGGGCGCATCGGGCGCAACATCCTGCGCGCCATTGCCGAGAGCGGGCGTACGGATATCAAGGTCGTCGCCATCAACGATCTCGGCCCGGTCGAGACCAATGCGCATCTCCTGCGCTATGATTCGGTGCATGGCCGCTATCCCGGCGAGGTCAAGGTCGATGGCGACACCATCGATGTCGGCTCCGGCCCGATCAAGGTGACGGCGGTGCGCAATCCCGCCGAATTGCCGCACAAGGAACTCGGCGTCGACATCGCACTCGAATGCACCGGCATCTTCACTGCCCGCGACAAGGCGGCGGCGCATCTGGAAGCGGGCGCGAAGCGCGTGATCGTCTCCGCGCCGGCATCGGGGGCGGATCTGACGCTGGTCTATGGCGTCAACCACGACAAGCTGACGAAGGATCACCTCGTCATCTCGAACGCATCCTGCACCACCAACTGCCTCGCGCCGGTGGCCAAGGTGCTCAATGATGCGGTGGGGATCGAGCATGGTTTCATGACCACGATCCATTCCTATACCAACGACCAGCCCTCCCTCGACCAGATGCACAAGGATCTCTATCGCGGACGCGCTGCGGCGGTCTCGATGATCCCGACCTCGACGGGCGCGGCCAAGGCGGTCGGGCTGGTCCTGCCGGAACTCGACGGCAAGCTCGACGGAGCTGCAATCCGCGTGCCGACGCCGAATGTCTCGGTGGTCGATCTGAAATTCGTCGCCGCGCGCGAGACCACGATCGACGAGATCAACGACGCGATCAGGCAGGCCGCAGACGGCCCGATGAAGGGCGTGCTCGGTTACACGCTCGAGCCCAACGTCTCCATCGATTTCAACCATGATCCGCATTCCTCGGTCTTCCACATGGATCAGACCAAGGTGACGGGCGGCAAGCTGGTGCGCGTCGTTTCCTGGTACGATAACGAATGGGGCTTCTCCAACCGTATGGCCGATACCGCCGTGCTGATGGGCAAGACCCTCTGAAGCCGTGAACGTGCCGGGCGGCCTGCAGGTCGCCCGGAAGCCTGCGCCGGCCCGCTTCCCTTTTCCGCTGATAGTTCCGGAGCCCTGTTGATGAGCGATTTCAAGACCCTCGACGACGTCTCGTTTCAGGGCAAGCGCGTATTGCTGCGCGTCGATCTCAACGTGCCCATGGAGAAAGGCCGCGTCACCGACAAGACGCGGATCGAACGTGTCGCATCCACCATTCGCGAGATTGCCGGCAAGGGCGGGCGTGTGGTGCTGCTGGCGCATTTCGGACGTCCCAAGGGGAAGAAGGTCGAGAGCGAGAGCCTCGCCCCGGTCGCGGACGCAGTGGGCAAGGTGCTCGACCGCAAGGTCGCCTTCGCCGACGATTGCATCGGCGAGGCGGCCAGGGCCGCCGTCGATGCGCTGGATGACGGCGAGATCGTGCTTCTGGAGAACACCCGTTTTCACGAAGGCGAGGAAAACAACGACCCGGACTTCGCCAAGGCACTGGCTGCAAACGGCGATCTTTACGTCAATGACGCCTTCTCGGCGGCCCATCGCGCCCATGCCTCGACGGAGGGTCTCGCCCATCTGCTTCCGGCCTATGCGGGCCGCGCCATGCAGAAGGAGCTCGAAGCCCTGACCAGGGGGCTCGAAAAGCCGACGCGTCCCGTCTGCGCCATTGTCGGCGGCGCCAAGGTCTCCACCAAGATCGACCTTCTGGAAAATCTCGTCGGTCGGGTCGACAAGCTCGTGATCGGCGGCGGCATGGCCAATACTTTCCTGCATGCCAACGGCGTCGCCGTCGGCAAGTCGCTGGCCGAACGCGATCTGGCCGAGACCGCGCAAAAGATCCTGGCGCGGGCGAAGGAGACCGGCTGCGAGGTCATCCTGCCCGTCGATGCCGTGGTCGCAAAGGAATTCAAGGCGGGTGCCGCCAGCAATGTCCATATGATCGACACCATTCCGGAAGACGGCATGATTCTCGATCTCGGCCCCGCCTCGGTGGAGCGGGTCAAGGCGGCGATGAGCGATTCGCGCACCATCGTCTGGAACGGGCCGCTCGGTGCGTTCGAGATCAAGCCGTTCGACAAGGGGACCGTGGATGCCGCGCGCTATGCCGCAAGGCGCACCGAGGCGAAGGCGATCATCACCGTCGCGGGCGGCGGCGATACGGTTGCCGCGCTCAACCATGCCGGTGTGGCCGATGATTTTACCTATGTCTCGACGGCCGGCGGTGCCTTCCTCGAATGGCTGGAAGGCAAGGTGCTCCCCGGTGTCGCGGCCTTGCGCAAGAGTTGATGCCGGTTCCCGGCGCTGTTTTCGCTATTTGAGGGGATGAAACGTGATGAATCTGGATCAACTGACCGATATCGCCGAAAAGATGGTCGCCCCCGGCAAGGGCATTCTCGCCGCTGACGAGAGCTCGGGCACGATCAAGAAGCGCTTCGACGCGATCAAGGTGGAATCCACGGAAGAAACCCGCCGCGACTACCGCGAAATGCTTTTTCGCACCGAATCGGCGATGAAGGAGAACATTTCCGGCGTCATCCTCTATGACGAGACCATCCGCCAGAAGGCCGCCGACGGCACGCCGCTGGTCAGGCTGATCGAGGCGGCGGGCTCGATCCCGGGCATCAAGGTCGATGCCGGCGCCAAGCCGCTCCCCGCTTGCCCCGGCGAGACCGTGACGGAGGGCCTCGACGGTCTGCGTGAGCGGCTGAAGGATTATCATGAACTCGGCGCCCGCTTCGCCAAATGGCGTGCGGTGATCGACATCGCCGACGGCATCCCGACCTGGACCTGCGTCAAGACCAACGCCCATGCGCTGGCGCGCTATGCGGCGCTCTGCCAGGAGGCGAATATCGTCCCGATCGTCGAGCCGGAAGTGCTGATGGATGGTGATCACGACATCCAGCGTTGCGCTGATGTCACCGAATGGGTGCTCAAGACGGTCTATGAGGAGCTCTACGAGCAGCGTGTCGTGCTCGAAGGCACCATTCTCAAGCCGAACATGATCGTGCCGGGCAAGAAGAGCGCGAAGCAGGTTTCAGTCGAGGAGGTGGCCGAGCGCACCATCATGGTGCTGGAGCGCTGCGTCCCCGTCGCGGTGCCGGGCATCGCCTTCCTCTCCGGCGGCCAGTCCGACGAGCAGGCCACGGCGCATCTCGATGCCATGAACAGGATCGGCGGCTTCCCCTGGAACATGACCTTCTCCTATGGCCGCGCCCTCCAGGCCGCGCCGCAGAAGGCCTGGTCCGGCAAGAAGGAGAATATCCCCGCCGCACAGAAGGCCTTTGCGCATCGCGCCAGGATGAACGGGCTGGCCTCGCTCGGCGAATGGAGCAAGGATCTCGAGAGCGCCTGATCACGCGGCGTGCCGAGCCTGCGGGCAGGGCCGGCGCGGATCTTGACAACGCGAGCCACTTGTCGTAGCCACGGCGCTTCAGCAAGACTTGCACGTTTTGCATGCGCCGTGCGCCGCTTCGGTGGTGCGCATTCATGATAGCCGGAAACTGCAAAGAAGCCGGTCCCGACGGTCGCAAGCCGCCGGAGAGCCGGATCGAACACGAGGAAAAAAACGATGTTCGCAGTGATCAAGACCGGCGGCAAGCAGTACCGCGTCGCCGCCGATGATGTGATTACGGTCGAGCGCCTTCCCGCCGCTGCGGGCGAGAGCGTCACGATCACCGATGTGCTGATGCTGGCCAATGGCGACGACGTGAAGGTCGGTGCGCCCACGGTCGAAGGTGCTTCCGTCGTGGCCGAGGTGGTCGAGCTGACCCGCGGCCCGAAGGTCATTGCCTTCAAGAAGCGTCGCCGCCAGAATTCGAAGCGCAAGCGCGGTCACCGCCAGGACCTGATCACCCTGCGCATCACCGAGATCCTCGCCGACGGGGCCAAGCCCTCGGGCAAGAAGGCGACGGCGAAGAAGACTGCCGCGAAGAAAGCCCCCGCCGAGGCCGAGGTTTCCGGGGATGCCGCCGCTGAAGAGAAATCCGCGTAAGACGCGACCGTCACCGGGCGTCACACGCAAGTAGCATTGAGGGGAGTAGACCCATGGCACACAAAAAGGCAGGCGGCTCGTCCCGTAACGGTCGCGATTCCGAAGGCCGCCGTCTCGGCGTGAAGAAATTCGGCAACGAGCGCGTCGCGGCCGGCAATATCATCATTCGCCAGCGGGGCACGAAGGTGCATCCGGGGGTGAATGTCGGCCTCGGCAAGGATCATACGATCTTCGCGCTTTGTGAAGGGCGCGTGCAGTTCGGCAAGAAACTCGGCCGATCGATCGTATCCGTAGTACCGGCCCAGGAGGCCGCAGAGTAAACCGGCGAGAGCGAAGTCCGACGAAGGAGCTCCCGCCGGGTCCCACACCCCCCGGCGGTCGAGAAGCTCCAGATGCGGCACAATGCCTCGCCAGAGAGCTCCGACAGACCCCGGGGGAGGTGGAACGCCACCTCCCTTTCGTCGTTTTCAAGCGGCTTCCCCGGCCAATCCGGAATCCGCGAGATCGGAGCTGAATGCATGTTCCCCGACCTGACCCGTGATGACGTCTTTCGTCTCGAGACCGCCCGCCTCTGGCTGCGCTGGCCGCGCCATGGTGACGCCCGAGCCGTAGAGGATCTCGCCGCGGCCAAAGAGGTCGCGGACATGATGACCAAGCTGCCGCGTGCCTATCCGCATGGCGGCGCCGACGGTTTCATCCTTTCCGCGCGCCATGCCAACATGGAAGGCGCGGGGTTGATGCTCGCCATCGCACCGAAGGCGCGCCAGACCATGCCGATCGGGGTGATCGGGGTGTTTCCCGACCGGGATCCGGACGAACCGGAGCTCGCCTTCTGGATCGGTCGTCCCTATTGGGGTGAGGGCTTCATGACCGAAGCCGTCGAAGCGATGCGCGATGCCGCCTTCCGTTTCGCGGATACGCGGGTGCTGAAGGCGCGCGCCGCCCTCGACAACCCCGCCTCCCGGCGGGTTCTGGCCAAGTCCGGCTTCGAGCAGGCTCCCGGCGACGGCGCCGACACTTTCCGGATGACGCGGGCGCAATGGCGGCAGGAGGCGCAGGCGCAGCAGGAAAAGCCGCTGCGCGCGTCGCAATCGCTCCTTCGGGGCTTGACGGCGCGCGCGGGCACTGAAAACGATCTGCCGCAAGCGGCGGAATAAGCACAACGGCGCAAGCCACCCTCCACCGCCCCGGCTCGTCCGGGGCGGTTTGCATAGTGAAGACGAAGACGATGAAATTTCTCGACCAGGCCAAGATATTCATCCGTTCCGGCGATGGCGGGGCGGGCTGTGTCTCGTTCCGCCGCGAGAAATACATCGAGTTCGGCGGTCCTGACGGCGGCGATGGCGGGCGCGGCGGCGATGTCTGGGCCGAATGCGTCGAGGGGCTCAACACCCTGATCGACTATCGCTACCAGCAGCATTTCAAGGCGCAGAAGGGCGTGCACGGCATGGGCCGCAACCGCACCGGCGCCTCGGGTGAGGATGTGGTGCTCAAGCTGCCGGCCGGCACGCAGATCCTCGACGAGGACGGTGAGACGGTGATCGCCGATCTCACGGAGATCGGCCAGCGCATCCGGCTCGCACGTGGCGGCAATGGCGGTTTCGGCAACGCGCATTTCGTCTCCTCGACCAACCGCGCCCCGCGCCGGGCCAATTCCGGTCAGGATGGCGAGGAGCGCTGGATCTGGCTGCGGCTCAAGCTGATCGCCGATGCGGGGCTGGTGGGCCTGCCCAATGCCGGCAAATCGACTTTCCTCGCCACCGTCACGGCGGCGAAGCCGAAGATCGCGGATTACCCCTTCACCACCCTGCATCCCGGGCTCGGCGTGGTGCGGATCGACGGGCGTGAATTCGTGCTCGCCGATATTCCCGGTCTGATCGAGGGCGCGCATGAGGGCGTGGGGCTGGGCGACCGCTTCCTCGCCCATGTCGAGCGCTGCCGGGTGATCCTGCATCTCGTTGAGGGCACCAGCGAGCATGCCGGCAAGGCGTATAAGACCGTGCGCGAAGAGATCGAGGCCTATGAGCACGGGCTCGCCGACAAGCCCGAGATCGTGGCTCTGTCGAAGACCGATGCGCTCGACCCGGATACCTTGAAGAAGCAGCGCGACCGCCTGCGCCGCGCCTGCGGCAAGACCCCGTTGCTGCTCTCCTCGGCGACCGGGACCGGTGTCACGGAGGCCTTGCGGGCCTTGTCCGGCACCATCGAGGAAACCCGTGGCGACGCGATCCGCTCGGAAAAGGAGGCGACCTGGTCGCCGGTCTGAGAGCACCGCCCGCATCTCCATCACGCAGACATCCTGAGGGAAATTTCATGGCCCGCAAGCTCTCTGGAACCATCATCATCGCCACCCACAATGCCGGCAAGCTGCGCGAGATGCGCGAATTGCTTGCGCCTTTCGGGATCGAGGCGACATCGGCGGGGGAGCGCGGACTGCCGGTACCGGATGAGACCGGGCACATGTTTTCCGAAAATGCCGCCATCAAGGCGCATGCCGCAGCCCAGGCGACGGGGCTGCCGGCGCTGTCCGACGATTCCGGCCTGTGCGTCGCCGCGCTCGATTGCGCGCCGGGCCTTTTCTCTGCCGATTGGGCGGTCAACAAGGATTTCGCCCCGGCCATGGAGAAGGTCGAGCGCGAATTGCAAAAGCGCGGCGCGACGGCGCCCGAACAGCGGCGCGCGTACTTCGTCTCCGCCCTCGTCGTCGCCTGGCCCGACGGGCACGAGGAGATCTTCGAGGGGCGGGTGCATGGCGCAGTCATCTGGCCGCCGCGCGGCGAGAAAGGTTTCGGCTATGATCCCATGTTCGTGCCGGACGGGTCCGCGCGCTCGTTCGGCGAGATGAGCGCGCAGGAAAAGCACGGAATCGACTGGCTGGCCGCGCCCGACAACGCGCTCTCGCACCGCGCCCGCGCCTTCGTCGCGCTGGCCCGCGCCTGCCTGGAGCCGCGCTGAACCGCGCAAAAGCTGCCGACAGGCTAAGTCACGGCAGGACCTGCCGCAGATACGGCGCGATGCCGCGTCGCGGCTGCCATTGTTTCGGATAGCCCAGCGAGACTTCCTCGAAACGCGTGCCGTCGCGGATATCGCTGCGGCGCACATGAAGATGGCCGCTGATCGCGACGCGGGCATCGAAGCGGCGGTGCCAGTCATGCGTCGCGCGCGTGCCGCACCACGGTGTGAAGCGCGGGATCCGGGGAATGTGGATGAGATCGGCGCGAAGCGGATAGTGATTGACGAGGATCGTCGGCAGCCCGTGCGGGCGCGCTTCAAGGCGCCCGGCACTGATGGCGACACGCGCGGCGCACCAGTCCTCGCGCGACGCGTAAGGGGCAGGATCGAGCCGGATCTCGTCGGCGCAGACGGCGCGGCCCTCGCGCGCCCAGGCAACGACATCCTCTCTCGCGAGACCGGGCGGACGGAAGCTGTAATCATAGAGCAGAAACAAGGGCGCGATCAGGCACGGGCCGCCCGCCCCCTCCCAGACCGGCCAGGGGTCTTCCGGCGTGACGATCCCGGCGCTGCGGGCGATTTCAACCAGCGCACGATATTTCGCGTCACCTGCAAGCGCCGGGCGACCGCTTTCCGGCGCGCTCGTCCAGAGTTCGTGATTGCCGGGCACCCAGATCACGCGGGCAAACCGTGCAGCCAGTGCCGCGAAGGCGTCGGCCACGGTTTCCGGCTTTTCGGCAACGTCTCCGGCGATGATCAGCCAGTCCTGCGGATACGCCGGCAGCGCGTCCAGCGCTTCGCGGTTGGTCGCATGCGCGAGATGCAGGTCACTGATGGCGAGGAGACGCATGTTGATCCATGGGTGCATGGGGGAATGCGGTCGGTTTTCCTGGTGCCGCAATCATGAAAGCATGCCCGGTGACGGCACGAAGGCTTCGTCCTGCTTGACCACCTTGGTGACGACATAGGTGAAATAGCGGTCGATCCCGAGATCCCGGGCAAGCCAGCCGTCGATGATATCCTGGTATTCGCCGATATCGCGCACGACGATACGCAGGAGATAATCGATTCCGCCGCCCAGCGACCAGCAGGCCGTGACCCGTGGATCGGCACAGATGACGGACTCGAATCGCTCGAAATCCGCGCGCGTATGGCTGCGCAGGGTGACTTCCAGCATCACCGTGGTGAGCGGGCCGAAAGCATCGGGGGCGATGCGTGCATGATAGCCGGTGATCAGCCCGGCCTTCTCCAGCCGCGCAAGCCGTGTCCAGCAGGGTGTCGGTGACAATCCCACGGCTTCGGCGAGCGCCCGTTTGGTGATCCGGCCCCGGCGTGCCACGGTGGCGAGAATGCGCAGATCGTAGGTGTCGAGCTTGATGCTTGTCATCGCTGCATCTCATAGCCACACTGGCCCCATTCAGGAATCACAGCATCCGTCCGGGCGGACCGGGCGTGAAGCGTATCGGAGCGAGCATGAGCGATGCGCATCTGAAATTCAGCCGCGCGGAATATGCCGGGCGGCTGGCCCGGACCCGTGCGTCCATGGCCGAGAAGGAACTGGATCTGCTGATCGTCAGCGATCCCTCCAACATGGCCTGGCTCACCGGTTACGACGGCTGGTCCTTCTACGTTCACCAATGTGTCCTCGTTTCGCATGAGGGGGAGCCGGTCTGGTACGGTCGCCTGCAGGATGCCGCCGGTGCACGCCGTACGGCCTATCTGCAGGATGACAACATACTCTCCTATCCCGACCATTATGTGCAATCCACCGACCATCATCCGATGGACCTTCTGGCCGCGATCATCGAATCGCGCGGCTTCGACAAGGCGCGGATCGGGGTCGAGCTCGACAATTACTATTTCACCGCCGCCGCCTATGCCGCATTGACCACGCATCTGCCCAATGCGCTCTTCCTCGATGCCACCGCGCTGGTGAACTGGAACCGCGCCATCAAGAGCGAGGCCGAGATCGGCTTCATGCGCAAGGCCGCGCGGATCGTCGAGGCGATGCACCAGCGCATCCTGGAAAAGGCCGAGCCGGGCATCCGCAAATGCGACCTCGTGGCCGAGATCTACGATGTCGGGATACGCGGGGTTTCGGAGACCGGCGGCGATTATCCCGCCATCGTGCCACTGCTGCCCTCGGGCCCCGACGCCGCCGCGCCGCATCTTACCTGGAATGACCAGCCCCTGCGGGCCGGGGAGGGGACCTTCTTCGAGATCGCCGGCTGCGTGAACCGTTATCATTGCCCGCTTTCGCGAACGGTCTTCCTCGGCAAGCCGCCCCCGGCCTTCCGGGATGCGGAGAAGGCCGTGCTCGAAGGCATGGAGGCGGGGCTCGAGAATGCGCGTCCGGGCATGACCTGCGAGGATATCGCCTTCGGTTTCTTCAGCGTGCTGGAGCGCTACGGCATCATCAAGGACAACCGCACCGGCTATTCCATCGGGCTGAGCTATCCGCCCGACTGGGGCGAGCGCACCATGAGCCTGCGCTCGGGCGACCGCACCGTGCTCGAACCCGGCATGACCTTCCATTTCATGAGCGGGCTCTGGCTGGCCGATATGGGGCTCGAGATCACCGAGAGCATCCTGATCACCGAAACCGGGGTGGAATGCCTTGCGAACGTGCCGCGCGAACTCTTCATCAAGGAATGACCTCGCAGCGATGACCGACAGCCTGCCCCCTTCCCCGATCAGCTGTGACCTCGATCTTGCGCGTGACGGCGCGCAACACGGGTTCCTGCGCCTGCCCTGGAGCCGTGACGATTCTGCCTGGGGCGCGGTAATGATCCCGATCAGCGTGATCCGCAACGGCGCCGGTCCCACCGCGCTCCTCACCGCCGGCAATCACGGGGACGAGTATGAAGGGCTGATCGCCCTGCATGATCTCGCCGCGACGCTCGACCCCGCGCAGATCACCGGGCGGATCATCATTCTCCCGGCCATGAATGCCCCCGCCTTCCGCGCCGGCACGCGCACCTCGCCGATCGACGGGGGCAATCTCAACCGGCTCTTTCCCGGTCGCCCTGATGGCACGCCGACGCAGAAGATCGCCGATTACGTCACCCGCCATCTGCTGCCGCTGGCCGATTGCGTGCTCGACTTTCATTCCGGCGGCAGGACGCTGGATTTCCTGCCGCTGGCCGCCTGCCACATCCTCCCCGACAAGGCGCTCGAAGCGCGCTGCCGGGAAGCTGTGGCGGCTTTCGGCGCGCCCTATGCGCTGCAGATGATCGAGATGGATGCGGTGGGCATGTTCGACACGACCGCCGAGGCGATGGGCAAGACTTTCGTCACAACCGAACTCGGCGGCGCCGGCACGGCGACACCGCGCAGCATCGCGATCGCCAAACGCGGCCTGCGCGGCTTTCTCGCCCAGGCGGGAATTCTCGCCGGGGATGAAGGCGCAACCACACAGGCGGCCTGGCCGGAAACCATCTGGCTCGACATGCCTGATGGCGACTGCTTTCTGGTCAGCGAGGAGGAAGGGCTGATCGAGCCGCTGGTGACCCTCGGCGACCCGGTCATGCGCGGCGATGTCGTCGCGCGGATCTATCCGTTCGGGCGCTCCGGGCGCATGCCCTTGTCCTGCCATGCGCGCCGCGACGGGATCGTGATGGCCCGCCATGTGCCGGGGCTCGTCAAGCCGGGGGATTGCATCGCCGTCTTCGCCGTTCCCGTCAGCTGAAACCGCCGGCTGATCAGGAGCGAAACAGCCGCGTATACTGGGTTTCGTGGAGAATCGCTCCGAGATCCGAGGCGAAGACGCAGCCGCCGAGGCTTTCATCGAGGCCCTCACCGTCATGGGCGCTGATCAGCGCGGCGGCGCGCGCCGGCAGGCCGGGAAGCAGGCCCGCGATGATACGCTGCCCGTCCGTCTGGCCGATGGCGCCGAGGCGGATCGCGGCGGAGACGAGATTGCCGATGAAGCCCGCGAGATAGGCTTCGAGCAAGGCCTGCAGCGGCAGCCCATGGCCTTGCCCTGCCATGCCGACGGCGACCGGATAGGGCGTTGCTTCCGCGCCGTCCAGCACCGGACGCTTCGTCTGCCACGTCTCCACCGTTGCGCAGGGCCAGGCGCTCGCGATCGCGGTGAGGAAGGCATCGCCCTGCATGCAGGTCTCGAGCCGGCGCTCGCGCGAACCGGCGAGCGAACGCGCCAGCGCCGCGAGTTCTGCAAGCCGCACCGGTTCATCGCTGGCCCGATGGGCGGCGATCAGGAACAGCGCGTCGTTGCGCCCCGATCCATGATCGAGAAGAGCGTTCAGCCACGCGGCCAGATCCTGCGCCTGCAAAATCTCGCCGCTCTCGCAGGCCCATTCGAGCGCATGCGAATAGGCGAAGGCGCCGACGGGAAAGCCCGGCGAGAACCAGATCATCAGGGGCAGATGCGCGCTCATCAGCCGTGCCGGTCGTGGTCATGATCATGCGTATGGGCATGGTCATGCGTATGGTCATGTCCGTGATGGTGGTGTGCGTGCCCGTGACCATGTCCGTGATCATGCCCGCAATCGTGATCATAGGCCCCGCGTTCCGGCTGAAACGGCCGTTCGACGCGGGTCGCCGTGCCGCCCTGCCCGCGCACCATCTCGGCCAGGACGTGATCCTCCTCGATATAGATCGCATCCGCCGTGATCTCGGCGGGCGTGTGCCGGTTGCCGATATGCCAGGCGAGGCGCAGCAGCCGCAGCGGGTTCTCGGCGCGGATTGCCAGAAGCGGCTGCGGCGCGGCGATGATGCGCACCAGCTGCCCGTCCTCAAGCCTGAGCGCATCGCCGTCATTGAGGATCACGGCCTTGTCGAGATCGAGCAGGAAGGCGAGCCCGCCATCGCCCGTAAGCGTCACACGCCGACGGTGGCGGCCCTCGTGATCGAGGGTGACGCTGTCGACGACCTTCTCGGCCTTCACGGCGGGCTTGCGGATAACGGCGGTGGCACGCAGCATCGGGACCTCGTTGCGGCTTTTCATGACATGGCGCCGACAGGTTAGGCGAGGCGGCGACGGAAGGGAAGGGCGCAGCGTTCATCGCGCCGGCGCTGCGTTGGCAATATCGCCTCACCCCCAACGCTTCTCCACCGGGGAGGGGCGCGCCTGCGCCTGCCTTACGGTTCGAGCTCGGTATCCCAGTAGAGATAATCGAGCCAGCTCTCGTGCAGATAGTTCGGCGGGAAATGGCGACCGTTCTGGTGCAGCTGGAAGACGCTGGGCGCGAAAGGGGCCTGACGGGGCAGCATGTCCGCCTGCCGGGGCATCCGGTCCGCCTTCCTGAGATTGCAGGGTGCGCAGGCGGTAACGACGTTTTCCCAGGTGGTCTGGCCACCCCGGGATCGGGGAATCACGTGGTCGAAGGTGAGATCGTCGCGGGCGCCGCAATACTGGCAGGTGAAGCGATCGCGCAGGAAGACGTTGAAGCGGGTGAAGGCGGGATTGCGGGAGGGCTGGATGTAGGTCTTGAGTGAAACGACGGATGGCAGGCGCATTTCGAAGCCCGGACTTCGCACGCTGCGATCATAATGCGAGACGATGTTGACCCGCTCGAGAAACACCGCCTTGATCGTATCCTGCCAGCACCAGACCGAAAGAGGGTAATAGCTCAACGGTCTGAAATCCGCGTTGAGCACGAGTGCCGGACAGGCTTCCGGCGAGACGGTCCGCTGAACATGAACGTTCACACCACCTCCTCCGACAGATGGCGAAGTGCATCTGCGTGAGAGTATTAAGCCCCAGTACGACAGGAATGTGAAGCCTCCCGATGGTCGCAGGCGAAATCATGCACAGGGACAAGGCAGTAGGTGATCCTGATGGCAGATGCCGCGGAGCCGGCCCGGGCCCGCGTCAGACCGAGATATCGAGATTGCGGCCCTGGCCAGGCGGCGGTGCCGGACGGGCAGGCTCATCGCTGATTCGGGAGGGGGCGGGCTCGCGGGACGGCGTGATCTCGGTCGGCCCCGTTTCAACCCCGCCCCGCTCGGAACGAGCCTCCTGGGCGCTGGAGACTTGTTGCGCAGCCGCAGATGCGGAATCTCGCGGCTGCGTTGCCCAACTGGCACTCATTCCGGCGGTGGCGTCGATCGACATGACAACTGGCTCCGTGACAATGCCACCATGCCAGCTTCGCTTTACGACGAGGTTTGCGCGCGCATTCGGATTTGATTCAAATGCGCGCCAGTTTTGCGTCGTGCGCGCCGCATTTCAGCGCGTGGGAACCGGTGTTTCGCCGCGATAATCGTAGAAACCGCGCTTGGCCTTGCGCCCGAGCCAGCCAGCCTCGACATATTTCACCAGCAGCGGGCAGGGGCGGTACTTCGTATCGGCCAGCCCGTCATGCAGCACCTGCATCACCGAAAGGCAGGTATCGAGTCCGATGAAATCGGCGAGCTGCAAGGGCCCCATCGGATGGTTGGCACCGAGCCGCATGGCGGTGTCGATCGATTCGACCGAACCGACACCCTCGTAGAGCGTATAGATTGCCTCGTTGATCATCGGCAACAGGATGCGGTTGACGATGAAGGCGGGAAAATCCTCCGCCACCGTCGCCGTCTTGCCCAGTCGCGCGATGAAGCCCTTGGCGGCCTCGAAGGTCGGATCCTCCGTGGCGATGCCGCGGATCAGCTCGACGAGCTGCATCAAGGGCACCGGATTCATGAAATGGATGCCGATGAAGCGCTCGGGCCGATCCGTGGCCGCGGCGAGGCGGGTGATCGAGATCGAGGAAGTGTTGCTCGCCAGAATCGTGTCGGGCCCCAGCGCTGGGCACAGCGACTGGAAGATCCTGCGCTTGATTTCCTCGTTTTCGGTGGCGGCTTCGATGATCAGATCGCAGGACGCCAGATCCTCATAGGACGGCGCAGGCTTGACCCGCTCCAGTCCGGCCTGACGCTCGCCCTCCTCGATGATCCTCTTGGAGACCTGGCGCTGCATGTTGCCGTTGATCGTGGCGAGGCCCGCAGAAATGCGCTCCTCGTCCAGATCGTTGAGCATCACATTCATGCCTGCGAGCGCGCAGACATGGGCGATGCCGCTGCCCATCTGACCCGCGCCGATAATGCCGACAGTCTTGATCTCCATGGTTGCGCGCCCCGTTTGTCGTCTGTGGCGAAGCCGGGCCGCATGGCACCGGCTTCGCGGGTTTCAGGAATGAACGCTCGCCTTCAGCGCCCGGCCTTGCCGAGTTCGTCCTGCAATTCCGGCAGCAGTTGGAACAGATCGCCCACCAGGCCGTAATCGGCAACCTGGAAGATCGGCGCTTCCTCGTCCTTGTTGATGGCGACGATGACGCGCGAATCCTTCATGCCGGCCAGATGCTGAATGGCGCCTGAAATGCCGACAGCGATGTACAGATCCGGCGCCACGACCTTGCCGGTCTGGCCGACCTGCCAGTCATTGGGTGCAAAGCCCGCATCGACGGCGGCGCGCGAGGCGCCCATGGCGGCACCAAGCTTGTCTGCGATCGGTTCGATGTACTTCTCGAAATTTTCGGCAGAGGCGAGCGAGCGACCGCCGGAGATGATGATCTTGGCCGAGGCGAGTTCGGGACGATCGGACTGAGCGATTTCCTGGCTCTTGAACTGCGAGAGGCCGGGATCATCCGAGGGTGTCGCATCCTCGACGGTGGCGGAGCCGCCCTCGCCGGTCGCCTGGAAGGAGGAGGTGCGCACCGTGATCACCTTCTTGGTGTCGGTCGATTGCACGGTCTGGATGGCGTTGCCGGCATAGATCGGACGCTCGAACGTATCGGCCGAGATCACCTTGGAGATGTCGGAGACCTGCATCACGTCGAGCAGCGCCGCAACGCGCGGCATCACGTTCTTGCCCGTCGTGGTGGCCGGGGCCATCAGCACGTCATAGCCCTCGGCGAGACCCGTGATCAGGGCCGCGAGCGGCTCGGCCAGACTGTGCTCATAGGCCGGCGCATCGGCGACGAGCACCTTCTCGACGCCTTCGATCTTCGCGGCTTCCTCGGCAGCGGCCTTGCATCCGGCGCCGGCGACGAGAATATGAACCGGGCCGCCGATCTGGGTGGCTGCGGTGACGGATTTGTGGGTCGCGTCCTTGAGGGCGGAATTGTCGTGTTCCGCGAGGAGAAGGATGGCCATGGTCAGATCACTCCCGCTTCGTTCTTCAGCTTCTCGACGAGTTCGGCGGTGGAGCCGACCTTCACACCGGCTTCGCGCTTGGGCGGCTCGGCGGTCGAGAGCACCTTGAGGCGCTGGGCCACATCGACGCCGAGATCCTCCGGCGCGGTCTCGTCGAGGGGCTTCTTCTTGGCCTTCATGATATTGGGCAGCGAGGCATAGCGCGGCTCGTTGAGGCGCAGATCCGTGGTGATGATGGCCGGCATGTCGAGCGTCACGGTCTGGAGGCCGCCATCGATTTCGCGCGTCACATCGACCTTGCCGTCGGCGATCTCGATCTTCGAGGCAAAGGTGCCCTGGGCCCAGCCGAGCAGGGCGGCGAGCATCTGGCCGGTCTGGTTCGAATCGTCGTCGATCGCCTGCTTGCCCATGATCACGAGGCCCGGCTCTTCCCTGCCGATCAATTCCTTCAGGATCTTGGCGACGGCGAGCGGCTCGACGGTCGCATCGGTCTTCACCAGGATGCCGCGATCGGCGCCCATGGCGAGCCCGGTGCGGATCGTCTCCTGGGCCTGCTGCGGCCCGATCGAGACCACGACGATCTCCTCGGCGACGCCCTTTTCCTTGAGGCGAATGGCCTCCTCGACGGCAATTTCGTCGAAGGGGTTCATCGACATCTTCACATTGGCAAGCTCCACGCCCGATCCGTCAGGCTTGACGCGGATCTTGACGTTGTAATCGACGACCCGTTTGACAGGTACGAGGATCTTCATCGGTTTCCATCCCTTCGACTGTTGGCGGTTCCCGTGACGGATACCCGGCATCGCGTCGGTCATCGCGACGGAGGTGCCCCGCTGGCGCAGATCCGGATGATGCTGTCCGTTCTCCGCCGGAAACCGCTGGCTTCGAGCGCGCGCGGACCGTAGCGAGGCGCATCAATGCTTGTCAACGCGACAACGGATCGGGCCCAATGCCGATTCGCATCAGGCATTTCGGCACCGCAACACGCGCGCCGCAGCATCGGCCCGTGCCATGCTCCCCCCGATATCATTCAACGATATCATTCAACGATATCATTCAACGATTCTTGCCCGGCACCCACAGCACGTCACCCGCGCCACCATTATTGACATAGCGCGACGCAACGAAGAGGAAATCCGAGAGCCGGTTGAGATACTGGATCGACGCATCCGAGACGGTCTCGTCCTGGCGATGGGCGAGTTCGACGACGCAGCGCTCGGCGCGGCGGCAGACGGTACGCGCGAGATGCAGGGCGGCAGCGGCGGGAGCCCCGCCGGGAAGCACGAAGGAGCGCAGCGGCTGCAGTGAGCCGTTGAGCGTATCGATCTCCTTTTCCAGGCGCTCGACCTGCGCCGGTACGATCCGCAGCGGTTCGTATTCGAGCTTTTCGCCGGTCTCCGGCGTGGCGAGATCGGCGCCGAGATCGAACAGGTCGTTCTGGATGCGGCCGAGCATCGCATCGACATCAGTGTCGCTCTCACCGGTATGCAGGCGCGCCATGCCGATACAGGCATTGGTTTCGTCCACCGTGCCATAGGCCTCGACCCGCAGATCGTATTTCGGGCGCCGTGACCCCGTGGCCAGCGCGGTATCTCCGCCATCTCCGGTGCGGGTATAGATCTTGTTGAGAACGACCACGTCCGTCTCCCTGTCTGCATGCGCGTTTGCGTTACGGGGCAGTTAGGCAGACTGCGCGATCAAGGCAAGGTGTGCAAGGTCGGGCCGGGCAGGATCAAGCGGTAAAGGCACATCGCTCTCCACCGGGGCAAACGGAGTGCCGGCGCGGCCCTCATGACGAGACGCGCGGCGGAGCGGGCTGCTCCGCGTCAGAAGCTGTAGCCGAAACGCGCGCCGATATTGGTCAGGCCGCGATTCTGCGAGCAGAGCCCGGCATTGCCGTAATGCTCCACCGTGGCCATGAAGGAGAGCCGCTCGCTGAAGCGATAGCCGAGCGAGGCGCTTTCGCGAAACAGCGGGGCGCAACCCAGAGCGGCCTGGTTGTCACGCAGGACGCCGCCGCGATGACCGTCATGCAGGGCGCCGCCGAAGCTCGCCTCGACGAAGACGCGCGGCGACAGATCGATGTTCCAGCTCAACCCGGCAAAGACGAAACTGGTGCGTGAACCCAGATTGAACGATGCGCCGATATGTGGCTGCGGCGTGAAATAGCGCATCAGCGGATCGCTCGGTCGGACGGGGCGGGCGAACAGCACCTCGCCATGCAATGCGCCGGTCTGGGCCTCGGGGCTCCACGGATCCTGCGCGAGCAGCCCGAGCCGGGTTTCGGAGATGAAGGAGGTGCGCAGCGCGACAGGCTTCTCGGGCGCTTTCGCCATGCTCGCGGGCATAGCGCCCGCGTGTCGGGAAACCGGATCGGCGCGGTGCTCAGCCGCCATGGCGGGCAGGCCCGCTGCGCTTGCGACGTGAACGGCGATGGTGGTCGCGGCCACCAGCAAAGGGAAGCGCGAGCTGGAGTCATTGCTGATCCCGCGATGCGTGGCAATGCCGCCCGGGCTGAATCCGCGCCCGATCATTCTGCCGGTGTCGTCGGAATCCATTCCGGTCAGCATATGTGCTGGCACTCCCTCACGCTGCGCAAGACTTCAAGCGATCATGCCGAAAATCTTGCGCGCTGGTTACGCATAACCGCCTCAATTGAGGCAAAAACAGGGCAATGGCTAGCATGTCCCCTCCTTGCGGGCAATCAAAAGAAGCCATCAAGGATGTGAATCATCTTTGAATTGTGGCATGCGAAACCGCCCGCATGCTCTGGCCATGCCCGCACCCGCTGCGGCATTGGCAGCCGGGCGGACGGCTTGCATCATGACGCCACGTTGTCCCGGCGCCCCCCCCGAGGCGCGCCGATCATCAAGGAAGCCGCCCATGAGCCGGAATGCCCCGTCAGCCAACCCTTTACCGGTCGATCCCGACCTTCAGGAGAAGATCGCGCGCGCCGTCGCCGACGGATTCGCCGAGCAGGTCGCCTTCACCCGGGAACTCGTGCGCAAGCCGTCTCTGCGCGGCGAGGAGCACACGGCGCAGGATCTGATGTTTCGCGCAATGCGTGAGCGCGGGCTCGTCATGGACCGTTTCCACATGGACCACGAGGCCATTGCCGCCCATCCCGGCGGCTCGGCCATCGCGCCGGAGCATTCGGACGCGCCCATCGTGGTGGGCACGCACCACCCGCGCGACGAGCGGGGGCACTCGCTGATCCTGCAGGGCCATGTCGATGTGGTGCCGCCGGGTCCTGCCGACATGTGGGCATCGTCGCCATTTGATCCTCAGATCCGCGATGGCTGGATGTACGGACGCGGCGCCGCCGACATGAAGGCGGGCGTCGCGGCCAATCTGTTCTGCCTCGATGCCCTGCGCCGGATCGGCATGCAGCCCGCCGCGACTTTGCATGTCGAATCGGTAGTCGAGGAAGAATCGACCGGAAACGGCGCGCTGATGACGCATCTGCGCGGCTATCGCGCCGATGCGGCCCTGATCCCCGAGCCCGAAGACGAGATGCTCGTGCGCGCCAATGTCGGCGTCGTCTGGTTCACCGTGGAAGTGCGTGGCGTGGCCGTACATGTGCGCGAGATGGGAGCGGGCGCCAATGCCATTGACGCCGCCTATCGCGTGATCGGGGCCCTGCGCGGGCTGGAACAGGACTGGAACGCGCAGAAGGCCGATCACCCGCATCTGTGCGATGAGGCCCATCCGATCAATTTCAACATCGGCAAGATCGAGGGCGGCGACTGGGCCTCCTCGGTCCCCTCCTGGTGCCGCGTCCACGGGCGGATCTCGCTCTATCCGGGCATGGACAAGCACATGGCGATGCGCGCCATCGAGGAATGCGTTCTCAAATACTCGCGTGAAGACGCCTTTCTCGCCAACAACCCGCCGCGCGTCGTCTTCAACGGTTTCACAGCGCAGGGTTTCGTGCTGGAAGAAGGCTCGGCGGCGGAGGCGGTGCTGGGGCAGGCGCATCGGGGCGCGACCGGCAAGGCGCTGCAGAGTTTCGTTACTCTCGGCTACCTCGATGCGCGGGTGCATGCGCTTTATGACGCGATTCCCGCGCTCTGCTACGGCCCGATCGGTCGCAACATCCACGGCGTCGACGAATGTGTCGACCTCGCCTCGGTGCAACGCATCACCACCGCGATGGCCCTGTTCGTGGCGCAATGGTGCGGCCTGGAGCGCGCCTGAGCGGCGGGCCTAACGCGCCTGGGCGGCGGGCTCAACGCGCCTGGGCGGCGGGCTCAACGCGCCTGGGCGGCGGGCCTGCCTCGGCCCGCCACCGCACTCCTTGACTTGTGGTCGCACCCGGATAGCATTGATTGCGTGCGCAACCAATAACAGCCCGGGCCATGTCCCCGGGGAGGGAACGGCCACATTCAACCAGGGAGGGAAAATTCATGATCAGGAATCTGTTACTCGCCGCCGGACTCGCGGGCGGCGTCGCGCTGGGTGCGCTCGTCACCGCGGCACCGGCACAGGCGCAGGACGTCACCCTGCGCGTGCATCACTTCCTGCCGGCGCCGGCGCCGGTCCCGGCCAATTTCATCACGCCCTGGGCGGAGAAGGTCGAGGCGGAATCGGATGGGCGCATCGCGGTGGAAGTCTATCCCGCCATGCAGCTCGGCGGTGCGCCACCCAATCTGATCGACCAGGTCCGTGACGGGATCGTCGATGTGGTCTGGACGCTGCCCGGCTACACGCCCGGGCGGTTCCCGCGTGCGGAAATCTTCGACCTACCCTTCGTCGCCGCCGATGCCGAGACCACCTCGCGCGCGGCCTGGCGTTTCTATGAAGAGCATATGCAGGAGGATTTCGCCGATATCCATCCGATCGCGGTGCATGTTCACGGGCCCGGCAATTTCCACATGAAGGCGCCGGCGGTGGAGAGCCTCGAGGATCTGGAGGGTCGTGCCGTGCGCGGACCCACCCGGATGATCACCCGGCTGCTGGAGACGCTCGGCGCAACGCCGGTCGGCATGCCCGTGCCGCAGGTGCCGGAATCCTTGTCGCGCAACGTCATCGACGGCACGGTGATTCCCTGGGAGGTGACGCGCGCCCTGCGCGTGGCGGAGCTCGTCGACACGCATACCGAATTCGGCGGTGATCGCTCCTTCTACACCACCCTCTTCGTCTTCGCGATGAACCGGGACAGCTATGAAGGCCTGCCCGATGATCTCAGGGCGGTGATCGACGCCAATTCCGGCATCGAGACCTCGGCCTGGGTCGGGCGCGTGATGGATGAGGGCGATGCCCCGGCCCGCGCGATCGCGGTGGAGCGCGGCAATACCATCGCCACCATCGACGGCGAGGAACTCACACGCTGGCAGGAAGCCGCCGAGCCGGTGGTCGCGAGCTGGATCGCGGATATGGAAGACCAGGGCATCGATGCGCAGGCGCTGATCGATTCGCTGGCCACCATCCTTGCCGAGGAAGAGGCCCGCTGAGGCCCTGATCGAATCGGCGGCGGCGCATTCCGTGCGAACGCGCCGCCGCAGGCCCTGGAGCAGGGAGCGTTTTGCATGACGGTCATCATCGCCGGCGCGGGTATCGGCGGGCTCACCCTGGCACTCAGCCTGCATCAGGCGGGTATTCCCGTGCGCATCGTCGAGCAGGCCGAGGAAATCCGGCCGCTTGGTGTGGGCATCAACGTGTTGCCGCATGCGGTGCGCGAGCTCGATGAACTCGGCCTGCTCGCAGATCTCGCCGCCACTGCGATCCCCACCGCCGAACTCGCCTATTATTCTAAACGCGGCCAGCTGATCTGGTCGGAGCCGCGCGGGCGCGAGGCCGGTTATCTCTGGCCGCAATTCTCGATCCATCGCGGCGCGCTGCAGATGATCCTGCTCGAAGCCGTGCGCGCGCGGCTCGGGGATGGTGGCATCATGACCGGGCGCCGGCTCGTCGCGGCGCAGCAGGATTCGGCAGGTGTGCGCATTGATCTCGCTGATCGCCACGGCAACCCGCAGGGCAGCCTTGAGGGCGACGTCCTGATCGCCTGCGACGGCATTCATTCCACCATCCGCGCGCAATTCTATCCGGATGAGGGCCCGCCGATCTGGAACGGCGCGATCCTGTGGCGCGGCGTCACCGAGGCGAAGCCGTTCCTGACGGGGCGCTCGATGATCATGGCGGGCCACGAATTCCAGAAATTCGTCGCCTATCCGATTTCGCTGGCGGCTGCGCGCGCGGGCAAGGCGGTGATCAACTGGATCGCGGAGAAGAAATTCGCCCCCGACCATCAATGGCGCCGCGAGGACTGGAACCGCCCCGGCGATCCGGCGGATTTCCTGCCCGATTTCGAAAGCTGGCGCTTCGACTGGCTCGATGTGCCGGATCTGATCCGCCGCGCCAGCGCGATCTACGAATTCCCCATGGTCGATCGCGATCCGCTGCCGCACTGGACGCGCGGGCGCATCACGCTTGCGGGCGATGCCGCGCATCCGATGTATCCGATCGGCTCCAACGGCGCGAGCCAGGCTATCCTGGACGCGCGCGTGCTCTCCGAGGCCTTCCTGCGCGAGGGGATCGGTGAAGCGGCACTCAAAGCCTACGAGGCCGAGCGGCGTCCGGCCACGGCG
Organism: Saliniramus fredricksonii; assembly: GCF_900094735.1. Classification (NCBI taxonomy): domain Bacteria; kingdom Pseudomonadati; phylum Pseudomonadota; class Alphaproteobacteria; order Hyphomicrobiales; family Salinarimonadaceae; genus Saliniramus; species Saliniramus fredricksonii. The sequence continues at coordinate 1,100,766 of NZ_FMBM01000001.1, forward strand.
GCTGTGGTCGCGGCCAATCGCGCCAATGGCCCCGAGCAGGTGATGCAGGCGGTGGAGAGCCGTGCGCCCGACGGTTTCGACGATATCGACGCCGTCATCAGCCGCGAGGAGCGCGAGGAGACCGCGCGCGGCTACAAGCGCATCGCCGGTTTCGACGTCGAGACCCTCAATGCGCGTCCCTCCATTGTCCAGGTTGCGGGAGCCGGTTCATGAATGCGCGGGCGTCCCGCGCGCCCGGGCCGGCGGGGCTGTTTCCCCGGGCTGAGGCCATGGTCGGCCTGTGGATCGGGCGCTTCGCCGGCGCGCTCGCCGTGCTCGGCGGTAGCGTGCTCACGCTGGTCACGATCCTGGCGGTGGTCTCGATCATCGGGCGTTATGCCTCGCGCACGCGCTGGCCGGTCTTCGACGGGCTCGGCCCGATACCGGGGGATTTCGAGCTGGTCTCGATGGGGGCGGGCTTCGCGGTGTTCAGCTTCCTCGCCTGGTGCCAGTTCAATCGCGGCCATGTCACCGTCGATATCTTCGTCTCCTGGATGGGCCCCCGCGCGCGCGCCGCGCTCTCGACCTTCACCAATCTGGTCCTGACCGCAATCGTGGTGCTGATCGCCTGGCAGCACGGGCTCGGTCTGCATGACAAGATGCGGTTTCGCGAGACCACGACGATCCTGCAGATCCCGCTCTGGTGGGGCTATGCCGGGGGGCTCGTCGGGCTATGGAGCTTCGCGCTGGTGAGCGCCTATACTGTCTGGCGCAGTCTGAACGAGGCGCTGGGCGCCGGTGAGCCCGACGGGGACGGCATATGAGCGGGCTGGTCATTGCAGGGCTTTTTTTCGGGTTGCTGCTCTTCCTCATTTTCGCGCGCATGCCGATCGGGCTGGCGATGCTGGTCTGCGGATTGCTCGGCTCTTACACGATCTTCGGGCGCTGGGCGCCGGTTTTCGCCCAGCTCAAGCATCATGCCTTCGAGACCTTTTCGAGTTATTCGCTCTCGGTGGTGCCGCTGTTTCTGCTGATGGGGGCCTTCGCCATGAAGGGCGGCCTCTCGGAAGCCCTGTTTCGCGCTGCCGCCGCCTGGCTCGGGCACCGGCGCGGCGGCGTCGCCATGGCGGGGGTGGGAGCCTCGGCCGGTTTCGGTGCGATCTGCGGCTCCTCGCTCGCCACCGCCGCCACGATGGGCCGCGTCGCGCTCCCCGAATTACGCAAGCACGGCTATTCCGGCGCGCTCGCCACCGGATCGCTGGCTGCCGGCGGCACGCTCGGCATCCTGATCCCGCCCTCGATCATCCTCGTGATCTACGCCATCCTCACCGAACAGAACATCGCCAAGCTCTTCGTCGCGGCCATGATCCCGGGCCTGCTCGCCGCGCTCGGCTACATGATCACCGTGGCGATCACGGTGCGCCTCAACCCGGATGACGCAATGCGCACGCCGCGCCTGCCGCTGATGGCCCGGCTCAAGGCCCTGGGCGAGATCTGGCCGGTCGTGGCGATTTTCGTGGTGATGATCGGCGGCATGAACATGGGCGTGTTCACCCCCACCGAGGGCGCGGCTTTCGGCGCGGCGGGGACGGGGCTGGTCGCGGCCTTGCGCGGCAAACTCGGATTTGCCGCGCTGATCGATTGTTTTCGTTCCACGGCGGCGTCGACGGGAATGATCTTCTTCATCATTCTGGGGGCGGGCTCCTTCAACAGCTTTCTCGCCATCACGCGCCTGCCCGTCTTCGCCGCAGACTGGGTGGGCGGCCTCGCCGTGGCGCCGGTGATGGTGCTCGTGGTGATCCTGCTGATCTATCTGGTCTTCGGTTGCGTGATGGATTCGCTGTCGATGATCCTGCTCACCGTGCCAATCTTCTTCCCCATCATCATGACGCTGGATTTCGGGCTCACCCCGGAAGAGACGGCGTTGTGGTTCGGGATTCTCGTGCTGATCGTGGTGGAGGTGGGGCTGATCACACCCCCGGTGGGGATGAATCTGTTCATCATCAATTCCATGGCGCCGGGGGTGAGCATGATGCAGACTTATCGCGGCGTCATACCCTTTGTCGCATCCGACATCATCCGCACCGGCATCCTCATCGCCCTGCCGCCGCTGACACTGGGCCTCGTCTGGCTGCTGTTCTAGATGCAGTCGCGCTCATGAAAAATCCCCGGCGCCGAAGGCACCGGGGATTGCGATCTTCGAGGCAAGCCGCGCCTGATGATCAGCGCAGGAGCTGGAGCACCGACTGGTCGTTCTGGATGGCGAGGCTGAGCGCGGACTGGCCGAGCTGCTGGCGCGTCTGCATCGCCAGATTGTTGGCCGCTTCCTCGTTCATATCGGCCAGGGTGAGCCCGTCCGAACCGGCCTGGAGCGTATTCACCATTTCCTTGGTGAAACCCTCGCGGTTCTCGATGATGGTCTGGGCGGTACCCATCTGGGCTGACAGGCTGCGCAACTCGCCGATGCCGTTCTGGAGCGCCTGAAGACGCTCCTCGAGGCGCGCCGAAGAGCCAAACATGTCCGCATCCGCCTCGATGGCGCCGAGGCGATCGGCTTCGACATCGCCGAAGGCGGTGCCGTCGGCCTGGCGGGTATTCACGGTAAAGCTGGTGCGCTGGTCGCCGGTGAGCTCGTTGAAGACGACTTCCAGAACATCGCTTTGCAGCAGATTGTTGCCGTTATAGCCCGAATCCTGCGAGAGCTGGTTCAACTCGTTGCGCAGATCGTTGAAATTGTTCATCAGCGAGCGGCGGGTATCGCTCATTTCAGCGGTGTCGGGGGCCGTGAGCGGAGTCGCCCCACCCCAGGCGCCACCCGCATCGAAGCTCACATCCTGGCCCGACTCGTTGACGAGGATGATCTGATCGGCATCATCCGGGTTGATCTTCGCGGATACCCCGGCGGCGCGGGCATCGGCATTGGTGTTGATGGTGTTGACGAAGGCGTTGGCACGTTCGGCAGCGGTGTTGATGTCCGTATCCGAATCATAGTTCAGAGCGCCGAGATCAAAGGTTTCACCGTTGATCGTGATCTCGTTGGTGCCGAAATCCGCATCCGCGATCGTGATCGCCGTGCTTTCCCGGCTCACCCCGCCCGGGTCACCGAGCGCCTGGCGCACCGTCCCGACGAGGTTCTCCATCGTCGTGGTGATTGACGACAGGCCCTTGGAGGCGGCGTCGATCGTCTTCATCCCGTTCTGCATGCCCTGCATGATCGAGGAGAGATCGTTGGCGCGACCGCTCAGCCCGCGCGCTGTGAAGAAGGCAGCGGCATCATCGAGCGGACCATTGACCTTCTTGCCTGTTGAGAGGCGCTCCTGCGTGCGATCCAGCAGTGAGGCCGTTCCTTGCAGGGAGAGGAGATTGGAGCGGACGCCGGCGGAAAGGGTGATATCCGACATGGGATTCCTCGTGGACGCATGATCGCGGCGCCATTCGCCGCGTGGTTACGAAACATGATGAATCCAATCTTCCCGATTAACCTTACGATTTCGTAAAGCCCGGGCGTCGGGCGCGTTCTTGTGTCGGTTCACGACGAAGGGCTGCGCACGCGTTTCGAGCGGGCATTGCCCTCCACGCCGGCGAGATCGTCGAGCAGGGAAGGCAGATCCGTGATCGACGGGATCACGTGATCGGCGAACGGCGCCACCTCCGCCCGTGCCGCCTCCGCGCGCGGCCCCGAGAGCACGGCGATCGCACAGACGCCCGCAGCGCGCGCCGCATGCAGATCGTGCAGCGAATCGCCCACCAGCGCCACACGCGCCGGGGTGAAGGCATACGCTGCGACGAAGGCGCTGATCATGCCGGGCGCCGGCTTGGAGCCATGGCCCGAATCATAGCCGGCGATGAAGTGCATCGCCTCGGCAATTCCCAGCGCCCTCGCCTGCGCCACCGCCGAGGCTTGCGAATCATTGGTCGCGATCCCCAGCACATGACCGCGCGCCGCGAGATCGGCACACAGGGCCTGCGGATCGCCGATCGGGGCGAGATGGGCGAGTCCGGCCTTCAGAAAGAGATCGTCCATCCGGGCGAGGAAATCCGCGTCGCAGCCGCGTCCCAGCGCCTGCGCCCAGAGCGGACCGTAATGCGCGGATGATCCCGCGACCAGCGGCGAACTCGGCAGGAATCTGCGCTCGGTGAGCACGTATTCGCTGACTCGCATCAGCCGATCCAGCGCCGCGCCGTCGCCATCGGCGAGGGTCTCCATCACCGAGAAGGCCGCAGGTCCCCAGGTCGCGTCGAAATCGATCAGGGTGCCGTCCTTGTCGAACAGGATTGCATCGAAGGCGGCTGCAATGAGACGGGGATTGCGCACGCGGCATCCTCTTCCAGCTGTATTGATGACGTGCAAAATCGCACCCGATCATCTGCGATGCTGCGCACTTGTGGTCAAGTTGCGAATACCCGATCCTCCGGCGCAACGAAGACAAGCGGTCTTCACCGCGTGATGATGATCGGGAGGGTGGGTGATGCAGGGCATTTTTCAAGTCGGGCGGCGGCTGCCGCAGGTGCGCCGATGAGCGCAGAGCTGATTGTACCCGCTTCCCTGCTGAAGCAGCAGCTCGTCGCCGTCCTGCGCGCCTGGGGCGTCCCCGACGACCAGGCCGACGTCACCGCCGAGACCCTGACCCGGGCAGACCTGCTCGGGATCGACAGCCACGGCATCACGCTCATCCCGCTCTATGCCGATCTGCTCGCCTCCGGCAAGGTCACGCCGGGCGCCGAGATCACGGTCGCGCGCGCCTTCGGCGCGACCGCCGTGATTGATGGCGGCGCCGGCTTCGGCGAGGCGCCTGCGGTGCGCGCCATGGATCTGGCGGTGGATCTGGCCGAGGCCCATGGCATCGGTGCCGTCGGCGTGCGCAATTCCAACCATTACGGTGCGGCGGGCGTCTACGCGCTGCAGGCGGCCAGCCGGGGCTTTATCGGTTTGTCGATGACGGCGGTCTACGGCGCCTCGATCGTCCCGACCTTCGGGCGCGAACCACGCATGGGCACCAATCCGATTGCGCTGGCGGCACCGGCGGCGCGCAATCAGCCCTTCCTGCTCGACATGGCGACGAGCACCATCGCCATCGGCAAGCTCAAACTCGCCATGCGCACCGGCAAGCGCCTGCCCGAGGGCTGGGCGCTGGATCGTGACGGGCGTCCCCAGCATGATCCGGAACAGGCGCTCTCCGACAAGCTGATGACGCCGCTTGGCGGGTCGCGCGAAATGGGCGGCCACAAGGGTTACGGGCTCGCCGCCATGGTCGAGGTTCTGTGTACCATGCTCTCGGGCGCGAGCTATGCGCCTCTGCGTCCCGCCGACGCAAAGGCGTATAATGTCGGCCATTTCCAGCTCGCCATTCACCCGGAAGCGTTCCGCGACAAGGGGGATTTCGAATCCGATCTCGACGATTTCCTCGATTGCCTGCGTGCCACCCGCCCCGCCGATCCCGATCAGCCCGTGCTGGCACCCGGTGACCCCGAGCACGCCGTCTTTGCACGCCGCTCACGTGAGGGGATTCCGATCCCGCACACGCTCATTGACCAGGTGCGGGCGATTGCCCGGAAGGCCGGGGCGCGGTTCACGCTGGACGAGGCGGGATCGTAAGCGCTTGTCGCATCACTGCGCGCTCGGCAAAAGATGCGGTTGCAGCGCTGATGGCGGTCGACTTTCGCGCCGGGATGGGGGATCAATGCCGCGTTCCGGTGCGGCGGGATTGTCACGCGGCATCGGGGCACAGATTGGCGACAGGGCCGGGATGATGAGCGACGCGATCGTGCAGGCGGTGACCGAGACGGAGCTGAAACTGCTTTGCAGCCCCGCTGATCTCGCAGTCCTGCGCCGGCATAAACGCCTGCGCGATGCTTTCGCCGGGCTGCGCCCCCGGCACTTGCGCGCCACCTATTACGATACGCCTGATCTGCGCCTGCGCGCAGCGGGTTTCGGCCTGCGCCTGCGCCGGGACGCGGCGACCGGCGCCGTGCATCAGACGCTCAAGGCAGAGGCTGCCGGGGCCGGGCTCTTCCAGCGCGACGAATGGGAGAGCGCCGTGGCGGGCGAGCATCTCGATCGCGCGGCGCTCGCCGCGACACCGCTTCCCGACATCCTCCAAACCGACGACCCCGCCGCCATGCTGCAGGCGGTCTTCGTCGTCGAGGTCGAGCGGCTGAGCGCGCCGATACGCATCCGCGACGCCGTCATCGAAGTGACCCTCGACGAAGGTGCAGCCATTGCGGGTTCCGCGCGCACCGCCATTTGCGAGCTGGAGCTCGAACTGGTCAGCGGCAAGCCGCGCGACCTGTTCGCCCTCGCGCGCAAACTGGCCCGCAAGGCGGATCTGCGGCCTGCTCTGCAGAGCAAGGCGGAGACCGGCTATGCGCTGGTGACGGGGGCGCGCCCGGCACCGGTGAAGGCCTTTGATGCCGGCCTGCACCCCGACATCCGCGTGGGCGAGGCGTTTCGCGCCATCGCCCGGGCGAGCCTGCGGCAGGTCCTCGCCAACGAGCCGGCGCTGGTGCAGATGCGCGATCCCGCAGCCGTTCACCAGATGCGTGTCGGGTTGCGCCGCCTGCGCGCTGCCGTGGCCCTGTTTCGCCCTGCCATCCGCGACCGTTATCGCAAGGCGATCACTGCGGAGCTGCGCTGGCTGGCAAGCAGCCTCGGCGATGCCCGCGAACTCGACGTGTTTCTGGGAACCGATGTCGCGCGCATGCGCCACAAGCGCCCGAAAAGCAAGGATACCGCCGCGCTCGCCGCCCATTTCGAGGGTGCGCGTGAGGAGGCCTATGCGCACATTCTGGAGATCCTGTCGGGGCCACGTTATCGCGCGCTGCTGTTCGATACGCTGGCCTGGATCGAGGCCGGCGCCTGGCAGGGCAAGGCGGCGGCGCGCAAGGCGCGTGCCATGCCAGTCGCGGTGCTCGCGCGCGACAATCTCGCCCGGCGCAGCAAGGATGTGCGCCGGCGCGCGCGCATTCTCTCCTCGCTGCAGGTCGAGGAGCGTCATGCCCTGCGGCTCGATGTGAAGAAGCTGCGTTATGCCGCCGAATTCTTCGCGCCGGTCTTTGCGGCCCGCGACGAGAAGAGCGCGCGGCGCGCGGCGAAATTCGTCAGGGCGCTGGCGCAGATGCAGGAGCGGCTGGGCGAGCTCAACGATGCGGCGACGAGCCTCTCGCTCACCGGGCGGCTCGACCGCAACGACGCGGCCGGGCGCCGCGCGGCGAAGCTGATCGAGGAGGACCACGTCGGACGCGCCGCCGAATCGCTCGCCGCCGCCCGTGACGCCTGCGCCGCCTTCATCAAGGCGAAGCCGTTCTGGAAGGCGCGCGACTGAGCCTGCGGATCCGGGCTCCGTCACTCCCTTGTCCGCGCCGCGCCCTCCGTCACCGCGAGCCGGACGACCTTGAGATCGGCATCGTCGGGATCGGTGCGCATGGAGAAGCCGAGTTTGCGGCACATCTCCAGCATCGTCGTGTTCTCGCGCAGGACCTGGCCCTCGATGACCGAGAGCCCCTCCGCTTCCGCCCAGGCGATGATCATGCGCATCAGCCGCCAGCCCAGCCCGATCCCCTTGAGATCGGAGCGCAGCAGGATGGCGTATTCGCCGGTCTCCATATTCGCATCCGCGTGCAGGCGCACGGCGCCCAGCATCTCGCCACTGGCCCGGTCGACGGCGGTGAAGGCGATGGCGCGGGCATAGTCGATCTGGATCAGGCGGGCGATGAAGGCGTGGGAGAAATCCCGCACGGGCGCGAAGAAGCGCAGCCGCAGATCCTCCGTCGTGATCTGCGAGAAGAAGGTCTTGAACAATTCCTCGTCCTCGGGCCGCACCGGGCGGATCAGCACCGCGCGCCCGTCGCGGGTGGTGAATGGCGTCTCCCATTCCTTGGGATAGGGGCGTATGGCGAGGCGCAGATGACCGGAGCCGCGCCGCAGGTTTTCCGGCACCGGCGCCACGGCGACCCGCGCATCCACCGCGATCACGCCGGCCGCATCGGCGAGCAGCGGGTTGATGTCGAGCTCGCGCAAGGCCGGCAGATCGGCCGCCATCTGCGACAGCGCCACCAGCACCTTCTGCACCGCCGCGATATCGGCTGCGGGCACATCGCGATAGGCGGCGAGGATCCGCGAGACACGGGTGCGGGCGATCATGTCGGCGGCGAGATTGGCATCGAGCGGGGGCAGGGCGAGCGCCTTGTCGTCGATCTGCTCCACCGCCGTGCCGCCGCGCCCGAAGACGATGACGGGGCCGAAGGTCGGATCATCGGCAATGCCGCAGATCAGTTCACGGGCGCGCGGGCGGCGCATCATCGGCTGCACACTGAGACCGGCGATCTGCGCATCGGGGCGCTTCTCACGGGCGCGGGCCAGGATCGCGGCGGCGGCCTTGCGCACCGCATCGGTGCTGGTGAGATCGAGCGCGACGCCGCCGACATCGGATTTGTGGGGGATGTCCTGCGACAGGATCTTCACGGCCACCGTGCCGCCATCGGCGATAATCGGCGCCGCGATCCGTGCCGCCTCATCCGGATCCGCCGCGCGCAGGGTCGGTGTGGTGGCGATGCCGTAGGTCTGGAGCAGCTCCATCGCCTCGACCGGATCGAGCCAGCGGCGCTCCTGCGTCAGTGCGCCGGCGATGATCGCCTCGGCACGGGCGCGATCGGGCGCACGTTCCTGCGCCAGCGTCTGCGGCGTCTGCATGAGCTGATGCAGGCCTTCGCGATAGCGCACCAGATGCATGAAGCCGCGCACCGCTTCCGATTCGCTGGCGAAACAGGGGATACCCGCCTCCTCGAGAGCGCGCATGCTCGATCTCTCCGCCCCGGGCCAGACGGCGAAGACGGGCTTGCGGCGAAATCCCTTGCGGCGATCCGTGCGCACCGTCTCGGCCAGGGCCTGCGCCGCCGCATCGGTATCGGCGAGCGCATTGGGCAGATTGAGCGCGAGCACGGCATCGACGCCGGGATCGGCCAGCAGCGCCTGCATTGCCTGCGCATAGGCTTTTGCATCGGCTCCGCCACCGAGATCGACGGGTTCCGCAACGCCGCTCTCGCCGTGCCGCGCCGCTTCTCCGCCCTCGGCCATCAGCGCATCCATGGCCAGCGCCCCGATTCCGCGCCCGTTGGTGAGGATCGCCAGCCGGCGCCCGTCGAAGGGTTTCGCGCGCCCCAGCGTTTCGGCGGCATCGAAGAGTTCGTCGAGGCTGCCGACACGCAGGAGCCCCGCGCGGCGGAACGCGGCATCGAGCACCGCATCCGGGCGCGCCAGGGCGGCGGTATGGGTCGCGGGTGCTCCCAGCGCATCGCTGCCATGGCGTGGCTTGACGATCACCACCGGCTTGACCCGTGCCGCCGCACGGGCGGCCGACATGAACTTGCGCGGCGCCGAGATTTTTTCGACATGCAAGAGGATGGCCCGGCTGTGGCGATCCGTGGCGAAATGATCGAGCAGATCGCCGATATCGACGTCGCGCTTGTCGCCGACGGAGACGATTGCCGAGAAGCCGAGATTGCGCCGTGCCCCCCATTCCAGCATCCCCGCCGCGATGGCGCCCGACTGGGTGACGAGCGCGAGATCGCCCGCTGCCGGCTTGCGCCGGGCGATGCCGATATCGAGGCCGATGCGCGGCACGATCACCCCGAAGGAATTGGGTCCCACCAGCCGCAACCCGTGGCGGCGCGCGATTGCGGCTGCTTTTGCACCGTTCGAGCCCGGCCCGCGATCATCCTCGGCGGCGATGATCACCGCCGCAGCGACGCCGCGTCGGCCCGCTTCCTCGAGGGTTTCCGGCCAGTATCGCCCCGGGGCGGTGATCACGACGAGATCGGGGACGACATCGAGGGAGGCGAGATCCGGCAGGCAGGGCTCGCCGTCGATTTCGCCGTAGCGCGGATTGATGCAGGCGATCCGCCCGGCAAAACCGCCGCCACGCAGGTTGTCGAGGGCGGCCCTCCCGAGCCCGCCCGCCCGGGCACTCGCGCCAACGAGTGCGATCGTGGCGGGGTTGAAGACCTTGTCGAGACGGTAAGTGCTCATCGCAGCGCATTCCTGTATGGGTCGGCGTCGATGTGAACCGGTCATGCGCCGCGGCGCATGACCGATCGAATACCTATGACGACCAACGCGGCGATACCCGGATATTCCCCCGGCTGCGGCGATCGGACGCTGTCACGGCGCGAATCGCGCGGGCTGTCTGCCGTCTGTATCGCGGATCGCGTAACGCTGCGCGAGATCGGCGGCATGCACGACCCGACCGGCATGAGCAGCGGCGTCGCCCTGCGCCAGCATGGCCGCGACCCCCCGTCCGAGATAGAGCGGGCTTTCGCCTTCATCGTCGCGCATCCCCGCCTCCAGCGCCCGCTCCGTGCGCACCCGGCCCGGGGCGAGGGCCAGCGCGGTGACGCCCGTTTCCGTGAGCTCCTGCGCGCAGGCATAAGCGAGCCGCGCCACACTCGCCTTGGCGATGTCGTAGGTGAGATCGCCGAGATAGCCGGAATCGGGATCGAAGGTGACGAAGCCGATCAGGCCGGCGCGGGCGGCCACCATGGCCGGTGTCACCGCATGGGCCAGCACCAGGGCCGCATGGAGCCCGGTCTCCATGGCGGGCGCGAAACGCGTCAGCGGGCGGCGCCAATAGGGATCGCCCCAGCGGGTACCGTCATCGTAACGCTCGCCGTCGAACCCCTCATTGCCGCCCCAGACGGCGCAGATTGCGACATCGATGCGCCCGAAGCGGCGCAGGCACCAGGCGGTGAGCCCGTCAACGTCACGGGGATCGGTATGGTCGCACCTGTAGGGATAGGCGGCCCCGCCCGCCGCGATGATCGTGCGGGCCGTGTCCTCGATGGTCTCGCGCCGCGCTTCCGTGATGCGCCCGCCCTCGCTGGAACGCGCGGTCACCACCACACGCATCCCCGCTTCGCCGAGGGCGAGCGCGATCCCGCGTCCCACCCCGCGCGAGGCCCCGGCCACGATCACGACGGGGGCGGTTGCGGGAGCTGGGGCGGGTGTGGTGACGTTTGCAGGGGCGACCTGCGAATCGGCGTCCGGGCTGTTCTCCATGCCGGGAGGCTAGCGGGCGCGCGCCTGCGCTGCAACGGAACACGCGCGCCCCCCGCCGAGTTGATGCGATTCATCAAGGGAGTGCGACCATGCCGAAGCTCGAACGGATCCTCGAAACCGTCCTCTATGTGAAGGATCTGGAGCGCGCCGCCGCCTTCTATGAGGAATTCATGGAATTGCCCGTGCTGTTCACCGATCAGCGCATGCGCGCCTTCGATGTCGGCGGCAACGGCACGCTTCTGCTCTTCATCACCGGCCAGTCCCTGCGCCCGGTCGAGACGCCGATGGGCACGATCCCGCCGCATGACGGGGACGGACCGGCGCATATCGCTTTCTCGATCACGAAAACCGAACTCGGAGCCTGGGAGAAGCATCTCGACAAGGGCGGCATTCCCGTCGAGAGCCGGATGGAATGGCCGCGCGGCGGCATCAGCATCTATTTCCGTGATCCGGACGATCATCTGATCGAACTGGCCACGCCCGGGCTGTGGAAGGGCTATTGACGGCCCTGCCTGCGGCAAACCCGCACGCGGACAACGATTTGCGTGATCTGCGCGTTAGCTGATCGGCAGTGGCTCTGCAGGGCTACGCTATCGAGGAGAGACACTGCGTGTTAAGCTCATGGGCATGAATGACCGGCACGAAAACCCGTTCGACATGATCGCGGAGGACACCGCCCCGCGCGGTGGCATTCTCACCCGGCTGCGCGGGGCGCCGCGTATCGTCTTTGCGGTGATCTGCCTGCTGGTCGGGCTGGGCATCGCGGTTGCCGACGAATTGCTGCGCGATGTCGAGCGCGAGGCCGAGCGGGCACAGGAAACGGCGGTCGAGGACGCCACCCCGCTCGACATCAGCCGCGCCGTCATCGCCGATCTCGAAGGCGGGATCGGCCCCGCCGTCACCATGCTGATCGAGGAGGGGCTGGAAGAGGCGCGCAATCTTGGCGATGCCATGCTCGTCATCCGCATGAACACGCCGGGCGGGCTCGATTCCGCCACCCGCGACATCATCCGCCTGATCCTCGCCAGCGACGTGCCCGTGATGACTTACGTCGCGCCCAGCGGCGCGCGGGCCGCGAGTGCGGGCACCTACATTCTCTATGCGAGCCATGTGGCGGTGATGGCGCCCTCGACCAATCTCGGGGCGGCGACACCCGTCCAGATGGGCGGTGGCGGCCTGGGTGGTGGCGGTGAAGACGAGGACGCCTCCGAAGACCCGATGACACGCAAGGTCGTCAACGATTCCGTCGCCTTCATCCGGGGGCTCGCGGAATTGCGCGGGCGCAATGCCGACTGGGCCGAGGAGGCCGTGCGCGAGGGTGCGAGCATCACCTCCAGCGTCGCGATCGAGCAGAACGTTGCCGATTACATCGCCGATGATCTGCGCGCCGCGATCGACGGGGCCGATGGACGCGTCGTCAATCTGCCGCGCGGGAGCGTCGTGCTGGAGAGCGCCGGGGCGGAACTGGTGCAATTCGAGCCGAATTTCATGACGCGCTTTCTCGGGGTGATCACCAATCCCAATGTCGCCTATATCCTCATGCTGATCGGGATTTACGGGCTGATCTTCGAATTCGCCAATCCCGGCATCGTGTTTTCCGGCGTGATCGGTGCGATCTCGCTCATTCTCGGCCTGTTCGCCCTCAATCTCCTGCCGGTCAACTATGCCGCCTTCGCGCTGGTGGGTCTGGGAGTGGCGCTGATGATCGCGGAGGTGTTCTCGCCATCCTTCGGGATCATGGGGATCGGCGGCGCCATCGCCTTCGCCCTCGGTTCGATGATGATCTTCGACGGTGACGTGCCCGGTTTCGAGCTCGATATCAGTGTCGTGATCGCCGCAACCGCCGTAACCGGGCTGATCATCTTCATTGCGCTGACCACGGCCTTGCGCTCGTTTCGCGCGCGCACCGTCAGCGGTGACGAGGGCTTGCAGGACGAGACCGGAACGGTGCTGAACTGGTCGGGCAAGACGGGCGAGATCATGATCCACAGCGAGCGCTGGCATGCGGTTGCCGACGAAGCACTCGCGCCCGGTGACAGCGTGCGCGTGCTCGCCCGTGAGGGCCTGAACCTGCGTGTCGCACCCATGGCGCAAGCCGGATCCGACGCAAGCGCGCCCAGAATTCGAACGACCTGAACGCGAATGTCCTGAGGAGGGCCCAGATGCCGATCGATTTCGCTGCCTATATCCTTCTCGCCGCCCTGATCATCGTCGTGATCGGCTCGGCGATCAAGATCATGCGTGAATACGAGCGCGCCGTGGTCTTCACCCTCGGTCGCTTCACGGGCGTGAAGGGCCCCGGTCTGATCATCATCATTCCCTTCATCCAGCAGATCGTGCGGGTCGATCTGCGCACCGTGACCCTCGACGTGCCGAGCCAGGACGTGATCTCGCGCGACAACGTCTCGGTGAAGGTGAATGCGGTGATCTATTTCCGCGTCGTCGACCCGGACCGTGCCATCATCCAGGTCGAGAATTTCATGGTTGCGACCAGCCAGCTGGCCCAGACGACGCTGCGCTCGGTGCTCGGCAAGCACGATCTCGACGAGATGCTTTCCGAGCGCGACAAGCTCAACGAGGATATCCAGGAAATTCTCGACAAGCAGACCGATTCCTGGGGCATCAAGGTCGCCAATGTCGAGATCAAACATGTCGATATCGACGAGAGCATGGTGCGCGCCATCGCCCGCCAGGCCGAGGCCGAGCGCAACCGCCGCGCCCGCATCATCAACGCCGAGGGTGAATCCCAGGCGGCCGAGAAGCTGGTTGACGCCGCCAAGCTGCTCGGCACGGCTCCCGAAGCCATGCAGCTGCGCCTGCTCAACACGCTCTACGACATTGCCGGCGACAAGAACTCGACCATCGTCTTCCCCGTTCCGATCGACATGCTCAGGGGCATCTTCGGCGAGAATGCCAACATACCCGGGCCCTTTGTCGCGGGTGGCGACCAGACCGGCCAGCCGGCCCGGGCTGCACCCGCATCCGGTGGCACCGCACCGGGTGAGGCCAGTGGGACGAAGGGCGGCTGATTTCCCGCGCAAATCGTGACCACCTCCTTGCAGCAGGCGGGATCGGGCAAAGCCCCGATCCCGCTTTTCATTTGTGCCGTCACCTGCACCGGCCCGACATGGCGACGCGGCGGAGCGGTGGTGCTAGCATCACGCAAAGGCCGATGAACGGCATGATCACGGGAGGTCACATGATCCGCTATCTCAAGGAAGGCGCCCCGGCTGAAGCGCTCGCCGCCGCCGACAAGAAGACCCGCCAGACCGTCGAGGCGATCCTGGAGGATATCGAAACGCGTGGCGACGAAGCCGTACGCGAATATTCGCGCAAGTTCGACAAATGGGACCCGCCGCAATTCCGCCTCGGCCAGGCCGAGATCGACGCGGCCATTGCCGAGGTGCCCGCCCAGGCCATCGAGGATATTCGCGTGGCCCGCGAGCAGGTGAAGCGTTTCGCCGAAGCCCAGCGCGCAAGCATGCAGGATCTCGAGATCGAGACGCTGCCCGGCGTGGTGCTCGGTCATCGCCATGTTCCGATGGATTCTGTCGGCTGCTACGTGCCCGGCGGCAAGTATCCGCTGATCGCCTCGGCGCTGATGTCGATCGTCACGGCGAAGGTCGCGGGCGTGCGCCGCGTCGCGGCGGCGGCCCCGCCGCACGGGGGCAGGCCGAACCCTTACGTGATCGCCGCAATGACCATGGCCGGGGCCGACGAGATCTACGCTTTCGGCGGCGTGCAGGCCATGGCGGCGCTCGCCATCGGCACGCAGGACATCGCCCCGGTCGACATGCTGGTCGGCGCCGGCAACGCCTTCGTGGCCGAAGCGAAACGCCAGCTCTTCGGTCGGGTGGGGATCGACCTGCTGGCCGGCCCGACGGAAACCCTCGTCATTGCCGATGATTCGTGTGATGCGCAGACCTGCGCCACCGATCTTCTCGGCCAGGCCGAACACGGCCCGACCTCGCCGGCGGCGATGATCACCGACAGTGAGGAGCTCGCCCGCGCCACTCTGGTCGAGATCGAAAAGCAGCTCGAAACCCTGCCCACGGCGGAAGTCGCGCGTCAGGCCTGGGCGGATTACGGTCAGATCATCGTCTGCGACAGCCGCGAGGAGATGCTCCAGGTGGCCGACGAACTGGCCTATGAGCATGTCCAGGTGATGACCCGTCACGATGACTGGTTCCTGGAAAACATGCGCAATTACGGCTCGCTCTTCATCGGTCACGAGACCAATGTCGCCTATGGCGACAAGGTGATCGGCACCAACCACACCCTGCCCACGAAGCGCGCGGCGCGCTATACGGGCGGGCTCTGGGTCGGCAAGTATCTCAAGACGATCACGCATCAACGGGTGAAGCCGCAAGCCACCGCGATTCTGGGCGAGTATTGCTCGCGGATCTGCGCCATGGAGGGCTTCGCCGGCCACAAGGCGCAGGCCGATCTGCGCGTGGCCCGCTATGGCAACCAGCGCGATCCCGCCGTGGCCGAGGCCATGGCCGCCGATCCCGCCCCCGCCGGCAAACCCGTCTACAAGCCGATCTGACGGCGATGCCCCAACGTCATGCACCGGCGGCTGTCAGGCGCCGCCGGTGCCGATTTGCCGATTGCACGATTTCTGCCCCGATTTCTGCGGTGATGGCGTTTGCGCGCTTGACGCATCCGCCCGATCCGGGCAAATCTCGCGTCATGACGAGGCTCACGCTCATTTGTCGCGAGATCATTATCAGCTAGCGCGCAACGCTGGCCGGAGCCGTCCTGTTTTCTTCACGCAAAGACAGACACTCTCCCGGGCCGGCGGCCAGACGGGGAAATGTTCATGTCGCAGGGTCTGACCCTCTACAACACGCTCACGCGCAGGAAGGAGCCCTTCGCGCCGATCGATGACAGGCATGTGCGCATGTATGTCTGCGGGCCCACCGTCTATGACTATGCCCATATCGGCAATGCGCGCCCGATCATCGTGTTCGACGTGCTGTTTCGCCTGCTGCGCCATCTCTACGGCGCCGATCACGTCACCTATGCGCGCAACATCACCGACGTGGATGACAAGATCAACGCCCGCGCCGCGCGCGATTATCCCGATCTGCCCCTCAACGAGGCAATCGCGAAGGTCACGGCGGCGACCGAGGCGCAGTTCAAGGCCGATGCGAGGGCGCTCGGCTGCCTCGAGCCGAGCATCGAGCCCCGCGCGACCGAGCATATCGCCGAGATGCGCGCCATCATCGAGCGGCTGATCGCGCGCGGCGCGGCCTATGTGGCGGAGGATCACGTTCTGTTTTCCGTCGCGGCGATGGAAAAGCTGCCGCGCATGCCGGCCTACGGATCGCTGGCGCGCCGCTCCCTGGACGAGATGATCGCCGGCGCGCGCGTCGATGTGGCGCCCTACAAGCGCGATGCCATGGATTTCGTGCTCTGGAAACCATCGAAGGACAACGAGCCCGGCTGGGACTCGCCGGGCGGCATTACGACGAAGGGGCGCCCCGGCTGGCACATCGAATGCTCGGCCATGTCGTGGAAACACCTGATTGACGCCTTCGATACCCGCATCCGGTGCGACGATGCCGACCGCAACGTCTTCGACATCCATGGCGGCGGCATCGATCTCGTCTTTCCGCATCACGAGAACGAAATCGCGCAATCCTGCTGCGCCTTCGAGACCGAGCGCATGGCGAATGTCTGGATGCATAACGGTTTTCTGCAGGTGGAAGGCGAGAAGATGTCGAAATCGCTCGGCAACTTCATCACCATTCATGAGCTGTTGGAGACGGATAGATTTGGTGGCCGTCGGTGGCCAGGGGAGGTGTTGCGGCTCGCCATGCTTAAGACGCATTACCGTCAGCCGATAGACTGGACGGTACGTGCACTAGAAGAGAGCGCTCGTACAATCGAGCGGTGGAGACGCGTTGTCGTCGAAGAAGGTGCAGAATTAGGCAATGTCGATTCCGCCTTTACCGACGCACTTGCGGACGATCTTAATACCCCCAAAGCGCTTAGCCAGATACATAAGCTTATGAACTTTGGTCGGTTGGCTGACCCGACGATCCCTGAAGAGGAAAAAGTCGGAGCGTTTGGTATCGGTGATGACTACTCAGGCTTTGCAAGTTCGACAGATCGCCAGGTGGCAGCCTCAAACGCACTGGCTTGCCTGATGCTGCTCGGGATCGATATCAGGCGCAAGGCCGTCGCCCCGGACCTGCGCGCGCGCATCGACGCCCTCGTCACCGCCCGCAGCGAAGCCCGTGCCACGAAGAACTGGGCCGAGGCCGACCGCATCCGCGACGAGCTCACCGCACTGCGCGTCACCGTCAAGGACAACAAGGACGGCACCGCGAGCTGGGAGATCAAGGAATGAGCGATCGCGTGATGCAGGCCGGCTCCCCTCTCCCGCTGCGGAGAGGGGATGGGGGTGAGGGGCGCTCATGAAGGGGCTTTCGCTCACCATGTCCGCACAGCGGTTCCACCCTCACCCCCGACCCCTCTCCACAAGGGAGAGGGGAGATAGCGTCGTGCTCTGTAAGGAGCAAAACCCATGACCCTTCCCACAGTCACGCTTCGCCCCTACCTGCCCGAGGATGCGCCGGTGCTCGCCGCGATTTTCCAGGCGGCCGTCATGGTGCTCACGGAAGACGACTATTCCGCCGATCAGCGCGAGGCCTGGGCAGCGGCGGCGGATGATGCAGACGCGTTCGGCGAGAAACTCGCGGCGCATCTGACCCTGATCGCCGCGATCGACGGCGACCCTGCGGGTTTCGCCACGCTCAGGGAGAACCGGATGGTCGAGATGCTCTATGTGCATCCCGATTGCGCCGGGATGGGGGTCGGCACGGCGCTGCTCGATGCGCTGGAAAAGCTCGCCGGGGCACGCGGGGCCCAAGAGCTTTCCGTCGATGCCAGCGAGACGGCTTTGCTCTTCTTCGAGAAGCACGGCTATACGCCCGAGCGGCGCAACACGGTGATGCGCAATGGCGAATTCCTGTCCAATACCACGATGACCAAACGGCTCGGCAGCGAGCCCTCACGGAAGGTGACGTCATGAGCGAGCGGCTTTATCTGTTCGATACCACCCTGCGCGACGGGGCGCAGACCACCGGGATCGACTTCTCCCTCGCCGACAAGATCGCCATCGCCAGCCTGCTCGACCAGATCGGCATCGATTACGTCGAGGGCGGTTATCCCGGCGCCAACCCCCTCGACACGGAATTCTTCGCGCAAAAGCGCACCCGCAAGGCGGCGTTTACCGCCTTCGGCATGACCAGGCGCGCGGGGCGCTCCGTGGCCAATGATCCCGGCATCGCTGCGCTGCTGGAGGCGGATGCGGATGCGATCTGCTTCGTGGCGAAATCCTGGGATTACCACGTGCATGTGGCGCTGGAGATCAGCCTTGAGGACAATCTCGCCGGTATCCGCGAGAGCGTGGCGGCGGCGAAGACGCGCGGGCGCGAGGTTATGCTCGATTGCGAGCATTTCTTCGACGGCTACAAGGCCAATCCGGATTACGCGCTCGCCTGCGCGAAGGCGGCATACGAAGCCGGCGCGCGCTGGGTGGTCCTGTGCGATACCAATGGCGGCACGCTCCCGGAGGAGGTGGCGCGCATCGTCACGGAAGTGCGCAAGCACGTGCCGGGCGAGAATCTCGGCATCCACGCCCATGACGATTGCGGCTGCGCGGTGGCGAATTCGCTCGCCGCCGTCGAGGCCGGCGTGCGCCAGATCCAGGGCACGCTGAACGGGCTCGGCGAGCGCTGCGGCAATGCCAATCTCGTCACATTGCTGGCCACGCTCGCCCTCAAGCAACCCTGGGCGGAGCGCTTTGCGCTCAAGGCCGGGGTGGATGAGCTTGCGCGGCTCACCCAGGTCTCGCGGGCGCTTGATGAATTGCTCAACCGCGCGCCCAACCGCCACGCCCCCTATGTCGGCGCCTCCGCTTTCGCCACCAAGGCCGGCATTCACGCCTCAGCCGTGATGAAGGATCCCAGGACCTATGAGCATGTCGATCCGGCACATGTGGGCAATCTGCGCCGGGTTCTCGTCTCCGATCAGGGCGGCAAGTCGAATATCCGTGCGGAGCTGGAACGGATCGGCATCAGCCTCGACAAGGATGATCCGCGCCTCAACCGTGTGCTGGAAGAGGTCAAGCGCAAGGAATCGCAGGGCTACGCCTATGAGGGGGCGGATGCATCGTTCTATCTGCTGGTCAAGCGCGTGCTCGGCGAGGTCCCGGGTTATTTCCTCGTCGATCGCTTCAGCGTCAATGTCGAGCGGCGCTACAATGCCGTCGGCGATCTGACCACCGTGGCCGAAGCCATCGTCAAGGTGATG
Organism: Saliniramus fredricksonii; assembly: GCF_900094735.1. Classification (NCBI taxonomy): domain Bacteria; kingdom Pseudomonadati; phylum Pseudomonadota; class Alphaproteobacteria; order Hyphomicrobiales; family Salinarimonadaceae; genus Saliniramus; species Saliniramus fredricksonii. The sequence goes on from NZ_FMBM01000001.1 coordinate 1,120,120, forward strand.
CTCGACGGCGAGGTGATGATCTCGGCGGCCGAGGGCAACGGCCCGGTGAATGCGCTCGACGTCGCCCTGCGCAAGGATCTCGGCAAGTATCAGCGCTTCATCGACGATCTCGAACTGGTGGATTACAAGGTCCGCGTCTTCCAGGGCGGCACCGACGCCGTCACCCGCGTGCTGATCGAATCGCGCGACCGTGACGGTGATATCTGGGCAACGGTGGGCGTCTCACCGAATATCATCGACGCGTCCTTCGAGGCCCTGCTCGATTCCATCGTCTACAAGCTGGTGATGCGCGGCGCCCCGGCCTGAACAATCCGTCTCTGATCGACCCCGGCACGCCTCATTCCGGCGCCGGCTTGCCGCGCAAGGCCTTGATCCTTCCCTGCCGGGTCTTGCCGGCGAGGCGGCGTTTCTTCGAGCCGAGCGTCGGGCGGGTGGGAATACGCGGGCGTTGGCGCTGTGTCGCGCGGCGTATCAGATCGACCAGTCGCTCGAGCGCCTCGGCGCGGTTGCGCTCCTGGCTGCGATGGTTTTGCGCGGTGATCACGATCACGCCCTCGCGGGTCAGGCGATGGCCGGCGAGGCGCGCGAGGCGGCTCTTCACCGCATCGGGCAGCGCGGGGGAATTCTGCATGTCGAAACGCAGCTGCACGGCGCTCGACACCTTGTTGACGTTCTGCCCGCCCGGCCCGGAGGCGCGGATGAAGCGCTCCTCAATCTCATCCGGGTCGATCGCGATGCTCGGCGTGATTTGAATCATGCTTTCGCCATACCATATGAAGAGTATAGGCTCACGTCGAAGATTCTGGATACGGGACCCGGTCAATGCTGCGCTATGTCAAATACGTCAACGGTGAGCCGCGTGTGGTCACGATCCCGCGCTGGGCAATCGCGCTCGGCGTGCTCGCAGCTTTGCTCGTCGGTTTCCTCGTCCTGATCCTCGCCGCCGGTGTGGCGCTCGTCGTGATTCCGCTTGCCCTGATTGCCGCCGCCATCGCCGCCTGGTTCGGACGCGGGCGCCGGGTCATGCCGCAGCGCGAGCGCGATCCCGATATCGTCGATGCCGAATTCCGCGTCATCGACCGCTCCGAGCGTGAACGGGATCCGCGCCGCGACGCAGATCGCCACTGAGGCGCATCGCCACCGATGCGGCATCCGCGCTGACCGGCATCCGGACGGGCCCGGGACGGCTCACGATCACTCTGCGCCGGATCGTTGCCGACACACTTAAGTCTAATTGCACGAGACCGACGGGTGTAGTCGTATCGTCTTGTGTCGCGTCATGTCGTCGCGAGGTGCCATGCCTCGTCCAGACGGGATGGCCGCATCAATCGCAAGAACCCGCAACAAAGCGGGAGCACCAAATCGACGGGCGTCGGCAGCTTTGCTGAATTCGACTTGTGATCGCGCGTCCATTGGGTGCGTGAAGCCGGCGGCTCGTCCGAGGAAGATGGGGAGGGAAGCCGGCAGCTGCGCGAAAGAGCCGTCGCTGCGCCAGATGAATCACCAAAAATGGAAACGTCGCGAACGTGAGCGCTGGCATTGCTCCCCTTTCCGGGGCGAGGCATGGCGCGGACCGTTCGGTCAAAGGGAAGCTTTGGGCGGCTACCCTGATTCGATCAGGTAAACGGCGTCCTTGAAAAATAAAGGGAGTAAACGTTCATGTCTGACAAGTCGTCGTCCAACGACGCCTACTGGAAGGCCAATGTCCGGATCATCTTCATCTGCTTGATCATCTGGGCCTTTGTGTCTTTCGGCCTGGGCATCGTCTTCCGTCCGCTGATCTCCTGGATTCCGATCGGGGGCACCGATCTCGGATTCTGGTTCGCGCAGCAGGGTTCCATCCTGACCTTCATCGCGCTGATCTTCTATTACACCTGGTACATGAACCGGCTCGATCGCGAGTACGACGTGGACGAGCAGTGAGGGCGCAACGATGGATCAATTCACGCTGAATTTTCTCGTCGTCGGCGCGTCCTTCGCGCTTTATGTCGGCATCGCCATCTGGGCGCGGGCCGGCTCGACGGCGGATTTCTACGCTGCCAGCCGCGGCGTCAACCCGATCGTCAATGGTGCGGCCACCGCCGCCGACTGGATGTCGGCGGCTTCGTTCATTTCGATGGCGGGCCTGATCGCCTTCGTCGGCTACGGCAATTCGAGCTTCCTGATGGGCTGGACCGGCGGCTACGTGCTGCTCGCCCTGCTGCTTGCGCCCTATCTGCGCAAGTTCGGGCGCTTCACGGTGCCGGAATTCATCGGCGACCGCTTCTACAGCCAGACTGCGCGCATCGTGGCGGTGATCTGCCTTCTGGTGATCTCGATCACCTATGTGATCGGCCAGATGACCGGCGCCGGTGTCGCCTTCTCGCGCTTCCTTGAAGTGGAGAGCTGGCAGGGTCTGCTGATCGCCTCGGCCGTCGTCTTCTTCTATGCCGTGCTCGGCGGCATGAAGGGCATCACCTATACGCAGCTGGCGCAATATTGCGTGCTGATCACGGCCTATACCATCCCCGCCGTGTTCATCTCCCTGCAACTGACCAGCAACCCGATCCCGCCGCTGGGCCTGTTCTCGACCCATGCGGAATCCGGCATGCCGCTGCTGGGCAAGCTCAACGAAATCCTGCTGGAACTCGGCTTTCAGGACTATACCGGCCAGCATGGCTCGACCTTCAACATGTTCCTGTTCACCATGTCGCTGATGGTCGGTACGGCGGGTCTGCCGCACGTGATCATCCGCTTCTTCACGGTGCCGCGCGTGGCTGATGCCCGCAAATCGGCGGGCTGGGCCCTGATCTTCATCGCGCTGCTCTATCTCAGCGCGCCGGCGGTCGGCGCGATGGCGCGCCTGAACATCATCACCACGATCTTCCCCAATGGCACCCAGGAACAGCCGATCGCCTATGACGAGCGGCCGGACTGGATGCGCAACTGGGAGCAGACGGGCCTCCTCGCCTTCGAAGATAAAAACAATGACGGCTTGATCCAGTACTACAACGATGCTTCGGACGAGTTCCAGACCGTCGCCGCAGAGCGTGGCTGGGAGGGCAACGAGATGGTCACATTCAACCAGGATATCCTGGTGCTGGCCAATCCGGAGATCGCGCAATTGCCCGGCTGGGTGATCGCGCTGATTGCGGCAGGCGGGCTGGCGGCAGCCCTCTCGACGGCAGCCGGATTGTTGCTCGCCATCTCCTCCGCAGTCAGTCACGACCTGCTGAAATCCACCTTCATGAAGGATATCAGCGAGAAGAACGAGCTGCTTGCAGCCCGTATCTCCATGGCGGGTGCGATCGCGTTGGCCACCTATCTGGGGCTCAATCCGCCGGGATTTGCCGCACAGGTGGTGGCGCTGGCCTTCGGTCTGGCTGCGGCGACCCTGTTCCCCGTTCTGATGATGGGCATCTTCTCCATGAAGATGAACACCGAAGGCGCGGTCTCGGGGATGCTGGCGGGTCTCATCGCGACCCTGCTCTACATCTTCACCTATCTGGGCTGGTTCTTCATCCCGGGCACCAACATGCTCGCGAACACGCCGGATAACTGGCTGTTCGGGATCTCGCCGCTCTCCTTCGGTGCGGTGGGTGCCGTCATCAACTTTGCCGTGGCCTATGCGGTGATGAGCGTGACGCGCGAGCCGCCGAAGGAGATCCAGGAGCTGGTCTACTCGATCCGCGTGCCGCGCGGGGCTGCGGGTGCGATCGACCACTGACGAGATCGATGCGGGCCGGGTGATCCGGCCCGCATCACACGCCTTCTGGGGACCACCATCATGGCCGGGGATCGCGACGCGACGGATACGATCATCGCCTTTCTGGAGACGGTGCACCCCTATGATTCCCTGCCACGCGAGGAACTCTCCCGCGTGGCAGAACTGTTTGTGCCGGTGAGCCTCGCAGCCGGAGAGGCGGTCTACGCCTTCGGCGAGACGCTCGACGGGCTCTATCTGATCCGCAGCGGGCGCATCGAGATCCATGATCGCAACGGCGCACTGGTCTCGCTGCTGGGTCCGCGCAACAGTTTCGGCGAGCGTGGCCTCCTGCGCGACGGCAAGGCGGCGACCTCGGCCCGGGTGGCGGAAGATGCCGCGCTTTTACTGCTGCCCGCCGCCGATCTGCAGCGCCTGATCGCGGAGCAACCCGCCTTCGCCCGTTTCTTCTCGCGGCTGCGCCCGCCGGAGCCGCGCAGTGGCGATCTGACAACGCTCAAGGTCTCGCAGCTGATGACCCGCGAGCCGGTGACCTGCACGCCGGATACGCCGGTGGCCGCAGCGGCGAAACTGATGCGCGATCGGGGCATTTCCAGCATCTGCGTGGCCGAGAGTGGCAAGCTCGCCGGGATCCTCACCACCGGCGATCTGGCCGGGCGCGTCGTCGCGGAAGGGCTCTCCGCCGAGATTCCGGTCGCGCAGGTCATGACCCGTGACCCGCTGACCCTCACGCCCGACCAGCTTGGCTCGGATATCCTGCACCGCATGCTGGAGCGCCGGATCGGGCATTTTCCCGTGATCGCGCGCGGCAGGCTCGCGGGCATCGTCACCCAGACCGATCTCACCCGTTTCCAGGCAGTCTCCTCGGCGCAGCTCGTGCGCGACGCCGCCCGGGCAGAGAGCGTGGAGGCGCTCGCGAAGGTGACGCAGCGCATCCCGCAACTGCTCAGGCAGCTGGTGGGGGCGCATAACGCGCATGACGTCGTCACGCGGCTGATCACCGATATCGCCGATACCGCGACGCGCCGGCTTCTGGCCATGGCCGAGGCCGAGTTCGGCCCCCCGCCGGTGCCCTATCTCTGGCTCGCCTGCGGTTCGCAGGGGCGGCAGGAGCAGACCGGCATCTCCGATCAGGACAATTGTCTCTTCCTCGACGACAGCGTCAGCGATGCCGACATGCCGTATTTCGAGAAGCTCGCCCGCTTCGTCTGCGACGGGCTCGATGCGATCGGCTACGTCTATTGCCCGGGCGAGATGATGGCGGTGACGCCACGCTGGCGCCAGCCGGTGCGGGTCTGGCGCGAATATTTCCGCCGCTGGATCGCCAATCCGACGCCGGAAGCGCAGATGCTGGCTTCGGTGATGTTCGACCTGCGCCCGATCGGCGGGAGCTTCGCGCTGTTTGCCAATCTCCAGGAGGAGACGCTGGCCAAGGCGCGGCGCAACTCCATCTTCGTCGCGCACATGATCGCGAATTCGCTCACGCACAGCCCGCCGCTTGGCCTGTTGCGCGGCATCGCCACGATCCGCTCCGGCGAGCATCGCGACCATATCGACATGAAGCTGAGCGGGGTGATCCCCATCGTCGATCTGGGGCGCGTCTATGCGTTGCAGGGCGGCATCAGCGCGATCAATACCCGCGCACGGCTGATCGCGGCGGGTGAGCGCGGGGTGGTGAGCGGATCCGGCGGGCGCGAATTGCTCGCGGCTTATGATCTCATCGCCGGGACGCGGCTGCGCAACCAGGCGGCCCAGGTCGGGTCCGGCGGTGCGCCCGACAATTACATGGCCCCCGCCGCACTCACCGATTTCGAGCGCAGCCACCTGCGCGACGCCTTCGTGGTCGTACGGACCATGCAATCGGCGATCGGACAGGGCAAAGGTGGTCTGGTGTGATAGAATGCGCGCAAGGACCGGGAAAACGGCCTGCGAAATGATCCGGGAAGAAGCGTCCAGGGAGTGAGAGTGCATGATACTGGAATTTGTCGCGGCCGCCGCCGTCGGTCTTGCCGTCGGTGGCATCGTGCATCTGGTCCGGCGTGCCGCGCCGGGGCGGATCGCGCCCTGGGCCGTCCCCGCCGGGGCGGGCGCCGCGATGATCAGCTTCGCCGTCTATATGGAATACAGCTGGGCGAGCCGTACCGTGGCGGCCCTGCCGGATCAGGCCGTCGTCGCCTCGCAGAATGCGATCAATTCCTGGTATCGTCCCTGGACCTATCTCTTCCCGCTGACCAACCGGATGATCGTGGTGGATCACCGCTTCACCCGGCGCAACGACGCCCATCCCGACCAGATACTCACCGCCGTGGTGATGCTCGGGCGTTTCGAGCCGGGCCGTCAGATCCCGGTCGTCTTCGATTGCGCCGAAAACCGGCGGGCTGAACTCGATGCCGAGGTGCAGTTCGGTGAGGATGGCGCGCTGGAGGGGGCTGATTGGCGTGATCTCGCCGATGACGATCCCATCCTGCGCGCCGCCTGCCGCAGCGGATGAGGGAGGGACATGCGATGGAAAGCGCCGTGAAGCAGGGCACCCGCGACGATCAGGCCGGCAGGCACGATCCGCGCCCGTTTCCCGCCGGTCCGTTTCCGCATGATCCCGATACCGGAGACCTCCCGGCAGGGCGTCCCGCCGGGCCAGTCGGGCCGCTGCCTGCCTCCTTTGCCGCGCCCGCCGAACGGGCGTCCAAGCCGGCGCCGACCCCGCAGCCGGGCCTGCTCGACAGGCTCGCCCGGCGTTTCAGCCTGCGGCTGCGGGTCTTTGCCATGTTCGCCCTCGTCGCGGGCGGGACGATGGCGGCGCTTGCTGCGGGTCTCGCCTTCGGCTATGCCCGCCTGCCTACAGGCCTGCAGGATGATCCCGATCTGCGCGCCGGCTTCATGCAGGCGGCGATCCTCGGCGGCTTTCTGATTCTGGGCCTCGTCGCCTGGATCTGGTGGCTGTTCGACCGGCATGTGGCCGGCGCCGTGGAGAAACTCGCCGCGACCCTGCGGGTGAGCGCCGATGCCGGCGCGCCCGGCAGCATCGCTCCCGAAACGGCCCGCTATCTGGGCGATCTCGCCCCCGCCATCAGCGATGCCGCCCGCCATCTCGGGGAATGCCGCATTGCGCTCTGCGACGCGATCAGCGAGGCCACGCAGCAGCTCACCCGGGAAAAGGCCTGGCTCGAAACCCTGCTTGCCGATGTGCCGGCGGCGGTGCTGGTCTGCTCCGCCGATCACGAGATCGTCTTCTACAACGCCCCCGCCGCCGAGATCCTCGGGGCGGAGGTCGGGCCGGGTCTGGCCCGACCGGTGGGTGACTTTCTCGCCGATGAGCCGATCCGGCGCGCCCATGCGCGGCTCTCCGCGACGCGCGGGCCGCAGGCGCATGCGGATCTCCTGTGCACCAGCCGCGACGGCAGCCTCGTCCTCGAAGGGCGGATGCGGCTGGTCGGGCGCGAAGGGGAGGTGCAAGACGGAGGCGTGCAAGACGGGGAGGTGCAAGACGGGGGCGTGCAAGACCTGGAACCCGGACCCCGCCCGGATGCCGCCGGCGGCGGATATGTGCTCAGCCTCGCCGATGTTACCGCGACCCATGCCGCCGCCGCCGAGCGCGAAGCGCGCATCGCCCGCGCCCTGCCGCGTCTCCATGAGGCCCGGCGCGCCCTGCGTGACGGTGATGGTGACGCGGCCCGGATCACCCAGGACGCGGCGGCAATCCTCGCCGAACTGACGCATCTTCTGGCCGATGCGCCGACCCTGTCGGAACTGCGCTCGGCCGATCTCGCCGACGCCTTGCAGGCCCGGCTCGCCGGCCGCGGGATCGCGCTCTCGGTGGCGGGGCCGGATCTGTTCCTGCGCGTCGATGGCTACGGCTTCCTCGCCATGCTGGCCCATATCCTGCGCCGGCTCGCCGATGATGCTGCGCGGGCGGGTTTCGTGCTCACCACGATCGAGGAGGACGGGCCCGGCGCGGCGCTCGCGCTCAGCTGGCAGGGCGCGCCGCTTTGCGAAGAGGCGCTCGCGGATTGGTGCGCTGAGCCGATCGATCCGGAAACGCCTGAACTCACCGCCGCCATGGTGCTCGCCCGCCATGGCAGCGCGCTCGCGCCCGTGGATGACGGGTGGGGCCTGCGCATCGCCCTGCGCCGGGCGCGGCGTGCCGTGGCCCCGCCCGCGCCGCTGCGCCGCTCGACCGTTTATGATTTCGCCCTGCTCGACCGCGCCCGCAGCGCCGGGATCGCGCAGAGCGCGCTCAATGATCTGGCCTATGTCGTCTTCGATACCGAGACCACCGGGCTCGATCCCGAGAGGGACGAGATCGTGCAACTCGCCGCCCTGCGGGTGGTCAATGGCCGCATCGTCGATGGCGAGGTGTTCGAGACGCTGATCGACCCGCAGCGCCCGATCCCGCCGGGCGCCACCGCCGTCCACGGCATCACGCCGCAGATGGTGATCGGCGCGCCGCATATCGGCGAGGCCGGGGCGCGGTTCCACCGCTTCGCGGCGGGCGCCGTGCTGGTGGCGCATAACGCGCCCTTCGACATGGCCTTCCTGCGCCGGCACGAGGCAATTATCTGCCAGCGTTTCGACAATCCGATCCTCGATACGGTGCTGGCCTCCGCCGTTCTCTTCGGCCAGGGCGAGAGCCATTCGCTGGACGCGCTCGCGTCCCGCTTCGGCATCATCATCCCGGAAGCCGCCCGCCACACCGCGCTCGGCGATGCGGAGGCCACCGCCCAAGCGCTGGTGCGCATGCTCCCCATGCTGCGCGCCCGCGGCTTCACCCGCTTCGGCGATCTCGTCGGCGAAATGCGCAAACACGGGCGGCTGTTGCAGGATCTGAATTGAGGCAGCCGGGACGCGCCGCTGGCCCGAGGGTTAAAGTGTTCCCGGAAGTCCCCATTCACAGCAAGGGTGCTCGATGCGGACGCCCTGCCAGACCGTGGTTTGTGTCTCCGGAAGTCTGCTATGGGGGGCGGAGTGGTCGTGCGCTTATTGGTTGGGGTGACCGTTCCTGGATAGGATTGGAAAACTTCAATGGTCAGACTTGTGCCGTTCAAAGATTTGTATAATAGTATAATATAAAAATAACAATTAAAAATTGCTCTAAATGAGCTACAGTGTGATAGCGCAGCGAGTAAATGTAACAAAATAATTTCGGTGAGCAAAATCATGATGTTCCTGGTTTATAGTCTAATAGCTTTTTGTTCGTTTTTTTCATTGTAGTTCCAATTACAGGTGGTGTTGTTCTCAATCCACTTTTGGCGCTAATTGTTGATCCACATTCGGCAATTGGAATGAGTGTATTCTTTTTCATGGTGAACAGTTCAATAAAAGCATTCATTTTTAGGGATAAGATCATATTGCGATACGTTTTAGATATGTTGCCGATATCAATAATATTCACTGTAATTGGCTCGATTATGATCGGGATCATATCTGATTTTTGGTTGTATATAGCCATGTTGAGCATGACTGTTTATTTTCTCTACAAAAAGATCATCCGGGCATTGGGCAGTGGCAAAAAAATCTCGAAAAACGGAAATTTTACAGGAAACATTTTGGTAAGTGCTGCAAGTGGATTCATGCAGGGTGCCGGTCTTGGCGGTGGGGGCTCCTTGCGGAAAAGCTATTTTCTGTCAAACGGACTGTCACTTGTCGAAATGCACGGAACGACTGCCGTGTTGAGCATGGTGCTGGGTGGAGTCGCGACACTCCTTCGACTGGGAACCGATCAGGTGCAATTTGGCGAGTTGCTCCCGATAGTCTATCTGTCCCCGCTGCTCGTTGCTGCGACGTTGCTTGGCCCAACTTAAACACCTGATTTCCGATAATTATGAATTTTCAATGGGATAGGGGGCGCCTTCGCGCTTTTAGCACCACGGTCGGAGGGTCGTGCGGTCAAGCAGCTTCGGTTTCGGCGATGTTCGGCGGCAGCGCCACGCCGACGGCGCGGAATACCGGCCCGACCTGACCGCTTACCGGGGTACGGATGGCAATGCTGCGTCCGTCCTTTTCGATTTTGCCGCTCTGCAGGCGGTCGAGATCACGCAGGAGCGGGCGCCACTCGGGTTTGATCCCGGCTTCGGTGCAGCGGTCGAACAGCTCCTTGTGCAGCATCAGGGCGAGGAAGGAGCAGAAGACGTGGCCGCGGATGGCGGCATCGGATGAATGGAAGATCGGACGTGTCGAGAGCGTCGCCTTGGCGACACGAAACAGCGTCTCGACGGTGAGCAGGTCCCGGTAGCGCAGCATCGCCTGAAGCGGAGAAATCCTCGCGTTGGTGCGCAGGACGAAGATCCCGTCATAGCGGGCTTCCTCGGCGATCTTGCCGGCATCGATCTCGAAGGCATCACGCGTCGTGGTGTTGAGATAACGCCTGTAGGCGGAGTTGCCGACGAGGGCCTTGTCGCCCTTCTTCAACTGCGTATCGAGGGCAGCGATGATGGCCTGGCGGTCCTCGCGGTCCTTCTCGGCCTGCGCCTCGTTGCGGCAGACGATGTAGCGGACCCCGTCGACGACGACCTCCTTGGCGAAGAGCTGCGTCTCGCCCTGGCTGCGCTCGACGAGGAGCGGCGTGAGGGGTTGCGGATCGTCGAGAACCCGGCGCATGCGTGCGTCGGTGCGCTCGCGCACACCCAACACATATTCCAGACCCTGTTCCTCTAGCGCCGTGATCGTGGCCTGCGAGATCATGCCCCGATCCGCCACGATGCAGGCTCGGGTGATACCGAAACGGCTGCGCAGCCGCTGCACGATCGGCAGCAGGATGGCGACATCGGCGGTGTTACCTGGCATCATCTCGGTGCAGACCGGGCGGCCATCGGCATCGACGATGACGGCGAGGATCATCTGGTTGAGATCAGGGCGATGGTCCTTGGAATAGCCCCGTGCCCCCAGCGTCTCGCCGCCTTCGCCGTGGAAGGACAGGGAGGTCGTGTCCATGAAGACGATGGAGAGATCGGTAAACAGGTCGCGCCGGCGCGCAAACAGCGCCTCCTCGATCACGTCCTTGACGGTACGCGGCGAAAAGGGCGTCGCATCCTTCTGCTCGTCCTTTGGCAGATCTTCTCCGAGCCAGGCCATGGCCCGATAGAAATGGTGCAGCGACAGATCGTCGGCACCGGGAATGTCGTAATCCTGCATCCAGGACGCGCAGTCGCGATCCGAGCCGGAGACGAACAGACGGTGCAGCGTCGCGGTGAACACGGCCCGCTCCACCGGGAATTCGAAGCCGCGTTCCCCAAGCTGATCAGCGATCACCTGATCGATGCCGAGTTGCTGCCACAGGCGCCCGAAGAGCAGCGGCCCGCCGATGCGACGAGCTTCGTATCGCGCCACATCACCGTTGTTGATGGCATCCAGGACCATGGCCCGTTCCGTGAACCGTCCGACCGAGGCGGCCAGGCGATCGAGATCCTTGCTGGCGAGAACCGTTTCCTTGCGTCCGAGATTGCGGATGATGCGCTGCTTCGTGCGGCCACCCTCGCGGACATTCTCCACAAGGTAGATGTAGGTGTAGCCATTGATGGTCTTCTCGCGCACGAACATGCCGAATTAGCATCTCAGAAACCTCCATTCGTCAAGCAATGAAACGCCTATTCTTACATTATTTAGCACCACACAAACTGACGCCCACCGACCCCACCTCAATAACATCAATGGCTTACGGAAAAATGTTCCCGCTTCGTCCAATTCAACTGTTCAACTTGGGCTTGGCAGACATGCGGTCATTCGCCTGAATGAACGCCTCGCCGACAAGGTTATCATTGGAACCTTCCTGGCAACGATACTCCTGATCATCTATCAGATTGCGCAGGTGCTTTAAGGCAACGTGCGTAAATGACGTTGGTTTGACCGCCCACCGCTCCCCGCCCGGTTCTCTCCCGCGCCGCATCCGGCTGGTCTGCGCCGCCACGCCGCAATCAGCGCCGGCTCATCCCGAAGACGACTCCATTGACGAGATGCTGCGCCATACCCTTCCCGACGATGATCTGGCCACGCCCCGGAAACAGCGCAGACCGCAAGCGCGGCATCAATCAAGACGTGCGCAGCCGTCATACATGCGTGTGATCAGGAATCGCCGGCAAGGATGCATCCTCGCCCTCCCCCACCACGGGCGTGAGCGTCGCGGTGCCGACATTGCGTGCGATCTTCGAGAAAAACCGGTTCAGATCATAGGAAGAACTCTGGTTGAAGCGCATGATCAGCCGCGAATCATCCAGTGCGGGCAGACCCTCGTCGCGCCCCAGCGGGACAAGATCGCGCGGAACGGCGCGGCGTGGCAGGACGCCGATGGCCCCCTGCGTGAGCATCGTCGCCTTCAGGATCGAGAAGCTCTTCGAACTGAAGCCGATATGCCATTCCAGATTGCTCTTCCTGAGCGCCTTGAGCGCGTTGCTGCGCACACCGCAGCCATCGGGAAACAGGGCCAGGTTGAGCGGATCGCCCCGCTTGATCACCTCCCGGTTTCTCCCGACCCAGGTGAGACGTTCCTCGCACAGGCCGAGCCCGTCCAGTTCCTTGTCCTGGGTCATGATGGCCATGTCGAGTTCGCCATTGTCGATCATCACGTCGAGCGTCGTGGAGAGATCGGCGACGATCTGAATCTCGAGATGGTCCTCCACGCGTGACAGGCGTTCGACGATACCGGGCAGAATCAGCTCGGCATAATCATCCGGCACGCCCAGCCGCAGGACTTTCGGCTCTTTCTGATGCGCGATCTCGCGGATCATGGCATCGTTGAGTTCGAGGATCTCGCGGGCATATTGATAAACCAGTTGTCCATAGCTCGTCAGTGCCATGCCCTGACCGCTGCCGCGATCCAGGACCTTCTTGCCGAGAACATCTTCCAGCCGTTTCATCTGAAGACTGATGGCGGACTGGCTTCTCAGGAGCTGCTCACCCGCCGCAGTGAAGCTTTGACGCTCCACGATCACGATGAGGGTCCGCAGCAGATCGATATCGATATTGATCAGGCTCATTGGCAGTTCTCATCACTGAAATAGATCGAACTCATTTCCATTCACAGGGCCTCGCAACATATCATCTATGCAATCCAAGCGAACATGACTGAAAGTTACCGAATTTTGAATGACCGGACCAGCTCGAATCCGATCAATATGGAGCAACACCATGAATACCGGCCTGAAAATCGTTGTTGCAGGATCCTGTCTCCCTGAAACAAAAACCACAAATTACGCTATCGCTGCACAACTCAATCCGGCTGTTCGACCGGAATGGGCGCATGACAAGTCAGGTTCTGCGTCATCGACAATCGTGTTGTCCCATGCGCATCGCATGCCTGCGCTCGGAGGGTGATACCATGAGCGATATGCAGGCGGCAAAGATACAGCCGCATACGCTGCCGTCCACTGAATCCGGTCATGTCTGGTCCTGGATGATCCTCCTCGCGGGTGGAATTTCCCTCGGCACCGCTCCGATCCTGGTCAAGGGCATGCCGCTGTCGCCGGAAAGCTCGGCATTCTTCCGGGTGCTGTTGTCTGCGCCCTTCTTCATGGTGCTCGCGCTGTGGAGCAATCCGCGCCCGCGGCGCGAGGCGTCGCTGAAGACGACCGCGCCGCTCTATCTCTATCTGCTCGCCGCCGTTTTCTTTGCGGCGGATCTGCTTGCCATGCATGTCGCGATCAAGGCGATCAACACCTCGATTGCCACCTTGTTCACGAATGCGGCTCCCTTGTTCATCGCCATCTACGGCTTGCTGGGCCTGACGGACCGGCCCGATGCCCGCTTCGGGCGCGCATTGCCGCTGGCGCTTGCCGGTTTGTTCCTGCTCGTCGGCATTGCGGCCTTTGATCCCACCGCACCGCTCTGGGGTTATCTGGTCGGACTCGCCGCCGGTGGCTTTTATGCGGCCTATCTCGTCGCCGTGCGTGCGCTGAAGAGCCATGATGCGGGCAGTGCCGGCATCATGGTGTCCGTGACCATCGGGTCGACGATCATCCTGTCGCCGCTTCTGCTTGTGCCGGATTTCACCGTCCCGCAAGAGGCGATGGTCTGGCTGCAGGTGATGGCTCTCGTCATCTTCGGCCAGGTTCTCGGCCAGGGGCTCGTGACGGTGGCCCTGCGCCATCTTCCGGTCGCGTCGAGTTCCGTCGTCCTCATGATCCAGCCGGTCTTCGTCGCCGCCGTATCCTGGCCGATCCTGGGCGAGTTCCTGGGCGGCTGGCAGCTTATCGGCATGCTGCTGGTGCTGATTGCCATGTGGATCGTCGTCGATCCCCTTGCTGCGCGGCGGCAGCGCAGGGCCGGGTGACAATCCGCAGGGCACGGCGGCACATTCGACGCGGCTGTCAAGAAGCAATGTCAGGACGCTGCGCGGGCCGGTATGTCCGGGCAGTGCTTGATACCGATGATATCGATCAAGGCCTCACAGCAACAGCCGCCTGCGGAAGGCCGGGTCCGGGATGGCGCACATATCGGCGCGCCCGAACAGGGTATAGCGGTTGCGCGCGACCCAGAGATAGAGTCGCTCGCGTGCAGGCCGGGGCAGAAGCCGCAGGATATCGGCAATCCGGCCCCGGCCACCGAGCAGCCGTCCGACATGGATCACCGCCTCGAAATTGCGATACCCGACACCTTGATCGATGAAGAGCCAGGATGCGGGATTCTCCGGGCAGAGTCCGTAATGGCGCATCAGCGCGGCTCCGCGCGGCGTCTGTAGCGGACAGATCCGCACGGTCTGCTCAACATCGAGCCGATGGATCATGCGTGCGCCCCAGCTGCACATTGCACAACCGGCATCCATCACCGCGAGCGGGAAGGAATCGTCGAAGTCAGGGACATGCGGATCGTCGCGATAGGAATAGGCTTGCGGCATGGTGTTCCAGCATCGCGCGAGAATGGGGTGCGTTCAAGCGAAACTATCCTGAATTCATGCTGATGCAAATTCCGCAATCTGAAATAACGTGATTGCGCTGCCCTGCGCCGGTTCCCTCCACGCCCCGGTCCCGCTATCGTGCGCCGGCTCGTCGCATTCCGCACCGTGCGTAACAAATGCAGGGATCAATCGAACTGGGGGGATACAATGGCTCATCCGGACGAGGAGGTCTGGGCCGGGATGTTACGCGATGCCCTAGCCGGTGACGAAATCCGTTACCGCTCGTTTCTGGAGGCGATCACGCCGCCGCTGCGGCGGCTGGTATCCGTGCGCGCCGGAGGCATGGGGACGGCGGAATGCGAGGATATCCTGCAGGACACGCTGCTTGCCATCCATCTCAAGCGCCATACCTGGCGCGTGGATGAGCCGGTACGGCCCTGGCTGTTCGCCATTGCGCGCTACAAGATCGTGGATGCGTTCCGGGCACGCGGGCGACGGATCACGATCGATATCGCCGATTTCGCCGAGACGCTGCCCGCCCCGGCACAGGAGGACCCCACCGAGGCCGGGGATATCGCCCGCGTCATCGCCCATCTCGATTCGCGTTCCGCGCAGATCGTACGTGCCATCGGCCTTGAAGGGGCCGGTATCGCCGAAACCGGCGCACGTCTGGGGATGAGCGAGGGCGCCGTGCGCGTCGCTTTGCATCGGGGCCTCAGGAAACTCGCCGCCCTGCGCAGGAGTATGCTGGAATGAAGACGGATCACCTGATCGCCATGCTCGCGCGCGACGATACGCCGGTATCGCCGCTGCGCCGGGAACTGTTGCGCGCCGGTGCCATCGGTCTGGGCATGGCGGCTGTGCTGTTTGCGCTGATCTACGGGCTGCGCCCGGATTTCACTGCCGCCGCGCAGGATCCGCGTCTGTGGGTGAAGGTCGTGACGCCGCTGATGTTGCTCGCCGGCGCCGGATTGGCCGCATCGGCGCTGCTGCGTCCGGAGGGGCGCGCGCGCCGCGCCGCGCTCATTGCCGCCCCGCTCGTGCTCGGCCTCGCCGTCATCCTCGAACTCGTGGCGCTGCCCGCCGGGCGATGGGGAGTGGCGCTGATCGGCGACAATGCCCTGAAATGCATTGTCTCGATTCCGCTACTCGCGCTGGCACCCTTCATCGCGCTGATGCGCGCGGCACGCGAGGGCGCGCCGACGCGCCCCGGCCTGGCCGGTGCCGTGATCGGACTCGCGGCCGCGGGCGGCGGCGCGGCGCTCTATGCGTTGTATTGTCCCGATGACAGCCCGCTCTTCGTCGCCACCTGGTACAGCCTCGCGGCGCTGGCCATGGCCGGGATCGGCGCGCTCGTCGGGCAGCGTTGGCTGCGCTGGTGAAAAATCCGCTATTCTTCGCCCGCGCGCGGTGCTAATTCCCCGCCATGCTCGAAGGTCTGCACCCCAACCGCCCCACCCATGTCATGCGCATCGAGACCGATGAGCGCGCCGCGCGCGCGCTCACCGATCTCGTGGGTGAGATGTTCGATCCGACCGAGACCGCCGTCGCGGCTTTCGAGACCCATGATGACGGGCCGTGGCTGCTGGAGGTCTATTTCGCCAGCCCGCCGGACGAGACGGCGATGCGCGACCTCATCAGCATGATCATCGGCGAGCGCGCCCGCGATGCCGTCTTCATCGCGCTCGATCAGAAGGATTGGGTGAAGGCCTCGCTGGAAGGGCTCGCCCCGGTGCCAGCGGGACGCTTCGTCGTGCATGGCGCGCATGACCGCGACGCGGTGAAACCGAACCAGATCGGCATCGAGATCGAGGCCGCACTCGCCTTCGGCACCGGCCATCACGGCACGACGCGCGGCTGCCTGCTGCTTCTGGGTGATATCCTCAAGCGCCGCCGACCGCGCCATGTCCTCGATGTCGGCACCGGCACCGGCGTGCTCGCCTTCGCCGCCGCCAAAGCGACGCGGCGCAAGGTCATCGCTGGCGATATCGACCCGGTCGCGGTGGCGGTGGCGCGCGAGAATGCCCGGCTCAACGGCATCGGCAATCTCGTCGATCTCTATGTCGCGCCCGGCATTGATCACACCAAGGCGCGGCGCACCCGTCACTTCGATCTCGTTTTCGCCAATATCCTCGCCCGCCCGCTGCGGCGGCTCGCGCCCGATCTCGCCCGCGTGACGGCGGATGACGGCGTGATGGTGCTCTCGGGCCTGCTCGCGCATGACGTGCCCGGCGTGCTCTCGGCCTATCGCGAACACGGTTTCGCCCTCGCCGCCCGCCGCGATCTCGACGGCTGGGCCGCCCTGATGCTGACCCGCACCGGGCGCGATCCGAGGCCTTTGGCGGAGATCTGATCAGACGACCCAGGCGCAGCGCACTCCGAGTCGGGGCGTGATCAGCTTGCGAAACGCGCTGTCGCCGTGCTCGTAATGGCGGAAGAGGCCCCAGGAAATCATGTCGGCAGCCTGAAGCCCGAGCCATTCCCGCGAATCCTCATGCCTTACGGTGAAGGCATGGCGGTGATCGCATTCGGTGATGATTCTGGTCTGGACATAGGTGGTGAAGGGTACCCCGTTCTGTGGAGAGGTGTGCCTTTGATCGACGACGAGGCTGATCGGCTCCCTGATCTTGCCGGCGTGAATGCCGGACAAGAGTTTTCCGGCGAAATAGTTGTAGGCGACACCATAGGGTGCGGCGCGGAGGTTGTCCGTGATGCGCAGCCTGTTGACGACAGTGTAATGGACAGTGATGCCGGCGTTGATAATTTCTTGAATGAAATTCCCTATGTATGTCCGACGATCCCTCAGTAATTTCTCCGATACACCAGCAATATGCTGACATCCATGCAATACCGTTCCCTTGATTTCTTCATCTTTCGGCCAGCCAAGATCATGAAATATCTTCTTCTGGCGCCGAATGGCATTCTTCAGGCGATTGAGTTCCCTGGTTTGCAGGATCGTGAGGACGAAATATTGGCTGGTTTTTTCGGAAAGACCGAGCACGCCCGATTCGTCTAGAAAGAAATATTGCATCCACCGACTCCTGAGCCAAGAGTCTCAACGGGAACTCTTAAGATTTTGATATGAAAATCCTGTCTTTTGGTTGTGTGAATCCCACCCGGACACGCCGCAGACCCGGAATGCGCGTGCGCGCGCCTTCGCATCGCGCTGTCTCTGTGGCATTTTCCAGTCCCTGTGATCATGGGCGTGCCGCGACGGGCATGACCGATGACGTGCAGCGGCAGAGAATTCCGGGGCAGGCCATGAAAGAAGCGGGTAGCGCGATCGAAACAGCGGATGTCGTGATTGCCGGCGGCGCGGCGATGGGGTCGTCGCTGGCTTATCATCTTGCCAGCCATCCGGGTTTTTCCGGGCGCGTCATCGTGGTGGAGAAGGATCCCGGCTATGCGCGCTCTGCTTCGGCGCTCTCGGCGGCCTCGATCCGCCAGCAATTCTCGAGCCCCGTCAATATCCGCATCTCGCTCTACGGCATAGCCTTTCTGCGCGCCATCGGCACGCATCTCGCAGTCGATGGCGAGGCGCCGGTGATCGATCTGAAGGAGGGTGGCTACCTCTATCTCGACCATGAGGGCAGCATCAACGTGATGCGCGAGATCAACGCGCTCCAGCGCGCCGAGGGCGCCGATATCGCGCTGCTGGACGCCGATGCCTTGCGCGCGCGTTTCCCCTGGCTTGAACCCGGCGAGGATGTCGTGATCGGCTCGCTCGGGCTCTCGGGTGAAGGCTGGTTCGACGGCTGGGCCCTGTTGCAGGCCTTTCGCCGCAAGGCGCGATCGCTCGGCGTGGAATATCGCACCGGGGAGGTCGCAGCCGTCGAGACCACCGGCGGCGCCGTCTCCGGTGTTCGGCTTGCGGACGGCGCGCGCATTGCCTGTGGCAGCCTCGTCAATTGCGCCGGCTCGGGCGGGCGCGCGCTTGCGGCGACGGTCGGGATCGATCTGCCCGTGCATGCGCGCCGCCGCTATGTCTTCAGCTTCACCTGCAAGGCCGATATCCCCAACTGCCCCCTGATGATCGACACGACCGGCGTCTATGTCCGGCCTGAAGGCGAAAACGCCGAGGGACGGATGTTCATCTGCGGCGTCTCACCCTCTCCGGAGGAAGACGAGAGCCTTGGCTGGCACGATGCCGACGCGGACAGCCAGCAGGTGGATTACAGCTATTTCGAAGAGCGTATCTGGCCCTCGCTCGCCAACCGCGTCCCCGGATTCGAGGCGATCCGCCCGGGGCGCGCCTGGGCCGGACCCTATGACATGTGCCTGCTCGACCACAACGCGATCATCGGCCCCGCCGGCCCTGACGGATTCCATCTCTGCAACGGCTTCTCCGGCCACGGATTGCAGCAATCCCCGGCGGTGGGGCGCGGCCTCGCCGAGCAGATCGTGGAGGGGCGCTATGTGACGCTCGATCTCACTGATCTGGGCCATGCGCGTGTCGCCGGGAACCGCCCGCTGCGCGAGCGCAACGTGATCTGAAAGGCGTCCGCCCCGTGGCGCCGTATCGCGCCCGGCTTGCCCTCGCCGGCACCGGGGCGCTATGCCGGGTCACCCGTTACCAAGATCGCCCTCCGGAGAGCAGCATGCGCGGACGCGCCGTCCCCCTCACCCCCGCCCGCACCCTGATGGCGGATCTGTCCTGGATCGCGCGCAAGGTGCCGATCGGGGTGATCCGGCGCGAGGTCGATCTTTCACCGCTGATCGCGGCACGCCGGGCCAGTGCGCCGCCGCGTATGCCGTTCACGGTGATGACGGCGAAGGCGCTCGCCCTCGTGGCGCGCGACATGCCGGAACTGCGCCGCAGCTATGCGCTGTTTCCCCGCCCGCATCTCTACGAGGTTCCCGTCAGCGTCGCCTCGATCATGATCGAGCGTGAGATCGACGGAGAGCGCGCGGTGATTCCGGTGCGGGTGAGAGATCCCGCAGGCCAGTCGCTGCGCGCGATCGCGGCCATCCTCGACAATGCGCGGGCGGGCGAGGGCGGCGAAGCGGCGCATCTGGCCAAGCTGATGCGGATCTCGCGCCTGCCGCTGCCCCTGAGGCGGCTCGCCTGGCTCTGGGGCTTCAACAGCGGACGACAGCGCCCGAATTATTTCGGCACCTTCGGCGTCTCCGTGCTTGGCCATCTCGGCGGGGAGATCACGCGACCGGTCTCGCCGCTGACGAGCTTCGTCAGCTACGGCCCCTTCACTGCCGACGGCACCACGCAGATGAGCATGGCCTTCGATCACCGGGTGATGGACGGAGCGCTGATCGTCGAGGCGATGGGCGGGATCGAAGCCGCGCTCAACGGGGCGATCCGGGAAGAACTCGCGGGCTGAGCCCTCACTCCGCAGCATGGCGGCTGGTATGCCAGCGGGTGAGCAGGGCGCGCAGCGCAGCCGGTTTCAAGGGCTTGTTGAGCAGCTGGATCGCCTTGGCCGCCGCATCCTCGCGCACACGCGGCGAGCGATCCGCCGTGAGCAGTACGGCAGGCAGATCCGCGCCCAGATGCCAGCGCAGGGCGAGTATGGCTTCGATCCCGTCACCCTCGTCGAGATGATAATCGACGATGATCCCATCCGGCACCGCGCCGGCGCGCCGCAGCGTCTCGCGCGCCTGTGCCAGCCCGCGCGCGCCATGCACCGAGCAACCCCAGCCGCCGAGCAATTCCTGCATCCCGGCGAGAATCGCGGGCTCGTTGTCGATGGCGAGAACGGTCAGCCCGTGGAGCCCGCCGGCGGGCTGCCGCGACGGGATCTCGTCGCTCACGCTGACCGGCAGGGACGCTGCTTTCGGCAGGTTCACGGAAAAGCATGACCCATGCCCCGGATGCGAGACCAGAGTGAGCCTGTGCTCCAGCACTCGGGCGATGCGTTCGACGATGGACAGCCCCAGCCCCAGCCCCTGCGCGATCCGCGCGCCCTGATCGAGCCGCTGGAATTCCTGGAAGATCAGCCGCTGTTTCGAGGCGGGAATGCCCAGCCCCGTATCGTGAACCTGCAGCGCCAGCCTGCCGCCGCGCCGGCGCGCGCCGACGAGGATCTTGCCCGAGGGCGTATATTTGATCGCATTGGAGATCAGATTCTGCATCAGGCGGCGCAGCAATTTGCGATCCGAACGGACACTGACCGCCGGGGCGACGAAGCGCAGCCGTAACCCCTTCGCCGCCGCCGAGGGCTCGAATTCCCGCGCGAGCTGATGCAGGAAGGCATCGAGGCGAAAGACCGCGTATTCCGGCTTGAGCGCGCCGGTATCCAGCCGCGAGATATCGAGCAGCGCCGTGAGGATCTCCTCGACCGCATCCAGCGAGGCGTTGACGTTTTCGGCGAGTTCGCCCGTGCCGCTGTTTGCCGCTTGCGTGCCGGAGGCATCGCTTCCATCGCGATTGCGTTCCACCATCGCCGTTGCGTAGAGACGCGCAGCGTTGAGCGGTTGCAGGATGTCGTGGCTGGCTGCGGCCAGGAACTGTGTCTTGGAGGCATTGGCTTCCTCGGCCTCCGCCTTGGCCTGGCTCAGTGCCGCATTGAGGCGGGTGAGTTCTTCGGTGCGTTCGCGCACCCGCCGCTCCAGCTCTTCCGCGACACGTGCCCGGGCCTCTTCCGCTGCAACGGCCTCGGTGACATCGGTATAGGTGGTGACGAACCCGCCATCGGGGAGCGGGTTGGTGCGGATCTCGATGACGCGTTCATTCGGGTAGAGCCGCAGCCGCACCGGCTCGGTTTCATGGATGAAGCTGTCGATGCGCGCCGCGATCTGCTCATCCATCGCCCCCGGCCCATAGGCTCCGCGCGCGGCATTGAAGCGCACGATCTCGCCCAGTGAGATTCCGACACGCACGAATTCCGGTGGCAACTCGTAGAGATCGACGAAGGCCTGATTCCAGCATAGCAGGTGCAGATCCGAATCGAGCACCGTGATGCCCTGGCGGGCGTGGTCGAGGGCGTGCTGGAGCAGATCACGATTGTACTGGATTGCCGCCGAGGCGTCATCGAGCAGTTTCAGCGCATCGCGGGTCGAGACGTTGCGCCGCTTGAGCACGAGTGAGAGGGCGAGGCGTGCCGATGCCGCGCCGATCGCCGAGGCGAGCAGGTGCTCGGCATAGCGCAAGAGATGGATATCGGCGGGGCCCATACGCGCGAGATCAACCCCGCGCATGCGTGCGAAACCCTCGAAGGAGCGCGTGGCGCGTTCCTCGCCGAGATAGCGCGCCACGGTCGCCTGCAACTCGGCCACGGTGACGGCGGTACGAAACAGCCGGAAGGACTGCGTGACGGGTGTGTTCGCCTCGCCGATGAAGGCATCGGCCTGCATGCGTTCGAGCGATGTGGTGGGACGCATCAGCGAGACGGCGACATAGGCGGCGAGGTTGAGCCCAAGGCTCCAGAGCACACCATGCGTCAATTGCGGCAAATCGAGCCCCAACAGCGCGGTCGGCCGCAGCCAGGCGAGCCCGAACGGCCCATGGGCGATCAGCTCGGCAAAGGGGCGGATCTCCCAGGCGATCGAGGGCACAAGCAGGGTATAGACCCAGACGGCGAAACCGAGGGTCAGGCCGGCGACGGCCCCCGCAGCCGTGCCCCGCCGCCAGATCATCCCGCCGAGAAAGGCCGGTGCGATCTGGGCCACGGCAGCGAAGGAGAGCAGCCCGATCGCGGCGAGGGCCGCATCGCCGGCGGCGCGGAAATAGACGTAGCCGAGCAGGATCACGACGAAGATGGCGATGCGGCGTATGCCGAGCACCATCCCGCCCAGATCGTGCGGGAGGGTGCGCCCGGCAGCTTCCCCTTCCGGCACGGCGCCGCGACGGCGCAACATCAGCGGGATCACCAGATGGTTCGAGATCATGATGGCGAGCGCCACCGATTCTACGATCACCATGGCCGTTGCTGCCGAGAGGCCACCCAGAAAGGCGATCAGCGCGATCTCCCCGGCCCCCGCAGCCAGCGGCAGGGCGAGCACCGTCATGTCCCGGTCGATCTCGCCGGAAGCGAAAGTGGCATAGCCGGCCACGGCGAGGGGCACGACGAAAATGTTGATCAGGATCAGGTAGAGCGGAAACAGCCAGGCGGCGCGGGCCACATCCGAGAGCGAGCGGTTCTCGACGACACCGACGTGAAACTGGCGTGGCAACATCAGGATCGCCATGCCCGACAGCGCGACGATGGTCAGGAAGGCGCCGGGTCCGGAGGTGCGGTCGAACACGTCGAGCGCGCCGCCCTGGATGCCCTCGACCCGCCCCATGATGTCGCCGATACCGCCGAACATGTGGAAGGTGACGTAATAGCCCACCATCAGGAATGCGACGAGCTTCACCCCCGATTCCAGCGAGATCGCGAGAACCAGCCCGTTCTGGTGCTCCGTCGCATCGGCGTGGCGCGTACCGAACCCGACGGCGAAGATCGCCA
The DNA here is from genome assembly GCF_900094735.1 of Saliniramus fredricksonii. Classification (NCBI taxonomy): domain Bacteria; kingdom Pseudomonadati; phylum Pseudomonadota; class Alphaproteobacteria; order Hyphomicrobiales; family Salinarimonadaceae; genus Saliniramus; species Saliniramus fredricksonii. The sequence continues at coordinate 1,143,047 of NZ_FMBM01000001.1, forward strand.
GCACGATGGCGACCAGCAGGGCGAGATCGCCGAAGGGGGGACCATTGCGGGCGCCAGCGTCTCCTGTGCATCGGTTGCCAGAAAGACGTTCAAAGAGGAGGAGACGGCCTTGAGCTGCAGGGCGATGTAGGGCACCGAGCCGACCACCGCGATCAGGCTGACGATGGCCGCGACGCGCTCGCTCTTGCCGTAGCGCGCGGCGACGAAATCGGCCACGGAGGTAATGTTCTGTGCCCTCGCGATACTGACGATGCGCTGGATGAGCTTGTAGCCGAGCCCGATGACCAGGATCGGCCCGAGATAGACGGCGAGGAAATCCAGCCCCGAATGCGTGGCGAGTCCAACCGAGCCGAAGAAGGTCCAGGAAGTGCAATAGACGGCCAGGCCGAGGGCGTATACTGTCGCGCGCAGGCCGCCATCGAGCACGCGCTTGCCCTGCCGGTCACCCCAGAAGGCGACAGCAAAGAGCAGGCAGAGATAGATCAGGGCCGTTCCGACGACGACCCAGCCTGCGATCATGGCAGACGCCTTCCCCCCGTTTCAGCCGCCCCGGCTCGACTGGCGATTGCCGGTTCGACGACAGCCTAACCCGCTTGCAGCCGCAAGGCCAAGACGCATCGCAATGATGGCCGGGGGACCGGTCGCGCGACCGGGAAAGGTGCGAGACGCTTCAGTAGAGGCGCCCGCCGATTTTCGCGTCTTTCGCCGGCGTGATCAGGACGACTTCGCCATCGGCATCGGGCACGCCGAGAGTGAGCACTTCCGACATCATCGGCCCGATCTGGCGTGGCGGGAAGTTGACCACCGCGAGCACCAGCATGCCTGGCAGATCCTCCAGCGCATGGTTGCGGGTAATTTGCGCGGAGGAGCGTCTGGTGCCGATCTGCGGGCCGAAATCGATGGTCAGCTTGTAGGCGGGCTTGCGTGCCTCCGGAAACGGCTCCGCCGCGACGATCCGCCCGACGCGGATATCGACCGCAAGGAAATCCTCGAAACCGATCGATGCCTGAATTTCGTCATGCTCCGCCATGAGCGCCCCCGCCTTTCGCTGTCCCGCGCGCGTCAGATCGCTGCGGCGGGATCGCGATCCTCGCCGGGACGGTCAATCCCCGCATCCGGCCCCGCATCCGCACTGTCATCCTCACCATATCCGCCGTCACGACGGCGCCGGCGCATGCGCGCACCGCCTTCCATGATGGCCTGGCCGATCGCCCGGAACGGCGCGGTGACCCGGTGGAAATCCTCCGCACGCTCCATGAAGCGCTCTGCGCGCCCCAGTTCGCGGTCGAGCCGCGCCATGGTCTGTGCCAGTTCCGGCGCCTCATCCTCGAGCCAGGTTTCGAGCACCCGCGCCATGGTCAGGACGGAGCCCTGCAACTTGATCGGGCCGAGGGCATCCTCGGTGGGAATATGCGCTGCGGCCAGCATGTAGCGATGCGAATTCAGCGCGACCTGGTTGAGCGCGGCGAGCGTCAGCGGCTCACGCCGCACGGCGACGGCGATGCGCCGCAGGGCGGGTTTGTAGGGTGCCAGCGCATCGAGATAGCGCATATAGACGTCGAACAGCCTTTCGCGCGCCGGCTCCCCGATCAGGTCATCGGAATTGCCGGCGAGCACGGCCATGTCGATCTTGCGGGCAAATCCGCCGAGCACGGCGCCCTTGGAGGGGAAGAATTCGCGCAGATCCGCCAGCGTCACGCCCGCCGCTTCGGCGATATCGCCGAGTTCGATGTCATCCCAGGGGCGCTCGGCAGCGAGCGCCATGGTCGCCTCGACGATCTCGTCGCGTCCCGGTTTCTTCTTGCTGGTGGCCATGCCGTTCTCCCGTCACGCTGCGCTGCCTCGACGTTCTATGATAACGCAGCTTTGTCCTCTGTGTAGGGGATCGCGCACAAAACGCGGGCGGGTGGCTGATATGCCGATCAGCCCGAAAGCGCGCCGGCGCGGTTTTTCGCGGCAGCCACGGCATCGCGCAGCAGCGGGCGGAAGCCGTTTTCCGCCATCAGCACTTCCAGTGCAGCAGCCGTGGTGCCGCCCTTGGAGGTGACATTTTCGCGCAAGGTCCCCGAAGGCAGCGGACTTTGCGCCAGCATGGCGCCGGCTCCCGCGACCGTGGCGCGTGCGAGCTTCTGGGCGAGCTCTTCCGGCAGCCCGGCATCGATGCCGGCACGGGCGAGTTCCTCCGCCAGCAGGAAGACATAGGCCGGCCCGGAGCCCGATACTGCCGTGCAGGCATCGATCAGACCCTCGTCCTCGACCCAGGCGACGACGCCGATCGCACCCAGAAGCGCATCCGCCATGGCGCGGCGCTCCTCGGCGAGGCCTGGCGAGGTGCAGGCGCCAGTGGCCCCTTGCGCGATGGCCGCCGGGAGATTGGGGATCGAGCGCACGATACCGCCGCAGCCCGGTATCGCCGCGTCCAGATTGGCGATGGTCTTGCCGGCCAGAACCGAGATCAGCGTCGTGCGGGAATCGACCAAGGGTGCGATCTGCGGGCCGACTTCAGCGAGCACCTGCGGCTTGATCGCCAGAACCAGCGCCTCCGGCGGTGCGATCGTATCGCTGGCAGGATTGAGCGCGACCCCCCTGGCGGCGCAGAGCTGCTGCAGATCCGGGCCGGGATGGGGATCGATCACGGTGGCGGCGGAGCCGGGAAGGCCGACCTTGAGCCAGCCTTCGAGCATGGCGCCTCCCATCTTGCCCCCTCCCACGAGCAGGAGCGAAGCAGGCAGATTCTGCGCTTCACCGATCATCGCGACAGTCATGGCGTTTGCTCCCCTTGTGCGCGCTGCGATCCGTCTCGTTGGCGGATGTGCGCCGAAACGCGTTATCAGGCCTCACCTTCGGTCTCGAAGAGCACGCTGTCCAGTGCCTCGCGCGCGGATTTTCCCGCCCAGAGCACGAACTGGAAAGCCTGATAATGCCGCTCGCAGGCATCGATCGCCGATTTCATCAGCATTTCGCATTGTGCCCGGGCCGGCATGGTGCCGCCGGTCAGGAGCAGCGCATGGCGATACATCGCCACCTGTTCGGCGCCCCAGAGATCGAAATGCCCGACCCAGAGCTGCTCGTTGATCATCGAGACGAGATGCAGAAGCTCCGTGCGCCGGCGCTCCTGGACCCTGAGATCAAAGGCGCAGGCGATGTGCAGGGCCTCGACTTCCGGGATCCAGGTGAAGGCGATCTGATAATCGGCCCATTGCCCGGAAACCGAGACGCACATCTCGTCGGCATCGAAGCGCTCGAAGATCCAGTGCTCGTTCGCAGCAAGGCGCTCGACCTCATCGAGCGGGTGTTCGGCACGGTCTTCGTGAAGCAGCAGCGGGGTCATGGTCATCCGTCGAAACGCGTGCGGGCGGTCGTGTTGGGCAAAACGCATCACCGATGCGCGCAGCCGGCGCGTGAAGGTCACTCAATCCCCCGGCGGTTGCCGCCGCAGGCGCGAATCACCTTCATCTCGACTATATCCCGCGCGACTCGCGTCGATCAAAGTGCTTTCCGGGGCCGTGTGGCGTCTATCGACAGCATTCGGGGCACCTATGGCGATATCGCTGGAGGGCCGGTCGCGGCGAAATCGCGCCGGAATGCCCGCCAAATGCCTGTTTCACCGGGGCATGCACGGGCGAGGAGTCGGAAACGGAATCATGCGAATCGATCCGCGTATCTGCAGCCGGCCCGTGCGCACCCTGCAGAAATCTGGGGACATCCGATCCGGATGTCTTTCAGGGGGCCTGCCTCACGCCTCCTCGCCGTCGCGCGAGAGGGCCCGCCAGCCGATATCGGAACGGCAGAAGCCTTCGGGCCAATCGATCGCCGCGACGCCGCGATAGGCCCGCTCGCGTGCCTGCGCCACATCCGCGCCGAGCCCGGTCACGGCGAGCACGCGCCCGCCATGGGCGGCAAGCGCATTCGCGCTCTGGCGCGTGCCGGCATGAAAGACGAGGGTCTCGGGCAGCGCGCCCGCTGCTTCGACGCCACGAATGACGCTGCCGTTCTCCACCTTGCCTGGATAGCCGCGCGTGGCGAGCACCACAGTCAGCGCGGTTTCCGCGCGCCAGCGCAAAGGTGGCAGGGCGGCGAGCTTGCCGTGGGCGGCGGCCATGAACAATGTGGCGAGATCGCTTTCGAGCCGCGGGATCAGCACCTGCGCCTCGGGATCACCGAAGCGCACATTGTATTCGATCAGCTGCGGGCCTTCCCGCGTGATCATCAGCCCGGCATAGAGAATGCCGGTGAACGGCGTGCCGCGCTCAGCCATGGCGCGCAGGGTCGGTTCGATGATTTCGCGCATGACCTGCGCTTCGCGCGCCGGGGTCATCACCGGTGCCGGAGAATACGCGCCCATGCCGCCGGTATTGGGGCCGGTATCGCCGTCGAAAGCGCGTTTGTGATCCTGCGCCGAGGCGAGCGGCAGGGCCGTCTTGCCGTCGCAGATGGCGAAGAAGCTCGCCTCCTCACCCTCCAGATAATCCTCGATCACGACGCTCGCCCCAGCCTCGCCGAGACCGCCGGCGAACATGAAATCAACCGCAGCCTCCGCCTCCGCCATGCTCATCGCCACGACGACGCCCTTGCCGGCGGCGAGCCCGTCGGCCTTGATCACGATCGGCGCCCCGCGCCGGCCAATTTCCGCCATGGCGCGCGCGCGATCGTCGCAGCTTGCATGGCCGGCGGTGGGGATGGCGTAGGCCGCGCAGATCTCCTTGGTGAAGGCCTTGGAGCCTTCGAGCTGCGCGGCTGCGCGGCGCGGGCCGAAACAGGCGATGCCGGCATCGCTCAGGCTGTCGACGAGCCCGTCGACCAGCGGCGCTTCCGGGCCGACCACGACGAGATCGATCCCCTGTTCGTCGCAGAAGGCCCGCATCGCCGCATGATCGGTCAGCGGCAGATCGCGGTTCTCGCCCAAAGCCGCCGTGCCGGGATTGCCGGGGGCGATGAAGAGCTGCTGGCAGAGCGGGCTGGCGGCAAGGCCGTGAGCGAGCGCGTGCTCGCGACCGCCGGAACCGATCAGCAGGATCTTCATCGCGTCGTCTCCCGTATTGCGTGCAGCCGACACGCCCGATCAGCTGCCGGTACGCGCCAGAGACGGATAGACCCGGTGTACGCTGCTGGCAACAGAAGCCGCCGCTGCCGCCTTGATCAGATCGCCGGGCACGAAGGCCAGCACGCCGGTCGCCGCAATCTGCAGCGGTATCCCGGCGACGAGATCAAGCCAGGCGATGCCGCCGGCATAGATCACCACGATACCGCCCACGAGGCTCGCAAGGAATGCCGGGACGAAGGCCCCTTCGCGCCCGAAGCGCTGCATCAGCCAGCCGATCACGAAGGCACCGATCGGCCAGGTGAGGAGGAAGCCGGCCGTCGGCTCGAGGAAGACCGGCAGTCCGCCGCGCCCGCCCGGCAGAAGCGGCATGCCCATGGCGACGAGGGCGATGAAGACAAGGACGGCCAGCATGCCGCGCCAGCTGCCCAGCACCGTGCCGGCGAGCATCACACCGAGCGTCTGCGCCGTGATCGGCACGGGCAGGAAGGGGATCGGGATCGCCGGAACCAGGCCGAGCACCGCGATGATCGCGGCGAACAGGGCGATGTGTACGAGCTCAAGGGTGCGTAGCACTTCTTCGGGGCGTGAACCGTTTTCGGGTGGTTGCGGTTCGGGGGAGTTCGTCATCGCGGTCTCTTCAGACTTCCACAGGGTGTCGGGAATGCCACGGTTGCATATGGCGAGGTCGCGCCTGCGTCAATTGCCGCGCTGGTGAAATTGCGCGCGCAGCGGGCGAAATCTCCCGCGAAATGACCTATCCTGATCGGATCAGGCAAGCGCATCGCACGAAAGGGTGCGCGCGCCGTGCGTGTCACATGTCGAGCGCCAAGGGAGAAACCATATGCCGACGAACCGCCGCTGGGTCCTCGCCGCCCGTCCTCAGGGGGAGCCCGTACCGGAGGATTTCCGGCTCGAAACCCGGGAGATCGACGCCTCCGCCCCGCAGGACATGGTGCTCATCCGCAACCGCCATCTCTCGCTCGATCCCTATATGCGCCTGCGCATGAACGACGAGAAATCCTACGTGCCGCCCTATGCACTCGGCGAAACCCTGGGCGGCCAGACCATCGGCGAAGTGGTGGCCTCCGGCAGCGCCGATTTCACACCGGGCGACAGCGTCATCGGTTCCGGCGGCTGGCAGGATTACGCGCTCCTGCCGGCGAAGATGGTCCGGCGCATCGATCCCGACCGGATCCGCGCGCCGGCCTGGCTCGGCATGATGGGCATGCCCGGTTTCACCGCCTGGATCGGGCTCGACCTGGTGGGCGGCGTGAAGGCGGGCGAGACCTTCGTCGTCGGCGCGGCGACGGGACCGGTCGGCTCCATGGCCGGGCAACTCGCCCGACGCGCCGGCGCGCGCACGGTCGCCATTGCCGGCGGGGCACAGAAATGCGCGCTCGCACGCGAGACCTTCGGCTTCGATGAAGCCATTGATCACCGCGATCCCGATTTTGCAAAGCGTCTCGCCGCCGCCTGCCCGGACGGGATCGACCTCTATTTCGAGAATATCGGCGGCGCCGTCCTCGAAGCGGTCTTGCCGCTTCTCAACGATTTCGCCCGCATCCCCGTCTGCGGGCTGATCGCCCATTACAATGAAAGCGCGTCACCTGCGGATGCGAGCCCGCTCGCGAAGGTGATGCGCCAGGTGCTGGTGCAAAGGCTTCACCTGCGCGGCTTCATCGTTTCCGACCACTTCGCCCGCTATCCCGATTTTCTGGGCGAGGTCGCCCCGCTCGTCGGCAAGGGCGAGATCGTCGGGCTCGAAGACGTGGTCAACGGTCTGGAGAATGCGCCGCAAGCGCTGATCTGGCTGCTCGCCGGGCGCAATCGCGGCAAATGTGTCGTCGCGCTCGATTGAGACGGTCGTCCACGGAAAATCCCGGTCGCCCGCCCGCCGGTGATTTCATCGGCGGGCGAAACCCTCTATCCAGTCGCCATGACGGCGCCCGCACTTGATTCGTCACATTCCCTCGACACGGCCCGCGCAACCATGCGCGAGACCTTCGGCTATCCGGATTTCCGCCCCGGACAGGACGAGGTCATCGCCGCCGTGCTTGGCGGGCGCGACGTGCTTGCGGTGATGCCCACGGGCGCTGGGAAATCGATGTGCTACCAGCTTCCCGCTCTGGTGCGTGAAGGGCTCACCGTGGTGGTCTCGCCGTTGATCGCGCTGATGCGCGACCAGGTGGCGCAATTGCGCACCAACGGTGTCGCGGCGGGCGCGCTCAATTCCGCCAATGACCAGGAAGAGAACGACCGCGTGCGCGACGCCCTGCGGACTGGCGCGCTGCAATTGCTCTATATCTCACCCGAGAGGCTGGTGAATAACGGTACGGCGGAATGGCTCGCGCGATCCGGCGCCCGGCTGCTTGCCATTGACGAGGCGCATTGCGTCTCGCAATGGGGGCATGATTTCAGGCCGGAATACGCGGCTCTCGGCGATGTCCGTCGGCGCCTCGGCGATATCCAGACCATCGCGCTCACCGCCACTGCCGATATTGCCACGCGCGGCGATATTGCCGGCCAGCTCTTCACGCAGGAGCCGACCACCTTCGTGCACGGCTTCGACCGGCCCAATCTCTATCTTGCCATGGAGCCGCGCACCGATCGCAGCCGCCAGATCCTGCGCTTTCTCGAAAAGCACCGCGGCGAGAGCGGCATCGTCTATTGCGCCTCACGCAAGGCGACGGAGACGCTCGCGCAGACGCTTTCGGACAAGGGCGTCACGGCGCTGGCCTATCATGCGGGCATCGAATCGCAGGAGCGCTCCCGCCGCCAGGACCGTTTCCTGCGCGAAGACGGGATCGTGATGGTGGCGACGGTCGCCTTCGGCATGGGAATCGACAAGCCGGATGTGCGCTTCGTGGTGCATGCAGCCCTGCCGAAATCGATCGAGGCCTATTATCAGGAGATCGGTCGCGCCGGGCGCGACGGCGCCCCCGCCGATACGCTCACGCTCTACGGGCTGGAAGATATCCGCCTGCGCCGCACGCAGATCGAGGAATCCAACGCCTCCGACGAGCAGAAGCGCATCGAGCGGCAACGCCTCGACGCGCTGGTCTCGCTCTGCGAGGCGCCGCAATGCCGCAGGCAGACGCTGCTTTCGTATTTTGGCGAGAGCGCCGAGCCCTGCGGCCATTGCGATCTGTGTCTTGGCGGGGTGACACGTTTCGATGCCACCATCGAGGCGCAGAAGATCCTCTCGGCCATTGCGCGCACGGGCGAGCGTTTCGGCGCCGAGCACATCGTGGCGATCCTCGTCGGCGAGGAGAGCGAGCAGGTCCGCCGCCACGGCCATCACGGGCTCAAGACCTTCGGTGTCGGCAAGGACCGCCCCAAACAGGCCTGGCGCTCGCTGATGCGCCAGATCTACGCCGCCGGGCTGGTGCAGATCGCGATCGATGATCACGGGCGCTGGCGCATCACGGAGCGCGGCGACGCCGTCCTGCGCGGGCGCGAGCGCATCACCCTGCGCTCGGATGTGCTGGAGAGCGGCAAAAGCGGCAAGGGCACGAAGGAGCGCCGCGCCGGGGCCATTGCCGAATCCGGAATCGCGCCGGACGATCCCGTGCTCGCCCGACTCAAGGCGCTGCGCATGCAGCTCGCCCGCGAGCAGGAAGTGCCGGCTTACGTGATCTTCACCGACCGCTCCCTCGTCGACATGGCGCTCATGCGCCCGCGCGACCGCACCGAACTCGCCGCCTGCCACGGCGTCGGTCAGGCCAAGCTTACCCGCTACGGCGATGTCTTTCTCGAGGCCTTGCGCGAAGTGCAGGCGTGACGATCAGTCGTAGCTGCGCTCATCCGCAATCACCTTGCCGTCATTGGGCAGGCTGCCCGGCGCGGTGAAATCGACCTTGCCACGCAGCTTGAGGATGCTCTGCAGGCTCGCGCCCACGTCCTGCGCCAGCGCCTCATCGCGGTTTTCGGTTTCACATTGCAGCGTCATCGCGTCGCTTTCGCCCTCGCGGGTGACGACGAGGCGGGCCTTGGCGATTTGCGGATGCGCGGCGAGAATTGCGGCGATCTGCTCGGGGCGCACGAACATGCCCTTGACCTTGGTGGTCTGATCGGCGCGCCCCATCCAGCCGCGGATGCGGATATTGGTGCGCCCGCAGGGGCTCGGCTCATCCATCTGCGCGGTGAGATCGCCGAGCGCGAGGCGGATCACGGGATGATGCTGGTCGAGGGTGGTGACGACGATCTCGCCGACCTCGCCGGGCGCCACCGGATCGCCGGTGCCCGGGCGCACGATCTCCAGGATGATGCCCTCGTTGACGACGAGCCCGTCATGGGTGCCGGTCTCATAGGCGATGAAGCCGATATCCGCCGTGGCATAGGCCTGATGCGCCACGATCCCGCGCTCGGCGAAGGCGGCCTGCAGCGATTTCGGGAAGGCGGCGCCGGAAACGCCGGCCTTCCTGATCGAGGAGACGTCGCGCCCCTTCTCGGCGGCGGCATCAAGCAGGATCTTGAGGAAATCCGGCGTGCCGGCATAGACATTGGGGCGAAACGCCTCGATCAGGTCGAGCTGCGCTTCCGTATTGCCCGGGCCGGCGGGAATCACGGCGCAGCCGAGCGCCCGCGCCCCGGAATCCATCAGGAAACCGCCGGGCGTCATGTGGTAGGAGAAGGTGTTGAGCACGATGTCGCCCGGGCGCAACCCCATTGCATGCAGCCCACGCGCGGCGCGCCAGGGATCGTCCTCGCGCCCCTCGGGCTCGTAGATCGGGCCGGGCGAGGTGAACAGGCGCCCGAAGGCGCCCGGCGAAGCCGGCACCAGGCCGCCGAAGGGCAGGGCCTGTTTCTGCAAGGCCGGCAGGTCGCTCTTGCGCAGGATCGGCAGTTGCGCGAGCGCCGCGCGATCGGTGATGGTCTCGATCTCGATCTCGCCCAGATGGCGCGCATAGGCCGGCGCCCGCATGGCGGAATCAAGGGCCTGCGGCAGGCGGGCGAAGAGCTCGGCCTCGCGATCGGCGGTCTGGCGCGTCTCGCGGGCATCGAAGAACTGGCTCATACTCGTCTCCCCTCATCGGCGCGCATCTTGCGCACGCGCTCTCTCGTGCCGGCTCAGCGCCCGATCAGATCGCGCGCGACGATCAGGCGCATGATTTCGTTGGTGCCTTCAAGAATCTGGTGCACGCGCAGATCCCGCACGATCTTCTCGATGCCGTAATCGGCCAGATAGCCGTAGCCGCCATGCAGTTGGAGCGCCTTGTTGGCGACGTCGAAGCCGGTATCCGTGGCGATGCGTTTGGCCATGGCGCACAGCCGCGTGGCATCCGGCGCCTTCGCATCAAGGGCGGCGGCGGCGCGCCAGAGGAACGTGCGCGCGGATTCGAGCTCGGTCGCCATGTCGGCGAGTGTGAATTGCAGGGCCTGGAACTGCGCGATGGCCCGCCCGAAAGCGTGGCGCTCGCGCATGTAGTCGAGGCTGCGCGCGAGCGCGGTCTGGGCGCCGCCGAGCGAGCAGGCGCCGATATTCAACCGTCCGCCATCGAGCCCGGCCATGGCGATGCGAAACCCGATCCCCTCGTCGCCCAGCCGGTTGGCCACCGGCACGCGCGCATCCTCGAAGATCACCTGCCGCGTCGGCTGGGCATTCCAGCCCATCTTCTTTTCCTCGGCCCCGAAGCTCAGGCCCGGCGTGTCCTTGTCGACGACAAGCGTCGAGATCCCGCCGGCTCCCTCGGCACCGGTGCGCACCATGGTGACATAGAGATCCGAGACGCCCGCGCCGGAGATGAACTGTTTCACCCCGTTGACGACATAGTCATCGCCCTCGCGCACGGCGCGGGTCTTGAGCGCGGCGGCGTCAGAACCCGCGCCCGGCTCGGTGAGGCAGTAGGAAGCCAGAAGATCCATGCTGCACAGGCCCGGCAGCCATTGCGCGCGCTGGTTGTCATTGCCGTAACGGTCGATCATCCAGGCCGACATGTTGTGGATCGAGATATAGGCCGAGATCGTGGGGCAGCCCCTGGCCAACGCCTCGAAGATCAGCGCCGCGTCGAGCCGGGTGAGGCCCGAGCCGCCCACATCCTCGCTGACATAGACGCCGCCCATGCCGAGTGCGGCGGCCTCGCGCATGACGTCGACGGGGAAATGCTTTTCCTCGTCCCAGCGCACCGCATCCGGCGCCAGTCGCTCGGCGGCGAAGCTCTCGGCCATCTCCCGGATGGCGATCTGGTCCTCGTTGAGGGCGAACATGGTTCCTCGCGTTTCCTGACGACGGGTCAGACGCCCGTTCGTTTTGCGCCCTGACGACGCTTTGTGCAGATCATAGCCAAAGCCCCCGCGCACGCAAATACCGCCCTTCGTCGCGTGCCGGGCGGCGCGATCACGCGCGGGCGCGGCTCGCAATGGCGACGCCGATCGCGGCGATCGCCATGCCGGCGATCTGCACCGGGGCGAGGGTCTCGCCGAAGAGCAGCCAGGCCATCAGGGCCGAGCAAGGCGGCACCAGATAAAGCAACGCCGCGACCCCCGCCACGGCGCCGCGCCGGATCAGCGCCAGCAGCAGGAATATCCCGCCGATCGACATCACCAGCACCGACCAGGCCAGCCCGAAGATCACATCCGGAATCATCGGCACCCGGTTCTCCTCGATGAGCAGTGCGACCGGCAGCGTGACGAGCGCCGCGCCGACGAAATGAACCACGGTATTGGTGCGCACATCCTGCGCGCCGCCGGTGCGCTTCTGCCAGATCGTGCCCAGCGTGATCGAGAGCATCGCGATCAGCACGATCCCGACCGCCCCCGGCGGCAGGCCCGTCTCTACGCCCAGACGCGGCAGGATCACGAGGAGCGCGCCGGCGAAACCCACGGCGATGCCGAGCCAGCGCAAAGGCGAGACCTTCTCGCCCAGGGTCAGCCCGACCAGCATGGCGGTGGCGAGTGGTTGCAAGCCCACGATCAGCGCCGCGATCCCCGCCGGCAGCCCACCATCGACGGCCCAGAACACACCGCCGAGATAGATCCCGTGCAAGAGAACGCCCGCGATCAGCCCGTCGCGCCAGTCGCGAAGCGTGGCCGGCCATTGCGCCCCGAACCACCAGGCCACGGGCGCGAGCAGCGCGATCACGAGCAGATAGCGCAGAGCCAGAAAGCTCAGCGGATCGGCATGCGGCGTGACCAGCCGCGCCATGATGAAGCCGGTCGACCAGATCAGCACGAACAGGACCGGTGCGAGTTGCGCCAGCGGATCCCGCACAGCCTGTGTCGCCGAATCGCCGCGTACCGGTTTGATCATGTTTTGCCTCCGCCCGGACATCATTCCGGCGCAGGATGTAGCAGGTTGCGGGGCGCGCGCCCATGCACAAGCATGCAATGCACAGGCGCGCGATGCACGCGCTAGCAGGATGCGCAGGTCGCAAAAGGCTTGCACCAGAGATCGGCGTGGCCCATTTGCGGTGAGGGAGATCATCGACCTTGCACGCCCTTCGTCAGAGCTTCGCCATTCTCTTGCTCGCCTATAACCGCATGAATCTGCATGACGGCTGGGCGATCGCGAGCCATATCGCCCTTTCGGGCCTGTTCTCCTTCTTTCCATTCCTGATTCTGCTGACCGCGCTGGCGAGTTTCTTCGGCGCCGGTGCGCTCGCCGATGATGCCGCGGATCTGATCCTGCAGGTCCTGCCGCGCGAGATCGGCGAGCCGATCGCGCAGGAGGTGCGCAACGTGCTCACGGAATGGCGTGGTGACCTGCTGACCATCGGCGCGGTGCTCTCGCTCTATTTCTCGTCGAACGGGATCGAGGCCCTGCGCGTGGGGCTCAACCGCGCCTATGGGGTGCGCGAAAACCGTTCCTTCGTGGTGACGCGGCTCGAATCGATCTTCTATGTGGTCATCGGCGCCGCAGTGATGCTGGCTTTCGCCTTCGGCATCGTGCTCGGACCGCTCGGATGGGGCACGCTTTTGAATTATTTCCCGGCCCTGATCGACTTCACCCGAATCGTCGACCTGCTGCGGCTGGGCGGGACCAGCCTGCTCATCGTCGCAGCCTTGCTGATCACGCACAAATATCTGGCAGCAGGTGAACGCAGCCTGCTGAGCGTGCTTCCGGGCGTGGCGGTCACATTGTTTCTGTGGCTGCTCGGCGGCTTCGTCTTCGGCTTCTATCTCGCCCAGTTTCCCCAGGCCTATGCGACCACCTATGGCGGCCTCGCCACGGCGATGATGGCGCTGATCTTCCTGTATACCCTGGCGGTGATCTATATTTTCGGCGGCGAGATCAACGGTGCCGTCGCAGCCATGAACCGCGCAGCCGCCAAACGGCGCCGGGCGCGTGCCACGCATTACGATGACGGTTTCTACTGGTGAGGCTGACGATGTCGAAAGCGGATGATCACAGCGATCTCAAGGCGCCCGACCAGGCAGCGATCCAGATGATTGCCGATGCCGCTTTCGCCGATCTGCCGGCGGCGTTCCGCAGCCTGTGCGGCGAGATCGTCATCCAGATCGCGGAATTCCCCGCCGAGGACGTCCTGCGCGAACTGGGGGCGGAATCGCCCTTCGACATCCTCGGCCTCTTCCAGGGCATCGGTCTCGCCCAGGGCGGGGGCATCGAGGGGATGTTCGCCGCCGGTCACGAACCCAATCTGATCTGGCTCTACCGTCGCCCGATTCTCGATTACTGGGCCGAACACGACGAAACCCTCGGCGCCATCGTCTCCCATGTCCTCATCCACGAAATCGGCCACCATTTCGGCCTCTCCGACGAGGATATGGAAGCGATCGAGGCCGCTGCGGGGGATGTGTGAGGGCGGCAGCAGGGAATGACGTCACCTGGGGCTCGCCATGCCCGACGCAATCAAGTATTGCAATATGCGCCATGGTTCTCGCAGCGAGGCGCACCGGTATGACATCCCCCGAATTTCTGCAATCAGACGAACGCAGCACAACGGAGGCAGGATTTTCCGGCTGGGCCGTGGCGTCGACCGCCGATGCCTTTCCGCAGCCGGGCCGCGCGCCGATGGGGCGTCATGTCGCGGGGGAGGGGTTCCTCTCGGGGCTTGCGCGCCACGCGCAGGATGAACCGATTGCCGGTTTCGGCGATCTGCGTGAAAAGGAGCCCTTCGAGGCGCGCATTCGCGCCGCGGGATCGCAAAGGCGCATCGGCTTCATCGACCATCGCTTTCCCGAGCGCCTCGCCGGGCCCGGCAATCTGATCACCCATGCCCCCGATCTCGCGCACCGCGCATGGCAGCGCACGCGCCGTGCTCCCGATGGCTATAGCCTGGTCGGTGTCACGCATTCCCTGTCCGGTACCATCGTGCGCGAGGCGATCTGTGCGATGTCCACGGCGCCGGTCGCAACCCATGACGCGCTCGTCTGTACGTCCCGCGCCGCGCATGGAGTCGTCACGCGGCTGCTCGAGGCGCAGGAGGAGGATCTGCGCCGCCGGCTCGGTGCGACACGGTTCCCGCGTCCGCAACTGCCGATCATCCCGCTTGGCGTCGAGACGGCAGCATTCTCACCGCAGGATTCGCAGAACCGCGAGTTGCGCGCGCGTGAACGGGAACGGCTCGGCCTGTCCGGTGATGATCTCATGGTTCTCTCGGTCGGCCGACTCGACCCCCTGTCCAAGGCCTGGCCGATGCCGCTGCTCGTTGCACTCTCTCGCGTCGAGAGCATGCGGCGCATCAAACTGGTCATGGCGGGATCGAGTCCGCCGGGGCCGAGCGGGCATGATGCAGCACAGTGCATCAGCAGGCATTTGAGGGATACCGCCCGAGCAATCGATCCTCGCCTCGATCTCGTCGTGCGCCCGGATCTGACGGCGCAGGATCTGCGCGCCGCCTATGCGGCAGCGGATGTCTTCGCGGCCATGTCCGACAACATCCAGGAGACTTTCGGCCTGGCCGTGATCGAGGCCATGGCAGCGGGTCTTCCCGTCGTCGTCTCGGACTGGAGCGGTTATCGCGATCTGGTGCGCGAGGCGATCGACGGCTTTCTTGTCCCGACACGTGTGCCGCCGGAGAGCTTTTCCGAGCGCGTCGCCGGGCTGAACGAGGCGCAGCAGATCGGATATCGCGAATATGCCGGCGCCGTATCCGCGCTCACGGTCGTCGATGTCGATACCTGCGCCGACCGTATCGGCACGCTCGCGGCAGATCCTGAATTGCGGGCACGCATGGGGGAGGCAGCGCGGGCACGCGCCGTTCAGCAATACGACTGGGCCGTCGTGATCGGCCAGTATCGCGCCCTGATCGATGCCTGCGCGGAGCGCCGAGCCGCCGGGTCCTCAGTGCGATTTGCCGCGCCGGCGCACCCTTCCCCTTTCGGCCTGTTCGGTGAATTCGCGAGTACGAGGCTGGAAATGGCGACGATGGTGGCACCCGGTGAGGCCGATCTGATCAAGACGGCGCGCCTGCAGCCGATGCCGCTCGGCGCGTATTGCGGTGCCGAGGCGGTGACCATCATGGCGCGGCTCGGCTCGGAGGCGATGCCCCTGCAGGCGCTGCTCGGGTGCTGCCGCGACATCGATCCGGGTCGCGTCACCGCGACCGTGATGGCGTTGAGCAAGATCGGCGCCTTGCGCCTCTCCTGATCCCCGCCATCAGCACGCTCGCCGAATCAGACGATCTGATCGTAATTGACGAAGCTCAGATCCGAGCGGTTCACACCGGTCATGCCCAAGTTGAACAGTTGAATTGGACGAAGCGGGAACATTTTTCCGTAAGCCATTGATGTTATTGAGGTGGGGTCGGTGGGCGTCAGTTTGTGTGGTGCTAAATAATGTAAGAATAGGCGTTTCATTGCTTGACGAATGGAGGTTTCTGAGATGCTAATTCGGCATGTTCGTGCGCGAGAAGACCATCAATGGCTACACCTACATCTACCTTGTGGAGAATGTCCGCGAGGGTGGCCGCACGAAGCAGCGCATCATCCGCAATCTCGGACGCAAGGAAACGGTTCTCGCCAGCAAGGATCTCGATCGCCTGGCCGCCTCGGTCGGACGGTTCACGGAACGGGCCATGGTCCTGGATGCCATCAACAACGGTGATGTGGCGCGATACGAAGCTCGTCGCATCGGCGGGCCGCTGCTCTTCGGGCGCCTGTGGCAGCAACTCGGCATCGATCAGGTGATCGCTGATCAGCTTGGGGAACGCGGCTTCGAATTCCCGGTGGAGCGGGCCGTGTTCACCGCGACGCTGCACCGTCTGTTCGTCTCCGGCTCGGATCGCGACTGCGCGTCCTGGATGCAGGATTACGACATTCCCGGTGCCGACGATCTGTCGCTGCACCATTTCTATCGGGCCATGGCCTGGCTCGGAGAAGATCTGCCAAAGGACGAGCAGAAGGATGCGACGCCCTTTTCGCCGCGTACCGTCAAGGACGTGATCGAGGAGGCGCTGTTTGCGCGCCGGCGCGACCTGTTTACCGATCTCTCCATCGTCTTCATGGACACGACCTCCCTGTCCTTCCACGGCGAAGGCGGCGAGACGCTGGGGGCACGGGGCTATTCCAAGGACCATCGCCCTGATCTCAACCAGATGATCCTCGCCGTCATCGTCGATGCCGATGGCCGCCCGGTCTGCACCGAGATGATGCCAGGTAACACCGCCGATGTCGCCATCCTGCTGCCGATCGTGCAGCGGCTGCGCAGCCGTTTCGGTATCACCCGAGCCTGCATCGTGGCGGATCGGGGCATGATCTCGCAGGCCACGATCACGGCGCTAGAGGAACAGGGTCTGGAATATGTGTTGGGTGTGCGCGAGCGCACCGACGCACGCATGCGCCGGGTTCTCGACGATCCGCAACCCCTCACGCCGCTCCTCGTCGAGCGCAGCCAGGGCGAGACGCAGCTCTTCGCCAAGGAGGTCGTCGTCGACGGGGTCCGCTACATCGTCTGCCGCAACGAGGCGCAGGCCGAGAAGGACCGCGAGGACCGCCAGGCCATCATCGCTGCCCTCGATACGCAGTTGAAGAAGGGCGACAAGGCCCTCGTCGGCAACTCCGCCTACAGGCGTTATCTCAACACCACGACGCGTGATGCCTTCGAGATCGATGCCGGCAAGATCGCCGAGGAAGCCCGCTATGACGGGATCTTCGTCCTGCGCACCAACGCGAGGATTTCTCCGCTTCAGGCGATGCTGCGCTACCGGGACCTGCTCACCGTCGAGACGCTGTTTCGTGTCGCCAAGGCGACGCTCTCGACACGTCCGATCTTCCATTCATCCGATGCCGCCATCCGCGGCCACGTCTTCTGCTCCTTCCTCGCCCTGATGCTGCACAAGGAGCTGTTCGACCGCTGCACCGAAGCCGGGATCAAACCCGAGTGGCGCCCGCTCCTGCGTGATCTCGACCGCCTGCAGAGCGGCAAAATCGAAAAGGACGGACGCAGCATTGCCATCCGTACCCCGGTAAGCGGTCAGGTCGGGCCGGTATTCCGCGCCGTCGGCGTGGCGCTGCCGCCGAACATCGCCGAAACCGAAGCTGCTTGACCGCACGACCCTCCGACCGTGGTGCTAAAAGCGCGAAGGCGCCCCCTATCCCATTGAAAATCCATAATTATCGGAAATCAGGTGTTTAAGTTGGGTCATGCCGATGAACCAGAACTCGGTGCCGTCGGCGGCCACCAGCGCCGAGCCGCTGCCGTACTCGTTGAGCGTCAGATCCACCTCGTCGATCCCTTCCAGCGCGATGCGATCCTGCGCAATGTCGAAATTCTCGACGACGTTCTGGCCGTCGCCGAGCCGGAAGACGAAAGTGTCATCGCCGGCGCCGCTCGTCATGAAATCGTTGCCGGTGCCGCCGTCGAGGATGTTCTCGCCGTCCACGCCGTCGAGGAAGTCGTCGCCGGCATCGCCGATGATGTGGTCGTTCTGCGTCGAAGAACCGACCAGCGAGTCGTCACCCGCAGTGCCCTGAAGCACGATCAGCGGCTCCTGCACGTCGAGCGGGGTGCCCGCCATGTCGACAAAGGCGAAATCCGTCTTGCTCACCCCGGTCACACCGATCAGCCAGAATTCGGTGCCGTCGGCGGCGAGGAGCTGTGTGCCGCCGGTCGAACCGATCACGTCGACATCCTCCGGTGTGAGACCGTCCAGCGCGATGCGATCCTGCGCAATGTCGAAATTCTCGACGACGTTCTGGCCGTCGCCGAGCCGGAAGACGAAAGTGTCATCGCCGGCGCCGCTCGTCATGAAATCGTTGCCGGTGCCGCCGTCGAGGATGTTCTCCCCGCCGACGCCGTTCAGGTAATCGTCTCCGGCTCCGCCGATGATGTGGTCGTTCCGGGTCGCGGAGCCCACGAGGTTGTCGTCGCCCACAGTGCCTTCGAGCATCGTTGGACCGCTTTCGGCGCCCAGCGGATTGCCTGCCATGTCGACGAAGCCGAAATCATCGAGGCTGGCATCGGTCATGTCCTCAAAGAAGAAATCCGTCCCGTCGGCAAGATAGATTTGTGCGCCGTTCCAGTATTGGTAGAAAGAGATATCCGCGAGTGCGACGCCGTCGAGGGCGATGCGATCCTGGTTCGGATCGAAGCCGATCACGTTATTCATGCCGTCGCCGGTGCGGAAGGCGAAGGTGTCGGCCCCGGTGCCGGAATGCAGGATGTCGTTGCCGGTGCCGCCGTCGAGAATGTTGTTGCCTCCGGTCGCATAGATCTCGTCATCGCCGGCGCCCCCGATGATCCGTTGATCGAGCTCCGCATCCCCGAACAGCACGTCATCGCCATCCGTCCCCTCCAGCAATTCGGGGTCGGGTTCGGGGTCAGGTTCCGGCTCCGGTTCAGGCTCCGGTTCAAGCTCCGGCTCCGGTTCAGGCTCCGGTTCAAGCTCCGGCTCCGGCTCCGGCTCGGGTTCGGGTTCGGGGTCGCTTCCATTCGCGTTCGCATCGACCATAGCCTGTAGCGGATCGCCCTTGAGGCCGTCTTCGGAGAATTCCGGTGCTTCGGCGAGCTCCGGCGCCGGGACGGGTTCGTCGAATGACGGGCGTTCGATCGTCAGATAGGGGTCCAGATTGATGATCGGGCTCAGATCATACTGTACGACTTCGCCATCAATGATGAAGGTATCCGAGGCTTTTGGATTGACAATGACGATCGTCCGCTCATGGATTTCGTAATCCCACTCGTCCGGGCCGAGATGACTGAAAAAATCAATACCGAAGCGCTGGAATTCCATGCGCTCGAGAAGACTTGTATCAGAGGCATGGGCAATCATTGGAGCAACGTTGCCGGTGAATTCGTAAATATCTGAATCAGGGCCGCCGTAAATAATAAGTGGGCTTCCATTAAAATCTAAAATTGTATCAACTCTGAAATAATCATTGCCCTCACCACCGAGAAGGATGGTTGGTTGGGTGTACCAGGAATCTGTGATGTCATAGTAGAATTCGTCGTTTCCCATTCCGCCTTCCAGAACAAGTTCCTGGTGAAAATATTGCGCTCCGGGGTCGATGACGTTGAAAACATCACCGTGGTCTGAGCCAATAATCTTTTGCGTATTTTGTACAAGAGAGCCGTCGGAAACATGTGTATAAATGTTGCCCTGGTCAACCCAAACAAGTTCTCCAAAGAATCCGCCGCTTGGTTCAAAATTTGCTACGCGTTCGATCGTAAAGGTAAGACTGGTTTCCGATTGCGAGCGATCATAGGTGTTAAATCCGCCGCCGCCGTCAATCATGGAATTTCCGCCCTCGACGCGGAACCAGTCGCCATGATCCGAGCCGGTGACGGTGTTGGCACCGCCGGGTGTAACCAGGAAGACACCTTCCGCCATCTCGCTGAAATCGAACACGTCGTCGTGTTCGCTGCCGATGAAATAGCCGACATTCTCGATCTCGATTTCGTCTTCATCAGTGCCCACGGCCACCGCCGCAGTCGCGCCGGAGAAATCGACCACATTGACGCCGCCGCGCCCGTCGATGAACGCCTCACCGCCATCCAGCAGGGAATAGTCATCGCCCTGCGTGCCGATGAAGCGCTGGAAATTCGCGATCGAAATTGTGTAATCATCGATCATCAGCCGCCCCGCGACCGCGTCGACGACGAGGCCTTGTGCATCCAATGCCACCTCGAACGTGTTCTCTCCTTCGTAACCATCAATTTCGAGAAATTCGATACGGTCATAGCCGTTCATGAAAATGAAAAGATCATCATAGCTGGAGCCAATGAAAGTATTTATCGCAAAAAGGCGATCTATATCGAAGTGATTGCCGTTGAATACGCGAATTTGGTCTTCGCGTCCGGATGACTCAAATCCAATATAAGCGGTGACACCCAACATAGCATTATTATAGGAGACCGTATTACGCCCGCGATTGCCATAAACCAGGTTCTCACCACCACCGTGCATTTCAAATGTATCATCTTTATCCCCACCAATCAGGACGTCACTAGAATTCGTTGAAA
This sequence comes from Saliniramus fredricksonii, assembly GCF_900094735.1. Lineage (NCBI taxonomy): Bacteria > Pseudomonadati > Pseudomonadota > Alphaproteobacteria > Hyphomicrobiales > Salinarimonadaceae > Saliniramus > Saliniramus fredricksonii. Next base: position 1,163,452 of record NZ_FMBM01000001.1, read on the forward strand.
CCAGTGTGTTTTCAACACGAAGACGCCCAATTTGCATATCAGAATCAAAGTATACATCCCGATCAATATCGAAATAAGATTCAATATTTTGCAACATTTCGTTATTGTTAGATTCAACTAATGCTAATGTACCTATTAGACCGATGTCATTATTATACATCGTTGACAGCAAATCACCGATTCCTGCTACCATGTTATTCATTTGATCTAAAGCAAATTCGTAGCCTTGCAAATGCGCAAACATATTGTAAATCGGTCGATTGCCGTTAATTATAATATTTTGAAAGAACGTATCTTCTCCAAGATACATGAAGAGTGAATTACCTGCCCACCCTGCTGAATCATTATCCAATAAATCTCTTGTAATAGAGCCAGCATCCTTCAAACCAAGTTCATAAATATTCGGCAAAACCGCCGGGCCGCCTGCATCGACATTTTCCAGTATCGTATCGAATACGGAGCGTGCAATCCCATCAGACGCCTCTTGTACCGTGTCATCGGTTGCCGGCTCGTTCAGCCGGAGGTCCATCTGATAATTTGTATAATTACGGATAAAGGCGGCAAAATCTCCGATATCCTGATTGACATCATGGGCGCCGTTAATCCAGAGTCAGGCCGATTGGCTGACACCTGCCTTGGGTCCGGAGCCGTCCGGTTCCGTAATGAGATCGTACAGAACCTGGTACGCGTGCCCCCAGTCTTCAGTAGCGCGAGCAGCCTGTAACTGTGCGATTTCGTCTTCTGTGAATTGATAAGACATTTGTTCCTCATGGTTTTGTCTATTAAAGTTCGAAGGGGTAATTCTAAAAAAGAGCCTTTAATCCAATTGATATTTAATCACGAAATATCTTGGAAATAATTACTAATTTTTCTGTAATTAAATCATCAATTAGAGAGCTATTAAAAGTACTAAAATAGTAATAAGTCTCAATTAAGAATCCAGTTTCATGGAAAATTAGTAATTTACAGAAATGACCCTGAAAACGACTGCGTGGATGACTGATACCAATGTCTCGTTTGCAGCCATTTTCAAAGGTAAAATTTAAATTCTCAATTTTACCACTTCTTCTGAAATCTTCATGTCCAAATAAAATCCCTGGAAAGCCAGTTATATTGGGACTTGAATGAAAGCGATTTTGGCGAACACTAAGGCTATTCCTCCATTGGAAAAATTCTAGTTTTGAGTCAGTCGATAAATCGCCTATCGCGCGACAAAACCGGACATTCCAGTCGCCATTGTCCGGTCTACAAGGCGACCCCGTATCGGATCCGAAATTGAACAGCCCGAATGCGATGATCGGGACGGCGTCGTGGCGCTCCTCCAGCATGGCGAGCATTTGCTGCTGATAGGGATTGCGTTCGAAACCGTGCGGCATGAAATCCACCTGCCTGACTTCACCATCGAGCACGAGCGTGATGTGCATGCCGGTGCCGCGCGGCAGATTGAACGCGACACCGTTCAGCGAGACGCGGATCGGGCGCCCGCCGAGCGGTTCATAGGCGTAATCGGCATAATAGGGCGGGGGCTCGGGCGTCTCCGGCTCGAACCAGGCGCGAAAGCCCGGATCGTTCTCGTAGAGATGCTGCATCAGCAGCGCGAGCCCGAATACGCTCGCGGCGAGGAGCGCGAGGATCATCGGCGCACCGCGCCAGACCCTGCCGGAAAACAGAAACCGTATCACCAGACCCGCCCGAAACTGACCACACGCGGCGGTGCCTGAAGCCCCGGGGCGGCGCTTTCGGGCAGCAAGCCGTAGGGAAGTGTTTAGCCTGCGGGATCGAATTCGGCAATCTTGAATTGCCGGATATTAGCACTTGCGCCGCCACGCCGCAGGGCAGCGCGGCGGCATCCGCGCGCCCCTCACAGGCTCAGCATATAGGCGATGATGTCGGCGCGGTCCTGGTCGTCCTCGGCATAATGATCGGGCAGGAAGGCTTCGAGCGCTTCTGTCTTCTCCGCATCATCCGCGCCTTCGACGCGCGCGATGATGCGTGCCGGAGCGGCGTGGCAGGAGGCGCAACTGGCCTCGTAGGCCGCCTCGCCGCGGGTCACGTCAGCTTCTTCCGTCGCATGGGCCGGCGCGAGCGGTGCTGCGAGGGCGAAGGTGAGTGCGGTGCCGGCGACCATGAGCCCGCGCGTGAGGCGCTTCAGGTGAAAATGCCGCTCTTCACCGAGTGCTTCGAACATGTGCTTCTCCCCTCGTTGGTGGTTTCGCCGCATCGCGCGGGTCTGATCGTGAGCGCGGATGCGGCATGACAACGCATGAAGGGTAACCCGGTTCGCGTGTGACGCAAGCCGCACTTTCGGGCGGGGCGTCGGCTCGCACGGGCGCCTGCACCAACGAAAACGCGCGGGATGACGAGCACCCCGCGCGCAAAAGCCCGATCGGAGGGACGCCCGGCTCACGACATGGCGTAAGCGGCCGTCTCCAGCTCACGGATATCGACGAAATGGCCCGCGATCGCGGCAGCCGCCGCCATGGAGGGCGAGACCAGATGGGTGCGGCCCTTGAAGCCCTGACGGCCTTCGAAATTGCGGTTCGAGGTCGAGGCGCAGCGCTCGCCGGCCTCGAGCCGGTCCGCATTCATGGCCAGACACATGGAGCAGCCCGGCTCGCGCCATTCGAAACCGGCCTCGAGGAAGATCTTGTCGAGACCTTCCGCTTCGGCCTGCAGCTTCACCAGCCCCGAGCCCGGCACCACCATGGCCTGGACGTGGTCGGCGACCTTCTGGCCCGCGACGATGGCGGCGGCGGCGCGCAGATCCTCGATCCGGGCATTGGTGCACGAGCCGATGAAGACGCGGTCGAGCCTGATGTCGGTGATCTTCGTGCCCGGCTTCAGATCCATGTATTCGAGCGCACGCCATTTCGAGCGGCGCTTGTTCTCGTCCGGAATAGCGTCGGGATCGGGCACTTCGCCGGTGACGGAAATGACGTCCTCCGGGCTCGTCCCCCAGCTCACGATCGGCGGCAGATTGGCCGCATCGAGGCGGATTTCCTTGTCGAACACGGCGCCGTCATCGGTCTTGAGGCTCTCCCAATAGGCGACCGCACGATCCCAGGCCTCGCCCTTGGGCGCCTTGGGGCGATCCTTGAGATAGGCGTAGGTCTTCTCGTCGGGTGCGATCAGCCCGGCGCGGGCGCCGCCCTCGATCGACATGTTGCAGATCGTCATCCGGCCCTCGATCGAGAGCTCACGGATGGCCTCGCCGGCATATTCGATGACGTGGCCGGTGCCGCCGGCAGTGCCGATCTCGCCGATGATGGCGAGGATGATGTCCTTCGCGCCCACGCCCTTCGGCAACTTGCCGTCGACGATGACGCGCATGTTCTTCGCCTTGCTCTGGATCAGCGTCTGGGTGGCGAGAACATGCTCGACCTCCGAGGTGCCGATGCCCTGGGCGAGCGCACCGAAGGCGCCGTGGGTCGAAGTGTGGCTGTCGCCGCAAACGATGGTGGTGCCGGGCAGGGTGAAGCCCTGTTCGGGGCCGACCACATGCACGATGCCCTGGCGCGCATCGCGCTCGTCGTAATATTCGAGGCCGAAATCAGCCGCGTTCTGCGCCAGCGTCTCGACCTGGATGCGGCTTTCCGGATCGGCGATGCCGACGGAGCGGTCCGTGGTGGGGACGTTGTGATCGACGACGGCCAGCGTGCGCATCGGCGCGCGGACCTTGCGCCCGGCATTGCGGAGCCCCTCGAAGGCCTGCGGGCTGGTGACCTCGTGCACGAGATGGCGGTCGATATAGATGAGGCAGGTCCCGTCGGGCTGGGTCTCGACGACGTGATCGTCCCAGATCTTGTCGTACATGGTGCGGGGCTTCGTCATCCTCGGTCTCTCCTCGTCCTGCCGACGGCGGCTTCGAAACGGCCCGGCGCCGACATAAAAATCCATCGTCATCCTTGTAGTCGCTCATTCTCACGCCGATCAAGGGCGAAAGCATGGCGCGCATGCGCAGGAAGGCGCGCAGCGAAGCCGATATGAGACACAAGACGAAAAACGGCGCGGCCTCGCTCGAAGCCGCGCCGGAAATCGCTGCAGGCGGGATACGCCTTATTCGGCCGCGGGCGTGCTGTCAGCGGCGGCGGCGGCAGCAGCCTTCTCGGCGGCGATGCGATCCTTGCGCGAGACGCGGTTGCGGTCGACACGCTCGGCGATACGCGCTGACTTGCCGCGACGGTCGCGCAGGTAATACAGCTTCGCGCGGCGGACCTTGCCGCGACGCACCAGCTTGATCGACTCGATCAGCGGCGAATACAGCGGGAAGACGCGCTCGACGCCCTCGCCGTAGGAAATCTTGCGGACGGTGAAGCTCTGGTTGAGCCCGCCGCCATTGCGCGCGATGCAGACGCCCTCATAGGCCTGCACGCGGGTGCGCTCGCCTTCACGGACGCGCACATTGACGATGACCGTATCGCCGGCGTCGAAATCGGGAAATTCCTTGCCGAGCTTTTCGATCTGCTCCTTGTCGAGCTGTTCGATGATGTTCATGGCGCTTTTTGCTCCAGCCGTTGCATGGCCGCGACGATCACGGCATACGGGATTTCGGCATCCTGTTTTCAGTTGAGAGCCGGGCCATAACCCAATCTGCGCCGGTTGTCGAGCACAATCGACGTTCGAGGATCGCCGGGCGAAAAGTCGCCGCGCCCGTCAACTTGCCTGCGCCGGTCCTGCGGGGCAAGCTCGCGCCGGATAGGTTCACCGCAGATGCATCAAAAGAGTCTTCTCAACCATCATGATCCGCCCCGTCCTCATCGCCCTCACCGCCGGCATCGTTCTGACCGCGCTGCTCTTTGCGATCTTCCTCTGGCTCGGCCCGCTCTTCTTCCTCGACGGGCGGCGGCCCTTCCAGATCAACTTTACCGTGGGCGCGCTTGCCGGGCTCGTCATCGGGATCGTGCTCGCGCGCTGGCGCGTGACGGTGGCGATCGGAGGATTGCGGGCGGCGGCGCTCGTGGCGATCCCCGGCATGCTGGTGATGGCGGCGGTGGGCTCGCATTTCCAGGTCTTCTTTCCCGCCCTCGATCCGGCTCTCGACAAAGTCTTCGGCTCGTGGATGCTGTGGTTCTACGGCTTCATGCTGATCGGCGGCGGGGTTGCCTGCCCGGCGAGACGCAAGCAAAAAGACGATAACGACAAGACAAATCAGGGAGGATGACCATGACGAATATCGGTTTCATCGGTCTGGGCAATATGGGTGGGCCGATGGCGGCCAATCTGGTCAGGGCCGGGCATCGGGTGACGGGTTTCGACCTCTCGGCGCAATCCTGCGAGGCGGCGCGTGAAGCCGGCGTGGCGATCGCCGCCGACGCGCCGGGCGCCGTCGCGGAGGCAGAGGTGGTGATCACCATGCTGCCCGCCGGCCGGCACGTGATCGAGGTCTTCGGCACGATTCTGCCGGCGATGCGGGACGGCGCGCTGGTGATCGATTGCTCCACCATCGATGTCGACAGCGCCCGCAAGGCGCATGAAATCGCCGCGCAGAAGAACTGCTTTTCGCTCGATGCGCCCGTATCGGGCGGTGTCGGCGGCGCGCAGGCCGCGACGCTGACCTTCATGGCCGGCGGCGCGACGGAGGCCTTTGCCAAGGCCGAGCCGATCCTCCTGCAGATGGGACGCAAGGCGGTCCATTGCGGCGCGGCCGGCGCGGGCCAGGCGGCGAAGATCTGCAACAACATGATCCTCGGCATTTCCATGATCGGCGTGGCCGAGGCCTTCGTGCTCGCTGAGAAACTCGGCCTGTCGCATCAGGCTTTGTTCGATGTGGCCTCCACCTCCTCGGGACAATGCTGGTCGCTCACCACCTATTGCCCGGTTCCTGGCCCGGTGCCGACCAGCCCGGCCAACAACGATTACAAGCCGGGTTTCGCAGCGGGGCTGATGCTCAAGGATCTCGGCCTCGCGCAGGAGGCGGCGCAGACAAGCGGGGCGGTCACCCCCCTTGGTGAACATGCCCGCGCCATCTATGAGCATTTCAACGCACAGGGTTTCGCAGACAAGGATTTCTCGGCAATTGTCGAGCACCTGCGCGCCGGCCGTGACTGAAAGGCTCCTGTCGGGGGCCATGATCAAAGGGGGCGCACAGGCTTGCGGCCATGAACGAGAATATTTCGGACAAGGCCGCATCCACCGAGATGCCTGCGCATCTGCGTCCCTTCGACGCCAGGGCGTTTATGCTCTACGCCGCCGTGGTCGGCTCGTGGGGGTTCAGCTGGATCGCCTTGCGCATGCAGCTGGGCGTGGTGGCACCTGAAGTTTCGCTGTTGTGGCGATTCATGATCGCCGGTGCGGTCATGTGGGGCTGGGTGCTGATAACCCGCCAGCGGATCGCCTTTCCCGGGCGCCTGCACGCGGCTTTCGTCGCGGTGGGCGTGACCATGTTCTCGTTCAACTTCATCATGTATTACTATGGCGGTCTGACCATTCCGTCGGGCCTTCTCGCCGTCGCCTTCTCGCTGGCGGCGGTGGGCAATCCGCTGATGGCGGCGCTGTTCCTGCGCCAGCCGATCGCGCCGCGCGTAGCGCTTGGCGGGGTGATTGGCGTGACCGGCGTCGCCTTTCTCTACTGGCCAGAAATAGCCGGATCGGGCTTTTCCGCTGCCGCTGCGACGGGACTCGCCCTGTGTCTTCTGGGTACCCTGAGCTTCTCGACGGGCAATATCGTCTCGGGCATGATCGGAAGCCGTGGTGTGCCGCTGATTCCGGCGATCACCTGGAGCATGACCTATTCGGTGATCTTTCTCTTCGGCCTCAGCCTGGTGCAGGGGCATGAATTCATCATCGAGCTGAACCTGCGTTATCTCGGCTCGCTGCTCTTTCTGGCGCTGATATCCTCGGTGGTGGCCTTTGCCGCCTATATCGGCCTCTTGCGCCGGATCGGTCCGGGGCGGGCGGGATATGCCACGGTGATGTTTCCCGTCGCCGCGCTTTCGGTCTCGACCGTTTTCGAAGGCTATAGCTGGACCCTGATCGCAGGGATCGGCGCCGTACTCGCGCTTGCCGGCAATCTCGTCGTCTTGCGCAATCCGAAATCCGCCGGCTGAGCCGCCTGCGTGCAACGTGGCGACGCTCAGCGCGCGAGTTCGCGCAAGCCCAGCCGGATCAGTACCTGCGTCGTGGCATCCTCGCCGGCGGATTTCATCGCGGCGGCCACGGCGGCCGAGGCCTGCATCTGCGGATAACCGAGATTGACGAGCGCCGAGACCGCATCGGCGACGGCAGACGGCGCGGCACCTTCCTCCGATCCCGCTTCCGCGACCCGGGCCAGCGACGGATCGATCGGCGTGGCGGCGGGCGCCTTGTCCTTCAGTTCGGAGATGATACGCGCGGCGAGCTTGGGTCCCACCCCCGGGCCGCGCGCGATCGCCGCCTTGTCGCCGCTCGCCACGGCCTGCGCGACTTCGCCGGGTTCCAGCACGGCGAGAATGCCGAGCGCCACCTTCGCGCCCACCCCCTGCACGCTCTGCAGCAGGCGGAACCATTCCCGCTCGGCCTCGCTGCGAAAACCGTAGAGGCGGATCATGTCCTCGCGCACATGCGTCTCGATGGCGAGCACCGCCGCCTCGCCGGTGCCGGGGAGGCGTTGCAGGGTGCGGCTGGAGCAATGCACCAGATAGCCTACCCCGTGCACGTCGAGGACGAGGTGGTCCTCGCCGATTGCATCGATGACACCTTTCAGCTTTCCGATCATGCGGGGTCAGGCTCCGGCAGTGCCCGTGGCGGGGCGGCGCGCCATGTCGGCGGCGAGATTGCGCGCCTTGCGCTGATGCGCATGGGCGATAGCGATGGCGAGTGCATCCGCCGCATCGGCGGTGGGCGGCGTCGATTTCGGAAGCAGAATGCGCACCATGGCCTGGACCTGCTTCTTATCGGCGTGGCCGACCCCGACGACGGTCTTCTTGACCTGGTTGGCCCCGTATTCCGCCACCGGCAGACCGGCCAGCGCGGGGACCAGCAGCGCCATGGCGCGGGCGTGGCCGAGCTTGAGGGTGGCCTGCGCATCCTTGTTCACGAAGGTCTCCTCGACGGAGACCTCGTCGGGCGCATAAGCGCGCACGATCTCCCAGATCCCGTCATGCAGCGATCGCAGCCGGCTCGCGAGATCATCCTTGCCGTCGGAGGTGACGACCCCCGAAGCAATGTAGGAAAGCTGCGTGCCGGTGGAGGCGATCATGCCCCAGCCGGTGTTACGCAGGCCGGGATCGAGGCCGAGAATGCGGATTGTGTCGCTCACACGCTGTCCTGATTCGCCGAAAAAGAAGCCCGTATAGAAGTCGCGGCTTCCGCGCGTGCGGTCAAGCATGCGCGCATGGGGGTGAAGCACCTCGGTTCCTGATCTGGATTCTGGGCCGTTGACCCGGTAGCCCATTCCGACTGCGGTACGAACCTGCATTGCTGCGCCGGGAACATTGGCGGCGCAGCTATGCAAGGCACGCTGTAGTCAGGAATTCATCCAGTCAATGAATTCCTGCCAAGTAGCCTTTGGGCCGGTTTGCGCTTTTCCGTTGCACCACATCAGCCCAGATTTTGATATTTTCAAATCACCTAAACGCGTCTTTCCGTCTGGTTTGTAGACGTCCAGTGTCGTGCCCTTGTTCTTCACTTCCATGTCGACGCCCAGATTACGGATTTTAACCTTCATATTCAACCTCCACTTGTTGGATGCAACTGCATAGCAGTTCGATCCGGGCCGGTGCAATGCGCTTCAGATACCCGCGATTAAAATCGGGGCGAGCAATTAAGGATGGCACGAATTTCTGAAGTCGCACCGGACTTGACAAATGCGCTACGTTATAATGTTACATATCCAGCTTCGAGCCTTTCCGACTTCGCGGAGACACACATGAACCCTGCTCACCGCCTGCCCGTCACCGTCCTCTCCGGCTTTCTCGGCGCCGGCAAGACGACGCTGCTCAACCATGTGCTGAACAACCGCGAGGGGCGGCGCGTGGCGGTGATCGTCAACGATATGAGCGAGGTCAATATCGATGCCGATCTGGTGCGCGAGGGCGGCGCGGATCTCTCGCGCACGGAGGAGAAACTCGTCGAGATGACCAATGGCTGCATCTGCTGCACCCTGCGCGACGATCTGCTCGCCGAGGTCAAGCGCCTCGCCGCCGCCGGCAGATATGACTACCTCCTGATCGAGGGCACCGGCATCGCCGAGCCCCTGCCCGTCGCGGCGACCTTCGATTTCCGCGACGAGAATGACGAAAGCCTGTCCGATGTGGCGCGGCTCGACACCATGGTCACGGTGGTCGATTGCGTCAATCTTCTGCGCGATTACGGCTCGAGCGACTTCCTGCGCGATCGCGGCGAGACTGCGGGCGACCAAGACGACCGCACGCTGGTCGATCTTCTCGTCGATCAGATCGAGTTCGCCGATACGATCGTGCTGAATAAAGTCTCCGATGCGGCCCCCGAGCAGCGCGATCTCGCGAGGAAGATCATCATCGCGCTCAACCCGGATGCAAAGCTGATCGAGGCCGATTACGCAAGCGTGCCGATGGCGGAGGTGCTTGATACCGGGCGCTTCGATTTCGAGAAGGCGCAGGCACATCCGCTCTGGTTCAAGGAACTCTACGGCCATGCCGGGCATGTGCCCGAGACGGAGGAATACGGCATCGCGAGCTTCGTCTACCGCGCCCGCCGGCCCTTCCATCCGGAAAAATTCAACGCCTTCGTCAACCGCTCCTTTCCCGGGCTTGTGCGCGCCAAGGGCCATTTCTGGCTGGCCACGCGACCGGACTGGGTGGGCGAATTGTCGATCGCCGGCGCCGTGTGCAAGGTCTCGGCCATGGGCTTCTGGTGGAGCGCCATCCCGAAAAGCCGCTGGCCCGATCACGACGAATGGCGCAAGCTGATGAACCGCCACTGGTCACCGGTCTGGGGCGATCGCCGGCAGGAACTCGTCTTCATCGGCATCGGCATGGACGAGGGAGCGATTCGCGCCGCGCTCGATGCCTGCCTCGTCGGTTCCTCGACGATGCCGGAATTCGATGCCGATGCCTGGCGCGGCCTGCCGGATCCGTTCCCGGCCTGGCGCAGCGAAAGGGCAGCATAAGCGCGCTTCTGCTCACGCGGCCGCGTCGACCGGCCGGTGCGCCGCCGCGTCCCAGCGTTTCGCGAGGCCGGCATCACGCCAGGCGAAATAGCGCATGGCGGCGCCGATGAACCAGGGATGCCCGGTATAGAGCGGCATGGTCGGGAATGCGGTGCCGTCGAAGACACTGGGGCCGGGTTCGTTTCCGAGAATCCGGTCGGCGATGCGCTTGCCGAAGCGGCAGCCCAAAGCCACGCCGGCAAAATTGTAGCCCAGCGCGTAATGCAGCCGCCCGCGTTGCCCGACATGCGGCTTCATGTCGAAGGTGCCAGCGCAATAGCCGTCCCAGACATGCGACAGGCGTACATCTTCAAGTTGTGGAAAGGCCTTGAGCATGATCTTGCGCATCCGCGCGGCGATCGCTTCTTCACCGGCGAGCTTCTCCGCCGTCGCGCCGCCGAAGATCAGGCGCGGCGCATCGGGGGCGCGGCGGAAGAAATCGATATTCGTATTTGAATCGATGATGGTGCGCCCCTGCGGGATCAGTTCATCGAGCAGGGCGGGGTCGAGCGGCTCCGTCGTCGCCATGAAGGCGCGAAACGGCACCAGGCGGCGTTTGAACCAGCCCGGATGCTGCGTATAGCCGTTCGTGGCCAGCACCACCTCGCGCGCCGTGATCTCGCCCCGCGTGGTCTCAAGGCGCACGCCCTGGTCGCTCTCGTGGATTTCGTTCACCCGCGTCTCGCCGAAAGCCGCGACGCCGGCTGCGATGGCGCGGTCGATGAGCCCCTGATGCAAAAGGCCGGGATGGATCGAACCGCTATCGGGGATGATCGCGCCGCCGTGATAATGATTGCTGCCGATCGCCGCGTGCTGATGCTGCGGATCGAGAATCGCGTAATCATGCCCCAGAGCCGCCTTCATCCGCGCGAGATCGGCATCGAGCCAGGCCCGGTGGCCCGGAGCGGTCGCGGCGATGAAGCGTCCGCAACGCGCAGCGTGACAGGCGATACCCTCCTCATGCGCGAGCGCGAAGACGTCTTCATAGGCCGCGTGCAGTTCCTGATAGGTCTCGCGCGCACAGGCCTCGTCCCTGGCATCCGCGACATCGCCGAAGCTCTTCTTCATCACCCGCCCGATGAAGCCGGCATTGCGGCGCGAGGCGCCGGCGCCGATACGCTCGGCATCGAGCAGCGCCACGCTGCGCCCGCCGCGCGCCAGATGCAGGGCCGCAGCAACGCCGGTGAACCCGCTGCCGATGACGACGTGATCATAGCTGGATGCGGGCGCATCCTCGCGTGATTGCGGCGGCGGTGCTGCTTCCCACCACCACGGCGCGAAACGGAAATCCTGCGTCAGCTGCGCGCGCATCGCCTTCTCCCGAACCCTTTGCATTGGCGCACAGCCATGTCCGGCGCGTCGCCCGCTCCGTGAAAATACACGTTTACGCAACCGTATGGCGAAGCTAACCTAGCGTCAATTCCGGCGTCGATCGGATCGGGGAAGCATTCATACGGGGAGGCAAAGCAATGCGCGAGACGATCGACAGGATTGCCGTGCTCGGCAACGGGCTGATGGGGACCGGCATCTCCGCCGTCTTCGCCATGGCGGGCAAGGATGTCGTCATGATCGGACGCGATGCCGGGCGCGCCGGGGCGGCGCTTGAAGTCGTCGGCAAGCAGATCGACGAATTTGCCACGCGCGGGCTGATCGATGTCGATCACGCACGGGAATCCCATCGGCGCGTCTCCTCTTCGGCCGATCCGGGTCATGCGGCATCATGCGATTTCGTGATGGAGGCCGTGACCGAGGATCTCGCGATCAAGACGGAGCTTTTTGCGAAACTGGATGACGTCTGTGCTGATGATGTCGTCCTCGCTTCATCCAGCGGCCAGCCGGCCTCGGCGCTCACCGCGAAGGTCAAGCGCCCCGAACGCGTGCTGGCTGCGCATTTCTGGTTCCCCGCGACCTTGATCCCGGTGGTCGAGGTCTGCCCCTCGCCGGTCACGGCGGAAGCGGCGACCGCGCGCACGATGGCTTTGTTGCGTGAGGCCGGCAAGGAGCCGGTGCTGATGCAGCGCGAGACGCCGGGCATGATCGGCAACCGCATCCAGTTCGCCATCCTGCGCGAAGCCTGGGCGATGTGGGCGGAGGGTATCGCTTCGGCTGAGGCGATCGATACGGTGGTGCGCCAGACGCTCGGGCGGCGGCTCGGCGTGACCGGACCGATCGAATCGGCGGAGCTCGGCGGGCTCGATACGCTGCACGCCTTCGCGGTCTCGCTGCTGCCGCATCTCGACGCGTCACCGAAACCGGCTCCCGAGGTCACGCAGCTGGTCGAGAGCGGTGCGCGGGGCTTTGCCAACAAGCAGGGCATCTACGATTGGTCGAACCGCGACGGCGATGCGCTGAAGGCCGCGCGGGTCGATGAATTGTTCCGCTGGCTGAAGAAGGATGCGGGCAAGTAATCAGGCGACTGAAAAGAGAGCGCGTTACTGCGCGCTCTCGATCATGGCCCGCCGCCGCCGCTCCAGCCACCAGCCTGATTGCTCGGGCCAGGCGCGAAAGCTCTCCGGCGCCATGGCGTCGAGTTCCGAGAGCGCCTGAAGCGGCCAGTTGGGATTGACCAGGGCCTCACGCCCGATGGCGATGATATCCGCCTGGCCGGCTTCGAGGATCGCCTCGGCCTGGGCCGCCTCGGTGATCAGCCCCACCGCCATGGTCGCGATCTCCGCCTCGCGGCGGACAGCCTCGGCGAAGGGCACCTGGAAGCCCGGTCCGCGCCTGACCCGCGCGGCGGTGGCGGAACCCGCAAGCCCGCCGGAGGAGCAGTCGATCACGTCGATGCCGATCGCCTTCAATTGCTGCGCCAGCCAGATCGTATCGGCGATCTCCAGACCGCCCTCGATCCCGTCGACGCAGGACAGCCGCGTGAACAGCGGCAGATGCGCAGGCCAGGTTTCGCGCAGGGCGCGCGCCACCGCGAGCGGGAAACGCGCCCGCCCGGCGAGATCGCCGCCATAAGCGTCATTGCGGCGATTCGTGAGCGGCGAGAGGAAGGAATGCAGCAGATAGCCGTGGGCGGCATGAAGCTCGATCACGTCGAAACCCGCCTCGCGCGCCCGCTGCGCCGCTTCGCACCAGGCCATGACCAGCGCATCCATATCCGCCCGTTCCATGGCGCGCGGCGTCAGCCAACCCTCATCCATGGGGATGGCGCTCGCTGCGATGATCTCCCAGGGGTGATCGCCGCGGGCGAAATCTTTCTCGGTGAGCGCGCCGTTGCCGTACCACGGGCGCTGCATGCTGGCCTTGCGCCCGGCATGGCCGAGCTGGATCGCGGGAACGGAGCCTTGTGCGCGAATGAAAGCGGCGATCCGCGCCATCGGCGCGATCTGCGCATCCTCCCACAGGCCCGGGCAGCCATGCGTGATCCGCCCCTGCGCCGTCACGGCCGTGGCCTCGACCATGACGAGCCCGGCCCCGCCGAGGGCGAAGCGACCGAGATGGGCGAGGTGATAATCCCCCACCATGCCGTCGATGGCGGAATACTGGCACATCGGCGAGATCGCGATGCGGTTCTTCATGGTGACGTCGCGCAAGGCAAGCGCGGAGCCGAGCAGATGAGCCATGGATGATCCCCTTCAAACGCCCCATCGTGACCGCCCCCCGCCCGCAGGCCAAGCCCGCAGGACGTTCATCGAAGCGATGACCGGATGGGCCGGGGGCGTATGCGGGGAGAGCATGGGATCATCAGATCGAGCGTCCGCCGTCAATGCATACGCTTTGACCGGTGACGAATCCGGCAAGCGGCGAAGCAAGGTAACCGCAAAGGGCGCCGACTTCTTCCGGCTTCCCCAGTCGCGCCGCAGGCAGGTCCTCAACGAGCGCAGCGCGCGCCGCCGCGGCGCCGCCTGCCTCCGCCTCCCGTGAGGCGAGGTACTCCTCCGTGCGTCCGGTCGCGATGGGGCCGGGGAGGATGTGGTTGATGGTGACCCCGTCTCGGGCCGCCTCGCGTGCTGGTCCCCGTAATGCAGCGATCACGGCAGCGCGCGCCCCGGCGGATGCGTCCAGCCCCGGCATGGGCCTGATCGCGGCACTCGACAGGATCGTGACGATCCTTCCGAAACCGCGTGCCCGCATATCTGGAAGGCATGCGCGAGCCAGATCCAGCATGGCGATTGCATTGGTTTCGAAAGCGACGCGGAATGCATCCGGATCGAGCTCCGCAAAAGCGGCGGGGGGCGGCCCGCCGGCATTGGCGACGAGGATGTCGATCGCACCGGATGCGAGCCGCGCGCGAACGGCAGGTTCGCCGACATCGCCCGCGACCGGCGTCACGGCAACACCGTAACCCGCCAGCGCCTCCGCCGCTTCCGCCAAAGCCTTTGCGTTCCGCCCGTTGATCACGAGCGCTGCGCCACGAAGCGCCAGCGCCTCGGCGCAGGCACGCCCGAGCCCGCCTGAGGCTCCCGTGATCAGAGCCGTGCGACCGGCAAGCTCCGGCCTCATGGGTTTCGTGCCCGTCCGGGCCATCCGAAAGTGGCCAGAGCGACACCGCACAGGGCCAGGGCCCCTCCGAGAATTTGTTGCGGGGTCGGTGTATGGCCGAGCATGATTGCGGCCAGGATAACGGCGAGTGGCGGCATCAGGAACGTGAAGATACCGGTACGCGCAGAGCCGATGCGCCTTACGGCATCGTTCCACCAAAGATACGGCAGCACGGTCGCAAACACGACGAGATATGCGATCGAGAGCCAGAATGACGCGGTTGCATCGCCCAGTGCAATCGCCTCACCCATCAGAACAGGCATGGGAAGAAGAAAAACCGTGCCGAATACGAAGGAGATCGTCGTATTCTCCGTCGCGCTGAGTGATGAAGGTGCGAATTTGGCGGCAATTGAATAGCACGAGAACGACAAAGCAGCAGCGACGATGACGAGATTGCCGGTCAGAACCGTGTCGTCGCGCAGCGACAAGCCGCCAAAAATAACGAGGCCCGCCCCGAGCAGACCGAGTGCGAGGCCGACAACGAGCGCCGAGGTGATCGCGTCACGAAATGCGAGGCGACCCAGTATCGCGGTGAAGATCGGTTGCGTCGTGGGGATGAGCAATGCGGCATATGCCGCCGTCGAAGCGGCAAGCCCGAGATGCAGGAGCAGCGTGTAGAGCGCGACACCGAAGAACCCCATTGCCGCAAGCGCCAGCCAGGCGCCACGCCCGATCTCCGTCAGGCGAGAGCTTAAAGGTGCTGCATGCAGATCCCGCAACATGACGCACATGGCCATGTAGATAGCCGTCGTCAGGATGAACCGCACGACGGCGGTAAGGGCGGGCGGCTGATCATGCAGTGCGATTTCACTCGCGACGAAGGTCCCGGCCCAGAAGACCTGAACCAGAACCATCCGCGTGTAGACACCCCCGTTCGCTGCACGCGCTCCAATCGTAGTTTCCATATGCGCTCCCCGGATTCCATGGTGCCGGATCAAGCCAGAAGTCCGCCATCGACGGTCAGGCAGGCCCCGGTGGTGAAGCCGCTTTCCTCTGCGGCCAAAAAAAGGATTGCATTCGCAATTTCCTGCGGTCGTGCGAGCCGGCCGAGCGGATGCAGAGCCTCCCGCCGCGCCCGCCCGGCAGCGCGATCGCTCTCCTTGTCGAGCGACCGCTCAGTCATGGACGTATCTACGATGGCGGGTGCGACGGAATTCACTCTGATTCCGAAAGGCGCGAGATCTGCCGCAAATGCCTTTGTAAGTGCCAGCACAGCGGCTTTGCTAGCACTGTAAGCCCCGCCTCCCGGCCAAGTTTTGAACGAAGCAACCGATGCTAAATTTACTATTGCCCCCCGTCGCATAGGGATCATTCGCTGCGCAGCGGCCCTGCTACAAAGAAATACACTATGCGTATTTACGGAAAATAATTTTTCATAATCCTCGACCGACAGGTCGTACATTTTGCCTGTTCTTTCGATCCCCGCATTATTTACAAGATGTGTGGGCGGACCGTAAACCCTATCTACTCTTTCGAACAAATCAGTCACATCAGCTTCTTTTGATACGTCAGTCCTAATCGCAATAGCATTTGCCCCGCCATCGCATAGCGAAGAAGCTAGTGCATAAGCAGATTCTTCATTTATATCTACTATTACAACATTTGATCCGGATAAAGCGAAAGATATTGCCGTCTCTTTGCCTATCCCAGATCCTGCGCCAGTCACGATTACGACTGCGTTTTCACCGAATTGCATCAGGTGCCTCATCTATTGTTTTTCGCAAACGTTTTGGCAGCAGGTTCCATCGCGGTGGAATAAAAATATTCAACGACGTTGCAGGTCTATCTGTATCGTTGTGCCCCATATGTGGAATTTGATCGGGAGCGAAATAAACACAATTTTCCGAAAATCGTTGTGTTTCGTCTCCGACGTCCATGCGATACTCGCCTTCGAGACCGATCCCGATCTGTACACCACGATGCGCATGGCGCGGCATGAGCGCATCTGGCTCCAACACGGAGAGCATGATCTCGAACCAAGGGCCGACGAAAAAGTTGAGATTCAATCCACCCTTGATATTTCGCGCGGGAGTCATGTCGAGAAATCGCACCTCTGGCGCACATGGAGTTGATTGCCCTTCCTGCTCCGGCCTAGGGAATCGCTTGATATCGAGGGTAATGGCCGTGGTGCTTCCGATATTCATTGCCCCGTGAGTTTCGCCGCCCGGCACCCAGTATGCGCCCTTTAGTGCCTCGAGCTCACGCTGCTCATCACCAACGCGCATGCGGTAGACACCAGAAAGGCACATCCCGATCTGGTGCTCGGCATGCTCATGAGGCGGGGCTTCAGCCCCTGGAGGCATTCGCGAAATCATTACTATCGTTCGCGCATCGTCACCGAGCTCAAAGACATCAGCCTCGATACCTCCGAAAAGCTTAATGCGCTCAGGCTTTGGAAAGTAGGAATGGTTCATGCGACCGCATCCGCTTCGGGTGATCTTTCATTGGACGACGCCTCGTCATCGCCAAGCAAAAAGAGGTTCCATGTCATCGCAATCGCTATACCTTTTGGGTGGTGAGCCATATGCTGTGCATGGATCGTTTCCAGATTGCACAATGCAACATCTGCTTCGCCCACGAGAGCGGCATTGGCCGCGGCTACCGTGGATGGGCAGGAAGAAATCTCGTAGCGGACGCCCGCGGGAACCAGTTGCGGCAGCAGAGTAATCGGCGCAGGGTGCGTGGCCACACGAATCGTAGCATTTGGCGATAGCGGGTCGATTTGCGAAGCTGACCAAGCAAGGTGATAGGGTGGAGTATCGAAGCAAAAACACCCGACCAGACGCGTATGCTGGCTCATGAAAAAACGATCAATCCCTGCATATGCACTAGGCACTAGGCACTAAGGCAAGGTGAGCACCAGGGCCTCCAGATTTGAGACTGGCAATCGAGTCAAGTATCATTTCGAATTGTGGATACAGTTTTATCTCAATATCTTCGCATATATTATGCAATAATGCCTGAGTAGCAATATGACTGCTCGTATTCTCCGGCCCTAACGTGTGTATTGCATCAACAGAAAAATCTGTAGCACCGAAAAAGCTAGGCGCGGGTGCAATTTTCAGCTTTTCGTTTTCGAGCAATCTCGCAGCATCAACGCGCGAGGATTTCAGTTGGCAATTCCCGTCAAACACATCTGCTTCCAGTACCATATCATTAATTCCTATGGTTGCCGTGCTCGAACCTACATTACTCCAAGTAGTGAGATCAGCAAGGCCAAATTTTGTTCATGTGCGCATTTTTTAGCCGCACAAATATTGAGATCAATTGTAGATAATTTATCTATTAATATACATTTATAAACGAATGCAGTGTAAAACTACAAAATTTCAGTATTAAGCCCAATGCCCTGCTTTAGAATAATCTAGAATAAATGATCACGCCGCGTGGCTGGTGCATAATGGACTTGCGGCAGGGCGGATGGAAGGGAGCTATCCGCGCTGACGTTTGCCTCACCCCGCCACACGGCTGACGCGGGGCCTTGCACCGTCTATGGCGGTGACCTCGACGATCTCGCCCTCCTTGACCGGGTCGTCGCTGACCACGGCGAAGCTGGTATCGGCGACGCGGATGCGCCCGCGTCCGGCTTCGAAATCGGCGAGCGCCACGTAGCGGCGCCCGATCATGGCTTGCAGGTCCTGGTTGAGCATCGGCGCGCCGCCGCCCTTGCTGCGGCGCTGGAGTGCGAAGCCGAGGCCGAGCGAGGAGAGCATCGCCACGGCGAAGATCAGCATCTGCCAGGCCAGCGGCAGATCGGGCGCGAGGGTCAGGATGAGACCGACGGCGAGCGCGCCGAATCCGATCCAGAGCAGGAATACCCCCGGTACCAGAATCTCGAGACCGGCGATCAGCGCGCCGGCAATGATCCAGATCCAGGGCGAATCGAACAGCGTTTCCATGGCGCTCGGTCATCCTCGTCTCGGGCCCCGGCGATTCGTTCACGCCGGGGCACAGCCTTCATACGCTCACGATTGCGACGGATTGCCGACAGTCTTGAGCAATTCGCCGATCCCGGCCACGGCGCCGGTCACGCCGCCGGCTTCCAGCGGCATCAGCACCAGTTTGGAATTCTCGGCGGCGCCGATCTGGCCGAGCGCCTCGACGTATTTCTGGCCGAGGAAGAACTGCACCGCCTGGATGTCGCCCTCGGCGATGGCCTTGGAGACCACCTGTGTCGCCTTGGCATCGGCTTCCGCCGCACGTTCACGGGCTTCAGCCTCGAGGAAGGCGGCTTCACGCAGCCCCTGGGCGCGCAGGATTTCGGCCTCGCGCTCGCCCTGGGCCTTGAGGATCTCCGCTTCGCGCAGGCCATTGGCCTCCGTGACCGAGGCGCGGCGGCGGCGTTCGGCGGTCATCTGCAGATTCATCGCGGCCTGGAGATCTTCCGACATGCGCAGATCGCGAATCTCGATGCGCATGATCTTGACGCCCCAGGGATTGGTGGCCTCGTCGATGATCGCCATCAGGATCTCGTTGATCTCCGCGCGTTTCGACAGCGTGTCGTCGAGATCCATGGAGCCGATCACCGAACGCAGGTTGGTGGTGGTGAGATTGACGATGGCATCTTGCAGGTTCTGCACCTGATAGGCCGCGCGGGCGGTATCCTGCACCCGGAAGAAGACCACGCCATCGGCGATCACGGCGGCGTTGTCCTTGGTGATCACGGTCTGTGCCGGCACGTCGAGCACCTGCTCCATGACGCTCAGGCGGCGCCCGATCCGGTCGATGAAGGGCACGATCAGGCACAGGCCCGATTGCAGGGTGCGGGTGTAGCGCCCGAAGCGTTCCACGGTCCATTCCTCGCCCTGCGGCACGGTCTTGATGCCGGCGTAAAGCACAAGGATCGCCACGACAACGATGGTCAGAGCGAAGATCATGATGGGTTCGAATGTCATGGTCGGTCCTTCGATGGCGTTCAGGCGGGAAAATGCCGATACGGGATCGGAGCGATATCGCATTGCAATGTTAATTTTTTGCACGGCCAGTGCCACATATCGACGAAAAGCCGCCTGTGCGTCCCGGTCAGCCCGCGCGCGCCAAGGCGGCATTACCGGGCACCTGCCGGCCCAGGATCAGATCAGCCGCCTTCTCGGCGATCATGTAGGTGGCCGCGCAGGTATTGGCCGACGGCATGGTCGGCATGATCGCGGAATCCGCCACGCGCAGGCCTTCGATGCCATAGACCCGCAAATTGTCATCGACGACAGCTGAGGCATCATGGGCGGGTCCCATCCGGCAGGCGCCGATCAGGTGATAGGCGGTGCTGCCGTTCTCGCGCGCGAAGGCGAGCAACTCGTCGTCGCTTTGCACCTCCTCGCCGGGTGACACCTCCCCGTCGCGGTATGGCGCGAAAGCCGGCGATTCCAGCAACCGGCGCACCAGCCTGATACCGGCCACCGTCACGGCCCGGTCCTCGGCATGCATCAGATAATTGGGCTGGATCACCGGATTGTCGAACGGATCGGGCGAGCGCGCGTGCACGTAACCGCTGCTTTCCGGGCGCAGCTGATAGGCGCCGAGCGTCATGCCGGGGAAATTGTCGAGCACCCCGGTGACGCTCTTCATGTAGCTGCCGGGGGTGAAATTGAGCTGGATATCGGGCTCCAGTGAAAGATCGCGCGCATTGGCGAAACCATAGGCGACAGACGGGCTGATCGCGAGAATGCTGGGGCGTCCGATCGCCCATTTCGCGATCTCGCGCCACAGCTTCACGCCGCGCGCCATGTCGTTGATCGTCTCGACGCCTTTGGCGCGTGCCACCAGACGGACCATGTAGTGATCGCGCAGGTTCGCGCCCACACCTTCGAGGGCATGGACGGGCGTGATGCCGAGATCGGCGAGGAGGCTGGCGGGGCCGATGCCGGAAAGCTGCAGCAGCTTGGGTGAATTCGCCCCGCCGCAGGTGAGGATCACTTCGCGCCTTGCGCGCAATTCCCGCACGGCTCCGCCGCGCTCCTGCACATAGCGGATCCCGGTTGCGCGCCGTCCCTCGAAGGTGATCGTCGTGGTATGGGCGTTGCAGCGCAGATCGACGCGCCCGGAGCGCAGCGCCGGGCGCAGGAAGGCCGTCGCGGCGCTGACGCGCCAGCCCTTGTCGATCCACCGCTGGAAGTAACCCACGCCCTTCTGCGTTTCGCCGTTATAATCCGGGTTCTTCGGCAGTCCGGCATCGACAGCGGCCTCGATGAAGGCCTCGCAAAGCGGATGCCGCCAGTCGCAATCGCTGATCGGGAGCCCGCCCTCGGCTCCGCGATAATGCGGCTCATGCGCGCCGATCCGCTGCTCCGTGCGCCGGAAATACGGCAACACATCGTCATAACCCCAGCCGCGATTGCCCTGCTGCGCCCAGCTGTCGTAATCGGCGGGCTGGCCCCGGTTGTAGTTGAAGCCGTTGATCGCGGTCGATCCGCCGAGCGTGCGCCCCTGCGGTATGGTGATACGCCGCCCGGCCGTGCCTTCGCCCGGTTCGGTGGCGAATTGCCAGGCATATTTCGGATTGGTCACCGCCTTGATGAAGCCGCCGGGCACATGCAGGTTGATATTGCGGTCGGGCGGGCCCGCTTCGACGAGGCAGATCGTGTAACGCCCGTCCTCGGAAAGGCGCCGCGCCAGCAGGCAGCCGGCAGCGCCCGCACCCACGATCACGTAGTCGAACGTGTCGCCATCCTGCTGCCGCGTGTCCATGCCGCCTCCCCCTTCCTCGATCCCGCTCAGTTGTCGAAAGCGCGCTCGCGCGCCCGGATCAGCGCCGCCAGCGTGGTATTGACCGGTGCGGGCACCCCGATTTCGGCCCCGATACGGGGCACGGCGCCGTTGATCACGTCGATCTCGCAGCGTTTGCCGGCCATGTGATCGAGCAGCATCGAAGGCCGCGCGCCGGGGATCTTCTCGCCGAAGGCGCGCACATAGGCGACGGGATCATCGATATCGACGGCGATTCCCTTCGCGCGCGCCACCGCATATGCCTCGCGCGCGCAGGCGGCGGCGACGGAGAAGGCATCCGCATCGGCGAGCACTTCGCCAATGGTGAGGCCGGTGAGCGTGCAGGTGCCGCTGAAGGCGACGTTGCAGATGAATTTCTCCCAGACGAGCTGATGGATATCCGCGAAGAGCGCCACCTTGAAACCGCCCTTGCGCCAGATATCGGCGATCGCCTCCAGCCGCGCACTGGTACCGCCGCGATACTCGCCGAGCCGCACGAATTCCCAGCCGTTATGGTGGACATGGCCCGGCTGGGGGATCGAGGCGCCGAAGCCGCCGACCACGCCGATCATGGTCCGCTCCTCGCCGATGATCGCCGCGACCTTTTCGGCGGAACCGAGCCCGTTCTGGATCGTCAGCACGACGCCGTCCCCGGTGAGGATCTCCCGCGCGGCCCGGGCTGCGGCTTCGACACCGTCGGCCTTGGTGGCGATGATGACGAGATCCGCCGGGCCCGCCTTGCGGGCATCGGTTGTGGCCGAAATCCGCGCCACGCGCTCGCCGCTCGCCCCGGAAACCCGCAAACCGTCGCGGCGGATCGCGTCGATATGCGCTTGCCATGTGTCGATGGCGACGATGTCGAGCCCGGCATCGCCGAGCAGCCCGGCATAGACCGAGCCCATGGCGCCTGTGCCGATGATCGCGATACGCATCCGTCTTCTCCTTTGCCTGGGGCCGCTCAGTCGGGTTCGGCGACGCGCAGATCGTGCACGCCGTGTTTTTCGATCAGCGCCGCGACGAGGCCGCCATCGCGCGCGGCTTTGACGAAACGCGCGACCAGCGGCAGCGCCTCGGCTCTGGCGATCGGCACCCCGATCGCCTGCTGTACCGCCATGAAGCGCCCCGGCAGGATCCGCGTTCCCGGCATGGCGCGCGCATCGGTCACGAGCCGCGAGCGCAGGCCCGCCAGCGCGTCGAGTCCCGCATCCCGGAAGAGCGTGAGCGCATCGTCGAAATCCCCGGCATAGACGAGTTCGGCATGGCGTAGATTATTCTCCAGCCACAAGGCATAGGCGGTGCGCCCGGTGACTGCGATGCGCCTGCCCGGTGCATCGATCGCCTGTGGCGTTTCGAAGGGCGCTTCGTCGCGCACGAGATAGCTCGCTTCGATCTCCACATAGGGGGGCGTGAAGGCGATCATGCGCGCGCGTTGCGGCTCGGCGCCGATCAGCCCGATATCCCAGGCGTCATTCGCTGCCGCATCCGCCAGCGGGCCCGGTGAAGGATAGGTCACGTAAGCCACCGCGACGCCGAGGCAATCGGCGAAGCAGCGCGCCATATCCGGCGAGACGCCGACCGGTTCGCCGGCATCGCTCTTGCCGGTCACGAGCAGGAAATTCGAGAGATTGGTGCCCGCGCGCATGACGCCGCCCGGTGCGAGCAGATCACGCAGGCGGGGGTCGACGGGTCCGATATCGATTTGTGCCGGCATGCTTGCCTCCCGCCCCGATCGCTTGTTTTCCAGGCTTCAAAGCAAAGGCTATCATCGGGAAGCCAGATCCGTCAGGTCCTGCTACCCGTCACAAAAGCGGCTTCCGGTTTGCCAGAGTTCCCAGACGCGCCCGGGAGAGGCAGCCGCGGCAACCGCATGCGATCCCGGCTCAGCCCCGCTCGCGCGCATAGAGCCACATCGAGAGCGGCGCAAACAATGCGGTCACGGCCAGCGGGGTGATGAGCGCCAGAGCCATCGCACCGAGGGCCGGCTCACCATCGAGCACGCCACGCAGGGCGGTGGTGATGTGGCTGACCGGATTGATCATGACGAAGGTCTGCAGCCAGCCGGGCATGGTTTGCGGCGCAACGTAGATGTTGGAGCCGAAGGTGACCGGCATCAGCACGAGCCATGACAGGGTCATCACCGTCCCCGGCGTGCGCACCATCAGCGCCACGGCGGTGAAGATCCAGCCGATTCCGAGCGCGAAGATGTTGAGCAGGATCAGCGCCACGAAGACGGCGCCCGCCCCGCCCTCGGCCCGGTAACCCATCACGAAACCGACGCCGAAGACGAGCAGCGCCGAGGCGGTATAGCGTAGCACATCGCCCAGAATCGCGCCCGCGAGCGGCGCCGGTCGCCAGATCGGCATGGCGCGAAAACGGTCGAACACGCCGCGCTTGATGTCCTGGTTGAGGGTGAAGCCGGTATAGATCGAGGTGAACATCACCGTCTGCACCAGGATGCCAGGAAGCAGGAATTGCAGATAGGCCTCGGTCGAACCCACCAGCGCGCCGCCGAACAGATAGGTGAACATGACGGTGAACATCACCGGCGTGACCACCACGTCGAAAGCCTGCTCGGGATTATGACGGATCTTGAGGATGGCGCGCCAGGCGAAGACCAGCGTGTCGGCAAGCGGGCGCGGCCCGGCGGGCCTGCGCGTGCCCGGACCGAGCGCCCGGTCGAGACGCGATCGCCGCTCGCTCATGCCGGCGTCTCCTCTTGATCCGGCCCGGCACCATGGCCGGTCAGCGCGAAGAAGACCGCATCGAGCGTCGGCTGGCCATAGGCGAAATCGACGAGCGCGATGTTCTGTTCAGCCAGAGCTGCGAGCAGTGGCACCGCCGCATCGGCATCGGGCAGGGGAATGGCGAGCATGCGGGGATCATCCGCGCGATGCGCGGCGAGATCGAAGCTCTGCGCGACGGAGCCCGCGCGCGCGGCCCCGGCCGGGTCGTGCAGCGTCAGGCGCAGGACGCCGCTTCCCACGCGGGCCTTGAGCTGCGCTGCCGTGCCCTGGGCGATGACGCGTCCATGATCGATCACCGCGATCCGGTCGGCCAGCTGGTCGGCCTCTTCGAGATACTGGGTGGTGAGCAGGATGGTGGTGCCGCTGCGCGCCAGCTGACGCGTGATCGCCCAGACATCGGCGCGCGCACGCGGATCGAGGCCCGTGGTGGGCTCGTCGAGGAAGAGCAGGTCCGGGCGGGTGATCATCGAGGCGGCAATGTCGAGCCGCCGGCGCATGCCACCCGAATAACCGCTGACGGGACGGCGCGCGGCAGCGGCGATGTCGAAGGCTTCGAGCAATTCGTCGCAGCGCCCGCGCGCCTCGCTTCCCGTGAGCCCGAGAAGCCGGGCGAGCAGCAGCAGGTTCTCGCGTCCGGTCAACTCCTCGTCGACGGAGGCGAATTGCCCGGTGAGCGCGATGCGCCGACGCAGCTGCGCCGCCTGCGCGACGATATCGTGCCCGAGTACGAAGGCGCGCCCGCCCGTGGGCCGGATCAGCGTCGCGAGCAGCCGCACGAATGTGGTCTTGCCCGCCCCGTTGGGGCCGAGCAGCCCGAATACCTCGCCACGCGAAACCCGCAGGCTCACGCCGTCGAGGGCACGGGTGGCGCCATAGGTCTTTTGCAGCGCATCGGTTTCGATGGCAGCGTTATTGGCAGATTCTTGTGCAGATTCTCGGGCCTCGTTCATGATCGGATGCTCGATCGGTGCCGCGCGGGCAGGGTGGCGGGTCGGATTGCGATGATGGTGCGCTGCCTCGCATTAAAGCATCATTCCGTCAGGTGGATACCGGCTGACGGAAAAAATGATGCGTCGAACAATAACTGAGAGCGCCCGGCCTGACCGCGTCAGGTCGGCATGCGCTCTAAAGCGTCGGTGCCCTTACGGCAATGCAAGAGATCAGGATAGAAGATCGGGATGGCAGATCAGGCAAGCTCGTACACGGATCCTGCCGGACGCAATGACATGGTTTCGTGGTGTCGGTGTAAAGCTTTGATTAACCGTGATTGCCACTGCACGAAACAAGAACTTTTCCAGCCGGGTAAATCAGAACATAATAGAACATAGATCGAACTTGGGGAGGTCGACATGTTCCGTTCCGTTTGCGCACTCGCCGCCGAAATCGCGTCACTGGGGATTTTCGTCGCCATGGTCGGCCTCTGGGCCATGGCCTTCGGGGTGGCTTGATGCCCACCCACGAAAAACCCCCTCCCGCCGTAGCGGAAGGGGTTCGGTTTGCCGCGTCAGCCGCCGATCAGGCGATGTCGAAGCGGTCGGCGTTCATCACCTTGGTCCAGGCGGCGATGAAGTCGTGCACGAAACGCTCTTCACCGTCATCCTGGGCATAGACTTCCGCATAGGCGCGCAACACCGAATTGGAGCCGAAGACGAGATCGACGCGGGTGGCGGTCCACTTGGTCGCGCCGGTCTTGCGATCGACGATCTCGTAGAGATTGTCGCCCTTCGGCACCCATTTCCAGGCCATGTCGGTGAGGTTGACGAAGAAATCCGTCGTCAGCGCACCGGGCTGTTCGGTGAAGACGCCATGCGCGGTGCCGCCGTGATTGGCACCCAGCGCCCGCATGCCGCCGACGAGGCAGGTCATCTCCTGCGCGGTCAGACCCATCAGCTGGGTGCGATCGAGCAGAAGCTCTTCCGGGCTCACCGCGTAATCCTGCTTCAGCCAGTTGCGGAAACCATCCGCGACGGGCTCCAGCGGTTCGAAGGAATCGGCATCCGTCTGCTCCTGGCTGGCATCGCCACGGCCCGGTGCGAAGGGCACCGTCACATCGTGGCCGGCAGCCTTCGCCGCCTTCTCGATGCCGACATTGCCCGCAAGCACGATCACGTCGGCGAGGCTCGCGCCCGCATCTTTCGCGATCGGTTCCAGCACGGAGATGACCTGCTGCAGGCGCTCCGGCTCGTTACCGGCCCAGTCCTTCTGCGGCGCGAGGCGGATGCGCGCCCCATTGGCGCCGCCGCGCAGATCCGAACCACGGAAGGTGCGCGCGCTGTCCCAGGCAGTGGCGACCATCTGCGAAATGCTCAGACCGCTCTCGGCGATCTTCGCCTTCACGGCCGATACGTCGTAATCCTTCGCGCCCCTGGGCACGGGATCCTGCCAGATCAGATCCTCCGCCGGCACTTCCGGACCGATATAGCGATCCTTCGGGCCCATATCGCGGTGGGTCAGCTTGAACCAGGCGCGGGCGAAGACCTCGGAGAAGTAGTCCGGGTTCTTGTAGAAGTGCTCGGAAATCTTGCGATATTCCGGATCCACCTTCATCGCCATGTCCGCATCGGTCATGATCGGGTTGAGACGGATCGAGGGATCTTCCACATCGACCGGCTTGTCTTCTTCCTTGATATCGATCGGCTCCCACTGCCAGGCGCCAGCCGGCGACTTCTTCAGCTCCCAATCGTAGTTGAGCAGCAGGTA
This sequence comes from Saliniramus fredricksonii, assembly GCF_900094735.1. NCBI lineage: Bacteria > Pseudomonadati > Pseudomonadota > Alphaproteobacteria > Hyphomicrobiales > Salinarimonadaceae > Saliniramus > Saliniramus fredricksonii. The sequence continues at coordinate 1,190,194 of NZ_FMBM01000001.1, forward strand.
GAAATAGCCGTTGTCCCATTTGGTGGGATGGGTGGTCCAGGCACCTTCGATGCCGCTGGTCACGGTATCGCGGCCGATTCCCCGGCTCTTGTGGTTGTTCCAGCCCAGCCCCTGTTCGGACACGTCCGCAGCTTCCGGATCCGGGCCCAGATCGGCGGCATCACCATTGCCGTGAGTCTTGCCGACAGTGTGGCCACCGGCGGTCAGCGCAACGGTCTCCTCGTCGTTCATGGCCATGCGCGCGAAGGTCTCGCGCACGTCCTTGGCGGTGCGCAGCGGATCGGGATTGCCGCCCACGCCTTCCGGATTGACGTAGATCAGGCCCATCTGCACGGCGGCCAGCGGGTTCTCCAGGCTGGCGCGGTCCTCGCCCTCGCCCTTGTAGCGGGCGGCGCCGAGCCATTCCTTCTCCGAACCCCAGTAGATGTCCTTCTCGGGATGCCAGATATCCTCACGCCCGAAGGCGAAGCCGTAGGTCTTCAGGCCCATCGATTCATAGGCGACATTGCCGGCGAGGATCATCAGATCCGCCCAGGAGATCCTGTTGCCGTATTTCTTCTTGACCGGCCAGAGCAGGCGGCGCGCCTTGTCGAGATTGACGTTGTCGGGCCAGGAATTGAGCGGCGCAAAGCGCTGGTTGCCGGTGCCGCCGCCGCCGCGTCCATCGGCGATGCGGTAGGAGCCGGCAGCGTGCCAGGCCATCCGGATCATCAGACCGCCGTAATGGCCCCAATCGGCCGGCCACCATTCCTGGCTGTCGGTCATCAGCGCCTTGAGGTCCTGTTTCAGGGCCGTGACGTCGAGCTTCCTGACCTCTTCACGATAGTTGAAACCCTTCAGCGGGTTCGTCTTGGTGTCGTGCTGGTGCAGGATGTCGAGATTGAGCGCGTTGGGCCACCAATCCATCACCGTGGTGCTGGTCGAGGTCAGGGCCCCGTGCATGACCGGGCATTTGCCGCTCGTCGGCTTGTCGATACCATCCATCTGTCTTCCTCCTCAGCTGGTTCCGGCGCGACCGCGCTTGATCGCACGGATTCGCGGCGAGACTGTGCAGATCGCGACATCGTCCGGGGGAAACGTTCTGCGACCTGTTTCGAAAGGTTCCTAACACGCCTGTATCATAAAAAGAATTTGCATTTTCTTATCGACACGATAGGTTGAGCTTATGAATGCGATTACCCTCAAGCATCTGCGCTATTTCGATGCGCTGGCCCGACACGGGCATTTCGGTCGCGCGGCGGAGGCTTGCGCCATCTCGCAGCCGGCGCTCTCGCTGCAGATGAAGGAACTCGAGGAACTGCTCGGCGCGCAGCTGATCGAGCGCGGGGCGCGCCAGATCCGGCTCACCGGGCTGGGCGAGGCGCTGGTCATGCGCGCCCGCGATATCCTGCGTGGGGTCGACGAACTCGGCGATCTCGCCCGCGCCTCCTACAGCCCGCTGACGGGGCGGCTGCGCCTCGGCGTGATCCCGACCATCGCGCCCTATCTCCTGCCGCAGATCATCACCCGGCTCGCGGCGCGCTTTCCCTTGCTCGACCTGCGCCCGCGCGAGGCGGTGACCCACAAGCTGGTCGAAGATCTGATCGAGGGGCGGCTCGACACCGCGATCGTCGCCCTGCCGGTCTCTGAACCGTCGCTGCACGAGGAGCCGCTCTTTGCGGAGGAATTCGTGCTGGTGCGCCGGGAGGCGGAGGCGGGCAAACCGGTGCCCAATGTCGAGAGCCTGCGCGAGATGCGGCTCCTGCTCCTGGAGGAGGGGCACTGCTTTCGCGAGCAGGCGCTCTCGTTCTGCGCAGGGTCGGGCGCCGTGCCGCGCGATCTGATGGAGGGCTCGGCGCTCTCGACGCTCGTGCAGATGGTCGGCGCCGGCATCGGCGTCACGCTGATCCCGCAAATGGCGGTCGCGATCGAGACCCGCTCCGCGCCGGTTTCCGTTGCCCGCTTCGATACGCCGGCGCCAACGCGCCGGATCGGCATGATCTGGCGCCGCACGACGCCGCTTTCCGATCAACTGGCGGAAGTGGCGCGGATCGTGCGCATGGCAGCGACCGGAGGCCCGCAGGCGTAAGCGCGGCTCAACAGATCATGCAGCCCTGTTCACGGCGTGGTGGCAGCGGGGAATAGCCCTCTGCCACGACGCGCAGCATGCCGCCGGCAATATCGACCACGGGATTGTCGATCCGCTGCGCGATCTCACGTGCAGCCAGGGAGCTGCGGTTGCCCGAGCGGCAGATCAGGGCCAGTTCCTGGCCGGGTGCGAGCAAAGGCTCGATGCGTGCGATGAAGCTCTTGGCATCGGTGTAGGTCACGAGCACGGCGCCCGCGACGACGCCGGTCTGGACCCATTCCTCGGGGCGCCTGATATCAACGACGAGCGTATCCTCCTCCTGCGCGAGCGCTTCACCGCTGCGCGCCTCCAGGCTCAGATGCGCCGGTGCGGGGCGGGTCTCGATCAGGACGATGGCGAGCCCGGCTGCCAGAGCGGCGAGGAGGGCGAAGCCGTAAAGAATTGTCTTGCGCATGGCTCATCACGGTTCGGGACGGGGATGTGACCTTGGGTAAGCGTTCGGGCGGCGCATGGCTATCGCGATGATCACGGATGGCGGGTGGTACGGCGTCGCAGCCCGTGTCGTGCCATGCCGGACGGGTTCCGTCATCAGCGATAGAGATCCACGCGCGACAACGGCACCGGCAGGGGCGCATGGCCGCGATCGCCCTTGATGCGTTTCGAGGTCAGCGTCTGATTGACATAGGCGCCGCCCCGGGCGAAGGCGAGGGAGCAGCCGGCCAGATAGAGCAGCCACATCCGCAGCTTTTCCGGCCCGACCAGCTTTTCCGCTTCCTCCCGCCGCGCGGCGAGGCGTTCCCACCACAGATAAGTCGTGCGGCGATAATGTTCGCGCCAGCCCTCGACATCGTGGATCTCGAAACCCGCGCGTTCGAGGTTGGAGATCGACATGCCCAGATGATCGAGCTCGCCGCCGGGGAAGATGTAGCGCACCAGTGCGCGGTATTCCGGGCTCATCTTCAGGAAGCGCTTGTCCGAACGCTTGGCACGCCTTGCGATGCAATGGTGCAGGTAGAGCCCGCCGGGCCGCAGCAGCCGGTTCATCGTGGCGAAGTAATCGCCGTGATTGCGGATGCCGACCTGTTCGAACATGCCGATCGAGGCGATCTTGTCGAAACTGCCCTCCATCGCCCGATAATCCTGGAAATGGAAGGTCACGCGATCGGCGATGCCGCATTTCTGCGCCTTCTCGCGGGCCAGCGCCAGTTGCTCGGAACTCAGCGTCACGCCATGCGCCTCGACGCCGTAATGCTCCGCCGCGTGGCAGACCAGCGCGCCCCAGCCCGAGCCGATATCGAGGAAGCGCTCGCCGGGTTGCAGCCGCAGCTTGCGGCAGATCATGTCGAGCTTGTCGCATTGCGCCCGCTCCAGATCCATATGATCCTCGGCGAAATAGGCACAGGTATAGACCATCTCCGGATCGAGGAAGAGCGCGTAGAAATCATTCGAAACATCATAGTGATAGGCGACATTGCTGCGATTGGTCGCCTCGCTGCCGTCGCGGGCGATCGCGTCGCCCTTGACCGGATCGAGCACGCTGGCGGGGCCCTGCGGCACGAAGAAGAAATGCCGGATGACGGCGAGGACGCGGCGTTTTGAGATGCCGCGCAAGAGTCGCCCCGGCTTGCCGGTCGGGCGCGCGGCGACGAGGTCGAAGAAGGAGCCGCCGGCGAGATCGAGCCGCCCGTCCACATGCAGCTTGATCAGCGTGTCGAGGCGCGGGCGGCGCACCAGTTTCGCCACGACGCCGGGATCGGCGATGGTGATGGCGAGCCCGTCATCCGGCCAATCTGCCGGTACCCGCGAGCCGTCCCAGAGCCGGAAGCCGAAATCGGGGGCGAGCCTTGCATGCACGTCCTCGAGCAGCGCCCGCAGGGCGGAGATTTTCCCATCCGCGTCCGTAATCGGCGCTGTGTCGCTGCCTGGCGTGTCCATGCCTGCGCCTCCATACTAGCGGGTAGATAACTGCGCTTCCTTACGGGCCGCGCCGAAGCCGTACCATATTTTGGCAATCGCTATCGGAAAACCGCTTGCATGCAACCGTTCTAGCTGACGGCGACAGTAAACTTGACAGTCATGAACAGGAATTGACTAAATGTGAGCCTGCCCGAAGGGCATGCAGAAGGGACCGGGGAGCATGACATGGCGGAGGAATCGGGCCGATTACGGTTGATCGAGACGATATACGAAGCCGCCATCGACCCGCTGCGATGGCAGGTCGTGCTCGATCAGATCGTCGACAGTGCGGGCGCTCAGGGTAGCGCTTTGCTGGTCAGAGCCGAGACCGGATACCCTTATGAGATTACTGCGCTGAGCCGGGCCTATCGGGAGTTCGTGAGCCGGCCCGAGGGTCTGGATTACGTCGCCAATCTGCGCGGACATGAGGCGCCGGATTGGGCGGCCTTTGCCAGGCAGCCGATCAATCACCCCTTCCCCGATACCGATGTCGGCATCTCACGCGAGGTGCTCGATACCCGACCGGATTGTATCGTCCTGCGGGAATCCGTCGGCATCGACCGGCGTATCGGTTTGCGCCTGAACGACAATCCGGTCTGGTTCGAAGGCATGACCATCGGTTTCGACCCGGCTGTGACGGAATTGCCGGAAGCGGCCTTCGACGCACTGGGCCGCCACGCCGTCCATCTCGCGCGTGCTGCGGAACTGAGCCGGACCTTCATGCAACTGCGCGCGCGTTACAATGCGGCGCTCACTGCGCTCGATCGGGTGGGCACCGGAATGGGCGTCGGCCTGCCTGACGGGCGGATCATCGTCTGCAACCGCGAGCTCACGCGCATCACCGGCTCGGATGACGGGCTCTCGCTGACCCGCGACGGCCGCATTGCCTGTCGCGACCCGGATCTGGCTCTGCGCATCAATGCGGCAATCGCACGCGCCTGTGAGACGGCGAGCGGCGAGAGCGAGGCTGCCCGCCAGACCATTGCGGTGCCGCGCCTCTCCGGCGCCCCGGCCTTCATCCTCGATATCGCTCCGCTCAACGATGCCGATTGCGAAATCGACAGAGGCCTGAACGGTGCGCTGATCAGCGTCATCGATCCCCATAACGCGCCGCTCTTCGACGCTGAACGCTTTGCCAGAGCCTATGCACTGACCGGCGCGGAGAAGGAGATCGCCCGTCTTGTCCCGCGCGGGCATACCGTAGAGGAAATCGCCGAGCGACGCGGCACGGCGCCCGCGACAGTCAAGAACCAGCTCGCGGCCATGCTCGCCAAGACCGGTGCGCGCAACCGTCTGGCGCTGATCCACAAGATGGCCAGCCTCACGCCGCATATCAGTTGAGTGCGCGCGATGGCGGCTCGAAACCGCGAAACAGGCACGAGGTATTGCCTGCGGCACCCCGATAATGTGTGCGGAAGCCGAGCGCCCGCCGGCTCATCTCCCGCATCCGCTCGGCATTGTCTGAATCGGGAAACAGCGCGATATAAGGCTCGACCCAGCCCCAATAGGCAAAGCCTCCGCTGCCACGAAAGAAATGCATGTCCTGCTTCGCGGACAGGCCGCCAAAACCCTGCGGGTCCTCGATTGCGTCGAGATGCCAGGCAATGGACTCATGCAGATTGGTCCCGTTGAAGCGCTCTTCGAAGAAATCGCGGCCTGCATAGTGCGCCGCATGCGCGGCGAGGACCATGAATCCGATCAGATGGTCCTGCAGGTAGAGGTTCTTGTCCGGCATCCAGGCATTGGTCCAGGGCCCACGGATAAATGCGCGGACGGGCCCGTCGGGATGCATCCGCCGCAGCATCGAAAGGATGTCGTCGATACCGGCTTCGATGTCAGAGATTTTATGAGTGATGATGCCCCAGGTGATGTTGGCCGCGGCCTGCATGGCGACCGTATCGGGCCAGCGGACCGAAGGATCGATCTGGCCGCGCCCCGGGCCACGCGTGCGCCGTGACTGGCGCCGCAGGATATCGCCCCAGGCGATCATCGTCTCGCGCTGACCCGGTTTCCACAGGTCGAAATGATCGACGATACTGACAAAATAGGCGACGTTAAGCAGCAATGTCGATTGATTATGGGCAGGATTCGACAGGTTTCCGTCGCGACGAAAATCGAGTTGCGTATAGGCACCCTGTTCTGCAGCCTGCACGAGGTCTGCGATGAATGCTTCGAAACGGGCCGCGTCATGCGCGTGCAGGAATTGCGAGCCGGCATCATTGATCGATGTGATGAACTGCCATACGCCGGTCGGAGAGGATACGGCGCGCGTGAGGGTGCGCTGGTAATGCCTGATCTGCGAAATGCCGGCACAATCGCCAAAGGCGTTGTTGGCATAGTCAGCGATGATCAGGTCCGTCCGCCGTTCCCTCTCTGCGGTGCTGTCGCATTGCGCCGTGCTGCCGGTGAGCTTGGCGATATCCGCCTCGGTGATCGGTCGGGTGATTCCGCTTCCGGATGCGAGGTTGAACCGCATCAGTGCCCGTGCCGTCATGCGGCCCCACAATCCGTCTACCGGCCCCGGTTCACATGATCGCTCATCGAGTGCGGCTTGCAGAGCACGGATCGGCTCCGCCCGAGCCGGCGCAGCGAGGCCGCTGCTGCCGACGGTGATTGCGGCCATGACTGCGGTCATGACTGCGGCTATGACGAAGCCGGCACAGGTTTTAAGCTGTTTTTCGGACATCATTACTGCGTCTCCCGGAATTATCGCTGCCGGACGCCGGTATTGTCCTGGAGAGCCTTGCTCCGCATGGCCGCGACCGCCGCCCTGCGTTCAACCGAAGTCGGGTTTCGATGGCAGGCCGAGCTTCTTTAGGGTCATCACGACCGGGCACATGCCGGTAAACGACGCCTGGACCAGATGCGCGCCCATCAGGCCCGTAACCCAGAACCAATAGGGGCTGTGATAGATGCCGAGCAGGACGGAAACGATCACGACCAGGCCGACGATCAGAAGAATCATGCGCTCGATGGTCATCGGAATACTCCGCTGATGGAGGATCAAACCGCCGCTCCAGGATTGTCTGCTGCCCTTGCTCGAACAACCATCAGACCGGCGGGGGCGGAGTCGCGAGGCCCGCGACGTTCCGCTCCCGCCGAGCTTACCATGCTCTTTCAGAAGCGGGTAATGGTATTGCCGGTATCGATGCTGCCGTCAGGCATCAGTGTCCATGTGGTACACCGCTCTTCCCCGCCGCGAATACGTGTCCATGTGGCACATTGCCGATTGCCGCTCACCCGCCACGTGCCGGTGTCTCGCGCGACCCCCGGGATGTTGCTGGTCAGTGTCTGCGTCCCGTCGGCATTCAGCGTGACCCGTCCCTGTGCGGATCCGTCCTTCGCCTCCCATGTACTGGTACGGCCTGCATAGGCGCGGATTTCATCCCCTGTCAGGACGCGGGGTGTCGATGACGGTTCGGGCAGTTCTGCAAGATTTGTCTGGCACCCCGCAAGCGCCAGAGCTCCGATCGCGAGTGTGGCGCCGATGAACTTCTTCTCGATTAGCATCTCATTCCCCATAATGTGACTTGTTGTCAGGATTGCCTGGTCAACCCCTGAAGACGAGCGTCGCATGAGAGAACTTCGCCCGCATGAGCCGAACGGACTACGCAGCGTAAAGTTCTGACGTTAGAAGCGGGCAGCTCAGGGATTCAGGGCCAGCCGGGTATCCGGAGCAGTCCGGGTTATGGTGCGGGCAAAATTGGTCCGGTGCGCCGTTCCCCCGCAGGCACAAAACTTGGTTCAGGCCTGGGTCGTCGTCTGCCGCCAGCGGGAATTCGTCTGTCACCGGCAATGCGGGCGTTCCTGCCAATCCGTGTCATCTGGAATGCATGCCGCTGAGCCGAAAAGACCACCTCCGGCGGTACCGGAGGTGGCTGGTCTTGCCGGCATCCAGATGCTGTTGCCGACACGCGGTGACGTCGGGTTCAGGCGGCGCGGATATTCGCCAGAAAGCCGTCCATCGCTTCGCGCAGGGTGCGCGACCGGATCGTCATCGACTCGGTGGAGTTCTGCACGGTCGCAGAAAGCTCACCGGTGCGGCTCGCCTGACCGCTCACCTCGGTGATCGCGCGGCTGACATCCTGGGTGCCGGTCGCGGCTTCGGAGACATTGCGCGCGATCTCGCCGGTGGTGGCGTTCTGCTGCTCGGCGGCGGCTGCGACGGCGTTCATGCGCTCGGTGATGGCGTTCACCTTGTCTGCGACGGCCGATGCTGCCTGCATCGAAGCCTGGGCCGCTTCGCGCATGTCATCGATCTGACGCGCAATGTCCTCGGTCGCCTTGCCGGTCTGGTCGGCGAGGGACTTCACCTCCGCGGCGACGACCGCGAAGCCCTTTCCGGCCTCGCCTGCCCGCGCAGCCTCGATGGTGGCGTTCAGTGCGAGCAGGTTCGTCTGGGCCGCGATCTCGGAGATCAGCCGGGTGACGTCGCCGACACGCTCGACCACGCCGTTGAGGTTCGATACGGCGGCAGTCGAGCGCGCGACATCGTCTGCCGCACCGACCGCCATTTCAGAAGACGCGTTGACCTGGCTGGTGATCTCGCCGATCGAGGCCGACATCTCTTCCGCAGCGCTGGCGACGCTGCGCACATTGACCGAGGTCTCCTCCGAGGCCGTGGAGGCGCCGATCGCCTGCTCCGTCGTCCTTGCCGCGATTTCGGAAAGCGCTGCCGATGCTTCCCCGAGCCGTGCCGTCTCCGCCTGCATCTCGTCGGAGAGCTGCAGCACCGAGGCCTCGAATTCGCGGGCGAGACGCTCCATTTCCTCACGCCGCGCCCGCTCTGCCGCCGCACGCTGTTCGCCCGTCTCGGCTTCGAGGACGCGCGTGCGCTCGAGGTTTTCGCGGAAGACCTGGAGCGCCTTGCTCATCATGCCGATCTCGTCACTGCGTGCGCTGACATCGGGTCTTGCGTCGAGATCACCGTCAGCGAGGCGCTGGGTGGTATCGGCGAGGCGCGCAAGCGGACGCGAGATCGTCGCGAAGTTGAGATAGGCAAAGCCGATCGCGACGAGGGCAATCAGCAAGGACGCGCCGATTCCCATTCCCTTGACGACCGCAAGTGCGCGCTGCTGGGCTTCGACGAGTGTGGCGCTGACGGAGGCGATTTCCGCCTCGACCATGCCGACATCCGTGCGCATCTGCTCGAAACGCGCCTCGGCATCGACGGAACCGGCGACTGCGCGCGCGAGATCGACCGTCATCGGATCGCGCATGCGCTCGATTTGCGGGGCGACATAGTTCTCGCGCCAGGAATCCCAGCTGGCCTTCGCCTGCGTCACCGGTTCGGCGAGCTGCGGATCGAGTGCCTGCGCCCCTTCGCCGAGTGCTTCGAAGCCGGCCTGGATCTCGGGCACGCCGGCTTCGAAGGCAGCCAGGCGACGGCGGTCGCCGGTCAGAACGAAGCCTTGCAGGGAGAAAGCCTGGCTCATGATGGCTCCCTCGACGGTGCGCCCCTCGACCAGCAGATTGTTTGCCTGCGTTGCCTGCATGATGGCGCGTTCCGCGACACTTGCACGATCGAATGAGACGATACCGGCGATGACGCCGACGAGCGCGAGGCCGAGGAAGGCGGCGAGGCCTTTCCTGGTGACGGAGAGATTATTGAACATCACGACATGCCCCTCGGCTGGTTCAGCCGCCGATGACGGCCTGGCGCCGCATCAGCTCGGTCAGGTTGATTTCGATGGTGGCGGCGCCGATGGCCTGGTTTCCGCCTTCATCCGCGATCGTCAGATTGAGCTGGGCACGCCAGATCTTCAGCTCCCCGTCCCACTCGGCCTCGTCGATGAAGACGGCGTCCGCGCTGATCGGAAAGGTCTTTTGAAACTTCGCCTCGTCGCCCTGCCAGTAATCGGATGTGATCGCGCTCTGGCCGACATTGAGGCCTTTGTCATCCGTCACGAAGACTTCGTAATAGAGCCCCTGCGCCTGTGCCTGCACACGGGTAAGATAGACGGACAGGGGCGACGACAGTGTCGCCGCGATCAGCGGCTTGTCTACGGCAGCGCGCTCGGCGACCCATTGCTGATCAAGGGCCTCGATCCGGGCGGAATCCACATCGACGTGACGGGCGTTCTGACTCTGCACGGACAGGCGCACGATTTCCGTTTCGAGCCAGTTGCGGACATCGGCAATCACGACCGAGTCGATCAGCCGTGCCGCATCGGGTGGTGTGCCCTGTGCAACGGCTGGGAAAGGCGCCATGGCGCTCATGGCGAAGGCGGCGAGGACGTTCCAACGCATTGATTGTCTCCGGATGTCGAAACTCTGCGACATCTTGGGAAGGGGACGATAAAAAATAGTTAAGTATCTTATTCTGCCAAATAAAAGCATCCGGAAAGCCATAATTTTGAAAGGAAGATGTCGGTCAATACGACGTATCTATTGCAATTATATAATCCATAATTGCAAGTCAGCGTATTTTGATATGAAATTGATATTTCATAATAGAAAACATGATCCCCTAATGGGGAAATACCGGAAAAACGGCCTTATCGTGCCGCGATTTTCCCCGGATCTGCAAATCGACTGGCGACAGACAAAGCCGGTGCACATATTTGTGGTTTGCAAGAAGCAGAATTGCGATCCAGGCATTCAGAAAAAAAAGCGGAAAAAGACGCTTGTCTGACCCGAAGATCATTTTCAGCGACCCGCTTGCCGGATGATCGGGAGGCGGCGCAGTGAGCCATTGCGACTGTTGGTTTGACAAACGCGGAATCCGGACAGAACCGTGCTGGTGAATGGTCGGAGCGGCAGGATTTGAACCTGCGACCCCCAGTCCCCCGGACTGGTCCGCCAACCGGGCTGCGCTACGCTCCGTGACCTCGCGGGTGGAGGGGATCTGACCGCCCCGATGCGCGAGCAGGCGCGGGCGTGCCAGAGCAAGCGAACGAGGGCGCGCGCAACTCAAGCCTCATTCCTTTTTGCACGTGGTCTCGCCGCATCCCGAGCGGCGCCACAGGCCCAGCGCCGCCTGCCCGATGAGCAGGGGAGCGAGGCTGCCACTCAGGACCAGCATCCAGCCGAAGAAATCCAGCGGCACGACCTCGAGAAGCGTGCTCATGCCAGGCAGCCATGCGGCGGCCGCAGTCAGGACGAGACAAATCCCGATCGCGTACCAGACCCAACGGTTGCGCACGACCTCGTTGGCAAAAAGTCCGGATCCGGCGTCGCGCATGTTGAAGACGTGCCAGAGCCGTGCCAGGGCGAAGCTCAGAAATCCGATCGTCACCGCCGCGTCCTGTCCCATGTCTTGCGCCAGCGCGACGAAGAAGACTGTCATGACCGATGCCGCGATCAGGGCGCCCCAAAGCGCGGTCGCGGTCCAGTGCCCTTGGGTCAGAACGGGTTCCTTGGGGTCTCGCGGCTTGCGGTCCATGATGCCCTCCGGACTTTCGCCCACGCCGAGGGCGAGCGCGGGGAACACGTCAAGCACGAGGTTGATGTAGAGGATCTGGAGCGGCAGCAGAGGAAGGGGCGCGCCGGCAACGGCGCACAGACCGACCGCCAGAACCTGGCCGAGATTGCCGGAGAGCAGATAGATGATGAACCGGCGGATGTTCTCGAAGATCGTGCGTCCCTGTTCGATGGCCATCACGATCGTGGGAAAGGCGTCGTCCTTGAGCACGATGTCCGCTGCCTCGCGGGCGACATCGGTCCCGCGTTTGCCCATGGCGATGCCGACATCGGCCTTCTTGAGGGCGGGCGCATCGTTCACGCCATCGCCGGTCATCGCGACAACTGCGCCTGCCTCCTGCCAGAGGCGGATCAGGTCGAGTTTCTGTTCCGGGGAGACGCGGGCGAAGACGTGATTGTCGCGCAGCCCGTCATGGGCATCCGCCTGCGCCCCGTCGCCCAGCTTCGGCAGGTCACGGCCCACGATCGCCTTCGGCTTTTCGGCAAGTCCGACCTGTTCGGCGATTGCGGCAGCCGTCACCGGCTGGTCGCCGGTGACCATGATGACGCGGATGCCGGCCCTTCGGCACCGCTCGATGGCGTCGGGCACGTCGTCGCGCGGCGGGTCCTCCAGACCCACAAGGCCGAGAAGGGTGAGGCCTTCGTAGGGATCAGCCTCGGCGCTGTCGGACTGTCGTTCTGCGAAGGCGAGCACGCGGTAGCCCTTGGCGGCCAGCGTCTCGATCCGCGCCTCCCAGTCCTTGCGGGCTGCGTCCGACAGCGCCCCGGCCTCACCCTCACGCTCACCCTCTTCGGTCGCGACCTGCGTGACGACATCCAGTACCGCCTCTGGCGCTCCCTTGACGGCAATGCGGAAGCCGCCGCCCCGCGCGTGAAACGTCGCCATCATCTTGGTATCGGCGTCGAAGCTTTCCTCGCGCTCTTCGGGCTGATCGTCGAGGAGACGGTCCCGCGCGAGGCCGGCGGCCGCGGCGGCATGAAGCAGTGCGATCTCCATCGGATCGCCGGTGCCGGCCGGGTGCTCACCATTATCGCCATCCGCCTGCTCAAGCTCGGCATTGTTGCACAGCGCGGCGACCTCCAGCAGCCGGCACGCCAAGGGCGGGGGCGCTTCGGGGTGCGCGTCCCCCTCCCAGTGCAACTCTTCGTCCTGCCCCGGCAGCGCCAACCGCGCCACGCGCATCCGGTTCTGCGTCAGCGTTCCGGTCTTGTCGGCGAAAATCACGCTGGTCGAGCCCAGCGTCTCGACCGCCGCCAGCCGCTCGACCAGCGCGTTGCGCCGCGCCATGCGCCACATGCCGCGCGCCAGCGCGACGGTCGCCACGATCGGCAGGCCCTCTGGCACGGCGGCCACTGCAAGCGCCACCGCCGTCTCGAGCATGGAGACGAGATCCTTGCCGCCCAGCCAGCCAAGGGCGGCGACCGCCGTCGCCACGATCAGCGTGACCACCACCAGATTGCGCGCCAGCCGGTCCAGCCGCTTTTCGAGCGGCGTTACCTCTTCGCTGGCCTCCGAGGTCATGCGCGCGATTCCGCCCAGTTCGGTCTGCATGCCGATGGCCACGACCACGCCCGCGCCGCTGCCGCCCGTCACTGCGGTGCCCTTGAAGGCCATCGACGTGCGTTCGGCCAGCGGCGTTTCCTCCTCCACCGGCTCCGTGGTCTTGGTCACCGGCACCGACTCGCCGGTCAGCGAGGATTCGTCGCAGGTCAGACCGTTCGCCTCAACCAGCCGCAGATCGGCCGTGACGACATCGCCGGCGTCGAGCAGCACCACATCCCCGGGCACGAGATCCTCGGAATCGACAGTCATGCTCGACCCGTCGCGCGTCACCCTCGCCTGCACGGCACCGAGGCTGCGCAGCGCCTCCATCGACCGGACGGCCTTCCATTCGGTGAAGAAGCCGATGGCAGCATTGATCACGATCGCAGCGAGGATCGCCGCCATCTGCACGATCTCGCCCATCGCGAAGGACACGATCGCCGCGACGGCCAGGATGCCGATGACGAGGTTCCTGAACTGGTCCGCGAGGATCTTCCAGGGGCTGACCCGTTCCGCCTCGCCAAGACGATTCCGACCATGTTCCCCGCGCCGCTGCCGCACCTCCGCCTCGCCAAGGCCGCGCTCCGGATCGACGGACAGATCCTCAAGCGTTTCTTCGACGCTCCGAACATGGTGTTTGGTCATGAATATTCTCCGGCTTGGGGAGGGCCGAGGCGGGCCGTTCGACAAGAGTAGAATTTGCCGTTGGCAACGTTCAAGATCTGATCCGGTTCGGTCCCGGCATCGCATGCGGGCAGATCATTCCTCACCCGCGCCGGACGCGGCGGCGCTGAAGCCCGGTCCAGCCCGACCATTTTCAGCAATGGTGAAACCGCGTCATCGGTGCCTTCACAGCGCCGACCGGTCACGATCAGTTCCACGATGGCATCCGCCAAAATTGTAAAATCGCTGGATTGTCGGAAGCTTGAATGGTCGGAGCGGCAGGATTTGAACCTGCGACCCCCAGTCCCCCAGACTGGTGCGCTAACCGGGCTGCGCTACGCTCCGTGACCTCTCGGGTGGAGGTGATCTAACCGTCCCGATGCGCGAGCGCAAGCCTTTTGTCGCCCGGCACGGTCGGGAAATCGATCACGCCTCGTCCGGCGCCGGGGCCTCGTCGCGGCCCTGCGCTTCGTCGCGGCGGCGGCGCAGGATCAGGGCGCGCATGGCGCCGCGCAGGGTGCGCACATCCTGCTCGGTGAGATCGCGGCGCAGGAAGACGTCGCGCAGGTTGCGCATCATCGAGGGGCGCTTGTCGGGCGGGAAGAATTCGACCCGGTCGAGTTCCTCTTCGAGATAATCGAAAAACGAGGCCGCCATGGCGCGCGGTGCGCGTGGCGAGCGGATCTCGCCGGCGAAGGGCAGGGCTTCGCCATGGGCGGTGCGAAACCATTCGTAGCCCGTCAGAAGCACCGCCTGGGCGATGTTGAGCGAGGCGAAGGCGGGATTGACCGGGAAGGTCGTGATCGCGTCACACAGGGAAATCTCGTCATTGTCGAGGCCCGAGCGCTCGCGCCCGAACAGGATCGCGACACGCCCGCCGGCGGAAAACTCGGCAACGGCCTCGCGCATGCTTTCCTGCGGCGAGAGCACGCGCTTCATCTGGCCGCGCTCGCGGGCCGTGGTGGCGAAGGCGAGGGTGACGTCGTGAAGCGCGGCGGTGACGTCGTCGAAGACCTGCGCGGCGTCGACGATATGCAGCGCGCCGGAGGAGGTGGCGCGCGCCTTCTCGCTCGGCCAGCCGTCGCGTGGCGCGACGAGGCGCATCTCGGTGAGCCCGAAATTCGCCATGGCGCGGGCGGCCATGCCGATATTCTCGCCCAGTTGCGGCTCCACCAGCACCACGATCGGGCCCTGTCCCGATTCGAAGGTGATGCTGCGATTCGTTCCAGACATTTCCCGTCCTCTCCCGTCGCGCCGCCGGCAGCGCCAGCGCCAGCATTGTCTAGACCAGCAAAGCCGCTCTGCCTAGCGTCGCGGGTGCGTGATTTCCTGTGGAGAAGACGGCGCGCCACAGGCAGCCAGTCCGGGGTGGAGGCGGGCCGGGCGGGGTTTGCCCCTGCATGTCATGCCACTGATATATAAATCGAAAAATGAAAATGTTTGATGAATGTTCTTTTTTCTTGTCAGACGGAACATAGCTGGTACATTAAATCGAAACGCGCGTTGAGTTCATTGGCTCACCCATGCAATAAGGAATGCCCGTCATGGTTCAGTCCGCATTGAGGCTGGTGGAAGGTTCTTCCATGGATAAAGATAAAACGAAGGCGCTCGACGCGGCGCTTTCCCAGATTGAACGCGCATTCGGCAAGGGCTCGATCATGCGCATGGGCAAGGGCCAGCAGCCCGTCGAGATCGAAACGGTCTCGACCGGGTCGCTGGGTCTCGACATTGCGCTCGGCGTCGGCGGCCTGCCGCGCGGGCGCGTCATCGAGATCTACGGGCCGGAATCATCGGGCAAGACGACGCTGGCCCTGCATACGATCGCAGAGGCCCAGAAGAAAGGCGGTGTCTGTGCCTTCGTTGATGCCGAGCACGCGCTCGATCCGATCTATGCCCGCAAGCTCGGCGTCAATCTGGACGATCTGCTGATCTCGCAGCCAGATACCGGCGAGCAGGCGCTCGAGATCGCCGATACGCTGGTGCGTTCGGGTGCGGTGGATGTGCTCGTCGTTGATTCGGTTGCGGCGCTGACGCCGCGTGCCGAGATCGAGGGCGATATGGGCGATGTCCAGCCCGGCCTGCAGGCGCGCCTGATGTCGCAGGCCCTGCGCAAGCTCACCGGCTCGATCAACCGCTCGAAGACGATGGTGATCTTCATCAACCAGATCCGCATGAAGATCGGTGTGATGTATGGCAGCCCGGAGACGACGACGGGTGGCAACGCCCTGAAATTCTATGCCTCCGTGCGCCTCGACATCCGCCGCATCTCGACGCTGAAGGATCGCGACGAGGCGATCGGCAACAATGTCCGCGTCAAGGTGGTCAAGAACAAGGTCGCCCCGCCCTTCAAGCAGGTCGAATTCGACATCATGTATGGCGAGGGGATCTCCAAGGTCGGCGAACTCGTCGATCTCGGCGTCAAGGGCGGCATCGTCGACAAGTCCGGTTCCTGGTTCTCATACGATAGCCAGCGGCTCGGGCAGGGGCGTGAGAACGCCAAGACATTCCTCAAGGAAAACCCGGAAACCGCCGCAAAGATCGAGGCGACCATCCGCCAGAATTCCGGCGTGCTGGCCGAACGCATCCTCGACGAGGCGGTGCCGAGCGCCGAGGATCTGGACGAAGGCGAGGCGTGATTCTCCGCAATCCGGGTCTCGTGCGGGCGCTGTCCGCGCGGGACCCGATTGAGGGGCCGGCCTACCACCCCCCACTCAGCGCATCGCCTCACGCACGGCGGCGATCAGTCCGTCGATATGGGCCTTGTGCACCCAGCGCGCGACCATGACGAGGTCATTTGCGCGGTCGATCCAGATGACGTTGTTGCCTGCACCCAGCGCGAAGACCGAATCATGCGGTGCGGAGGGATACAGCGCACCATCGGTATTCAGCCACCACATGAATCCGTAGACCGGGTGCACCGGACATGGCGTCAGCATCTGCGTGATCCATGTTTCCGGGATCAGTTGTCTATCCTGCCAGAGGCCCTCGCGTGCGACCAGCAGTCCGAATCGCGCGAGCGCCGTGGTCGGGATCTGGAAGCCTCCCCCCCAGTGGCTGCCGCCGGAGACCGATTGCATCGCGCGTCCGTCGATCTCCACCGTGGAATTTTCATAGCCGTGCCAGACCCAGTCGCGTGCGCCGACCGGATTCATGATCGCAGCCGCGAGCACTTCCGGCAGAGGCTGCCGGAAAGCCTGCATCAGGGACAGGCTCAGGCGGTTGACGCGCACGTCGTTGTACTCCCAATGCGTCCCGGGAGATCGCAAGGTCCGATCATCGCCCTTGGCGGCATTGTCTGCGCCGGGCCCGGCCTGACGGTTGCGGTCAACGGAATCGGGCTTGTCCCAGAGCGTGCCCTCCCATTCGCTGGTCTGCTGGAGCAGGTGGCGCCAGGTGATCTGCGCGTTATGCGGGCCGGCAAACCCGTCATCCAGAGCGTAATCCGCCACATGGTCGTCGATCGAACGGATCAGCCCCCGCGCCACGGCGAGCCCGGCGAGCACGCCGAGAAAGCTCTTGGCGACGGAGAATGTCATGTCCGGGCGGTCGATATCGCCCCATTCTTCGACGATCCAACCACCCTTGAGCAACATGCCGGCAGGCGGCCCGCGTTCCTTCACCGGTCCGATCACGGTGTTGTAGGGCGGTTTCTCGTCAATATAGGCCGTACCGACATATTCACCATCGGGGTGATACATGCTGCGCGGCCATTCCGATTCATGTGCAGAATGATAGGCCGCAACCCGCTCCAGCGCGGCCGGGTCGAACCCGGCCTCGCGTGCATCAATCCGCGCCCAGGCACCCTCTGCGGGCGGATGATAGCGTGACATGATCGTGAAAACCTCGCGCGAAAAGCAAACCTGATGCCGGCCATCATCACGGCCTGAGCCATCAATGCCAGTACCGGCAATGCGCAGGGCGCGTTGGCGCTTTCACACATCATCCCCTGCGCGCGCTACAGTTGCTCTCCCCGTAACAGACGCGGACCATCGCCGCGCAGACCCGAGGCCTCGCGGATGAAATAACGCTTGAGCGGCGGCAGGCGCTCGACCAGTCCGAGGCCGAAGTCCCGCAGCATCCGGATCGGCTCGATATCGTTGGAAAACAACCGGTTGAGCCCATCCGTGACGGCGGCCATTGCCACCGTGTCGAAGCGCCGCGCGCGACTGTAGCCGGTGAGCACGTCGGCGCCGCCGGGATCCATGCCGAGCCGGGTCGCGTCGGCGATGCATTCGGCGAGCGCGGCCACGTCCTTGAGGCCGAGATTGAGGCCCTGCCCGGCGATCGGATGAATGACATGCGCCGCATCGCCGATCAGCGCCAGACGGCTCGCGGCAAATTCGCGGGCGATGCCGAAGGACAGCGGAAAGGAACGCAGAGGCGTCTCCAGCACAATCGCGCCGAGTTCCAGTCCGAAGCGCCGCGCGACTTCGTCGCTGATTTCCCCATCTTCGCGTGCGAGCAGGGCCCGGGCAATGTCACGCCGCTCGGTCCAGACGATGGAGGAGCGATGCCCAAGCGTGCCGCCCGGCGTCAGGGGCAGCAGCGCGAAGGGCCCGGATGGCAGGAAATGCTCGATGGCACGCCCGCCGTGATCGCGCTCATGGCCGATCGTCGCGACGATGCCCACCTGCGGATAGGACCAGCCGACCCAGCCGATCCCCGCAGCCTCGCGCAGCCGCGATTTCGCCCCGTCGGCGGCGACGCAAAGGTTGACCGGCAGCCTTTCGCCATCGGAGAGCATGGCCGCGCCACCCGCCGTATCGGCTGTGAAGCGGCGCACGGCGACACGGCGCAGATCGACCCCCGCCTCGCGGCAGGCCGGCAGCAGGGCTGCCAGCAGGGCGCGTGCGGGCACCATATGTGCAAACGCCTCGCCGGGGGCGATCTCGCCGTCGAAATTCAGAAAGGCGGGGCGAACCGGGTCTGCGAGATGACTGTCGGTGATCACCATGTCGCGCATCGGTTGCGCCTCACCGGCGATCTGCCCCCAGATGCCGAGCGCCTCGAACATGCGCCGGCCCGCTGCAGCGACGGCATAGGCGCGTTCGTCGTCGGCGCGTGCATCGGGCATGCCCGGCGCCGGGAGGGCGGGGTCGCAGACCGTGACCTCCAGCTGCTCCGGACAGGCGCGGGAGAGGGCGAGGGCGAGGCTGAGGCCGGCAATGCCGCTTCCCGCGATCAGTACATGCCGGTGCCCGGCGAGGGTGGTGCGAATGCCGTTTGCCGCCTTGTCGGATCGCCGCTTGCGCCGTGCCTTGTTTTCCGCCATCCCGCTCACTCCAGCCGTTTCCCGCGCTTGACGCGTGCGCAAACACGCTACCCTATGCCTGCGGCAGCGAGGCGACGCAATCGCGGGCGCCTCCCGCAATGTCGCAGGTGATTCGTCGCCAGACACTTCCGAAAGGCTTTCCGATGTCCGGTCAGAAGAACCCAGAAGCGCAATCGACCGCTCTCGACGATCTCGTGGCGATACTCGACCTCGAACAACTCGAGCGCAATCTGTTTCGCGGTCGCAGCCCCCGGACCGGGTGGCAGCGGGTTTTCGGCGGGCAGGTGATCGGCCAGGCGCTGGTGGCAGCCTGTCGCACGGTGGAGGGGCGCCGGCCGCATTCCCTGCATGCCTATTTCCTTCTGCCCGGCGCGCCGGACATCCCGATCATCTACGAGGTCGACCGCATGCGCGACGGGCGCTCCTTCACCACGCGCCGCGTCACCGCGATACAGAACGGCCAGCCGATCTTCACCATGGCGGCCTCCTTCCAGATCGATGAGCCGGGATTCGATCATGCGGCTGCGATGCCGGATGTGCCCATGCCCGAGACCCTCGCCGGTACCGGCGGTTTCGCGCCGGAAATGCTCGCCCGGATGCCCGAAACCGTGCGTCGCTATTTCGAGCGCGAGCGCCCGATCGATCTGCGTCCCGTCGAATTCGATCGCTATGACGGCACCCCGCGCCCGCCGCGTTTCCATGTCTGGATGAAGGCCAAGGCGCGGCTCCCGGATGATCCCGTCATCCATAATTGCGTCCTCGCCTATGCCTCGGACCTGACCCTGCTCGATTCGTCCCTGATCGCCCATGGCCGGACCGTGTTCGACCGTGCGATCCGCGCCGCGAGCCTCGACCATGCACTGTGGCTGCACCGTCCATTGCGTGCCGATGAATGGCTGCTCTATGCGCAGGACAGTCCCAATGCGAGCGGTGCGCGTGGTTTTTCGCGCGGGGCGATCTATACCCGCGAAGGCCGGCTCGTCGCCTCGGTGGCGCAGGAAGGGCTGGTGCGTGACGCGGGGCGGGAGGCATAGGATCCCGGCACCGTCGCACAATCAAAGCAGGGCAAGAAGAAACCGGGCGCTGCCTGCGCCCGGCTGACCGACATTCTGATCCGCAGGGGCTTGCTTGCGGTGACGTGACCGCCGCGTTCCCGATCTCGGGTTCGCCGCATCATTTTTTCCGTCAGCCGGCATCCACCTGACGGAATGATACTCTATCGCCGGAACAATCCGCCGCCGGCGCTCGCTTGACGCCGCACCCGCTCCAGCCCCTCATTTGCCACGCTGTTGCTGCTGTCGATGCCGATGGCGCGTTGATAGCTGGTCTGTGCTTCCTGCGCATCGCCGGAGCGTTCAAGGGCGACACCGCGCCAGGCCCAGGCATCGGCATTGTTGTTGCTGACATTGAGCGAGGCATTGAAATCCTCGATCGCCTTCTCGTACTCGCCGCGCGCCACGAGGCTCTGACCGCGTGCGTTGTAGGGGGCTGCGACATAGGGATTGCGTGCGATCGCGGCGTCGAAATCGAGCACCGCCTCGCGGTGATCGTTCAAGCGCTGATAGACGAGGCCGCGCGAATGCAGGGCCTGCGCCGATTCCGGGTTCAGGCGAAGTGCGCGGTCGAGATCGGCCAGGGCGCGATCGCTCTGGCCCTGCACGCGCAGCAGATTGGCCCGTGCGATCAAGGCCGGCACGTAATCTTCATCCGCCGCGAGGGCGCGGTTGAAATCGGTGAG
Source organism: Saliniramus fredricksonii (assembly GCF_900094735.1). Lineage (NCBI taxonomy): Bacteria > Pseudomonadati > Pseudomonadota > Alphaproteobacteria > Hyphomicrobiales > Salinarimonadaceae > Saliniramus > Saliniramus fredricksonii. The sequence continues at coordinate 1,210,856 of NZ_FMBM01000001.1, forward strand.
CGCGCTTTGCTCTTCCCCGATCTGGCGGTTGGCGAGGCCGCGATTGGTATGGGCCGGCGCATAGCGGGGATCGAGCTCGATCGCGCGTTCGAAATCGGCCATCGCCTCGCGAAATGCGCCGATCCGGGCGTAAGCGGCGCCGCGCGTATTGTAGGCTGTCGGGTCGTCCGGATTGCGTTCGATCACTTCGGAGAGCGAAGCGATATTGGCGCGTGCGGTTTCGGTATCGCTGGTATCGAGCACGGCGACCGATTGCACCGCGCTCATCCTGTTCATGGTTTCGCAGGCGGAGAGGCTCAGTCCGATCGCCGCGAGCATGAGCAGATGCGCCCCCCGGCGCCTCGCGCTGCTGGTCGCCTCGCTGCCGGTAGGGCTCGTGCTCTTGCCGATCATGTCCTCGAACTCCGTCATCGCCCGGTCCATCCTGCGCGCTCCGCATGCGTGCGGCATTCGGATCACGCGTTGACCTATCACATCAACCTGTTGCGTAAACCTTACACAGCCGAAGCGGAGTGAGCTACCCCGCGCTGCGCATGAGCGCACACGTCCAGCCGGTGCGTGTTGTGCGCCGCATGAGGCAGGCAACGTGATTCGGGCGTTTTGAGGGCGTGCCACCCTGCCACACCGGTCCCTTGACGGATTGACCGTCGCATTTCCGGGCATGGGCGTGTAAGAGCGATGGAAACTGTCCATAGGGGGAGGGAGGCCCGCCATGTTCGCCTCGATTGCCAATCTGCCGGATTTTCTGCTTTTCTTCGCGATTTCCGTGGCGCTGACAGTGCTTTATCTGGTGATCTATACCTTCGCCACTGCGCATAACGAATTCGCGCTGATTCGCCGGAACGTGGTCTCGGCGGCTGTCGCACTGGGGCTGAGCCTGATTGGTTTCGCCCTGCCGCTGTCGAGCGCAGTGGTCTATGCGGTGACCGTCATCGATCTCGTGATCTGGGGGCTGATCGCGATGATCGTGCAGATCGCGGTCTATGTCATGGTGCGGCTGATCATTCCCAATCTCTCGCAGCGCATCGCCGCCGGAGAAATGGCGGCGGCCCTGTTTCTGGGTGCGATCTCGCTCGCAGCCGGAATCCTCAACGCCTCCGCCATGACTTTCTGATATGAAACCGTCGCAGATGACGTTGCAGGATGCCTGCCCCCTGTCCGATCCGAAAGACCGCGCATGAGCAAACCCGTCAAAGCCAATTCCGTCGTCAGCCTCGATGCCGCGCGCCCGGTGCGTTTCGGCAATGCCCTGCCCATCGCCATCATGGCCGGGCCCTGTGCCATGGAGAGCCGCGCGCATGCGCTGGAGACCGCGCAGGCGCTCAAGGAGATCGCCGAGCGGCTGGGTATCGGCCTCGTCTACAAATCCTCCTTCGACAAGGCCAACCGCACCTCGATCGAGAGCGGGCGCGGCGTCGGGCTCGCAGCCGCCCTGCCGATCTTCGCCGAGATCCGCGAGAGCCTCGGCCTGCCCGTCGTCACCGATATCCACGAGGCGAACCAATGCGCCCCGGTGGGCGAGGTTGTCGATATCCTCCAGATCCCCGCCTTCCTCTGCCGCCAGACTGATCTGCTGATCACCGCAGCGCAAACCGGGCGTGTCGTCAACGTGAAGAAGGGCCAGTTCCTCGCGCCTTGGGACATGGCCAATGTCGCGGCCAAGGTGACGGGCGCGGGCAATCCCAACGTGATGCTCACCGAGCGCGGCGCCTCTTTCGGCTACAATACCCTGGTCTCCGACATGCGCGGCCTGCCCATCATGGCGCAGCAGACCGGCGCGCCGGTGATTTTCGACGCGACCCATTCCGTGCAGCAGCCCGGCGGACAGGGGGCGACCTCGGGTGGGCAGCGCGAATTCGTGCCGGTGCTCGCGCGCGCCGCCGTCGCGGTGGGTGTCGCCGGTCTGTTCATCGAGACGCATCCCGACCCCGATCGCGCCCTGTCGGATGGCCCCAACATGGTGCCGCTCGTCGAGTTCGAGGCGCTGATCGCGGGGCTGATGCGCATTGATGCGGTGGCCAAGAGCCTGATCTGAGGCCTGATTCGAGGTGCTCCGGGAGCCGTTCGGGCAGTTGTGCCGGATGCATCGGGTCCGCCTGCACGGGCAGCCAGCGCCTGGCCGTTCTAGATTGACGCTGCGCGGATGCGCCGCGCGGGGTATGCGGGATGACAGCAACGACATCTGATGCGCATGCGGTGCGCGCCACCATCCTGATCCTGGCGATTGCCGGCTTTGCCAGCACCTTTGCCGGGCGGATCGCCGATCCGCTGGTCAATGTGATCGCCGATGATCTCGGCGCCAGCGTCCAGGCCATCGCCCTGCTCGCGACGGCTTTCGCGCTGCCCTATGCGCTGATCCAGCCCGTGCTCGGCCCGTTCGGCGATTCGCTGGGCAAGCTCAGGGTGATGCGCTTCTGCCTCGCGGTGCTGATCGCGGCTCTGATCGCCTCCGCCTTCATGCCCGGTGAGCGTTCACTCTTCGTGATGCGCGTGATCACGGGCATGGCGGCGGGCGGGATCATCCCGCTCGCGCTCGCGGTGATCGGCGATCGCGTGGGCATGGAGACGCGTCAGGTCGCGATCAGCCGTTTTCTCGTGGCGGTGATCCTCGGCCAGATGGCGGGCTCCTCGCTGGCCGGATTGCTCGCCGAGCATCTGGGCTGGCGCGGGGTGTTTCATCTGGCTGCCGCCATCACCGCCATCGCGTTCGTCGCCATGACCGTCGCGCTCAAGCCGTCCAACCTTGTGCGCCCGCCATTCTCCTTCGCCGTGGCGATGGCGCGCTATCGCGGGCTCGTCGCAAAACCACGCGCCCGGGCCTTGTTCGCCCTCGTCTTCGTCGAAGGCATCTGCATCATGGGGGTTCTGCCCTTCATCGCGCCGATCCTGGTGGCGCGCGAGGCCGGTGGCGCGGCGGAGGCGGGGATCGCGCTGGCCGGATTCGCCATTGGCGGGCTGATCTATTCCGCCGTGGTCGGCCTGCTGCTGCGCCGGCTCGGCATGTATCGCATGCTGGTGACGGGCGGCTTCTTCTCGGCCATGGCGCTGATCGCGGTTGCCTTCCTCGGCGACTGGCGGCTCATTGCCGGGGCGCTGCTCCTGCTCGGGCTCGGCTTTTATCTCCTGCACAATTCCTTCCAGACGCAGGTGACGGAGCTTTCCGCTGATGCGCGCGGCTCGGCGGTGGCGCTGCATGCCTGCTCGTTCTTCCTCGGCAATGCCACGGGTCCGGTCGTGGTGAGCCTGGGCACACGCCTCTTCGGCACCCCGGCGACGCTGATCATCCTGGCCTGCGTGATCTTCGCGCTGGGCCTCTTCGCCGCCTGGGTGCTCGCGCGCACCGCGCCGCAGCCGGCTGCAGCCTGACTCTCAGCGCGCGCGATAAGGCGCGACGCCCTGATCGGGCAGCCAGATGTTTTTCGGCATCTCGCCCGTTTGCCAGAACACGTCGATGGGAATGCCGCCGCGCGGATACCAGTAGCCGCCGATGCGCATGTAGACGGGTTCGAGCAGCTCAGCCAGGCGCTTGCCGATGGCGACGGTGCAATCCTCGTGGAAGGCGCCGTGGTTGCGAAAGCTCGTCAGATAGAGCTTGAGCGATTTCGATTCGACCAGCCATTGGCCCGGCACGTAGTCGATCACCAGAATCGCGAAATCCGGCTGGCCGGTAACCGGGCAGATCGAGGTGAATTCCGGGCAGGTGAAGCGCGCCACGTATTCGCCGGCGGAATGCGGATTGGGCACCCGGTCGAGCCGGGCTTCCTCCGGGGTCGCGGGAATATCGGCGCTCTGGCCGAGTTGCAGATTGCTGTTGTCGATCATGCCGGTATCGCTCCTGAAGCGTTGTCGAGCGCCTATGACGTGTGGATCGCGACGCGTCAATCGGGCGTTACGCCGCGATCACGCCTTTCCGTCTCGTGCAACATCGCCTAAAAGCGCGATCAACATTCGCCACCCTCATTGATTGGAGCAGGCCCATGACAGCCATTGTCGATCTCATCGCCCGTCAGATTCTCGACAGCCGCGGCAATCCCACTGTCGAGGTGGATGTCTTCCTCGAAGACGGATCGATGGGCCGTGCTGCCGTGCCCTCGGGCGCCTCGACCGGCGCCTTCGAGGCGGTGGAACTGCGTGACGGCGATGCCTCGCGTTATCTGGGCAAGGGCGTCACCCGCGCCGTGGATGGGGTGAATACAGAGATCCTCGATGCGGTGGTCGGCATGGATGCCGAAGACCAGATCGGCGTGGACGAGGCCATGATCGATCTCGACGGCACGCCCAACAAGGAACGGCTCGGCGCCAACGCCATCCTCGGCGTCTCGCTCGCGGTCGCCAAGGCGGCGGCGGAGGCGACCGGCCTGCCGCTCTATCGCTATGTCGGCGGGGCGCAGGCGCGGGTCCTGCCGGTGCCGATGATGAACATCGTCAATGGCGGCGCGCATGCCGACAACCCGATCGACTTCCAGGAATTCATGGTCATGCCCGTGGGCGCGCCGAGCCTGTCGGAAGCGGTGCGCATGGGGGCGGAGATCTTCCACACGCTCAAGAAGGAGCTCAAGCAGGCCGGCCACAATACGAATGTCGGCGATGAGGGCGGCTTCGCGCCAAACCTGCCCAGCGCCGAGGCCGCGCTCGATTTCGTCATGATGGCGATCGAGAAGGCCGGCTTCAAGCCGGGCGACGACATGATGATCGCCCTCGATTGCGCCGCGACCGAGTTCTTCAAGGACGGCCAATACGTCTATGAAGGCGAGGGGGTCAGCCGCACCGGTGCGGAGCAGGCGGCCTATCTCGCCAGGCTCGTGGGCGATTATCCCATCGCCTCCATCGAGGACGGCATGTCCGAGGATGACTGGGAGGGCTGGAAGGCCGTGACCGAGGCGATCGGCGAGCGCTGCCAGCTCGTGGGTGACGATCTGTTCGTGACCAATATCGAGCGCCTCTCGCGCGGCATCGAGATGGGCGTGGGCAATTCCATCCTCGTCAAGGTCAACCAGATCGGCACGCTGACCGAGACGCTGGCTGCCGTCGACATGGCGCACCGCGCGCGCTACACGGCGGTGATGTCGCACCGTTCCGGCGAGACCGAGGATGCCACCATCGCCGATCTCGCCGTGGCGACCAATTGCGGACAGATCAAGACCGGCTCGCTGGCGCGCTCCGACCGGCTCGCCAAGTACAACCAGCTGATCCGTATCGAGGAGCAACTCGGCGGCCAGGCCGTCTATGCCGGCCACGACGCCCTGCGCATCAAGCGCTGAGCCGCGTCCGGTTCGCATAATCGCATGCTGCGCGGCCCCGTCGCGCAGCGTTTTCGTTTCAGGGAGATGATCGTGACGATGCGCGCCGCCACCGAACCCGCCGGGGATACGAATGCCGTGATCGCCCGTCGCATCGCACAGGAACTCGGGGTGCGGCCCGAACAGGTGAGCGCGGCGGTGGCGCTGGTCGACGAGGGCTCCACCATCCCCTTCATCGCGCGCTACCGCAAGGAGGCGACGGGCGGGCTCGACGATGCGCAGCTGCGCGATCTCGACGAGCGGCTGGCCTATCTGCGCGATCTCGAAAAGCGCCGCGCGGCCATCCTCGAGAGCATCAATGAGCAGGGCAAGCTCGACGACGCCTTGCGCGCGCGCCTCCTCGAGGCGGAGACCAAGGCGCGGCTGGAGGATCTCTATCTCCCCTTCAAGCCCAGGCGCCGCACCAAGGCGCAGATCGCCCGCGAGGCCGGGCTCGAACCGCTGGCCGATGCGCTCTGGGGCGACCCGTCGCAGGATCCGCAAATGCGCGCGGCGGCTTATGTCGACGAGGCCAGGGGCGTCGCCGACGCAAAGGCCGCGTTGGAGGGCGCGCGCGCGATCATTGCCGAGCGTCTGTCGGAAGATGCCGAGCTTATCGGGAAACTGCGCGAGCGCTATTGGGTGGAAGGCGTGCTCACCGCGAAGGTGCGCGCGGGCAAGGAACAGAGCGGGGCGAAATTCTCGGATTATTTCGATTATGCCCAGCCGCTTGCGAAACTGCCGGCGCATCGCGTGCTCGCGCTCTATCGCGGCGAGAAGGAGGAGGTGCTCGATCTCGCCCTGCGCGAGAGCGCGGAGGAGGTGGTGGGGCGGATCGGGCCGATGGCGCTCGTCATCGCCCGTCATTGCGGCATCCGCGACGCGGGGCGTCCCGGTGATGACTGGTGCATGCAGGCGATCGGCTGGGCCTGGCGCACCAGGCTCTCGCTCTCCATCGAGCTTGATCTGCGCCAGCGCCTGTGGAGCGCCGCCGAGGATGCGGGCGTGCGCGTCTTCGCGGAGAACCTGCGCGACCTGTTGCTCGCCGCGCCTGCCGGTGCGCGGGTGACGATGGGGCTCGATCCGGCCTATCGCACCGGCGTCAAGGTCGCCGTGGTCGACGCCACCGGCAAGGTGGTGGCGACGGATACGGTCTATCCGCACGAGCCGCAAAAGCGCTGGGATGCCGCGCTGGCGAGCCTGTCACGGCTGGTCGAGGCGCATGGTGTCAGCCTCATCGCCATCGGCAACGGCACCGCCTCGCGCGAGACCGACAAGCTCGCGGGTGAACTCGTCGCCGGCATGAAGGGGCGCAAGCTCACGAAGATCGTCGTCTCGGAAGCCGGCGCCTCGGTCTATTCGGCTTCCGCCTATGCCAGCCGCGAATTGCCCGATCTCGATGTCTCGCTGCGGGGCGCCGTTTCGATCGCGCGCAGGCTGCAGGATCCCTTGGCGGAACTCGTCAAGATCGATCCGAAATCCATCGGCGTCGGGCAGTACCAGCACGATCTCGCCGAGCACAAGCTCTCGCGCTCCCTCGATGCGGTGGTGGAGGATTGCGTGAATGCGGTGGGTGTCGAGGTCAACACCGCCTCCGCGCCGCTGCTCGCACGGGTCGCCGGCGTGGGCGAGAGCGTGGCCCGCGCCATCGTCGCGCATCGCGATGCGCATGGGCGGTTTGGCGCGCGCAAGGCGCTGTTGAAGGTGGCGGGGCTGGGGCGCAAGACCTTCGAGCAATGCGCCGGGTTCCTGCGCATCCATGGCGGCGACAATCCGCTCGATGCCTCGGGCGTGCATCCGGAGGCCTATCCGGTGGTCGCGCGCATCATCAAGGGCACGGGCAAGGATCTGCGCGATCTGATCGGCGATGCGGCGACGCTGCGCGGATTGCGGCCCGAGCAGTTTACCGACGACGCGTTCGGTGTGCCCACGGTGGCCGATATCCTCGCCGAGCTTGAAAAGCCGGGCCGCGATCCGCGCCCGGAATTCAGGACGGCACGTTTCGAGGAGGGCGTCGAGACGCTCAATGATCTCAAGCCCGGCATGGTGCTCGAAGGTGTCGTGACCAATGTCGCGGCCTTCGGCGCCTTCGTCGATATCGGCGTGCACCAGGACGGGCTGGTGCATGTCTCGGCCATGGCGAAGACCTTCGTGCGCGATCCGCGCAGCATCGCCAAACCCGGGGACGTGGTGCGGGTGAAGGTGATGGAGGTCGATCTGCCGCGCAAACGCATCGCGCTCTCCATGCGCCTCGATGACGAGATCGGCACGAAGCCGGTGGGGCGGGCCAGCACGGACAATTCTCGTGCCGACAAACCGCGTGCCGACAGACAACAGTCCGACGCTCCCGGTCCCAAGGGCCGCGATGCGAACAAGCGCGATGGTGGCGGTCGCGGTGCGGGTGCGGGTTCAGGTGCGCTCGGTGAAGCGCTCAAACGCGCCGGCTATGATGCGAAAAAGCCGCCGCGTCGCTGATACGCGCGCAAACCTGCGGCTTTCACAGACACGACACGTGGTCTATGGTCGCTCCCGTTTGGCGGGAGCGGCCCGTCGCCGGGGGAGAGGGAGCGATGGTGGATATCGCCACGCGCGTCTATAATCACAACTGGAAGATCGATCCGATCGTGCGTTCGGTGCTCGATACGGATTTCTACAAACTCCTGATGGCGCAGACGATCTTCCGGCGCTATCGCGACGTCGCGGTCACTTTCGGCATCACCAACCGGACCTCCTCTGTGCGTCTGGCCGAACTCATCGACGAGGGCGAGTTGCGCGAGCAGCTCGACCATGTGCGCACGCTGCGGCTCTCGCGCGGCGAATCGACCTGGCTGCGCGGTAATACCTTCTACGGCAAGCGGCAGATGTTCTCGCCGGAATTCATCATCTGGCTCGAGGAATTCCGTTTCCCGGAATACAATCTCGAAAAGCATGACGGGCAGTATGTCCTGACCTTCGAGGGGCCGTGGATCGAGACGACCATGTGGGAGATCCCGGCGCTCGCCATCCTCAACGAATTGCGCTCGCGCAACGTCACCCGGACCATGGGCAAGTTCGAGTTGCAGGTGCTCTATGCCCGCGCCATGGCGCGCGTCTGGGAGAAGGTGCAGGCATTGAAGGCGCTGCCGGGGGTTTCGATCGCCGATTTTGGCACACGCCGCCGCCACAGCTTCATGTGGCAGGACTGGTGCGTGCAGGCGATGATCGAAGGCCTGGGTGATTCGTTTCTCGGCACCTCGAACTGCCTGATGGCCCTGCGCGCCGAGGTCGAGGCGGTGGGCACCAATGCGCATGAACTGCCGATGGTCTACACCGCCCTCGTCGCCGATGACGAGGCGGCGATGAAGCGCGCCCCCTATGCGGTGCTGGCCGACTGGCAGCAGGATTACGACGGCAATCTGCGCGTCATCCTGCCCGATACCTACGGCACCACCAATTTCCTCGCCGACGCGCCGGACTGGGTCTCGCAATGGACCGGCATCCGCGTCGATTCGAAGGAGCCGATCGTCGGCGGCGAGGAGGCGATCCGCTGGTGGCGCGCGCGCGGGCAGGATCCGAAGCAAAAGCTCGCCATTTTTTCCGACGGGCTCGATGTCGAGAGCATCCGGCGCATCTACGGCCATTTCCACGGGCGCATGCGCCTCGGCTTCGGCTGGGGCACGCTGCTGACCAACGATTTCCGCGGTTTCGTCAAGGGTGAGGAACTCGATCCGATCTCCGTGGTGTGCAAGGTCGTCGCCGTGAACGGACGCCCGGCGGTGAAGCTCTCCGACAATCCGACCAAGGCGGTGGGGCCTCCGGAGGAGGTCGAACGCTACCGGCGCGTCTTCGGCATCGAGGAGCAGGCGGCGCAGCCGGTTCTGGTGTGAAGCGGCGCCGAGGTTGGCCCGCCCGCGAGATGGCGGTTAAATATGTGCGATAAATTGCACAAGCGCTTTGCGTGAGTGCTGATCCGCACGAAGCCGACACGGCGTCAGGCGCGCTTCTGCGGAAGGCGCGTGGTTCGGTCTCCCCGAAAAAGTCTTTGGTCTCAGGCGCTTGTTGGTTTTTTGGGATCGTGGGGTATCCGGGGCGCAACAGAGCAATGCGGGGGGCGTCGGGTCTGCAAATTATTATATAAAATAATATTATACATAATAATTTTGATTGATTTAGATAATGCGTCAGCCTAAAATGAATGATTATTTCGATTTTTTCGTGCCAATTTTTCATCGGAGATTACGCATGTCAGAAGGCATTTCCGGCTCCCGCCCGTTTGGCGAACGCTATCGCGACGCTACCGGCCAACAGGGTGACGCACAATTTCCACTCAGCGCGCCGACGGGACCGATGTTCCGTTCCCGGGACCCCGAGAACGAGAGCCCCCGATACGAGCACCATCGACGCTTCAGCCCGTCTCAGCTGCAGCATCTGGAGCAGATGGGAATCCCCAATGACGGCGTCTCCACCGTCTATTTTTCACACGGCGAGCAAGGCGCTCGAGAAGCTTATCAGTTTGCCCGCTACATCAGCGGGGGGCCCAACGGTGCGCCGGCGATTCTCGCAAATGTCCGGGACACCGGAAATCCCGAATTCCAAGGAGAGTTGGACAGATTGAGGCGCGAAGGCGCTGCCACCGACGCGCTGACCGCCGGCCTTTCGATCGGGGCGGGCGGCGCTGCCGCCAGTCGAACAGGCAGTCTTCAGGTCGTATCCGCGAGGCGCTCCGATGGTGGAGGCCACACGCAAGGAAACTCTGGCCCAAATGGCGGCGGATGGAGTTCCGGGCCCGGTCGGCCCGGTGGCGGCGGCGCACCGCGCGGACCGCATGGCGGGGGCGGGACCATGACCGCGACGATGCCTGAAACGCTGCGTGGCGCCGGCGCTCCGCGCGCCCCGGCGGCAAACGTGATCACACCGACGGGTGGCCAGCTCGGAAACACTGCCGGCCCGCAGGCCTCGTTGGTCCAAACGCAGCTCTCCCCGTTCACGAATGCCGCCGCGCAGTTCGCGCTGGGGGATCAGCCCCAAAGGCAGGCAGAAACGCAGAATCCCGGCCTGATCCCCGACGGGCTCGGGCCGCAAGTCGCCACCGGTATCGGTGCGGGCCGCAGGGAAGTGCAGGATACGACGGGCGCGGGGCTCGGCGCGGCTGCGCAGGAACAGCTCAATTCGGGCAGGTCGGGTCAGGGGCCTGCGCAAGGTCGAGAAGGTTTCGGTCTCGCGGATATGGAGGGCGCCCCGCAGGATCCGGTGCATGGCCCTGATGCCGTTGCACGGAACGAGGCAGAAACTGAGCGAAGGCTGGCGGAGTCGGACGCAGCATTCCGGGCGAACCGTGCAGTTGGACAAGCCGTGAATGCTGAACGCTCTGACGAAGTTACCCAAAGACTGAATAATATCAACGCCGGCGGCCGATCGCAGGAGCACGACTTCGTGCGCGCTGGCCGTGTCGTCGACGCGCTGCCCCAAACACTGGGCCCCGAGGGTTTCGCGGCATACGAAGAGATCATGTCCGATCCGATCTGGCGCAGCGCGCTGGAACGTGAGGCCCATAATCCGCGCTTTCTTGATTTCGTCCATGCCATCATCAAGGGCGATATAGAGCCGCGCGTGGCGACCAACCGCCTGAGAAACGACGATCCGGACACGGTCGGCGCGCCGCCGATCACCGGGCTGAGTCGCGGACGCGATTGGGATATCCCGGATGTCGAGCGCCTGCTGCGTCCCAACGAGCAGGATGCCTTCCGGCGCTATGCCGAGGCATTCCCGGATGTCGCGCAGATCGTCTTCGAGGCCGGCTACGATGCCGGCGCCGGCCAGATGCGCGATGCGATCCGTGCCCTCCTCAACGGCGCCTACGGCCAGGACGTGGCCGCATCGCTGCGTTCAGGCGGTCTCGCCGGCGGACGCGGCGGGCCGCCCTTCAACACCAGTCCGTATCCGGGCACCGGTGGGGAATTCCCGGAACCGGAGAACACGCCGGATACGCAGCAGGCCGGTCGCGCGGAGGAACGGCGGCGGATTATCGTGCCGGGTGCGGCGAACGACCAGAAAATTCATCTGCCCTATGCGACCGGTGAAACTGACGACACTGCTCAATCGGCACCGTCCATCATCAGAACGGACCAGCCTGTCGTGGCGGGCCCTGATGAGCCGCAGATCTGGACACCCGGTAGTGCGCAGCCACCGATCAGGACTGAGGAGGATCTCCAAGACCTCGCCAGACAGAGCCGGCAATATCGCGAGGAGACTGGTCGCCCAGTCGGCAATGTGATTACGGCGCTGCTAAATAGAAATTGTGGTCAACTTCCAGATACGATCTGCGATATCCATTCTCACGAAGGACCTGTTGCCCCGGGCTTGGAGGAGCTTCAGAACGGCAGAGTGGGCTATGGTCCGGGATTTGGTTCATATGACCCGCGATTCATGGGCGTGCGTCCTCCGGGTCTGACCGACGAGCAATGGATGGATATGACCGTTGCTCGGCTGATCGCCCAGACCGAATCGATGGGCGGTGGGCAGACGGTATTTTTCCCCGTTGCACCTCGCTTCAGAGAGCGGCCTGAAGGCTCAGATGGCAAACGGCCAGACGGCACACCAGATATGGACTATTATCTGTCGCGAGAATTCATCGATGGGAATCCAAGCGCGCAGACGATCCTCGGTGTCCTGCAGGTCAACTGGGCCGAGGGTACGGTATCGACAAACCAGATGATTAATGATCGATACGGGCATCCTGCGGTGATGCCGATACAAGGCCTTCCCATCCGCGATTTAGAAGAACTGATCGGTCGTTCGATTCCTCGGGGTATAGAGACCATCGAATTCGTGAGCGCGCCGGCGGGCTGTCAGTTGCATTTCAGCGGAACGGAAGTTGATGAAGGCCTGGCCGATAATCTAGCGGCACTTATCCGCCACGAGAACGAAACCCTTGGTACAAACATTATCGCAGAACATCATGTTCTTGGATTGAGTGCAGGGAATCCGCGTGAGGACGGGAGTCATCGCAACATCTATCTCTCATTGGAGGAGCTAACCAAGGCAGAGAAGAGATTTGGCCTTAAGCCCGGGACTCTGAAAGCGCTCTGGGGCGAGACCAATCTTTCCAAAGAGATCGTGCATTCGCTCGGCGGCCAAACGCCGCTCGTCTATAATACCCCGGAAGAAAAAGCCAATCTGACACGCTGGGCGCAGGCCATGGGCGAAACCGGGATGCCCGTCATCATTCATTGTGACAGCGGCACCGCTGCAGAAACCGATCGCCTAAATACGACCGGTAGCCTCTCTGCACTTCGTTTGCCGTCCAATAACGCCAATATCGAATCCCTTATGGAATTCGCCAACAGTGCCCCCGACACGACGATTGTCTGGGCCCATGGCGGTGGGCTCGGCTTTACCGTGCAGATGCCGCCGGATCACCTGGACCAACTGCGCAAGGTTCTCGAAAATGCTCCGAACGTCGTTATTGATATGTCCTGGGATGCGATTCATCCCTATATCGCGGAAGACCCGGCTGGCTGGGCGCGATTGATTGCGGATCACCCGACCCGCTTCATGTTCGGAAGCGACACGATCGCGACCACGCAGAACCCGGCTCCGAACAGCCGCCTGAATGTCGCTGAAAGTTTGCGACGTACGGGTTTGCTCGACGAGCTGGACCGGATTGATCCGGATCTCAAGGAGGCGCTCTTCTCTGAGAACTTCAACACGCACATCACTCCCGGACTTGAGCGGGCGACACAGTTCCGCCTGCACCCCGAGAACGCCGAATGGCTGGAAAACGGAGCCGAAGGGCCGCCGCCTTTCATCTGGCAGCGCGGTGCGGACGGCGAGTACCTCGATCAAATGATCCGCAATCCGGCGCGTGGAGAGTAAGGCTTACTGCCAAAGCGTCCGCGCGACCGGTAATCGATCGGGCAATTCCCGGCCTGACGCCGGCGGTACTCACCGCCGGCGTTTCGCGTTCGTCCCCAGCCTGCCCCTCACCCCGCAATCCGCCCAACCGGATCGCTTGTGAATTCACCTGCGCAGCGCGCGCGTTGCCGTTAGGCTGCCCGAAACGATCACGATCCGGGGGAGAATGCCATGCTGCGCCGTCACGCATTGTCGGAAAACCTTTCGCGCAAAGCCCATATCCGCAAACCCGTGGCGCGCGGTGCGGGTGGCGTCGTGGCCGCGCATCATCGCGTCGCGGCGCAGGTCGGGATCGATATCCTGCGCAAGGGCGGCAATGCGGTCGATGCCGCTATCGCCACCGGTTTCGCCGCCGGCGTGGCCGAGCCCTGGATGAGCGGCATCGGCGGCATCGGCGTGATGCTGGTGCGCGAGGCGCAAAGCGGGCGCATCACGGTGATCGATTTCGGTGCACGCTCGCCGCAGGGGCTCGACCCGGCGGATTTCCCCGTGATTGGCGGTTCCGATTCCGATCTGTTCGGCTGGCCCATGGTCGAGGATAACCGCAACGTCGTCGGCGCGAAGGCGATCGCGGTGCCCGCCATGGTCGCGGGCCACGCGCTCGCGCATGAGCGTTTCGGCTCGATGCCGTGGGCGGATCTGGTGATGCCGGCGGCCGAGATCGCGCAGACGGGCGTCGAGATCGACTGGTACGGGTCCATGATCGTGACCACCGCCCTGGCGGATCTCCAAAACGATCCCGGTTGCGCGGAGCATTTCCTGCGTGGCGGTCTGCCCCTCATGCAGGGTCCGACGGCGGGCGCTGCGGCTGCGCGTCTGCCCTGGCCGGCACTGGCACGTAGCCTGCGCAACATCGCGCAGGAGGGCGCCTCGACCTTCTATACCGGCAGCCTGGCGCGTGCGCTGATCGCCGATATCGCAGCGCGCGGCGGCTATCTGTCGCTCGATGATCTCGCGGCAGTGAAGGCGCAGGTTCGCGAACCGGCGACCTTGCGCTATCGCGATTACGATCTCGCCGTCGCCCCTGAGCTCAATGGCGGGCCGACCATGCTGGAGGCGCTCGCGGCGCTCGAGGCAGCGCATACGCCGTCGGGCAATGTCCCCGATGCGGCGATGTATGCTGCGATGGCTGATGCCCTGAAACAGGCCTGGGCGCGCCGGCTCGCGGAGATGGGCGATGGCACGCCGCACCCTTCCTCGACGACGAATTTCGCCGTGGCGGATGCGCAGGGCAATCTCGTCGTCTGCACCCAGACGCTGCTCTCGCTGTTCGGTTCACGGGTGATCTCGCCGGAGACCGGGATCCTGATGAATAACGGCATCAACTGGTTCGATCCGCGCCCTGAGGCGGTCAATGCGATCGGGCCGGGCAAGCGGGTTCTGGCGAATTACTGCCCGGCCATTGCCACGGGCGCGGATGACGTGATCGCGCTGGGCGGTGCGGGGGGGCGCAAGATCATTCCCGCGATGATGAACCTGCTCTGTTTCATGATCGATCACGGCATGTCGCTGGAAGACGCCATGCATCATCCGCGCATCGACGTGTCGGGTCCCGACAAGGTGGTCGCGGATGCGGCGCTGCCGCAGGCACTGCTGGAAGAACTCGCGGGGCAGCATGACGTGACACTGGCGGACCGGGTGCCCTATCCGATCAATTTCACCACCGCGAGCGCGGTGCGCCGGCGCGTCGGTGTCAACGAGGCTGGCGCCGAGCCGGTCCAGCCGACGGCGGAGGCGCTGGCGGTGTAGCCGCCCGATCGTGATCCGCAGACATGCGACGAAGGCGGTGATGCCGCAAGCGCATGCGGGAATGATGTGGTATCACGTTCCCGATTTCCGATGTTTTCCGCTCCGTTCCGTTACCCGTCTGGCGCCGGTTCACGCGCAAAATCTGTGCAAAATCCGGGAATTCGCGCGCGAATACGTCGTTTCCAATCTGGTATGCTTGACCGCGCCCGGTGCATTAATACATATGAATACAGTTTGGAGTCACAATACGGAGCGGGTCATATCAAGCTGGGCTGTTTGGTTCAGGGAACCCGGTAACGTCTCAGCATAACGGATCGACAGTGTACGAAAATCAGGAACAGAAGCTTCGCAGTGTCGAGGCAGGGGCAGAAGCGGGGGCGGATGCGCGCGAGGGCATGCGGGCCCGTCTGCGTGCGGCCATTACCGATAAACTCGTCTATGCCGTGGGCAAGGATACGGCTCATGCCAGCATGCATGACTGGTATCTCGCGACTGCTCTGGCCGTGCGCGACCGGATTGTCGACCGCTGGATGGAATCGACCCGTGAGACCTACCGGCAGGAGGGGAAGCGGGTCTGTTATCTCTCCCTCGAATTCCTGATCGGGCGCAATTTTCGCGATTCTGTGAGCAATCTCGGCCTGATGGAGCCGCTCGTCGAGGCGTTGAACGATCTGGGCGTGGATCCCGATCTGTTGCGTGAGCAGGAGGCCGATGCGGCGCTCGGCAATGGCGGTCTGGGGCGGCTGGCCGCCTGTTTCATGGAGAGTCTCGCGAGCCTGTCCCTGCCCGCCATTGGCTACGGGATCCGCTATGATTACGGGCTGTTCCGGCAGGTCATTGTCGACGGCGCACAGCATGAAGTGCCCGAGGACTGGCTCAATGTCGGCAATCCATGGGAGTTCGAGCGTCCGGAAGCGACCTACAGGATCGGCTTCGGCGGCACGACGCGCGACGAGACCGATGCAGACGGGCGCATGCGTCGCGTCTGGCAGCCGGCGGAAACCGTGATCGCCAAGGCCTACGACACGCCGGTCGTGGGCTGGCGCGGGGCGCATGTGAACACCTTGCGGCTGTGGTCGGCGCGCGCGTCCGAGCCGCTCATGCTCGATGCGTTCAATCATGGCGATTACGTCGGCGCCATGGCGCACAGGGCGCGGGCCGAGGCAATCTCGCGGGTGCTCTATCCCAGCGATGCGACGCCGGCAGGCTACGAATTGCGGCTGCGGCAGGAATATTTCTTCACCGCCGCGTCGCTTCAGGACCTGGTGCGCCGGCATCTCAGCCGCTTCCCGGGCCTCGGCAATCTGGCCGATCATGTCGCGATCCAGCTCAATGACACGCATCCCGCCATCGCGGTGGCGGAGTTGATGCGCATTCTGGTGGACGAGAAGGGGCTGGCCTGGGAACGGGCCTGGGAGATCACCCGCGAGACGCTGTCCTATACCAACCACACGCTCCTGCCGGAAGCGCTCGAAACCTGGGCCGTGCCGCTGATGGAGCGGCTCCTGCCGCGTCATATGGAGATCATCTACCGGATCAACTGGCTGCATCTCGAGGCGGTGGCGGCGCTGCCGGGTGCTGATGACCGGCTCGGCAGGGCGCTGTCGATCATCGACGAGGAGAACGGCAAGCGCGTGCGCATGGGGCATCTCGCCTTTGTCGGGTCACGCAAGGTCAATGGTGTTTCGGCGTTGCATACCGATCTGATGCGCGAGACCGTCTTTGCCGATCTTCATCGCATGTTCCCCGACCGCATCACCAATAAAACCAACGGCGTCACCTTCCGGCGCTGGCTGCAGCAGATCAATCCGCGCCTCACCCGTCTCATCATCGAGACCATCGGGCCGCGCATGCGCGATCACCCGCAGGCCCTGCGTGACCTGGAGGGGCATGCCGATGATCCGGCATTCCAGCGCGCCTTCGCCGATCAGCGCCTCGCGGCCAAGCAGGATCTCGCCAGGTTGATCCGGGTCCGCACCGGCGTCAGCGTCGATCCGACGGCGATGTTCGACGTGCAGATCAAGCGCATTCACGAATACAAGCGCCAGCTTCTCAACCTGCTCGAGGCGGTGGCGCTCTACAACGCCATCAAGGCCGATCCCGGTGCCGGCTGGGTGCCACGGGTCAAGATCTTCGCGGGCAAGGCGGCGGCGAGTTACGCGCAGGCGAAGCAGATCATCCGCCTCGCGCATGATCTGGGTGCGGTGATCAACAATGATCCCGAGATCGGGGACAAGCTGAAACTCGTCTTCCTGCCGAATTACAATGTGAGCCTTGCGGAGGTGATCATCCCCGCGGCCGATCTCTCGGAGCAGATTTCCACGGCCGGGATGGAGGCCTCGGGCACAGGCAACATGAAGCTCGCCCTCAATGGTGCGCTCACCATCGGCACGCTCGATGGCGCCAATGTCGAGATGCGCGCCCATGTCGGCCCTGAGAACATCACGATCTTCGGCCATGACGCTCAGGAAGTCGCGGCCCTGCGCGATGCGGGTTATTGCGAAGCTTCCACGCTGGACCGTTCAACGCGGCTTGCGCGCGCGCTCTACGAGATCGAGACCGGGCTGTTCTCGCCGGATGAGCCGCGCCGCTATTCATCCCTGACCGAGGCCGTCGCCTGGCGCGACCGCTACATGATCGCCGCCGATTTCGACGCCTATTGGCAGGCACAGCGCGATCTGGACGCACTCTGGGGGCGCCCGGACGAATGGTGGCGCAAGGCGATCCTGAACACGGCCCGAATGGGCTGGTTCTCCTCTGATCGCACCATCGGCGAATATGCGCAGGATATCTGGCGCGTGCGCCCGCTGGTTCACAGCGCCTGAGGCGGGTCATGTGAGAGGACGCCGCGATGAGTGGCGGGGTGATGCGCAGTCGGAATCCCGACTGCTACAGATTCAGCCCGTAGAGTTCCCGGCGCAATGTCTCCACGAGCGGTTCCAGCCTCGGCATGGTGGGGTGCAGGCTGAGCGCCTGTTCGTAACTTGCGAGCGCGCCGGCTTCATCCCCGATTTCGCGCAGGATATGGCCCAGCCCGGCCCAGGCCGCAAAATGGCGAGGCTCCAGCGTCACCGTACGGTGGATATCGGCCATCGCGGCCAGTGGATCACCCAGGCGGTGGAAGGCGACGGCGCGTCGGTTCCAGGCTTCGGCCCAGTCAGGCTGCATCGCGATGACGCGATCGAGCAGTTCCACAGCCAGCGCATCGTCGCGCTCGCGCATCGCCTGCCGCGCACGGGTCATCAGCAGGTCCGCCGTATCCGAACCCGAGCGCAGCCAGCGTCTGTTGATCATCAGCACCACGCCGCGCGCTTCGGAAGCTCCCTCTGCTTCCCCCAGCCGCACGAACAGATCGTCGAGCGTCGCATCGTTGCGCGCCGGGGGGCGCTGTAGCAGCGCCTCGCTGATGGCGACAGCCTCGCGACCGGCCCCGGTGACGTCATCGGCAGCCTGCGATTCGGCATCGGAGCCAGGCACGGTTTCACTCGGCGACTGGATGGGCCGGATGTCGGCCTTGCCGTTCATTGCAGGTTCGGAGAGGGCGCGCGCAGCCGGTCCCGCCGAGAGCGCGGTGCCGACGATAATCGCGATCAGGGTGACCGACGAAAAGAAACGCATGCATCATGATGCTGAAAACGGTATCCGCCGTCAATTCGCATCCGCATGCGACCTGGTGTAGCGCTGATCGCTCCGATTCTGCGGGCGGACCAACGGTGGCGGGCCGGAGCGCACCGGGCATGGCTTTTTGCCGAAAGACTTGCGTTTTGTCATCATTTCGTGAAACCGGTATGGGACCCCATAGGTCTGCGGATCATACCGCACCGACAGGCTGTATCTGCAGCGGGCATGCGGCATATCATGGTTGCGGATCATTTTGGCCATCAAGGGCCGGGGAGCTTCCGGGAATGGTGTCTACCATCGCGAAAATCTCGTCGACCGGCAGCCCGGATCCGCGTCCGGCCGCGCGCGGCACAGGTGGTTTGCCGGCAGCCGTGGCAAAATCCGCAGGAGCCGTTGCCGACAATCTGCGGCACGCGGACGCCCTCCTCGATCATGTGCGTTTCGATCATTCGGTCGGGATGTGCCTCGGACGTATCGGCGCCCTCGAACTCCGACTCGCACAGGGTGAGGGGGATGTCGTGCGTGCGCAACGGCTGCGTTATCAGGTCTTCTACGAGGAAATGGCTGCGCAGCCGGATGCATTCGCATTGGTCACCGGTCGTGACGCCGATGCTTTCGATGCCATATGTGATCACCTGCTGGTGCTCGATCACGGCAAGGGGGATGCGCCGGAAGTGGTTGGAACCTATCGGCTGCTGCGCCAGGAGGTGGCGCGGCACCATGGCGGGTTCTACACCGCTTCGGAATACGCGATCGGCCCGTTGCTGGAGGCGCATCCCGATGCGAATGTCCTTGAACTCGGGCGTTCCTGCGTGCTTGCGCCCTATCGCAACAAGCGCACGGTGGAATTGCTCTGGCACGGCATCTGGAGCTATGTGCTGCGCCATCGTATCGATGTGATGCTCGGCTGCGCGAGCCTTGCGGGCACCGATCCCGAGGCGCTCGCCCTGTCGCTGAGTTTCCTCGCGCATTTCGCGCGGGCACCCGAGGAATGGTGCGCGCGTGCGCATGCGCATCTGCATGTGCCGATGGCGCGCATGCCGCGCGAGGCGATCGACCCGCGTGCGGCGCTCGCCTCCCTGCCGCCCCTGATCAAGGGTTATCTGCGGCTCGGGGCCGGTTTTGGTGACGGCGCCGTGGTCGACCGGCAATTTGGAACAACCGATGTGTTCGTGGTGCTGCCGGTCTCGCGCATCAATCCACGCTACGTTACCCATTTCGGCGCCGATGCCGGGCGCCACGCGTGACCGGGCTCCCATGAGAAACGCCCGGCCCGACGGAGTCGGACCGGGCGTTTCGTGACCTTGCGTTCAGATTGCCTTCCTCAGATCAGCTTCTGCGGCGCGGCGGCGCGGATATCGGCATCGACGTCATTCTCGAAACGCTTGAAATTCTCCTGGAACATGTCGATCAGCTTCTGCGCCGTCTCGGCGAAGGCGGCCTTGTCCTGCCAGGTCTTGTGCGGGGTCAGGATATGCGGCTCGACACCCGGCACATGGGTGGGCACGGCCAGCCCGAAATACGGGTCGCGGCGGAAATCGGCCTTCGAGAGCGAGCCGTCGAGCGCGGCCGTCAGAAGCCGACGGGTGACGCGGATCGGCATGCGCCGGCCGATCCCGTGCTTGCCGCCGGTCCAGCCGGTATTGACCAGCCAGCAATCCACGTGGTGGCGCCCGATCAGCTCGCGCAGCAGATTGCCGTAGATTGAGGGCGGGCGCGGCATGAAGGGGGCGCCGAAACAGGTCGAGAAGGTCGCCTGCGGCTCGGTCACGCCCTTCTCGGTGCCGGCCACCTTGGCGGTATAGCCGGAGAGGAAGTGGTACATCGCCTCGGCGCTGGTCAGCTTGGCGATGGGAGGCAAGACGCCGAAAGCGTCGCAGGTGAGCATCACGATGTTCTTGGGATGCCCGCCGCGCCCGGTCTCGCTGGCATTGGGGATGAAGTCGAGCGGATAGGCGCAGCGCGTGTTCTCGGTCTTGGAACCGTCGTCGAAATCGGGCATGCGGGTTTCGGGATCGATCACCACGTTCTCGAGCACCGTGCCGAAGCGGCGGGTGGTAGCGTGGATCTCGGGCTCGGCATCGGCGGAGAGCTTGATCGTCTTGGCGTAGCAGCCGCCCTCGAAATTGAAGATGCCGTTGGGGCCCCAGCCATGCTCGTCATCACCGATCAGCGGACGGTCGGGATCGTTGGAGAGCGTCGTCTTGCCGGTACCTGACAGGCCGAAGAACACGGCCACGTCCGAGGGGCTCGACATGTTGGCCGAGCAATGCATCGGCATGACGTTCTTCGCGGGCAGGATGTAGTTCAGGTAGGTGAAGACCGATTTCTTCATCTCGCCAGCGTACGAGGTGCCGCCGATCAGGACGATCTTGCGGGTGAAGTCGATGGCGATCACCGTCTCCGAGCGGCAGCCGTGGCGGGCCGGATCGGCCTTGAAGCTCGGCAGGTCGATGATGGTCAGATCGGGCTGGAAGGAGGGCAGCAGGTCACGGTCGGGCCGGCGCAGCAGGTTGCGGATGAACAGCGAATGCCAGGCGAATTCGGTGAAGACCCGCGCGCGCACCCGATAGGCCGGATCGGCGCCGCCGAACAGGTCCTGCGCAAACAGCTCCTTGCCTTCGGCATGGGTGATGAAATCCTGCAGGAGCGTGTCAAACTGCTCCGGCGTGATCGCGCCATTGGCATCCCACCAGATCTTGTCGTCGGTGTCAGAATCGCGCACGACGAACTTGTCCCTGGGCGAGCGGCCCGTATGCACGCCCGTCTCGGCGACCAGCGCGCCGCCTTCGGCGAGCTGCGCTTCGTCGCGCTGCAGGGACTGCTCATAGAGTGCCGGCGCTTCGAAATTCCAGTAGACGCGCTCGAGATTGCGCAGGCCGATCGCCTCTGCGCCGTTCGCGCGGTTGAATACGCCGATATTCTCCACGAGACTATCCTCCCTGTTGGTTGCGCCCATCTCCCGTTATCGGGGGGCGTCCGGAGTCCTGTGCGGGTCCGGCGGCAATGGCGCCTCCGGCCCGTTCGACAATATTCGCAGCGCCCCGGCGCTCCGGCAATGCGAAAGCCGGCAAAGCCCGACAGCATCCGTCCCGACACGCTGCATGCAAGCGGCCCTGCGACCGCGAACGCGCCTTTTCAATAAATGCGCAGAGCGAGACGTCAACCGGGAAGCCGCGGATTCGCCCTTCCAAAGGGGCAATCCAACCAGACAATTTGATGCAATTAAAAGATGCAAAAGCCATTGCACTCTCGCCCAGCTGGCTTTAGGAGTAAAATTCACGTTACAAAACGTGCTATGAAAATATTTACGAAAATCAAGAGGTATTATCATGAGTGAAACACAGCTCCGGACCACACCACGCGAACAAGCCTTGTCGGATTCCCAGCGTGACGCGCTCAAACAGAAATTAGTCCCCATCGTTTATCCAGATGATCGATTTGATGAGTATGTGAAAACAATCAAGGAAGTCGCACATGATCTGAGTGGCGTGCTCGCGCCTCTGGGGGCGTTCCTCAATACAGATGTTCAACCGGATCAGCGTCCCGGATCAATCAAATTGACAAATCTGCCTATTTCCGAATCAATAGAAAGGCCGCCATTGAATCATACAGATCTGACTAGAATTGATAAAGAAAATTACATATCGGAGAATGTATTGACGGCTATGGCGGTAAATTTTGGTGAGCCATATTCAATGCATTGTGAAGGACAAGGTTTAATCAACAACCTTATTCCTACCAGAAGAACGTCATCGGAAATAACTGGACTGGGGGCGGACTCTGATCTGCGCTTTCATGCCGAGAACGCTGCCCTGCGCTTTTTAACCGGTCGCGATTGCTCGCCGTCGGCGTTGCTGCTGACCGGTGTCAAACAGGAGGCCAATCCACCGAAGACCAGGCTGAGCGATGCGCGGCTTGCATTGAAGCTGCTCAGCGCAGCTGAGCGCTCAATTCTGCAACGCCCGTTATATGCAGTGAAGCTTCCCTACCGTTGGCGCGGGTACGCGTCGGGTTACGACATGCTTCACACGCGCATGATCCCGTTGATCGAGGAAGATCGGCACGGCTTGATCGTGCATGCGGCATTCTACGGAGACATGATCGGCTACTGCGCAACTGCGGAAGCGGAGCGCGCCGCCCAGGCGTTCGAACAGGCCCTCGAAAGCGTGGCTTATGATGAGATTATATCACCCGGCGAAATCGTTGCGATCGATAACCGGACAACACTGCACGCGCGTACGCCCTTCAAGGCCAGCTTCGACGAATCGGGACGAGCACAACGATGGGTGCAACGGCTTTTCATTACCGCAGACCTGGATGTCTTCGCAGATTGGGATGCCCCTAGAGAGCGCGTTTTTGCTCCCACTTTCGAGGCTCTTCCTGGCAAAGTCATGTCAGCTTGAAAAGCAATTTAAAGGTGCTAATATAATATTAGCAAACTATAAATAGTAAAAATGGCGGTTCTACACAATGCGCGCGAAGCTGGCAGTGCTCCATCGCAAGGGTCCGACGATCCTCGCATCCGGCATCATACTCGGTCTCGCCTTTCCGGTTCTCGCGGATTTCGCGAGTCCGGCATTGCCGGCCACGGTCTTCGCGTTCGTGCTCGGGACGCTGCTGCGGGTCGAGCCATCCCTGATCATGGTGCAGGCGCGCCGGCCTTCGGTCGGCCTGGTCTTTCCGGTGATCATCGCGTTTCTGGCACCTGCTATCGCCGCGGTGGCGGTTTCGCTGATGGCCCTGCCCGACGATCTCGCGATCGCCGTGGTTCTGGCGGCGGCGGCGCCACCGACCACGACGACGGTGGCCGTTGCGCGCATGCTCGGGCTGAACGGCGCGCCGCCGCTGGCGGCCCTCTTGATCGCGACGATCGCCGCCCCGCTGACGGTTCCGCTCGTCGCGGATTTCTTCGGCGGCCCCCAGATCAGCGCGCTCGCCCTCGCACAGGGGCTGGTGCTGATCATCGGCGGCGCAATCGCGGCCGCCTCGCTGCTACGACATTTCTGCGCCGAGGGGCTCGTCCGGAACGGCGATTACATCGACGCAGCCATCGTGCTCTCGCTGCTTGTCTTCTCCCTCGCCACCATGGCGGGCGTGCGGGCCCGTATCGAGGCCGAACCGCTTTTCGCTTTGGGCGTGATCGTGCTCGCCTATGCCAGCAATATCGGCCTGCAATGTGTCGGTGCGCTGATCCTGCCCGGTGATGTCGGGACGCGCCTCGTCAATGGCCTGACACTCGGCAACAAGAATGTGGGGCTGGTCTGGGCAGCGCTCGGCGCGCAGGTCAGCCCGACGATGGCCTTGTATTTCGCAGCCTGCCAATTGCCGATCTTCACCCTACCCCGCGCCGTCCAGTCGCTGTTCGAGCGGCTGCAACGCCGGGGTTCGCTCAGAAGCAGCGCCCCCTGCAAACCCTGAGGAAAACTGATGCTGGACCTGTTTCCCGACCCGGCACATTCCGATCAGCGGAAGCTGGTGATCGAAAACATCGGTTTGCTGCTCTCCGGGCGGCTGGAAGAGCCGATCCTCGACGCGGATACGATCGTTGCCGTCGACGGCGTGATCACGGGAATCGGCAGGGCGTCAGACTGTGATACCGACGACGCCGACATCATCGTTGATGCCTGCGGCACGACCGTCTGCCCCGGCCTGATCGACGGGCATACCCATCCGACCTTCGGGGAATACAGCCCCCGCACGGACAACCATTCCTGGATCTTCAACTGCCTGCATGGCGGCACCACGACGATGATCTCGGCCGGAGAGGTGCATATTGCCGGACGTCCGTCGGATCGCATCGGCGTCAAGGCGCTCGCGATCGCGGCACAACGCAGCTTCTCTGCAATGCGTCCCGCCGGCGTCAAGATGATTGCCGGCGCGCCGCTTCTGGAGGAGGGGCTTCTGGAGGAGGACTTCCAGGAAATGGCCGAGGCCGGGATCGAACTCATCGGCGAAGTCGGGATCGGTTCCGTGGCGGATGTGGAGACCGCGAGCAGGATGGTCGCCTGGGCCCGCGCCAACGGCATGCGCAGCCTCACCCATACGGGTGGGCCTTCGATACCGGGCTCGCGCCTGATGGCAGCCGAGGAGATCATCGAGATCGACCCGGACGTGATCGGCCACATCAACGGGGGGCACACCGCTTTCGCGCATAGCGAGATACGCTGCCTGTGCGAGGGATGCTCCAGAGCCATCGAGATCGTTCATAACGGCAATTCCTTCGCCGCGCTCTACGCATTGCGTCTGGCGACGGAGATGGGGCAGCTGGAGCGTATCGTGCTGGGGACCGATGGTCCCTCCGGTGCGGGCGTGCCGGCATTGGGGATGTTGCGGATGATCGCAATGCTTGCAAGTTTCGCAGAATTGCCGGCGGAACAGGTCTTCTGCTTCGCCACCGGCAACACGGCGCGGGTGCATCAGCTTCCGCAGGGCGTCATCGCCCCGGACAGGCCCGCCGATCTCCTGATCATGGATCGCGCGCAAGGCACTGCGGGGCGCACGCTTCTCGAAAGCGTGGAGCTCGGCGATCTGCCAGGGATCGGCATGGTGCTGATCGACGGCGTGCCGTTGTTGCGGCCATCGCGCAATACACCACCGGCAACGGTGCTCCCGACCGCCCGGCGCGTGCTGGCTTGAGTTTTCCGCCGGGATATCGTCAAGATGACGGCCCACCCCGCGCGCCTTACGTCTCGCGCGCCTTCCTCGCCAGATCCACCAGCAGGGCGCGCAGGGCGTCCGGCGTGGTGACCGGGGCGGGGAAGGGGATGCGGGTGCAGTGGTCGCCGCAGGCGAGGTCGAGGCCTTCCGGGTCGAGGCCGGTGGTGCGCCAGCCGCCGCTTGGCACAGCTTCGCCACCTGGCACAGCTTCGCCACCTGGCACAGATTCGCCGCCTGGCACAGATTCGCTACCTGGCACAGATTCGCCGCCCGGCGTCGAAACGCCATCACCATCCACGCCCGTACCCGCGAGGCGGGTGGCGTAGAGCGCGAGTGCATCGGCATGATCTTCGTTCATGTGCGTCACCGCGCCGTCATGGGCGGCGAGGAGGGACTCGGCGCCGGTGAGATCGAGGATCAGATCATCACGCGTGAGCGCGGCGGCGCGGGCGAAGCCGCCATTGAGATGACCGGCCTCCACCTCCATGCGAAACCATGCGAAATCGGTGAAATCCGCATAGAGTTTCGCCTTGGGATGGCGGGCGAGGAAGCGGGTTCGCGCGCGCGCTGCCTGGTCGGTATCGTCGAGGCGCTGCACCCGCCCGATCAGCGACAGGCGCGGATGGGCGAGCGGATCGCCCTTGCTGCGGACGGCGAGCAGCAGCGAGGCGCGGGAGTCGCGCTCGAGATTGGTGCGATGGGCGGAAAGCTGCGAGAGCAGGAGGAGCGGTGCGCCGTCGATAGCGGTGGCGAGGCTGACCAGCGTGGCGAGCGGATGGCCGTCACGGGCGCCGTCGCAGGTCGCGAGCGCGCCGGCGCGGATCGTGCGCAGGAGATGGCGGGCGAGGCCGCGCGCATCGAAACCCGCCGCCTCGGCGCCGGGCAGAGAAGGCGCGTTTTGCGTCTCCTGATTGTCTGAACCGTCTTCATTGCCTTGCATGGAAAGCCGCTCCTCACCATTTGTCGATCAGGTGAAATTTGCCCGAAAATGCATCTGCGTGCTTAATGGTCATAATTTGGGCTGATTGCACTGGCGTTGCCGAGAGGGCCGCATTGTCGCAGCCACCGGCCCGCAGATGAAACCGAGGACCAAGAAATGCCCACCATCGCCCTTGTGGATGACGATCGCAACATCCTGACCTCCGTGTCGATCGCGCTCGAATCGGAAGGGTACCGTATCCAGACCTACACCGATGGCGCCTCGGCGCTGGACGGTCTGCGGCAATCGCCGCCCGATCTCGCCATTTTCGACATCAAGATGCCGCGCATGGACGGGATGGAGCTGTTGCGGCGGCTGCGCCAGAAATCGGATCTGCCGGTCATCTTCCTCACTTCGAAGGACGAGGAGATCGACGAGTTGTTCGGGCTGAAGATGGGCGCCGACGACTTCATCCGCAAACCCTTCTCGCAGCGCCTCCTGGTGGAGCGTGTCAAGGCCGTCCTGCGCCGTTTCGCGCCGCGCGAGGCGGGCCCGGCGCGCGAGGCCGATGCCAAGGCGATCGAGCGCGGACAGCTGGTGATGGATCCCGAGCGCCATACCTGCACCTGGCGGGGCGAGCCCGTGACGCTGACGGTGACGGAATTCCTGATCCTGCAGGCGCTGGCGCAGCGCCCCGGCGTGGTGAAGTCGCGCAATGCGCTGATGGATGCAGCCTATGACGACCAGGTCTATGTGGATGATCGCACCATCGACAGCCACATCAAGCGCCTGCGCAAGAAGTTCAAGGTGGTCGATACGTCTTTCGACATGATCGAGACGCTCTACGGGGTCGGCTACAGGTTCCGCGAGACCTGATCAGCCGCTCCCGATTGTTGTTCAGACGCATCATTGCGTCAGCCGGTATCCAACTGACGCAATGATGCTCCAGCGCGAGAGGACGAATCCGTGGACGCGCGCCGTAACAGGGCCGACGATCCGGAACCGATCCGGCATGCTGCGGATGACGCTTCCGGAGACGGAAGCGATCCGCGCGCGGACAAAACCGGGGCGCGTGCCCGATCAGGGCGACGCCTGCGCGCACGGCTTGCCCATGGACGCGGGATATGGCGCGCCGCCCTGCGCGACATCGCGCAACGCGCTTCCTCCAGCCTCACCCGCCGCATCATCGTGCTCAATATCGGCGGTCTGGTGGCGCTGCTCGTCGGCTTTCTCTATCTCAACCAGTTCCGCGAGGGACTGATCGAGGCGCGGGTGCAGAGCCTGATGACGCAGGGCGAGATCATCGCCGGCGCCATCGCCGCCTCGGCCACAGTAGAGATCGACACCATCAAGATCGACCCGGATGCCCTGTTGCAGATGCAACTCGGCGAAACCTCCGGACTTGCCGACGACACCTTCTCGCCGCTGGAATTCTCGATCAATCCGGAACGGGTCGCCCCGTTATTGCGCCGTCTGATCACGCCGACGGGAACCCGCGCCCGCGTCTATGACCGCGATTCCATGCTGATTCTGGATTCGCGGGCGCTGTATACGCGCGGCGATGTGCTGCGGCTCGAATTGCCGCCTCTCGACAAGCCCGAGACCGCCTTTCTCCAGCGTGCCTGGAACTGGGCGCGCAGCCTGTTCGTGACGGAGCGTCCGCCGCTGATCGAGACGATCGGCCCGACCAGCGGGCGCGTCTTTCCGGAGGTGCAGCAGGCTCTGGGCGGGCAGGCGGCGCATGTGGTGCGCATCAACCCTGCCGGCGAGACCATCGTCTCGGTGGCGGTGCCGATCCAGCGCCAGCGCACCGTGCGCGGCGCGCTTCTGCTCTCCACCCAGGGCGGCGATATCGACGCCATCATCGCCTCCGAGCGTTTCGCCCTGCTCCAGGTCTTCCTCGTCGCTGCCTCGGTGATGCTGGTGCTCTCCTTCCTGCTGGCCAATGCCATTGCCGGCCCGGTACGGCGTCTCGCCGAAGCGGCGGAGCGGGTGCGACGGGGGATCAAGTCGCGTCAGGAAATCCCGGATTTCAGCTATCGTGCCGACGAGATCGGGCATCTTTCCGGCGCCCTGCGCGACATGACGCAGGCGCTCTACAAGCGTATCGACGCGATCGAGAGCTTCGCGGCGGATGTGGCACACGAATTGAAGAACCCGCTCACCTCTCTGCGCAGCGCGGTGGAAACCCTGCCGCTGGCACGCAATGCGGATTCCCGCGCGCGGCTGCTCGAGGTGATCCAGCACGATGTGCGCCGGCTCGACCGGCTGATCAGCGATATTTCCGATGCCTCGCGCCTCGATGCGGAGCTGGCGCGCTCCGAGGCCGCGCCGGTGGACATGGTGCGCCTGACCGAGGCCGTGGTCGCCGTCGCCAACGACGTGCGCGACCCGGAAGAGGCGGCCATCGTCATGGAGGTGATCGCACCGCAAGGCGAAGACGGTGCACGCGAGAGCACCAGGGTGATCACGCGCAAGACACCCAGCCGCAAGGCGGGTGACGCCATGACGGCGGATGATGATCAGCGTGCAGGCGGGACGCAGCGTGACGAGGCGACAGCGCCCTATATCGTGCATGGCCATGACAGCCGTCTTGGTCAGGTCCTGCGCAATCTCGTCGACAATGCCCGTTCCTTCTCGCCGCCGGATGCGGAGGTGCGCGTGCGCCTGGCGCGCCGTGACACAAACGTGGTGCTGATCGTCGATGATGACGGGCCCGGTATTCCCGAACACGCCCTCGAGCGGGTCTTCGAGCGGTTCTATACCGACCGGCCCGAGCAGGGTTTCGGCCAGAATTCCGGGCTCGGCCTGTCGATCTCGCAACAGATCGTGCAGGTGCATCGCGGCAGCATCACCGCGCAGAACCGCTACGGCCCGCCGCGCGCTGATGGCAGCCGCCCGGTCCTCGGCGCGCGCTTCACCGTGACCCTGCCGGCGGCCTCCTGAGATGAGCGGCAGCGCCGGCGAGCCTCATACCGTTCACGCCACGGCGCTGGTGATCGGTGAAGGCGCGATCCTCCTGCGCGGTGAGGCCGGCGCGGGCAAGACGCGCCTCGCGCTCACCCTGATCGATCAGGCACGAGGCGCGGGGCGTTTCGCCTGCCTCGTCGCCGATGACCGGGTGCGCCTGCATGCGCGCCACGGGCGCCTCATCGTCTCCGTGCCCGAGGCGATTGCCGGGCATGCGGAGATGCGCGGCGCCGGTATCGCGACGGGGCTCGTCTTTCTGCACGCCGCGCGGCTGCGTCTCGTCGTCGATCTCGACCCCGACGCCCCCCGCCATCCGCCGGACGGTGCGGGCTCGGTTACGCTGTGCGGAATCACGGTTGCGCATTTGCGCCTGCGGCGGGAAGATGCGCCTGGACCGATCGGATTGATCGCCGCGCGCGGTTTTTCCGGAAATGCTTTCTTGGAATGATGAAAAACTTGTCGCATTCTGCTTGCACTTCGCGTCGCACTGCACAAAATAGCGGCTTCGCGCAACCGGGCGCCGGAAACGAGACGATATGATTGGAATGGTGCTCGTCACACATGGCCGACTGGCGACGGAATTCCGCGCCGCGCTGGAGCATGTCGTGGGTCCACAAAGCCAGATCGAGACGATCACGATCGGCCCCGAGGATGACATGGAGATCCGCCGCGCGGATATTCTCGATGCCGTCGCCCGTGTCGAGAGCGGTGATGGTGTCGTGGTGCTGACCGACATGTTCGGCGGCACGCCGTCGAATCTGGCCTTGTCCTGCATGACGGGCCGGCAGGTCGAGGTGGTGGCCGGGATCAACCTGCCGATGCTGATCAAGCTGGCGAGCGTGCGCGATTGCGAGCCGCTCGCCGATGCCGTATTGCACGCACAGGAAGCGGGGCGCAAATATATCAACGTCGCCTCGCAGGTCCTGGCGGGAAAATGATCCCGATGCGGCGACCGAATTGGGGGATACGGTCATGAACCGGGAGCAGCTGGATACCGGAGTCGAAGCAGAGCCGGCGAGTGCGGCCTATGCCTTCGAGGAAATCGGCCCCCATGCCCGCCGCCTGCCTGTCGTCAATCGCAAGGGTCTGCATGCCCGTGCCTCGGCCAAATTCGTGCAACTCGTCGAGCAATACGAGGCCACGGTCACGGTGAGCCGGTGCGGAGAGAGTGTGGGCGGGCGCTCGATCATGGGGCTGCTCACCCTCGCTGCAGCGCGCGGCACCAGCATCGACGTCGCCGCCGAAGGGCCGCAGGCGCAGGAGGTCATCGAGGCACTCACGGCGCTGCTGGCCAGTCGCTTCGGCGAGATCGAATAGGCGCGTCGCCCAGTGGATACGCATGCCGGGAAAGGGCGTGTATGGCGCATCCGGTTTTCGCCATCTCCTCCCTTTACCTGCGCGTGCCGGCGTTCCATCAAGGCGATTCGTCGAGGCGGTCGCGACCCGATCGCCGGATCGCACAATCAGGGAGTGAACCGATGAGCATCGAACGTATCGAACCCGGCCCGCGCATGAGCATGGCCGTTATCCATGGCGATACGGTCTATACCGCCGGACAGGTGGCGCGCGAGAAGGCCGGCGCCTCGGTGACCGAGCAGACGCAGGAAATCCTGCAGATCATCGACGCAATTCTGGCCAAGGCCGGTACCGACAAGACCAGGCTGCTCTCGGCCAGTATCTGGATCTCCGACATGAACACGTTCCAGGAGATGAACGCGGTCTGGGATGCCTGGGTGGCGCCCGGTTGTGCGCCGGCGCGCGCCACTGTCGAAGCGAAGCTCGCCGCGCCGCAATACACCGTCGAGATCGCGGTGATCGCCGCAAAATGAGGCGCAGCCATAATCCGGCCCCCGGCGTAAAAGCCGTTCGGGAGCCTTGACGCGCGGGCCGGGATGAGGCAAGAGAGCCTCCGAATTCGGCCGGGCGAAAACCCGGCCCTTTGCGTTTTGCGGCAGGGGCCGCACGCTTCATCAAGAGGATGGATCATGGCCAAGGCTGCGACGATCAAGATCAAGCTGCTCTCGACGGCAGATACGGGCTTCTTCTACGTGACCAAGAAGAACACCCGCACGATGACGGACAAGCTCTCCAAGAAGAAGTACGACCCCGTCGCCAAGAAGCACGTGGAATTCAAGGAAACCAAGATCAAGTGAGGCGGCGGGCGCGCTGCGCGTCCGTCACCGCTGTGATCCTGCGTGAAAGGGCGCATCCCGAGAGGATGGCGCCCTTTTTGCGTTAAAGGACCGCCCCGGCGCCAATGATCGCGTGCGTGGGCTATTGAAGGCGTGTGCATCAGGGCCGATATGCAAGCGAGATATGATCCTGCTATTCAAGAAGGGACCCTGCCACGATGACCCATCCGCCGCTTCGCTCCGCACTCGCCGCCGATCTCTTCCCGTCGCAGCGGGTGCATGCTCCCGCCGAAGCTGCGGCACACCAGGCCGGGCGCGATCTGGGCGAATTGCCGGAATGGAATCTCGCCGATCTCTATCCGGCCATGGATTCCCCGGCCTTCACCGGCGATATGGAGAAGGCGGCGCAGGATTGTGCGGCCTTCCAGGAGAAATGGCGTGGCAAGCTCGATGAAATCGCGCGCGGCGAGAATGCCCCGCAGGCGCTGCATGACGTGATCGCCGAATACGAGGCGATCGAGGATCTGCTCGGGCGGCTGATGTCCTATGCGGGTCTCGTCTATTCCGGCGATACCACCGATTCCGCCCGCGCCAAGTTCTATGGCGACACGCAGGAGCGCCTGACCGCCGCCTCGAGCGATCTGCTGTTCTTCACGCTGGAGATGAACCGTCTCGACGATACCCTCATCGACGGCCTGATCCAAAAGGCGCCCCTGTCGCATTACCGCCCCTGGATCGAGGATCTGCGCCGCGACAAGCCGTATCAGCTCGACGACCGGATCGAGCAGCTCTTCCACGAAAAATCCGTCACCGGGCGCGGCGCCTGGAACCGGCTGTTTGACGAGACGATTTCATCGCTCCGCTTCGACATCGGGGGTGAGAGCCTGCCGATCGAGCCGACGCTCAACCGCATGCTCGATACCGACGAGGCCGTGCGCAAGGAAGCCGCGCAGGCGCTCTCGGCGACATTCCGCGAGAATCTGCGCAGCTTCACGCTGATCACCAACACGCTCGCCAAGGACAAGGAAATCTCCGATCGCTGGCGTGGCTTCGAGGATGTGGCCGATTCGCGCCATCTGGCCAACCGGGTCGAGCGTGAGACGGTGGACGCGCTGGTCAGCGCCGTGCGCGAGGCCTATCCGCGCCTGTCGCATCGCTATTATGCGATGAAGGCGAAATGGTTCGGCAAGGACAAGCTGGATTTCTGGGATCGCAACGCGCCGCTGCCGAAAGTGCCGCAGCCGGTGATTGGCTGGGACGATGCCCGCGAGATGGTGCTTTCGGCCTATGGCGAATTCTCGCCGCGCATGGCCGAGATCGCCCAGCGCTTCTTCGACGAGAACTGGATCGATGCGCCGACCCGTCCCGGCAAGGCGCCCGGCGCCTTCGCCCATCCCACCGTGCCCTCGGCGCATCCCTACGTGCTGCTCAATTACCAGGGCAAGCCGCGCGACGTGATGACGCTCGCGCATGAGCTCGGCCACGGCGTGCACCAGGTCATGGCGGCCCCCAACGGTGCCCTGATGGCGCCCACGCCCCTGACGCTGGCGGAGACCGCGAGCGTCTTCGGCGAGATGCTCACATTCCGCCGGCTGCTGGCCCGAACCACTGACCCGGTCCAGCGCAAGGCGATGCTGGCCCAGAAGGTGGAGGACATGCTCAACACGGTGGTGCGCCAGATCGCCTTCTACTCCTTTGAGCGCAAGGTGCATCTGGAACGCCGCAAGGGCGAGCTGACTTCCGAGCAGCTGTGCGAATTGTGGATGTCGGTCCAGGCGGAATCGCTCGGCCCGGCGATCCGTTTCTCGGAAGGCTACGAGACCTGGTGGACCTATATCCCCCATTTCATCCATTCGCCCTTCTACGTCTACGCCTATGCTTTCGGCGATTGCCTCGTGAACTCGCTCTACGGCGTCTACGAGAATTCGTCGGACGGCTTCGTCGAGCGCTATTTCGCACTGCTCTCGGCGGGCGGCGCGAAGCCTTACGGTGAATTGCTGGAACCGTTCGGTCTCGATGCGCGCGATCCCGCCTTCTGGCAGATCGGGCTCGGCATGATCGCGCGCCTGATCGACGAGTTGGAGGCCGTTGACGCGCAGGTCTGAGCCGACGGGGAGCTCGTCAGCTTTCCGCTCGCAACGGGCGATTCATCAGGGCGTCCATCGCGGCCTCGACGGTGAGGCGGCCATCGGTGAGGGCGGCAACGGCCTCGGCGATGGGCATCTCGATGCCGCGGGCGCGGGCGAGCGAGACCAGCACCGCCGCCGTATGTGCGCCCTCCGCGAGCTTGCCGCCGCTGGCTTCCTCTGGCGAAGCGCCTTCGCCGAGGCGCTGCCCGAAAGCGAAATTGCGCGATTGCGGACCGCCGCAGGTGAGCACGAGATCCCCCAGCCCCGACAGGCCCATCAGCGTTTCGGGTTGCCCGCCATAGGCTTGCGCGAAACGCAGGATCTCGGCGAAGCCGCGCGCGATCAGCGCCGCGCGGGCGCTCTCGCCGAGCCCGCGCCCGATCGCCGCGCCGCAGGCAATGGCGAGCACGTTCTTCGTCGCGCCGCCGATCTCGACGCCGCGCAGATCCGTGCCGTGATAGATCCGCAGCGCCGGGCCGGAGATCAGTTCCGCGAGCTTTGCGGCGAGGCCCGGTTCGCGGAAGGCGAGCGTCACCGCCGTGGGCAGGCCGCGCGCCACATCGGCGGCGAAGCTCGGCCCGGACAGAACCCCGATCGGCGCGCCCGGGCGGGCCTCGGCCACCACATCGGAGAGGAAATAGCCCGTTTCGCGCTCGATCCCCTTGGCGCAGAGGATGAGCGGCGCGCCCGCCGGCAATGTCAGCGCTGCCGCCGCCGCGACGTCGCGCGCCGTCTGGGCAGGGGTGACGAGCAGGGCGAAGGCAACATCCGACAAAGCGCGCAGGTCGCTGGTGGCGTGGATCGCCGCGTGCAGGGCGACGCCGGGGAGATGGCGCGCATTCTCGCGGCTTGTCTCGATCGCCGCCACGGCATCCGGATCGCGGCCCCAGAGCACGACCTCGTGGCCGGCTCCGGCGATCGCATTGGCCAGCGCCGTACCCCAGGCGCCGGCACCGATCAGCCCGACGCGCAGGCCGGAGCGGGCGGCGGCTTCCGGTTCGTTGTCGTTCGTCACGCGCGTTTCCCCTCGTCCAGCGGCCAGCGGGCGCGCGCCGGCGCGTCGAGCCCGTCGATCAGCCCGAGCCGCAGCCGTTCGATCCCCGCCCAGGCGATCATGGCACCATTATCGCCGCACAATTCCAGCGGCGGTGTGACGAGTTTGAGGCCGACTTCCGTCGCCAGACGCTGCAAGCCGCGCCGCATGGTCTGATTCGCCGCGACCCCGCCCGCCGCAACGAGGGCGGTGGGGCGCGCCGCCACGTTCTGGAAATCGCGCAAGGCGGTGCGGGTGCGATCGACCACCGTATCGGTCACCGCCGCCTGGAAGGAGGCGCAGAGATCGCAGACATCCTCCTCGGAGAGCGGTGCGATACGCTCGGCCTCGACGCGCAGGGCGGTCTTGAGGCCCGAAAGCGAGAAATCCGGGCGCGGGCGCCCCAGCATCGGACGCGGCAGGTGGAAACGCTGCGGGTCGCCGCGCCTGGCGGCTTCCTCCACATGCGGCCCGCCCGGATAGGGCAGGCCGAGCAGCTTGGCGACCTTGTCGAAGGCCTCGCCGATGGCGTCGTCGATGGTGCCGCCGATCTTCACGTAATCACCGACGCCGCGCACGGCGATGAGCTGGGTATGGCCGCCGGAAGCGAGCAGCAGCAGGTAGGGAAAGGCGATCCCGTCGGTCAGCCGGGCAGTGAGCGCATGCGCTTCGAGATGATTGACGGCGATGAAGGGCTTGCCGGAGACCAGCGCGAGCGCCTTGGCGCTGGTCAGCCCCACGATCACCCCGCCGATCAGCCCCGGCCCGGCGGCGGCGGCGATGCCATCGACATCGGCGAGCGCGATCCCCGCCTTCGCCAGCGCCCGCGCGACCAGCCGGTCGATCACCTCGACATGGGCGCGCGCGGCGATTTCGGGCACGACGCCGCCATAGGCTGCATGCTGCGCGATCTGGCTGAGGATTTCGTTGGCCTCGACCACGCCGCGCGTGGCGCCGGCCAAGGGCCCCGTCCGGTCTTCGGCGAGGCTGACGACCGCAGCGGCGGTTTCGTCACAGGTGGTCTCGATTCCGAGAACGCGCATGAGGTGGCCTGTTTCCCGGTAAGGGGTTATGGAGGGGGCGGCGCGGCGATGGCCCCGCCTTTGTGATCAACGTATAGGCGTCGGCGATCCCGACGCAACAGCCCGGGTGCGAAACCCGGCAACAGAGAAGGGCGCGACCATGGCGCAGGATGCGATTTCGGACCAGCTTTCGACGGGCGGCGCGCCGATGCCGATCGGGACACGCGGCTCCCCGCTCGCCGTGGCCCAGGCCCGCGAGACCGCGCAGGCGTTGGCTGCAGTGACCGGACGCCCGCAGGACGATTTCCCGCTGGAGATCATCAGGACCAGCGGCGACATGATCCAGGATCGCGCCCTTTCCGAGGCCGGTGGCAAGGGGCTGTTCACCAAGGAGATCGACGCCGCGCAGCTTGAGGGCCGGGTCGCGATCACCGTGCATTCCGCCAAGGATCTGCCCAATGATCTGCCGCCGGGGCTGATCATCGCCGGTTACCTGCCGCGCGAGGATCCCCGCGACGCGCTGATCGCGGGGTCGGCGCTGGGGGCGATCAGCGCCATAACCGAGCTTCCGCAAGGCGCGCGCGTCGGCTCGGCCAGCCTGCGCCGGCAGGCCATCCTGCGCCGTGCCCGCCCGGATCTGCAGGTCTCGCTCCTGCGCGGCAACGTCAATACGCGCCTGCGCAAGCTGGAGGAGGGGCTGTTCGACGCAACGCTGCTCGCCATGGCCGGGCTGAACCGTCTGGGCCTTGCCCATCACGCCACGGCGGCGCTGGGCATCGATGCCTTCCTACCCGCCGTCGGCCAGGGCGCCATCGCCATCGTGGTGCGTGAAGACGACGCGGATGCCCGCGCAGCCGTGGCGGGGATCGTCGATAGCGGGACCGGAATCCGGGTCGCGGCCGAGCGTGCCTTTCTCGCCGTGCTCGACGGCTCCTGCCGCACGCCGATTGCCGGTCATGCGGAACTGATCGGCGAGACCATCGTGCTCTCGGGCCTCGTCGCCCGCCCGGACGGGTCGGAGGCGCGCGAGGGCCGCCTCACCGGTGATGCCGCGGAGGCCGAGGCGCTGGGTCGGGCGCTGGGCGAGGAATTGCGCGCGGGCCTGCCCGCTGATTTCTTCAGCGTCTGAGGCGGCATGCGCGTGCTCCTCACCCGCGCCGCCGAGGATTGCGCCCGTTCCGCGCGGTTTCTGCGCCGGCTCGGCATCGAGGCCGTCTGCGCGCCCTTGATCGAGACCCGCCCCGCCGATTCCGCTCCCGCGCTCGCGGCCTGCGACGGGGTGATCGTGACGAGCGCGAAGGCGGCGGCGTTTCTCGCGGATCTGCCGCAAGCCTGTCGCGGCAAGCCGATCTTCGCGGTGGGGCCCCGCACGGCGCGCGCCACCGCCCGGCACGGCTTTGTGGCGCGGCATGTGGGCGCAGGCGATGCGGGCTCGCTCATGCGCGCGATTCCCGCGATCATGCCGCCGCCGGCGCATCTCCTGCATGTGACCGGGCGCGACCACAAGGCGGAACCGGCGCGCGGCCTGCGCGCGCGCGGCTTCGTGGTGACGCTCTGGGAGGCCTATGAAGCGCGGGCCTGCCCCGAGTTTCCGCCGGAGGGCATTGACGCCCTGAAGGCGGGCAGGATTGACGCCGCATTGCATTATTCGCCGCGTAGCGCCAAGCTGGCATTGGCGCGGATCGGCGAGGCGGGTCTGCAGGCGCGTTTCGCGGCTCTGCGCCAGGTCGCGATCTCGCCCGATGTCGCCGCAATTCTGCGCGATGGGGGATGTCGGGACGTCGTGGTACCACCGGCGCCGAACGAAAAGGCCATGTTTCGCGTTCTTCCGGATGCGTAGCGTTGCGGATATCGCGGGGCGCGTTGACCGGATGCTAAGGTTGCGCATGTGAAGCTCGCGCGAGTCGGTATCGCGCATGATCGACCATGGCGTCGCTCACGACGGGCGAGAACGAGACGGGCAAGCATGAGACGGGCAAGCATGAGACGGGAAGGAACATCGTGACGAAATCCCCAACACGCCGAACGGGTTCCTCCGGCACGCCCATCAAGGGCGGCCAAGATGCCAAGGGCAGTCAAGACAACAAGGCTGCGGAGAACAAGACTGCGGACGCGAAGGCTGTCTCGCAAAAACCGTCCGGTAGCAAAACCGGGCAGGCCGATTCAGCACAGGGCAAGGAGCCACAGGGCAAGTCGCCACAGGGCAAGTCGCCACAAGGCAAGACCGCCCAGGCGCACACGGATCAGGCGCGCACGGATCAGGCGAGCACGGATCAGGCGAAACCCGCCCCTGCTGCAAAACCCGCTTCAGCGCAGGCCGGCCCCGGGCCGCAGCCCTCCCCGGCGGTCACCCGCAATCCCGAGCGCGTGGCCCGCGCGAAGACGGCTGCGACCGGGGCGCCGCCATCAAGCGGCGGCGCGAGCGCATCCGGATTCGTCGCCGCCGGCCTGATCGGCGGTCTCCTCGCCGGTGCTGCCTTCATCGCCTATGATCTCTTCCTGCGTCCGGTCCCCGATGCCGAGAACCGTCTCGCCGCGATCGAGGCGCGTATGGATGAACGCGCCGGGGATGATGCTGAGCCGGCTCTGCCTGATGATCTCGTGGCGCGGCTCGATGCGCTGGAATCACGGGCCGGCGAAGCGTTGACCACGGCGCGCGAGGCTGCAGAGCGCCCGATTCCGGACATGCCCGAGATGCCGGATGTGCCGCGTGACACGATCGATGCCAACACGGCTGCGATCGTATCGCTCCAGGGGGATCTCGCTGCGCTGGAAGGCGCGGTTTCCGGCCTTCAGGAAGCGGTTCCGCTGGAGGGGCGGGTTGCGGCTGCGGCGCGTGCTGCGGCGGCGGATCATGTTCTGGGCGCGCTGGCCGACGGGCGGGGCTATGCCGCGGCTCTCGACGCGCTGCGCGCACAAGATGTGTCCGATGACGCGCTCGCCGCGCTCGAGCCTTTTGCGGCGGATGGCGCCCCGCCGGCGCGTGCGTTGTCTGATGCGCTCATCTCCGCTCTCGCCGGTGAGGCGGCGACGTCCGAGCCCGCCGCCGAAGGCGAGGCGGGTGAAGGGGGCGGCTTCCTCTCGCTTTTCGTCGACCGTGCCGTCACCGTCGAGCGCGTCGATGCGCCGAGCCGGGACGTCGATACGGGCGCGGCGCAGCCCGTGATCGCAGCGCTCGAATCCGGCGATATGCAGGCCGCGCTGACCGCCTGGCAGGCCTTGCCGGCGGATGTGCAGGCGCAGGCTGCGGATGTCGGTGACACCCTCGACCAATTGGTGGCCGCCCGGGCCGCTGCCCTCGATATCGCGCAGACGGCTCTGACCGCGCTCGCGAACGGACGGTGAAGAAGGAAAGTCTGATTTCATGTGGCGCGTCCTGATCTATCTCGCGATCATTGCAGCTCTCGCCTCCGGCGCCGTCTGGCTGGCCGACCAGCCCGGCAGCGTGGCCTTCGTCTGGGACGGGGTGAGCTATTCGGTGGGGCTTGCCGTGGCGGCTCTGGCCCTGCTCGTTCTGGTCGCGGCGCTTCTCCTCCTTGAGGCTGTCGGGCGGGTGCTGCTCAACCTTCCGCAGCGTCTCTCCGGCGCGGCACGCGAGCGCAAGAAGCGCAAGGCGATCCAGGCCCTGTCGCGCGGCATGATCGCCGTCGGCTCGGGCGACGAGAACGCCGCGCGCCGCCATGCCCGCGATGCCGAACGCTATTTGCGCAACGACGAGCCGCTGCTGCTGCTGCTCAAGGCGCAGGCCGCGCAGATCTCCGGTGATCGTGACAAGGCCGAGGCGGTGTTTCAGGAAATGGCGCAGGTGCAGGAGACGCAGGTTCTGGGTCTGCGTGGACTTTATGTCGAGGCGCGCCGGCGCGGTGATGCGGATGCAGCGTGGAAACACGCATCCGAGGCTGCGCGTCTCGCCCCGGCGGTGGACTGGGCCAACGAGGCCGTGCTCGAGGGGCTGTGCGCGCGCGGCGACTGGCGCGCGGCGATCGATACGGTGGAGCGCCGTGCCGCGCTCGGTCTGATCGACAAGCCGGCGGCCAAGCGCCAGCGCGCCGTGCTGCTCACCGCCGATGCGCTGGCCCGGGTCGAAGGCGACGAGGACGCGGCCCTGGCTTCCGCGAAGGAAGCGGTCCGGCTCGCGCCGGATCTGGTTCCCGCAGCCACGTTGGCCGGGCGCATCCTCGGGCACCGCCTGGAACTGCGCAAGGCGGGCAAGATCCTCGAAACCGCCTGGCAGGCCACGCCGCATCCCGATCTGGCCGATGCCTATACGCATCTGCGTGCGGGTGATTCGGCCCTCGACCGGATGAAGCGTGCGGAGCGCCTCGCCATGCTGTCGAGCTGGGCGCCGGAAGGGCGTATCGCGCTGGTGCGCGCCGCGATCGAGG
Organism: Saliniramus fredricksonii; assembly: GCF_900094735.1. Classification (NCBI taxonomy): domain Bacteria; kingdom Pseudomonadati; phylum Pseudomonadota; class Alphaproteobacteria; order Hyphomicrobiales; family Salinarimonadaceae; genus Saliniramus; species Saliniramus fredricksonii. The sequence continues at coordinate 1,250,648 of NZ_FMBM01000001.1, forward strand.
CGCGGGAATTCGACACGGCCCGCAAGACCCTCGATCCCCTGCTGCAAGAGGGACGCCCGACCGTGCGGGTCTGCCTGTTGATGGCCGAACTCGCGCGGGTCGAATCGGGCTCCTCCGCCGGTGCGCGCGAATGGCTGGCGCGCGCGGTGCATGCGCCGCGCGACAAGGCCTGGATCGCCGATGGTGTCGTCTCCGACCGCTGGTCGCCGATTTCCCCGGTCTCCGGCCATCTCGACGCCTTCCGCTGGGAGACGCCGCCTGAAATGATCGCCGGCAAGGGTTCGAGCGTGATCGACGATGTGGTCGGCGATCTCGATGACCGGGCACGCACGCCGGCCGGCATTCTGGGAGCGCCGGCGACGGGCGACGTCCAGGCGCAAACGGATGCGGCATCCGCGGCCGAGATCATCCCGCCCGAGCGGGGCCGGTCGGCGCAGGACGGGACCGGTACAGCGGAATCGGCATCCGATGCCGAGGTGTCCGGCAAGCAGGATGAGGAGCGCAAGGGGGATCATTCTCCGGGAAAGCCGCAGGCGGCGCCGGCTAACGAGGCCGCCGCCGCCGCTTCACCCGCAACCGGCGAGGCGCAGGCCGCAGCGCTGCCGCAGGATACCGTTGCCGGCTCGGCAGAGCAGGCTACGCAAGCGCCTTCGACATCCGAGCCTTCGACATCCGAGCCGATCGTCGCCGAGCCGGAAGCAGCCGGACAGGCCATACCCGTACCCGGTACCCCCGAGCGCGATGCACGGGAAGCCGCGCTTCAAGCCAATGCCGCTGCCCCACAGGCGCCGCCGTCCAGGCCGGGCATCACGGGTGGGTCGGTCGCAGCCGATGCGCCGGCAATGCCGGAGAAGCAGAATCCGGTCGGCGAAGCCGACGAAGCGCGAGACGTTGCGTCCGACAAATCCGAAGGCGTCCGGATCCAGGAGGCGCGGGCGCAGGCGGTGAAGACCGAGGCCGCCCGTTCCGTGGCCGAGGGGGAGTTCGAGCACGCGGCTGAGTCCAAGCCGGATTCCAAGCCTGAGCCAAAGCCGGATTCCGCGCATGGGACCCGGCCCGCTGCGGACGAATCACACAGCGAGGCGGATCCGGAACCCGGCAAGCCGGCAACCGGGGGTGAGGAGATCCCATCCGCCGGCCCGAACGGCGAAGCGCCCGCCCGGTTGAGCGAGGAAGAGCGTCTGGAACGCCTCTCCCGCCCGCCGGACGATCCCGGTGTCAGCCCGGAAGAGGCGGAGGAAGCCAAAAAGCGCAAGCGCTCTTTCTTCGGCAGCCTGTTCGACAGCTGACCGGGTTGCCCCCGCCGGGGCGGGCGCATCCGGTTTCGATTCCGGCTTGCCAACCCGGACGGCGCCATGTAAGAGACCCGCGTCCGCTGCGGGTCCCGATCTGCCCCGCCGGTCGCCGCTTTAGCTCAGTTGGTAGAGCACCTCATTCGTAATGAGGGGGTCACAGGTTCGAGTCCTGTAAGCGGCACCATTTTTCGACCAATCTGGTATAAGCCACGCCTCGGGCTGCGTCGTGCGCAATGGGTGTTCATACGCGCTCGTGCCGAGCGAACACTTCCATATTGAGGTCGCGAAAGTCGACGATAATCTCGGCGGCGAACTCGTCGATTTCCTGCTTGGGTATCAGCTGCGGCCTGATTGCGTCGGTTCAGGCCAGCCTGAGCATCAAGCCGATGGCGATGACAGATTGACCGCCAAAGAGCGCAAGCCCAAGCAGAACCAGAACATCTTATCTCAGCCTATGAGATTCTATAGTTCTCAAAAATAGGAATGTTAACTTCCCGTTTCTCGATTTGCGCATCCTGTTGCCGCCTCTTGCACAAAGAAAGGTGCGGTATGGAGCTTCAACGTCTTTTCGGTGCGAATGTCCGCCATCATCGCAAGGCGAAGGGCTGGACCCTTGAGCAGCTTGCCGGGAAAATTGGTGTTTCGCGCGAGACCATCGGCAAGATCGAGCGGGGCGTCGCCGCACCGCTTTTCGAAACGGCGGAGAAAATCGCTGCGGCGCTCGATGTCCCCGCGCCGGTGCTTTTCGGCGCCAACACCACGCCCGGCACCGGCGAGCGCGCGCGGATCCTGACCGAAATCAACGCCACCCTGTCGCGCATGAACGACGACCAGCTCGGCCGCGCCGCGAAGATGCTGCGGGCATTCGTGGAGTAGCGGGCAAAATCGTGCGATCGCAGGCCCGCCACGCACGCTCTGCGCGGTCCCGGGGCTTGCCGGATCGCCTGTCTCAGACCAGCAACCGCGTATCGCCGCAGACCGAGAGCGACTGGCCCGAGATGGTGCGCCCGCGCGGCGAGCAGACGAACAGGATCTGATCGGCGATCTGACGCGCGGTCACCATGGTCTTGAGCGAGACGCCGGCGAGCGCCTGGTCCTCGACCTCTGCATAGCTCATTCCGCGTGCCTGCGCCTTGCCTTCGAGCACGCGGCGGATGCGATCACCCGCGACGAGTCCCGGCAGCACCGCATTGACGCGGATCCCATCCTCGCCGAGCTCGATGGCGAGCGCCTTGGTAAAGCCGATCACCCCCCATTTTGCTGCGCCGTATGGCGAACGCAGGGGAAAGCCGAGCTTGCCCGCAGCCGATGAGAGATTGATGATCGAGGCGTTTTCGCTCCGGCGCAGATGCGGCACGGCGAGGCGCGCGCAATTGAACTGGCTGGTCAGGCAGACCTCCAGACAGCGATCCCAATCCTCCGGGTTGATCTCTTCGACGCGCCCCGTCGGCCCGGCAATGCCGGCATTGTTGACCAGCACGTCGAGCCCGCCGAGACGATCGATCGCCTCGTCGAACAGGGCGGCGACGGCCTTGCGGTCGGTCACGTCGGTGCGGCTCGCGCTGATTTGCGGATCGCTCGCCTGCAACGCGTCCAGCGCCTCGTCATCGACATCACAGACATGCACCTTCGCGCCCTCCTGAGCGAAAGCGCGCGCGATTTCGAGGCCGATCCCCCCGGCACCCGCCGTGACCAGAACCCGCAGGCCGGCAATATCCATATCCATATCTTCCTCCCTGATATCGGGGCTTTCCTTGCCGAGCCCGCGCTGCGTGCAGTCTAGCCGGTCGCGGGCCCTGGCCGAACCGGGCGATGCACCAATCCGGAACGCCCGCTTGCGCGCATCCTGCTTTGCTCCTGCCCCGATGACCGCGCGCCGCATTCGGCTAGACTGGGCGGGCCAGGGCCGATCACGAGAGAAAAAAGCAAGTCAGGGAAGGAAACGCGATGAGCGAAGACCGGGCCGATACGAGCCTTGATGCGGATGGGAAAGAGTGGGTGGCGTCCGGCAGGGTCGCGATCATCGGGGCCGGGCTGATCGGGCGAGCCTGGGCGATGATCTTCGCGCGGGCCGGCTGGGAGGCCGTGCTCTACGACACGGATCAGGCGGCACGCGCCGATGCGCCCGGGCTCTGTCGGCAGGGCCTCGCCATCCTCGCCGGCCACGGCCTGTGCGACGATCCCGCCGCCGCCGCCGCACGCATCCGGGTCGCCGGCGATCTGAAGCAGGCGGTGGCGGGTGCCGATCATGTTCAGGAAAACGGGCCCGAGCGGCTCGAAGTGAAAAAGGCGCTGTTTGCCGAACTCGACGCCTTGTGCGCACCCGATACGGTGATCGCTTCCTCGACCTCCGCGATCCAGTGCTCGCTCTTCACCGAGAATCTCCCGCACCGGGCTCGCTGCCTGGTGGCGCATCCGGTCAATCCGCCCCACCTGATCCCGGTGGTCGAATTGTCCGGCGCGCCATGGACCGATCCGCAGGTGATCGCGAAGGCGCGGGCGATGTTCGCCGCGATCGGGCAGGCGCCAGTCGAGGTGCGGCGGGAAGTGGACGGCTTCATTCTCAACCGGCTCCAGGCGGCGCTCCTGACCGAGGCCTTTCGGCTCGTTGCGGAAGGCTATGTGAGCCCGCAGGATCTCGACACCACCGTCTCGCAGGGGCTCGGCCTGCGCTGGTCCTTCATGGGGCCGTTCGAGACCATCGATCTGAACGCGCCGGGCGGCGTCGCGGATTACTGCGCGCGCTACGGGCCGTTCTTCGCGCGCTTCGCGGCATCGCAGGCCGGGCCTGAGACCTGGCAGGATCCGGCCCTCGCAACCGCCCTGGCTGCAGTTGCCGAGGCGCGGGGGCGCGCGCCCGGTGAGGCTCCCGATCCGCAACACCATTCCCGGCTAAGCGCCTGGCGGGACGGTCGGCTCGCGGCGCTTGTGGCCCACAAGTCTGGCATGCCCGAGCCGGATGATCTTTGACGTAGCGGAAAAACAGGTTTTCCGTAACGGGAGCATGCGTATCTCGGCGCGGCAGCTCTGGTGCAGGCCTTGATTGCATAAAACCGTTTTCCGGGCCGCTTCAATGTCCGGAACACCGTCGAATCGCCGGTGTTCCGGTGTGATCTGCCGCATGCGAGGCTTTGCGCCGACCGGTTGGCCTCGGGTGGATGCCGATGCGTATGTGCACCTGCGTGATAAATGCAATCTGAAATAGTCAATCGCAGGAATGTCTCGGATTCCGTTGCGAAACTGACTAAAAAATGCGCAAACGTCGTTGCGGAAGTGCCGTTGATTACGAGTGATTGACGTAGCGTCCAGATTTTCACACACTGCGCTACGAATAGTGAAGGTTCGCCCGGCTATTCGCTGAACGACTCCAAACGAGGGGCGCACACGCTCCCGCGAAAGCGGCGCCATGAAGGCGCCCCGCCAGAGAGGAAACGCTGATGAAAAATCTGCTTGCCGGAACGGCGATCATCGCCATCGCCGGGGTCGTCGCCGTCGGAACGCCGACTGCGGCCCAATCCCAGGAATTCGATCTCACCTTCCAGTCCACCTGGTCTGCAGCCGACCCGCACCACCATAATTTCGAGCGCTGGGCCGCCGAGGTCGAGAAGAACACCTCCGGCCGCGTCGTCATCGAGACGCTGCCCGACGGTTCCGTCGTCCCCGCCTTCGAGGTGCTGGATGCCGTAAGTGATGCCGTCATCGATGGCGGGCATGCCTGGTCCGGTTACTGGGTCGGCAAGAACCGCGCCTCCGTGATGGTCTCCTCCGGTCCCGGTGGTCCCTTCGGCATGGATCCCGTGGATTACTGGGGCTGGCAGTGGCTCGGTGGTGGTCGTGAGGTCAATAACGACTTCTTCCAGAATGTCCTGAACGCGGATGTCGAATGGATGCCCGCGGGCAGTTCCGGGCCGCAGAGCTTCGGCTGGTACAACAAGGAACTTGCATCCGCCGAAGATCTCGAGGGTCTGCGCCTGCGCATTCCCGGCATTCCGGGCGAGATGTACGGTGATATGGGGCTTTCGGTCATCACCCTTCCCGGTGGTGAAATTGTGCCCGCCGGTGAGCGCGGCGTGATCGATGCCGCCGAGTTCGTGAACCCCTATCACGATGAGGCGCTCGGCTTCGAGGATGTCTGGAGCATCCACTACGCCCCGGCCTACCACGAAACCGTCACCGTGATGGAAGTGCTGTTCAACAAGGAAATCTGGGATTCCATACCCGAGGACCTGCAGAACATCATCCTGGCCACGACCCAGTCGCATTTCTTCTACTGGGAAACCCACAAGATGACCCAGAATCGGAACGCCATGGAGCGTCTGACGGAAGCCGGCGTCGAGTTCCGGCGGACGCCGGATGACATCCTCGCCGAGTCGCTGGATGTCTGGCACACGATTCTCGAGACCGAGTACAACGACAATCCGGCCTTCAAGGCGATCGCCGACAGCCAGCTGGCCTATGCGGAGCGCAACGTCGTCGCGCGCCGCATTCTGGAGCCTGACTGGAAGGCCATTGCCGACGTCTACTGGGCGCCGGGCGGTCTGGTCGAGAGCGGCATGTTCGAGATGGACTACACCGCTCCGGATTACTACTCCCTCTTCCAGCCTGATTGATAGCGGCAGGCCTGGAGCCTGATCCGGTGGCGCTGCCACGCATGGCCGTCGGGGTCCGCCCCGGCGATCTGTGGCGGCGCCACCTTCTTCCCTTCCCTTCACCATCCGCCGTTCGGATCCCCCTCCGGGAGTCGCGCCGATGACCTTTCCCACCATCGTCCGGACCACGACGCGGGCGATCGACACCTTCACGCTCTGGACGGGGCGCGTTGTTGCCTGGTTCGCCGTCGTCCTGATGTTCGCCATCGTCTACCATGTGATCCTGCGCTACGGCTTCGAGGCGCCGACGATCTGGGCCTACGACATCACCTACATGCTCTACGGTTCGATGTTCATGCTGGGCTCGGCCTATTGTCTGCTCAAGGGCGGCCATGTCCGCACGGACTTTCTCTATAACCGCTGGTCGCCGCGCACGCAGGGCGTGGTTGATACCATCGCCTATGTGGTGCTGTTCTTCCCCGCCATGTATCTGTTCTTCGACGCCAGCTACATCTACGCCGAGCGTTCCTGGGAGCAGCTCGAACGTGGCTTCTATTCACCCTGGGCGCCGCCGATCTATCCCTTCAAGACGGCCATACCCTTGGGCATAGCGTTCATGATCCTGCAGGGAGTATCCGAGTTGCTGAAATCGCTGCATGCGGCTGTCTACGGGAGATGGCCATGATGTTCGAGATGATTCCCACCGAGTATCTCGGCCTGATCATGTTGGGCCTGCTCCTCGTGACCATCTTCATCGGCTTCCCGATCGCCTTTACCCTGATGCTCCTCGCCGTGGTTTTCGGCTATTTGGGCATGGAACACCGGGTCTTCCGGCTGATGGTCTCCCAGACATTCGGGATCATGCAGCAGGAGGTGCTCGCGGCAATTCCGCTCTTCGTGCTGATGGGCTTCTTCCTCGAGCGAACGGGCTTGATGGAGCGATTGTTCAGGGCGCTTCAGCTCGCCATG